>QCCT01000001.1 GCA_003281165.1 Prochlorococcus sp. AG-347-M18
CCACAATTTCCTAAAATACCTTTGAGTCCATAAAGTTGTAAGTTCTCTTTCATTACTAATTCTCTTAAATTTTCACCAGGATTACATTGAACTTCTAAATCCTCACGGATAAATCTGATAGTTGCCATTTTTTTAGTTATTTCTCTTATTTTGGCGTTTTACTTTGAGAATTGTGACCAAAATATTAACAATTTTTAGCTTAAAATTCCTTGAAAACTCAGTCCTGCTAATTGATTTACCCAATTTTTGCAAGAAAATAAATTTATTTACAAAAATCCCTCAAAGACTAAAAAACCCTTACTATCGTGATGTTTAGCTGTTTATTCAGCATAGTTACTAGAAATTAACCGATGGGATTGCCTTGGTATCGAGTTCACACAGTAGTTATTAATGACCCAGGTCGACTACTTGCTGTGCATCTTATGCATACTGCATTATTAGCCGGCTGGGCCGGTTCTATGGCTCTTTACGAATTAGCCATTTTTGATCCTTCTGATGCTGTTCTTAATCCAATGTGGAGACAGGGGATGTACGTTATGCCTTTCATGGCAAGACTAGGTATAACAAGTAGTTGGAATGGATGGGATATTACGGGTGCTACAGGAGTTGATCCTGGATTCTGGAGTTTTGAAGGAGTTGCAGCGGCACACATAGTATTTAGTGGACTTTTGATGTTGGCCTCTATTTGGCACTGGACATATTGGGATCTAGATTTATGGGAAGATTCAAGAACTGGTGAGCCTGCTCTTGATTTGCCAAGAATATTTGGAATTCACCTTCTTCTAGCTGGACTAACTTGTTTTGGTTTTGGGGCTTTTCATTGTGCAAATGTGGGGATTTGGGTTTCTGATCCTTATGGTCTTACTGGTCATGTAGAACCTGTGGCTCCTTCCTGGGGGGTTGAAGGATTTAATCCTTTTAATCCCGGAGGAATAGTTGCAAATCATATTGCAGCTGGACTTATGGGTATTATTGGAGGTATTTTTCACATAACCAATAGACCTGGAGAAAGACTTTATAGAGCTTTAAAACTTGGAAGCCTTGAAGGTGTTCTTGCTAGTGCTCTAGCTGCTGTTCTATTTGTATCTTTCGTTGTTTCTGGAACGATGTGGTACGGTTCAGCCACAACTCCTGTAGAGTTATTTGGTCCTACCAGATATCAATGGGACTCAGGATATTTCAAAACTGAAATTAACAGAAGAGTTCAAGCTGCTATTGACGATGGTGCAACCAAAGAAGAGGCATATGCATCGATTCCAGAAAAGTTAGCCTTCTACGATTACGTTGGAAATAGTCCTGCTAAGGGAGGATTATTCAGAGTTGGAGCTCTTGTTAATGGTGATGGGTTACCAACTGGTTGGCAAGGTCACATTTCTTTTCAAGACAAGGAAGGTAATGAATTAGAAGTTAGAAGAATACCTAATTTCTTTGAAAATTTCCCTGTAATATTAGAAGATAAAGAGGGTAACGTTAGAGCAGATATTCCATTTAGAAGAGCTGAAGCAAAGTATTCATTTGAACAAACTGGCATAACAGCAACTATCTATGGTGGAGATTTAAATGGACAAACATTTACTGATCCTGCAGTTGTTAAAAGATTAGCTAGAAAGGCTCAACTAGGAGAAGCATTCAAGTTTGACAGAGAAACTTATAAATCTGACGGTGTATTCCGAAGCTCTCCAAGAGCTTGGTTTACATATGCTCACTTATGTTTCGGATTGCTATTCTTGTTTGGCCACTGGTGGCATGCTTCAAGAACTCTATATAGAAATTCCTTTGCTGGTATTGACGCTGAGATTGGAGATCAAGTTGAATTTGGTCTATTTAAGAAGCTTGGTGACGAAACCACAAGAAGAATCCCAGGAAGGGTTTAAACTAAACTTTATTACTTAAACTTATGGAAGCTTTTGCATACGTACTTATCCTAACTCTTGCAGTTGTTACTTTATTCTTTGCTGTCGCCTTTAGAGACCCACCTAAATTTGATAGAAAATGAAGTTAGTAAGAAAACCTCTTTAACAAGAGGTTTTTTACTTTTCATAATTAAGAAATTACTTTACTATTAAAGTTAAAGTGCAATTTATTTCACCACATGCAGTGTCCAACCTGTCAAAACACAGATAGCAGAGTTTTGGAATCAAGATCTGCTGATAGTGGTAAAAGTGTTCGAAGAAGAAGAGAGTGCTTAAATTGCAGCTTTAGATTTACAACTTATGAAAGAGTTGAAACAATGCCAGTTGCAGTTATTAAGAAAGATGGGAGCAGAGAATTATTCGATAAACAAAAATTATTTACTGGAATTTCAAGAGCTTGCGAAAAGACTACCTTCACTAGTGAAGCAATTATTAATTTCGTAGATGGAATTGAATCACAAATCGTTCAAGACGCTAATAAAGATATTAAATCTTCACAAATTGGTGAATTAATACTTAAAAGTCTCAGAAAAGAAAACGAAGTTGCTTATATAAGATACGCCTCAGTTTACAGAAAATTTAATGGGGTCAAAGATTTTATCTCTACTCTTGAATCTTTGAAAGGGAGTTCAAAAAACCAATTAGCATCAATTTTATAAAATTCAGCATCTTAAAGTGTAGAATACATAACACAAATATATTTTGCTATTGGTTTGCAGGCTAGTAGCATTCCTTTCTAACTACCTAAGGTAGTCTGCGACGTAACAAATGAACGAAGATTCTTCACAAACCATTAAAGAACTTTCTGAGAATAAAGAAATTAAAAATTCGTCTGAATTAGATAACGATTCAGCATCCCAAAATGAGGAGGATTTATCATTCGAAAAGAATGATATTCCTTCCGCAGATTCTTCCTCAAGCAGAACAAATACCGATTTTGACAATGCAGGATTCACACAAGAAGAATTTGCATCTCTTTTGGGTAAGTATGACTATAATTTCAAGCCTGGCGATCTAGTAAAAGGTACTGTTTTTGCTCTAGAGCCAAAAGGAGCCATGATAGATATAGGGGCTAAAACCGCTGCTTTTATGCCTGTTCAGGAGGTTTCAATAAATAGAGTTGAAGGACTTAATGATGTTTTACAACCTTCGGAAAGTAGAGAATTTTTCATAATGAGTGAAGAAAATGAAGATGGCCAACTAGCTCTCTCCATTAGAAGAATTGAATATCAAAGAGCATGGGAAAGGGTCAGACAACTCCAAAAAGAGGATGCCACCATATATTCTGAAGTTTTTGCGACAAACAGAGGAGGGGCTCTTGTTAGAGTAGAAGGCTTGAGAGGTTTTATACCAGGCTCTCATATAAGTGCTCGAAAAATTAAAGATGACTTGGAAGGTGAATATTTACCTTTAAAATTTCTTGAAGTCGATGAAGAGAGAAACAGACTAGTACTCAGCCATAGAAGAGCTTTGGTTGAGAAAAAAATGAATAGACTTGAGGTAGGCGAAGTAGTTGTAGGTTCTGTAAAAGGTATTAAACCTTATGGAGCTTTTATCGATATTGGAGGAGTTAGCGGTCTATTGCATATCTCTGAGATCAGTCATGAACATATTGAGACTCCTCATAATGTTTTAAACGTTAGTGATCAAATGAAAGTCATGATAATCGACCTTGATTCGGAAAGAGGAAGAATTTCATTATCTACTAAAGCACTTGAGCCTGAACCAGGCGATATGCTCACTGACCCTCAAAAAGTTTTTAGTAAAGCTGAAGAAATGGCTGCGAAATACAAGCAAATGTTATTTGAACAAACTGATGATATTGAAGAAAGCTCCATGGCTTCAGCTGAAAAAGTTTAGGTGTTCTTATTTACTCAGAAATATCAAAACGAAAAGTTAATTTATCCTTGAACAAGTATTTTTAAATTTACAATTATTGATTAGTTACGATCAACTATTTTAGGATAAAGTTTAGTTTTTAAATTATGTATAAATGAGTGATTTCATATTCACTTCTGAATCCGTAACTGAGGGTCATCCTGACAAAATATGTGATCAAATAAGTGATGCTGTTTTAGATGCCTTATTAACAGAGGATCCAGAAAGCAGAGTTGCATGTGAAACTGTAGTCAATACTGGTCTTTGTCTACTTACTGGAGAAATAACTTCTAAAGCGAAAATAGATTATATAAAACTTGTAAGGAATGTAATAAAAGAAATTGGCTATGAAGGCTATAAAGCAGGCGGTTTTGACGCGAATAGTTGTGCTGTTTTAGTAGCACTTGACGAGCAATCCCCAGATATTTCTCAAGGAGTAAACGATGCAGATGATGTTAATGATGATCTGGAAGACAATACCGGAGCTGGAGATCAAGGCATAATGTTTGGCTATGCATGCAATGAAACACCTGAATTAATGCCCTTACCTATTAGCTTGGCTCATAGATTAGCCATTCAACTTGCCAAAGTGAGACATGAAAAAGTCCTTAATTATCTCCTCCCCGATGGTAAAACTCAAGTAAGCATTGATTACGAAAAAGGAGTTCCAGTTTCAATTAATACTATTTTAATTTCAACACAACATAATCCTGAGATTGATGGAATCACAAATGAAGAAGCAATTCGTAAAAAAATAAAAGAAGATTTGTGGAGGCATGTTGTAATTCCTGCTACTGAAGATTTAGAAATCAAACCAAACATTCACAAAACGAGGTTTCTAGTAAACCCCACTGGTAAATTCGTCGTAGGAGGGCCTCAAGGTGATGCCGGACTTACTGGCAGAAAAATTATAGTAGATACTTATGGTGGATATGCAAGGCATGGAGGAGGAGCATTCTCTGGCAAAGATCCTACAAAAGTGGATAGATCAGCAGCTTATGCAGCACGTTATGTAGCTAAAAGTATAGTTAAAGCAAAACTCGCCAAAAAGGCCGAAGTACAATTAAGTTATGCAATTGGAGTCGCAAAACCGATTTCTATACTCGTTGAAACTTTTGATACTGGTATTATTTCACAAGCTAATTTAACTAAGCTTATTAAAGAGCACTTTGATTTAAGACCTGCATCAATAATAAAGGAATTTAACTTAAGGAATCTTCCAAAAAAAATGGGTGGTAAATTTTTCAGAAAGACTGCTTCCTATGGACATTTTGGAAGAAGAGATCTTGAGCTCCCTTGGGAAAATGTTGAAGGAAAAGCAGCCCAACTAGCAGAGGGGGCCAACGTATTCTTATAAAATAATAATTACTCTATGCCTGATAATTTTTATGGAGGGTTAGATTTTGGAACCAGTGGTGCAAGAATTTCCATAATTAATCTTGATAAGAAATTAGTATATGCAAATTCAGTTCCTTATTTGTGCAGCTTTAAAAATCCAAATTCTTGGATCAATTCTTGTGAAAAACTCTTAGGGTGTTTACCTATTGAGGTAAAAAGTAACCTTCAAAAATTGGCTATATCTGGTACATCAGGAACTTTAACAGCATCAAATTTACGAGGAGAGCTATTAGGAGAAGCGATATCTTATGACCAAGCATGTAATGAACATAAGATCCTTCTTGAATCATTAACTTCTGGAGAAGAACATCTGCGAACTCCATACAGTAGTCTTGCTAAAGCATTAAAACTAATAGATAAATATGGA
Organism: Prochlorococcus sp. AG-347-M18; assembly: GCA_003281165.1. Taxonomy (GTDB): domain Bacteria; phylum Cyanobacteriota; class Cyanobacteriia; order PCC-6307; family Cyanobiaceae; genus Prochlorococcus_A. Next base: position 5,557 of record QCCT01000001.1, read on the forward strand.
TCAAATATACTTTTACGACATCAATCTGATTGGATCACTGGTTGGTTTTTAAAAGATTGGACTTATGGAGAAGAAGGTAATAATCTAAAACTTGGTTGGGATCTAAAAAAAGAATCATGGCCAAAAAGCTATCTCAATAATTCATGGAGAAAATGCCTACCTCAAATAATAAAAAGTGGAAAAATTATTGGACAAGTGAACTTTGATTTTGCAGAAAGATTTAACTTGAATAAGAAATTAATATTAATCTCAGGCACTACTGACTCTAATGCAAGTGTAATAGCTGCAGGTTTAGGCAAAGAAGATGGTCTCACAGTTTTAGGAACAACTATTGTAGTTAAGAAAATTATTGATAATCCTATAAAAAAACAAGGAATTACAAACCATAGAATAAACGGCAATTGGATATGTGGAGGAGCATCAAACGCAGGCTGTGGTATATTGTCTCAATTTTTCTCTGATTTAGAAATAAAAGAGCTCAGTCGACAAATAAATCCATCAAAAAACACTTCTTTAAATCTTCTACCTCTTAATAGTAAAGGAGAAAGATTTCCTGTTAATGATTCTAATTTAAAGCCGATACTTGGTCCAAGGCCAGTAAGCGACTCACTTTATTTACATGCATTATTCGAGGGTCTAGCTAAGATCGAATTAAAAGGATGGGAAAAGCTAGGCGAACTAACTGGCTCACTTCCAAAAAAAATTATTACTATTGGTGGAGGTTCAAAAAATCCTCAGTGGAGAAAAATAAGAGAAAATATTATCAATATACCAATAGTTTCATGTAAAAAAACCACTTCATTTGGTACAGCCTTATTAGCGATGAACTCAAAATAAAAGTTTTTTTAAGATATTTGATGAAGATATAAAATTTTTAATTAAAAGGGTTTCACAAACTACACATCTTAATTTAAAGTATATAGGTTAGAGCCGGGATAGCTCAGTTGGTAGAGCAGGCGACTGAAAATCGCCGTGTCCCCAGTTCAAATCTGGGTCCTGGCACCTTTAAAACCCTGTTCTAGACAGGGTTTTATACTTTCAAATCATTGAGAACTTGTTATTTTTTTGTTTTTTTTTTACAACTTAAAATTTTTAGTTTTCGACTCTGCAGACTTGACCAATAACATCCAAAATCAGTTTATCTCCATTTGGATCTTGCCAATTAGCTAAATCATTGAAATTACTATTTGCTTCATCTATTGAGACATCAACATCTCTAAATGATTTTTCAAAACAATTTATATCCATTGTATAGAGAATATCCTTAGTAATTTCACTTTTTGTTTTGGGAATAAATTTACTCAATACTCTTACAGAACCATCCTCATTCCTTTTTATACTTTGCCTATCCCATAACTGCTCTCCGTATTCACTTTTAGGGACTCCAACCCATTCATGAGGCAAAGCTTCTGATTTTTTTATTGAAATACAAAAGAAAACGATAATCGAAAGTACTAAATAAATGAAATTTCTAAAAAAAATTGAATTAACTTTATTCTTAGAATTAATCATGACTATTTATGTAATACAAAAATTTTTTATTAGTAGGAAATAAAAGATTAAAAATTTGTAAAAATTTTTATTGATTAGTATTTCCATTATAGATAGAATCAAATATTAAAATTAAGAATTTACTTCCAATAAATTTATTAGAAAAATAATGAATAAAATACAGAAATTTTTCTCAGTAGTTTTTTTTATTGCAATATTTGTTGTATTGATTTATTTAATCCAAAATTATGGGATTGAACCTCTAAGAAACAAAATTGAAAGTATGGGGATTTGGGCTCCTTTTGGAATATTCATACTCAGAGGAGTAAGTATTATTTTACCTGCCCTTCCAAGTTCAGCTTATTCTCTGCTAGCTGGTTCATTACTAGGGTTTCAAAAAGGTTACATGACAATAATCTTTTCTGATATCGTTTTTTGCCAAGCTGCTTTCTTTATCGCAAGAAATTATGGTCGGGTTCCTGTACGAAATTTAGTAGGCCCGAAAGCAATGCAAAAGATTGAAAGTTTCAATCAAAACCAACTTGAAGAAAATTTCTTTCTTATGACAGGTCTACTAATGACTGGCCTTTTTGATTTTCTAAGCTACGCAATTGGTATTGGAGGGACTCGCTGGAAAATATTTACTCCTGCATTATTAATAAGTCTTCTAATCAGTGACTCTATACTAGTAGCAGTAGGAGCTGGGGTTAGCCAGGGAGCAGGATTATTTCTAGGTATTGCTCTATTGGGAATGTTTGCTTTAGCGACTATTTCAGGATTGGCAAAAAATAAAATGCCTAAATAACAAAACAGTTGATAATTCTGTAATCAAAGAAGAAAGATATGACATTTTCGCAAACAATAACTATATAAATAATGATTCATGCAAGAATAGAAATCGATTAATTTTTAAAGTTATTAGATGACTTCATTTAGACCAACTTCATATGATCGCCCTGGAGAACAAATATCAACTACTCCTTCTGGATTAAAAGTAACCTCTGCAAAGAGATTAATGGTAGATTCAATGGTAAGAATGATACAAAAAGCAGAAAATCATTCCGTAGAAGATAAACTTGACGAAGAATCTAACAATAATTAATCAATTCATTGATAAAAGTATAGGAGAGTGGAAATCTATTAGAAGTACTCACACTTTAGCTTTTCAGGAATTTGAAAACTCAACTAGTAAAATACATATAAAACATATCAACAAAAAAAATAAAAAAGTCGTTGAAATGTTTAAAAATAATAAATTTAGTTTAAACCTAGAGAGCATAGCCATTTCTATAAACTGGCAAGCTATTAGTGATTGGGACAATGATGATATCAGTGAGAGAGATGAAACTATTCTGATTTTTTTACCCAAAGATGAAAATTCAGGAATTGTTTTAAGAAATAAAGGTTATACAGAATCCTTTATTTCATCATCCAATTATTTTGTTGATGAACAAAATAATTTACACATTAAAACTATTTATAAATCAACAGTTTCTGAAGAAAGAATTTCCTTTTTATCCACTCATATAAGATCTAGATTTTCTACTACTAGAAATCTAGAAAATAATTCAGTAATACAGACTTCCCATACTTCTGAAATAAGAAATTTAGCTAGTTTAAAAGATTAATTATCCTTTCAAATTGAAACTCTGTTGCAGAAATTAAATCAGGAAGGAAGCCTTTGTTTCCCTGCATATTATTAACTGTAAAATTCAAATCAGAGATCGTTGCATCTCGCATTAATTCAATAACCCTTATTGCATTTCTTAAAGGTACCCCAAGAGCAAGATAAGTATTTTTAAGATCCTTCAAACAATTTTTTTCTAAAACTGATTCGTCATTAGAAATTAAAAGATAAGCAACAATCCTTAGGATTATTTCTCCATCTCTTAAACAAACGGACATCTTGTTAGTTGTATTTAAAGATATTTTTGAATTAACTGGATCTTGATTTTCGCAAATCATTGCTGTTACGGCGTCTGCTGCAATTGCATGTGAATTATTAGTAATTGAGCTTATTGCATCTAATCTTGAGTTTGCACTATTAATAAATTCTTTTATATTGCTTAAATCATTTAATTGTTTATCAGCGGAAAATAGTCGGTTACTCTTTAAAACTGACATTATTAAATAAAAAAATAAAAGTTCGAGTCTTAGAATAGTACAAAGCTAGTAAAAACAATACAAATTCAAAATTAACGCAATGCTTCTTAATTAATAACTGCATTTCAAAGTGATAATTGAAATAATTTAAATAAAAAATTTTTTTTCGCTAAAATAAAACTACATTTTTAATAAAGTTTTGGATCAACAAGATTTAAAATTATCAAAAAAACTTATTTCCTCATATAAAAAGAGATTGGAAAAAGAAATTCTAGACAGAAGTATGAAATTAAAGATGCCTCAAAATAAATTTCAAGAAATAATTAATAATAATAATGAACTTATCAATTTAAAAAAAACGTTAGAAGATCTAGAAACGGAATCTGAATCTCATAGTAAAATCTGATTTTTGAAAAACCCTTCCAAAAGTGCCTCAAACCAACAATTTCCTTTTTAAGTCCCTAAACAATCAACAACTTCAAGCAGTAAAACATGTTTATGGACCATTATTAGTTGTAGCTGGTGCAGGTAGCGGAAAAACTAAGGCTCTTACTCACAGAATCGCAAACCTTATTGAGGGCAACTCTATAGATCCCTATAACATTCTCGCAGTCACTTTCACTAACAAAGCTGCCAAGGAAATGAAAGCAAGATTAGAGGTTCTTTTAGCCCAAGAATTAGCTTTTAATCAATTTGGTCAGCCTTGGACCACTCTCAAAGAAATTGATCAAAATCAATTAAGAACAAACGTTAACCAAGAAAGTCTTCAAAACCTTTGGATCGGTACTTTCCATTCTTTATTTTCAAGACTTCTGAGATACGATATTGAAAAATATACTGATCCAGAAGGCCTAAAATGGACAAGGCAATTTTCGATTTACGATGAAACAGATTCTCAAACATTAGTAAAAGAAATTATTAGTCAAGATATGAATCTTGACCCAAAAAGATATGATCCCAAAAAGATTAAAAGATTAATAAGTAATGCTAAAAATCAATGCTTAACTTCCAATGATCTTTTAGAAAAAGCAGATAATAATTTTGATAAAACAGTTGCAGAAGCCTACAAGAGATATAGAATTTCTCTCTCAAAAAATAATTCTTTAGACTTTGATGATCTTCTACTTTTGCCTGTTTTCTTATTGAGGCAAAATGATATAGTCAGAGATTACTGGCACAAAAGATTTAAACATATTTTAGTTGACGAATATCAAGATACAAATAGAACACAATATGAACTTATAAAATTAATTACTGCTGGAAATACTGAACCAAAAAAATTCTTCAATTGGGAAGATCGATCAATTTTTGTAGTTGGGGATGCTGATCAAAGTATTTATAGTTTCAGGGCAGCTGACTTCAGAATTTTAATTGGTTTTCAAGAAGATTTTAAAACTTCAATGAAAGAGGATACAAAATCTTCTTTAATTAAATTAGAAGAAAATTATAGGTCATCTTCCAATATCCTTGATGCTGCAAACTCACTAATTGAAAACAACTCTGAAAGAATTGACAAAGTTTTAAAAGCTACTAAAGAAAAAGGGGAACTTTTAACGTTACTCAGCTGTGATGATGAAATTTCGGAGGCAGAAGCAATTACCAATAAAATAAAATCACTCAATAACTATAATCAAACCCCAATTTGGAAAAATTTTGCAATTTTATATCGAACCAGAGCTCAGTCGAGAGTACTAGAAGAATCTCTTGTAAGGTGGCGCATTCCTTATACAATTTTTGGAGGATTGCGTTTTTATGATAGAAGAGAAATTAAAGATGCAATAGCATATTTGAAAGTTCTGGTTAATTCTTCAGATAACGTTAGTCTTTTACGAATCATAAATGTTCCTAGAAGAGGGATTGGTAAGACTACTATTCAAAAACTTAATGAACTATCTAATAGGTTAAATATCCCATTATGGGAGGTTCTTAATGATAAGCAAAGTCTTGAAGAAACAATAGGCCGATCATCAAAAGGAATTAATAAATTTACTGAAGTTATGAATGATTTACTGTGTTACCTAGAAAATTCAGGTCCCGCTCGACTACTACAACTTATATTAGAAAAAAGTGGTTATTTAAGTGACTTGCTCTCTAGTGGGACTGAAGAATCTGAAGATAGAAGAAATAATTTACAAGAACTAATTAATGCAGCTACTCAATATGAAGAAGAAACAGAAAGTGGAGATGTAGAAGGATTTCTTTCTACAGCAGCTTTAACAACTGATAATGATACTAAGAAAAATAATCCTAACTCTGTAACTCTCATGACTCTGCATAATAGTAAAGGTTTAGAATTTCAAAATGTTTTTATCACTGGGCTAGAACAAGGTCTATTCCCCAGCCATAGATCAATAGATACTCCCTCACTTCTTGAAGAGGAAAGAAGATTATGCTACGTAGGTATTACTAGAGCTAAAGAAAGAGTTTTCTTAAGTCATGCCAGAGAAAGAAGATTATGGGGTGGAATGCGAGAAGCAACAATTCCTTCAATATTTCTTTCGGAAATACCTGAAGATCTAATGGATGGCGAATTACCACAAACTGGTGGTGCTTCAATTAGAAGAGATTTGCATCTTGATCGTTTAACAAGAGTTGATCGAAACAATCCAAATGAATTTGTTAACAAACCAATAAATGCAGTAAGAAAATTATATTCAGGTCCAAGTAAAGGGAAAAGCTGGATAGTTGGAGATAAGCTAATTCACTCAAAATTTGGGAAAGGTGAAATTATACATATTTTTGGGAGTGGGGAAAAAATATCTTTAGCCGTAAAATTTGGTGATAAAGGAAGTAAAATTCTAGATCCCAGATTAGCTCCAATTCGTTATGTAAGTTAAAACTCATGAACGATATCTCGGATTACATCCAAGGGGAATTAATCAAAACTCCATTTAATCTATATAACCTTATTAGTAAATACATAGAATCTAATAACAATACTAAAGTAGCTTTTGTTGGCGGTTATTTAAGAGATTTATTAATTAGTAAATTCCACAAAAAATCGTTTTCTAAACCTGTAGATATTGATCTTGTTATTGAAGGATCCTCTATTTCTCTTGCAAAATTTATAAAAAAAAATATTGTAAATGTAGATTTATGTTTAATCAAGGAATTTAATTTATACAACACTGTAGAAATAAATATTAATGACTATAAAATTGATATTGCTTCTGCAAGAAAAGAAATTTATTCTGCTCCAGGCTTAAATCCCACAGTAAATAAAAGTACTATTGAGGAGGATCTCAAGAGAAGAGATTTCACTATAAATTCAATAGCCTTCGAGGTCTCGACAAGGAAAATCTATGATTTTTATGGAGGAATTTCTGATATAAAAAGTAAAAGATTGAACTTACTTCACAGTAATAGCATTTCAGATGATCCAAGTAGATTAATTAGATGTGCAAAATATGCTTCAAGGTTAGATTTCAATATTTCAAATAATTCCCTCAAACAATCTCAAGAAACAGTTAGAAAATGGCCGTGGAAAAGTTTAGAAACTCATCAAAAAATGATTTACCCTCCTGCACTAGGCATACGAATAAGGATGGAACTAGCTGAAATATGCAAACACGATAATTTGACTAATGTGATTTCGATAATTCATAAATGGGAAATTATCTCAATCTTAAATGAAAATATTAAAGTCGATAAAAGATTTTTAAGAGGACTAAATTGGATTAAGAAGTTAAAGGGAAATCATTTGCTTTACTTATTAAAAGATTCAGAAGATTTAGAAAAAGAATGTCAAAGATTTTTGGTAAATAATAGTGAGATAAAAATATTAGAAGATTATATAAATATCAAAAAGATATTAAATACAAACCAAAAAAATTTCAATCATTTTTCTCCATCAAGTTGGACAGAATTTATTGAGGACAGAAACCTTAATGACGAGACAGTCAAATTATTAATTTGTGATGGAGGACCGTACTGGCGTAACTTGTTTAAGTGGTTATTTATTTACAAATTCATAAAATCAAAAAAAGATGGAGAAACATTAAAAAAAGAAGGATGGGATCCAGGGAAGGAGATGGGAAAGGAAATCAAAAAATTAAGATATTTGGAAATTGACAAATTAAATAGAAATTAATTACATTTTTACAACCTCTCCAACCTTGTACCATTTATCCTTTAGGACATTTTCATATTTACGATTGCAACTAATCAACAAGGGTCCACATGTTTGAGGATCTAATAGTAATGATATTCTCTCGTTAAAAGTCTCTTGATCTAATGAATTTTCGTTTAAAAAATTAATTATTCTTTTTTGCTTATTTACTTTATAAATTTTGTCAAAAATTTCTTTATTAGATTCAAAGAAAGTACTTTTAACATCTTTTCTTATTAAATCAAATACTCCAGGATAAGCTTTAAATGCAAATAAATCTAATAAAACTTTTAGTGGCTCAAGATTATTGCTTTGCCTATATAAATTAGATGATTCAACCATTTCTTTAAGATGTCCAATAAATCCATATCCAGTTATATCAGTCGCAGCATTGACCAATGATTCTTTAAATTGATTTTGAAAAAGATAAATTTCATCAATCAAATATTGCTGACTCTTTACTAAATTATTAATTACTTCAGAAGAAATACCTAGCATATTAATATTTTGCATTTGACCGGCAAAGTAAATCCCAACGCCCAGAGGTCTAGACATCATGAGAATATCTCCAATTTTCATTCCAGATTTAAGCCATGGTTTTGCTCCATTTTTTAAAATACCCTGAACTGTTAAAGAAATATCTATTCCTAATGAATAAGGTTTATTTACTAAACTTCTTGCCTCGAAAGTATGGCCTCCAAGTAATTCACCTCCATGATCCTCAACTGTTGATTTAATACCTTTAAGTGATTGAGAAAAGAGGTAACTCTGAAATTCCCTTTCAACTTTTGGTAATGAAATTAAAGCCTGCGCGGATGAAAGTTTTGCTCCGCATGCCCACAAATCTGAACAAGCATGCAAAGTAGTAATTTTTGCATTAAGCCAAGGATCACTTACCAAAGCAGGAAATCCATCTACACTTTGCAAGATAATATCTTGACCATTTTGATATATCTCAACTGAATCTTCAGGTGATGAGGCAAAAGAATTTAAATTTGAATTTCTTAATGATTTATTCAAAACAAACTGAGGAATTTTAGCTGCACATCCTCTGCAATCATTCAATGAAATATTTTTTTCACTTCTATTCATAATTAGCCTTTTTGATCTGAACTTTTTAATAAAGTTGAGATCAATTTTATGCTTTAAAATCCAAAAAATAAAAGAAGGGCCGAAAACAAAATTGCGATAAATAGCAAAAGCCTTTGGATGATGGCTTGGAAATATATTTACTATTTGCAATCCGATCTTTTGAGGAAACCACTTTTTTAATGATCTCCCTTCTATATCTTTTTTTAGATTTTGTACTAATGTATTTACAACTTTTACTGCAAAAACTCCCGAAGGTGGTCTTTTTGCTGAACCTACAACTCCGCAATCACCGACAGCAAAGATTCCAGAGAAACTTTTTATCTGTAAATTCTGATTTGTAATTATTCTGCCATAAGAATCTGAATCTAATAATCTTTTTTGCGCCCATGACGGAGATGTATTTCCAGTACATAAAAGAATCTTGCCATAATCAAAATTAAGTTTTTCAACTAAATCAATATTGGAATTCCGTAAACTTTTTAGAATTGTATTATTTATTTTTCTTGAATCACATAATAGTTTTAACGGTCTATCTCCCCATCTTTTTCTCAAAGCATAAGATACTTCAATTGCAGCAAGGCCACTTCCAACAATTACAAATGGCAGTTCATTAACTGAATCAAAAATGTCCTCTTTTAGTATTGAGTCATAAGCACTTAAAAAAGGTTTGATTGAAAAAGCATTTCGATTTTTAACTAGTGATTCAAATTCTTTTGGAATTTTTGTTTGACTTCCATAATTAAGCACCAACTTCGAATAATTAACTGAAGGTCTTTCACTTAAAACAATTTTCTTTAAATTGAAATCAATATCCTTTACTTCTTCTTCTATAAAAGATACTTTTGCATTTTTTGCTAAAGATTTTATATCAATTAGACTCTCTTCTAAAGTGATTGATTTTGAAATCACCGATGGGAATAAAGCTGAATAAACCAAATAAGAATCTCTAGATATAATTGAAACAGGAATTTCTGGCATTAATTTCGGAAACATGGACCATTTCTTCAATAAAGAAACATTTGAGTGTCCTCCTCCAATTAGTACCAGATGATTAAAAGTCATTTACATCACTATGAATAAAGAACATTTATTACCAATTGAAAAATCAAGATTAGGAGTAATTGGTGGAAGTGGATTTTATTCAATGGATCAAATAGAGCACTTAAGAGATCTAGAAATCAATACTCCCTATGGTAAACCTTCTGATTCTATAAAAGTATATAATCTTGGAAACCTAGAGATAGCATTTATTCCTAGACATGGCAGAAAACATAGTTTAAATCCTTCTGAAATCCCTTATAAAGCTAATATTTGGGCTCTAAGATCAATAGGAGTAAGATGGATTATTGCTCCATCAGCAGTTGGTTCATTACAAGAACAGATAAGGCCTCTTGATATAGTGGTTCCAGATCAATTTATAGACCGGACAAAAAATAGACCTGCAACCTTCTTTAACGAGGGAGCTGTTGCTCACGTAACTATGGGAGATCCCTTCTGCACAAACTTATCACGTATATTAAGTGAAATCGGAGAAAAAAATATTCCTGGCGGTAGACAATTGCATAGAGGGGGCACCTATCTAGCAATGGAAGGTCCTGCTTTCTCAACTAGAGCAGAATCTAATTTATATAGGAGTTGGGGATGTTCAATAATTGGAATGACGAACCACACAGAAGCAAGATTAGCTAAAGAAGCTGAAATAGCTTACTCCTCCTTATCTATGGTTACTGATTATGATTGCTGGCATCAAACTCATCAAGAAGTTTCTGTAGAGATGGTTTTGGAGAATCTTAGATCAAATACTGAAGTGGCTAATAAAATAATATTTGAAGTGGCTAAATTAATTGAAAAAGAAAGACCAAAAAGTAAGTCTCATTTTTCATTAAAAGATGGATTGATAACCCAAAAAGAAAATATCCCTAGCTCCACAAAAAAGAAGCTAAGGATATTTACTGATTCTTATTAGGCTTATTTGATAGAAGTGATTATCAGGCCAAGGTAAGTATTTATTAGCCTCCGGCTCCAACGCCTTGGTATGAACCATAGAAGAATATACCTAAAACGAAGATAACTGCAATTCCACCTGCTGTAGCAACAAGCCAAAGTGGAAGAGTTCCTTCAGTCCATCTTCTTTCCCATGCAACTGCTGGTCTACCGTCGGGAAGTCTATCTGGAATTCTTCCATCAGGTCCTTTTAATTTACTCATAGTTTTAATTTAATTGAAAAAGTAACTGGAAAATAAAATTCCCAATACAAAGACTGATAGTAAGCCTAAATAAAGGCTTGTACGATTAAGTTCAACTGGAACTTTGTTAGGATTTTCGTTTACTTGCATGATAGTTAAATTTATCGGGCTACGAATTGCATAGCAGCAATAGAACCTAAGAAGAATACTGATGGGATAGCTAGAGCGTGAACTGCTAGCCAACGAACAGTAAATATAGGATAAACGCGGACTTCCGCAGCCTGCATTGGAGCTTGAGAATTAGTCATTGTTATTTTGTTCTTAAATCTAGTTGAGATTTAGCTTCATATCTTTGTGTTACAACAGGTGCTTTAGATTCAGATGATTGGAAATAACTATCTGGACGAGGAGTTCCGAAAGCATCGTAGGCTAAGCCTGTGTATACGAATAAGAAGCCTGCTATAAAAATAGCTGGTAATGTTACTGCATGAATAATCCAGTACCTAATACTGGTGATTATTTCAAAGAATGGGCGTTCACCCGTTGAACCTGCGGCCATAATCACAAATGTTTACCCTATGATCTTACAGTGTAAAATCATAAGTTCGCGAAGAAATTAACAGGTTGGTTACAGACAGTTGCTAAATCTTTAAAAAATTAATTTTTTTTTTACTATTGACTCCAAGTCTTTCAAAGTTAGCTATTCCATTTAAGAATATAGCCACGCTCGCCAAGTACAAATCCTTTTTGATTGTCTAAAGCCTCCTTATCAAGAAAAACTATTTTAATGTAGTTTGTTGGCAATTCAGAAGCTACAGGATCTTTATTCCAAGTTTTACCTTGATCTTTACTTACTATTAAAGTTCCATTACCACCGCCAGCCCATATATCACCATTTGGATCCCACCCCATGTCTAGATAATTGTATCCATTAAGAATTGGGATGATAGGCTTTGACCAATTTTCTAGGTCATTAGTATCTTCATTAAATCTAATTTCTGCTCCTCTAGAAAGCATCCATAAACTTCCTTCTGGATTGAAACCAATACTTTGAACTCTTTTGCTGCTTGCTCTTTGATGAGCTATCCATGCATCACTATCCTTTTCTAAAGTAGAAAAGAAATTACCTAGACTACTAACACTGACATAATCTCCTTTATTAGTTCTTCTTAAATCTCTTACACCTCCAGAACCGGATGCATCTACAACTTTTGCATTCCATGATTCACCACTATCTGATGTTTCATAAATAGCACCTGCAGTGGTAGCCAATTCTGCAACACCCGCATTGACAGTTGTTATTAGAAATGGTTGACCTGGTAATTTGTTACCTAGGGATAAACGCGTCCAATTCTTTCCTGCATCAAGTGTGTGCATAACTAATGAAGGCTGACCTATTAACCATCCCTCTTCACCTTTAAAATCAATATCTAGGAGACGAAAGTTCTCTTCACTTGGTAGATCTAAATTTCTTTTTTCCCAAGTTTCTCCTCCATCATTAGATTCCATAATAAGTCTATTAGAACCTACTAAAAATCCATTTTTATCATCTATAAAATCAACATCTAAAGCATTAGCCTGGTCCTCAAACTGAATTGTTTTCCAAGGGCTGCTATCACTCATCTTTACTCCTGTTGATGAACAACTGCTCAATACAAAACAAATAAGAACTGATAAAAGAAGATTGGGAATACTAGTAATAATTTTTTTCATTTGTATATATTAATGCAAAGAGTACAAAGAAAGGAACATAGCAGCAGCAAAAGCCAGACCTCCAAAAATCAATATGTTTTTTTGTCCAGGGGGTAAACTATTAAAACCAAAGCCATAAACTAAATTTTCTTCAAAACCACTGGGTTTAGATTTAGGACCTATATCCTTATAAAAATTTTTACCAGCTCTACAAACAGGGCATGCGAAGGTATTCCCATCCAACTCTGAAAATGGAGTATTTTTAGGTATATTTAATTTTTTATTTCCTTCAGACGGATCATAAATGTATCCACAACTTCTACATTCGAATCTATTTTGTTCTAAATTAAGGGTGGGTTGTTCAACTTTTACTCCTGAGGAATTTTCAGAAGGTTTTTCTTTCTCAAAGTCTTCAACTATTTTGTTTTCCTCAGAGGCTGGTTGAATGTTTTCACTCACGGTTTATTATTGTTCTTTAAGAACTTTAAAAGATTTTGCTTAATTAAGCGACTTTTATCCAAAATTAATTTTTAAGATGTTTTTATTAACTGGCTATGAATATTTTTTAGGTTTCCTTCTAATTGCCGCAGCTGTACCAATATTAGCTCTAGTTACTAATCTCATCGTTGCCCCAAAAGGCAGAACAGGGGAAAGAAAACTTACATATGAATCTGGAATGGAGCCTATAGGAGGAGCATGGATTCAATTTAATATTCGTTATTACATGTTTGCCTTGGTTTTCGTTATATTTGATGTTGAGACTGTTTTCCTTTATCCTTGGGCGGTTGCCTTCAATAGGTTAGGCTTATTAGCTTTTATTGAGGCTTTAATTTTCATTGCAATACTCGTTATCGCTTTGGCATACGCATGGAGAAAAGGTGCTTTAGAATGGAGTTAAAAAATTGAATCCACAATTATCCCCAAAAGCAATAAGAGAAATCCGAGAAGGAACTTGCAATCCTCTTGGGGCCCCCCAAGTTACTACAGACTTAAGTGAAAATATTATATTGACAAGTTTAGACGATCTTCATAATTGGGCTAGATTAAGCAGTCTTTGGCCTCTTTTGTATGGAACCGCTTGTTGTTTTATAGAATTTGCTGCCTTAATAGGATCTAGATTTGATTTTGATAGATTTGGATTAGTACCTAGAAGCTCGCCAAGACAAGCAGATTTGTTAATAGTTGCAGGAACAGTAACGATGAAGATGGCTCCAGCCCTAGTCAGACTTTATGAACAAATGCCTGAACCAAAATATGTGATTGCCATGGGTGCTTGCACAATCACAGGGGGAATGTTCAGTGCAGATTCTACAACTGCTGTAAGAGGAGTTGATAAATTGATACCAGTTGATTTATACCTTCCAGGATGTCCACCAAGACCAGAAGCAATTTTTGATGCTGTTATTAAATTAAGAAAAAAAGTTGGTAATGAATCAATTTTAGAGCGCACAAAAACAGAGCAAACTCACAGATACATAACATCTAATCATGAAATGAATCTTGTTTTCTCAGAAAATACAGGTGAATATCTAAACAAAACTTCGACAAACGCCATACCTTCCTCCAAAAAAGAAAAAATAACTGAACTACCTGAAAATACCGAAAAAACTGAAATTATTAATCCTTTAGAAAATTAATGGAAAAAGACGATTTAGCTAAATCCTCAGATACTTCTATAGAAAAAGAAGGCTTTATAAGCCAATCTTTGTCTACAGATGGAATTCCGAATCAATCTTTACCTGATGATCACATAGGAATTGAAAACATTTCTGTGGAACCTAACAAATTATATGAAGCAGTATCTGCCTTAAGAAATTACGGTTTCAACTATCTCCAATGTCAAGGAGGATATGATGAGGGACCAGGCAAAAATCTTGTAAGTTTCTACCATTTTATAACTGTTGATGATTTACAAAAAATCGAAACAATTAAAGAAGTCAGATTAAAAGTTTTCTTAAAAAGAGATTCTGATTTGTCGATTCCTAGTTTGTATAAAATTTTTAAAGGAAGTGATTGGCAAGAAAGAGAAACATATGACATGTTTGGAATAAATTTTATTGATCATCCAAATCCCAAAAGACTATTGATGCCTGAAGACTGGAGGGGTTGGCCATTGAGAAAAGACTATATTCAACCTGACTTCTATGAACTTCAAGATGCTTATTAACTTAATTTCTTTAATTTGCGATACATAAAAATAACTGCTCTTGCTAATCTCCTTGGATCATGTCTAAGGGTTGGAGTTATTCTTTTTGAATACAATGGTGCCTGCAAAACATAATAACCATCAGATAATAATTTTTCTTTATTACATTTGACAGGTTCTGCCCCTCTACTTTCGTAATAGTCTACTAGCGGAGACTTTTCAAATTGAATCTGAGATAAAATTGCGTTAAAAATTCGAGTATTAACTCCGAAATTTGATAATTGTTTTTCTATTGATTTGATATGTTGATAAACATCAAGTCCATCTGTTTCTCCAGGCTGAGTCATCAAATTACTTATATAAATCTTAGGAGCATTACTTCGCAACAAAGCATCTACTATCTCGGGTACTAACAAGTTTGGCAACAAGGAAGTGTATAGACTGCCTGGGCCAAGAACAATTAAGTCAGCTTCTTTTATAGATTCAAGAGCACTTGGAAGAGCAGAAGGGTTTTCTGGCAGATATCCAATCTTTGAGATTAATTTTTTAGATTTACTAATATTGCTTTCACCAAAAATTTTTTGACCATCCTCTAATTCGGCCCATAACATTACATCAGTATTTGTTGCTGGTAAAACCTGACCTTGAACAGCTAAAACTTTGCTAGACGCTTGCACTGCTTTTTCTAAACTACCTGTAATTGTTGTTAAAGCTGATAAGAACAGATTTCCAAAACTATGCCCCTCTAAACCACTACCTCCTGAAAATCTATATTGAAATAATCTAGTTAAAATTGGTTCTTCATTTGAAAGGGCAGCCAAACAATTTCTAATATCTCCCGGAGGTTGCACACCTAATTGTTTTCTAAGAATTCCACTACTTCCGCCATCATCAGATACTGTTACGATTGCTGTAATTTTACTGCTGTAGTTTTTTAAGCCTTTCAACAAAGTAGATAATCCTGTTCCTCCTCCAATTGCGACAATATTAGGACCCCTGTTTAATTTACTCTTAACTCTTAATGCATCAACTAAAAAAGTATTTTTTTCTGGGGCAAGAGCTTTTTTAATAGAATTAATACTTCTATTTTGTCCAATCCCAATTAATAAAAGCCCAAAAACAAAAATAAATGGTCCCAATAATGAGACAGGCAAGATACTTGTTAAGCCATTCATTATTTTAAAAAATACTTCAATAAACCAATAGAGTGGTCTTAAATTTGTCCAAATTGCGAGTCCTAATAGTGATGTTAAAAATCCAATTGCAGATGTAATCATCCATCTTTTTATTACCAAGCCTGGTAAAAGCCAACTCAAAATTCTTAAAATTTTGTTAATCAAGACAAATTTAGTCTTTTCAAAATGCCTAAAATATCTTCTTATTCTTTTTTTCTGTTTATTCATTAAAAACCTCTTAAATTATTTTCCGCAAATTAAAAATTAGATAAATACATTATAAATCAAATTCACACATCCTTTTTTTATTTCTAAAAATAGGCAATATGTAATAGAAGATGAGTTTTTCTTTATAAAGATTTTGAAAAAATCAAATCATTCAGTAGAAACAAAAAATCTCTCAATAAACTGGGGGGAGGTTAATGTGCTTAATCAACTGAATTTTAAACTTAATGATGGAGAGAAATTAGCAATTGTTGGCCCGTCTGGTTCAGGTAAATCAACTATCTTGAAAATATTAGCCGGTCTTATTTTACCGACCAAAGGCGAATTAAGAATATTTGGTGAAAAACAAACATATTTGAGGCTAGATCAAGATAATCCTCCTGACGTGAGACTAGTTTTTCAAAACCCAGCATTATTAGGATCTTTAACTATTGAAGAGAATGTGGGTTTTCTCCTTAAAAGAAATAAAAAGCTATCTAAGAAGTTAATCCATGAAATCGTGTGTGAATGTTTGGCTGATGTAGGATTATTTAATGTTGAGAATAAACTCCCCAATGAATTAAGCGGAGGAATGCAAAAAAGAGTAAGTTTTGCTAGAGCTTTAATTTCAGATCAAACTCTTAATACAAAGACTAAACCTTTATTACTTTTTGATGAACCGACTGCAGGTCTTGATCCAATTGCCTCATCAAGAATTGAAGATTTAATTAACAAAACAAACGATAAAGCTAACGGTTCCTCTATTGTGGTAAGTCATGTTCTTAGTACTATAGAAAGGACTTCAGATAAAGTTTTAATGCTTTACGGAGGCAAATTTAGATGGGCAGGTTCTATTGATGAATTCAAAGAAAGTAATGATCCCTATGTATTTCAATTTAGGCATGGGAAACTTGATGGCCCAATGCAACCCAAAGACATTTAGAGATTATGCGTAGAAGTTTACGAGACTCAATAGTTGGATTTTCCTTATTAGGTGGAGTTTTAGTATTTACATTTTTTTCATTTTGGCTAAAAGGAGTAAGATTATCTTCAAAAAATTGGCACCTCTTTGCTGAATTCAATAACGCAAGCGGTTTATCAAAAAAATCTCCAGTTACCTACAGAGGAATTTTAGTAGGGTCAATAGAAGACATTTTGTTTACTAATGAATCAATTAAAGCAAAAATAGTTTTGAATAATCCTGATATTATTCTTACTAGACCAGTATTTGCAAGAGTAGTAACTAATTCTTTCCTTGGAGGAGATGTGCAAGTAGCTTTAGAAACTAGTGAAAAATCAATACCTAAAAACATTGCAAAACCTACATCCGAAAAATGCGATAACCAATTAATTATTTGTAAGGGAGATACTATAACTGGCAAACAACTTTCCAGTCTCTCAAATATAACTAATAGGATAAATCAACTTTTAACTGAATCAAATCAAGAAAACTTAATTGAAAACATAGTTAAGTCAATGGACCAATTTGATAGAACACAGGAAAATCTTGATGACTTAATTTATTTATCTAAACAAGAAATACTAAGAATTGAACCACTGATTAATGAAATTACAATTGCTGCCAACCATTTAAATAACATCTTATCTACCATCGATGATAAAGAGACACTAGAGGATATCAAATTGACAATTAATGCTGCAAAGTCTATCTCAAGTAAAATAGATGATATGAGTGAAGATTTTGAAAATTTAACAAAAGACAAAGAATTAACTCAGTCCATAAGAGATTTAACCATTGGACTTTCAAAATTCCTTAACGAAATTTATCCTTAAGAAATATTTAAAATTCATTTATAGCATTTAGAGCCATAGCTGCGATTGCTTTATCTGTAGCTTTTGGCAGTTGGACATATTTTCCTTGAGCTGCCTCTGCTAATTCTTTACCAAATCCACTTGCTATAAATTTTCTCTCTGTATCAATTACTAAAAGTTTTATCCCAAGCATTGGATATTTTGCAGCGATATCAAGAACCTCTTGTTTTAAATTGACAGCTTCATTATCTTTCCCCTCAACCTCATTCTGTCCTAGAGATAAACCTAATGGAACGTTTCCTCGGCCATCAGTAATCCCGACAACAATAACTTGTCCTATATCACCTGTTGAAAGAGCATTTTTTGCTACCTTTGCTGATTGTGTTAGTCCATGTGCCAAAGGGGATCCTCCCCCACAAGGCATTGTTTCTAACCTCCTTTTTGCAGCGGTTATTGATCTTGTTGGAGGCAAAAGCACCTCTGCCTGATTACCCCTAAAAGGAATAAGAGCTACTTCATCTCTATTCTCATATGCCTCTGTTAAAAGTCTTATTACAGCGCCTTTGGCACTTTGCATTCTATTTAAAGCCATAGAGCCACTAGCATCTACCAGAAAAATTACTAAAGCCCCCGCCTTTTTTTGAAGAAGCTTTGCCCTAAAATCATTTTCCTCTATGATTATTGATTTATTAGGATTCCTTACTCTTCGTGATTTTTGATAAGGAGCGGCAGCTCGCAAAGTCGCATCTACCGCAATTCTTTTTACTTTACCTCTTGGAATTATAGGTTTCACATACCTTCCTCTACTATCACTGAATATCACTGATCTACTTCCACTGTTTCCGGCTTTTGCTTTGGCTGATGAAAAAAGCAATAAATCAGGATCAACCATACATGCCTCAGGATCTAATATAAATTCTTCAGGTACTTCGGGAGTAGATTCTTCTTCTCCATCAGAATTATCTTCTTCTTGTTCTTGATCTTGATCATTATCATTTTCATTCGCCTCAGGTTCAGACTCTTCATTGTTTGATTGAGGCGGAGGGGGTGGGCTTTGATCCTCTGGAGGGGGGGGCTGAATATCATCATCTTCTGGAGGAATTTGCATAGCTCGTGGGAGAATAACTAACCGAACTGCGACTTTTAGGTCTTCAGAATTCACATTCTCATCGCCTCGAAGAGCTGCATTAGCCTTTGCTACTTTTACTGCAAATAATTCTGACCTATGCCCTTCTACTCCTCCTCTAAGAGCTTCATTCACTAAATAAGTTATTTGCTCTTTTGTTATCTTGACATCTTTTAACCATTGCCTTGCCAAAATTAATTGAGTGGATAAATTATCAGATTCTTCAGACCATTTTTCTGAAAATTTAATATTATTTTCTGCGTGCGATAAAACAGATTTTGTAATCTCAACTCTTTGAGCATTATCAATAGATTGATCTGCGGAAAGCACGATAGCAAAACGATCTAAAACATGATCTCTTAGAGCACCTTCTTCAGGATTATAGGTTGCTATTAAAAGTGACTTACAAGGATGAGAAAGGCTTAAACCATCTCTTTCAATATTATTTTTCTCTCTACCTGTGGCTTCAAGAATTAAATTTACAATGCCATCATCCAATAAATTTATATCGTCTACATAAAGAACACCTCTATGAGCTTCTGCCAAAATTCCAGGCTGAAAAACTTGTTCCCCCGTACTTAATGAGGCAGCAACATCAATTGATCCAACAAGTCTGTCTTCAGTTATGCCAATGGGAACTTGAATAAATGGAGCCTCTCTTACTTTTTTTGGAATTTCTTCAGTTTGATTCAAATAATCACTTCCAATTAACTCCTCTAACAATTTATTAGTACTATTATCCCATTCCGCTGGTTTATCTGGATCTAGGTTCCTACCAATAGGTCTTAATGAAGTATTACTATTACTCATAGTTAGCTTTTCAAGGATTGATTCATTATCTAATACCTCTATAGGAGGGAGTAAAGTATGCAAACCCCTAGCTAATACTGACTTTCCAGTACCTCTTCCGCCAGCTATAATCACTCCTCCTAAACTAGGATCAACTGCTGCCAAAAGCAAAGATAATTTCAATAAGCTATGACCTGTAATTGCAGCCAAAGGGAAAGCTCTAAAAGAATCCTTCGAATTCATTAAATCTTTTATTTCTCCTTTTTCTTTTAACTCGGAGTTCAAAATCAATTTAAAAATGCCTGATATAGAATTTATCCAATAACTTTGTTTTTTGTAGTGGAATTATCAAATCTTAATATCAAAAATGGACTATGTATATCCCTAGGAGCAAATATTGATAGTAAATTCGGAAGCCCTCTTGATTCACTATTAATTTGCAAACCAAAAATAGAGGAAATAATAAATGAGTGGGGAGATAGTTTTAACAAAAAAAAAGAAGAGAAAAGCAAATTCCATGCAAACTTTTTTTGGTCTTCAATTTATGAGACATTACCCCATGGTGTTGAAAATGAACAGCCAAATTATTTAAATACTCTATTACTTATAAAAAGTAATTCTTTTCCACAACCATCAAATAAAAAAGCTAAATCACTTCTAAAAGAGCTAAAAAAGTTAGAGAGGTTTTTCGGACGAGAAGAGACGCCAAAGGGCAAGAAATGGCTTTCAAGATGTCTCGATTTAGATATTCTATGGTGGGAAGATTTTCATACGGTTGACGAGGAATTAACATTACCTCACCCTAGGTTCATGAATCGGAATTTTGTTATTACGCCACTATCTGAAATCTTAAGTAGAAACCAAAAAATAACAAAGTTTGATGTCCCAAAATGGTCTATATAAATGATTTACAAAACCAAAAAATAACTGTTAGGCTATTTCTATTTAAAAATTATGGGCAATAAAAACCTTATAAGAAGATCAATTTTTAAGGAAAAAATATCTGAGTTAAAGTCAAAAAAATTTAGTTTCGAAATAAATAGAATTGAGCTTCCAAATGGACATGAAGGTGAATATGGATACATTAAGCATCCTGGGGCAGCATTAGCCGTACCTATTACAAAAGACAATAAAGTTATCATTCTTCGGCAATATAGATTTGCTGTTTCAAGATATTTATTAGAATTTCCAGCAGGCACATTAGAAATAGGCGAAACTCCTATTAATTCAATTAAAAGAGAAATACAAGAAGAAACTGGATTTAGTGCAAACAAATGGGATGAACTAGGAACTCTTGTCCCTGCTCCTGGTTATGCAGATGAGGAAATTTATTTATTTTTAGCGCGTGATTTGAGCAAACTAAATTCCGAGGTTAAAGGAGATTTAGATGAAGATATAGAAGTATTAATTTTAGATCCGAACGAACTAGATAATCTTATTTCTAGTGGGGATGAGATTCTTGACGCAAAAACTGTGACAGCTTGGTTTAGAGCTAAACAATTTTTAGATAAATTATGAATAAACCTAGAATACTTTTTTGGCATAGAAAGGATTTAAGAATATTTGACAATCAAGCTTTAATCAAAGCATTTTCACTATCAAATGCTATTACTTCAACTTACATATTTGATAAAAATTACCCATACGATTTCAATGCAAGTTCAAGAGCTTGGTTTCTAGGAAATTCGCTTCAAGAATTAGGAAATAATTGGAAAAAAATGGGTAGTAGATTAATCATGGGAGAAGGAGATCCGGTATTAATAATTCCTCAATTAGCAAAGAAAATAGATGCTAAATTTGTTTTTTGGAATAGATCAATTGAACCTTATGAGATTAATCGCGATTTAAAAATAAAAAAAAATTTAGAAGAACAAAATATTCAAGTTATTGAAACTTGGGATCACTTATTAGTAGAACCTTTAAAAATATTTTCCGGAAATAATAAACCCTATTCAGTTTATGGCCCTTTTTATAAAAACCTTAAATCAAAAATGAATTTATTAGGTCCATATGACCAAGATAAAGTTGTTTTCCAGTTTAAAGATATAGATAATAAACTCAAAGAAAATAAGACAATAAATTCATCTGATTCGGTTCTAGAGAAATTTATCATAAATATCAAATTTCCTGGTTCGAATATTTGTCCATGTAGACCTGGAGAGAATGATGCAGAAACATTATTAGAAAACTTCATTAACGAGAAAAAAATATATTCTTATAATTCTGCACGAGATTTTCCTTCTCATAATGGGACATCTTTTCTAAGTGCATCTCTCAGATTCGGCACCATTAGCATTAGAAAAATTTGGAACGCCACATTAAATTTAAATTCAGATTTTGCAAATCAAGGAAATTATCTATCGATTGAAACTTGGCAAAAAGAACTTGTTTGGCGTGAATTTTATCAACATTGCTTATTTCATTTCCCTGAGCTAGAAAAAGGTCCATATAGAAAAAAATGGGATCACTTTCCATGGCAAAACAATAATGAATGGTTTCAGCATTGGAGCAATGGAGAGACGGGAGTACCTATAGTTGATGCTGCAATGCGTCAACTAAACAGTACTGGCTGGATGCATAACAGATGTAGGATGATAGTTGCTTCATTTCTGGTAAAAGATCTTATATGCAATTGGCAAATGGGCGAGAAAAAATTTATGGAGACTTTGGTTGATGGAGACTTAGCTGCAAATAATGGGGGATGGCAGTGGAGTGCCAGTAGCGGCATGGATCCAAAACCACTTAGAATTTTTAACCCATATACCCAAGCAAAAAAATTTGATCCTATTTGCGAATATATAAAATATTGGATTCCTGAATTATCTAAAGTGTCAAATTCAGAATTATTAAATGGGGAGATATCTAATTTAGAAAAAAATAATTATTCAAGCCCTATTGTCAATCACAACTTGCAACAAAGATTATTTAAATCACTTTATGCTGAAATTTGAATTTCTTCTATACAATTCTTTAAAACTTTATTTAAATTTTCTGATACATAAACTTGCTCTTCATAAGAAATTTCAGGAAACATTGGAAGACTAAGAACTTCTGTACAAATTCTCTCTGTATTAATAAGTTTTGTTCTAGAAAAATTTTTATTTTTGTAAGCTATTTGTGCGTGTATTGGAATTGGATAATAAATAATTGAATTAATACCTTTTTCAAAAAGTTGTTGTTTTACCAAATTCCTTAAGGAATAGTATTTTTTGCAATCAGTATCAAATAAATTTGAAAAATCTTCATTTAAAAAATATTTATCGTTTCTTAATTTGATTACAAATTGATTCCAAGAATGGGAAATTGAATCAGAGCTAATTTTTGGAAAACTAATAAATGGATTTTTTTCTAATAAATCAAGGTAATTATTAGCAATTTTTTGGCGATTATTAATCCACTTAGAAATATATTTAATTTTAATGTTTAATATGGCAGCTTGAATAGCATCAAGTCTGCTGTTATATCCAATTTGGGTATGATGATATCTTATTGGACTGCCATGAACAGCCAGTTCTCTAATTTTTTTGGCAATCTTCTGATCAGAAGTTGTTACTGCTCCACCATCTCCAGCAGCTCCTAAATTTTTAGTAGGAAAAAAGCTAAAACAGCCTATATCACCGATACTACCAACTTTGGAAGTTTCCCACATTGTGCATGTTGCCTGAGCACAATCTTCGATTACTTTTAAGTCATATTTCTTGGCCAAAGATTTTATTAAGGTCATATTTACTGCATTACCAAATAGATGAACTGGCATAATTGCCTTGGTATTAGAGTTTATTTCTTGTTCTATTAGTTCAGTATTAATGAGATAAGTTTCTGGATCTATATCTACCAAAACAGGATTAGCACCAACTGCACTAATAGCCTCTGCAGTTGCAAAAAAGCTAAAAGATGAGGTAATAACTTCATCACCCACACCAATATCTAATGCGCGCAAAGCTAATACTAAAGCATCAGTTCCACTATTACATCCAATAGTATTATCAACACCAATCAGATTTGAAAAACTTTCCTCAAATTTGGCAATTTCTTGTCCTCCAATATACTGGCCCCCTTTTAAAACTTTAGAAACCTCACTCTCAATTTCAGAGCCAATTTCTTGGAACTGCCTATCTAAAGTAAATGGAGGTATCTGCATAGTAAATATATTAACCCTAAACCATATTTCTATGGGTAAAAAAATTTTTTAATTCATTTAAACCAACTTGGTTCTTTACCAGGAGTCCATTTTATATTGCAACCTAAAGAAGGCATCTGATTTGAAGGATAAGAATTATCTTGATTCAAATCTTTTACGGCAGAGCGCAAATCTTTTCCAGATAGAGGGATATTATTACCTGGTCTACTTTCGTCTAATTGGCCATGATAATACAATAAAAAATCACCATCTCCTTCATTTGAAAAAAGATAAAAATCTGGGGTGCAAGCCGCTTTTAATTTCCTAGCAAAATTTTGATTTTCATCATATAAATAAGGAAAACTCCATCCCTGAGTTTGTGCTTGTAATCTCAAATTTTTAGGAGAATCTGAAGGATGAGTGACAATATCATTACTAGAAATTGCAACTGTTTGAACTGTATTTTCAATTTCTTTACTTAAGGTGAAAATTTGATTCTCAATATATTTAACAAATGGGCAATGTGCACAAATAAACATTAAAAGTAAATGCCGATTATCTAGATTATGAGCATTAAAATATTCATTTTTTGAAGAATTAGCATTTAACATTTTGAAATTCGGCAATTTAAAACCTAATTCCAAAACCATAGAATTTGTTTTTACCATATTTAAGTTAAAAATTCTTTGATATTTGAAAATTATTGTATATTTTGCAGTAATCCGTAAAGATAGGTACTTTTATATAGGAGAATAATAGAAATAATAAACAAAATGCTTCTAAATCTAACTGGCAAAAAAATTCTTGTTACGGGAATTGCCAACAATCGTTCAATAGCATGGGGTATCGCTCAACAACTTTCAAAAGCTGGCGCAGAACTTGGAATAACATATTTGCCTGATGATAAGGGAAGATTCGAGTCTAAAGTTAGAGAACTAACTGAACCTTTAAACCCATCGTTATTTTTGCCTCTTGATGTTCAAAATCCAGCTCAAATTGAAGAAATCTTTAAAAATATAAAAGACAATTGGGGGGAAATTGACGGATTAGTTCACTGCCTAGCATTTGCAGGACGGGATGAATTGATTGGAGATTATAGTGCTACCACTTCAGAAGGTTTTGATAGGGCTCTTAATATAAGTGCGTATTCGCTAGCACCTTTATGTAAAGCAGCAAAACCACTTTTCAGTGATGGTGCTGGAGTTGTCTCATTAACATATTTAGGTTCAGAAAGGGCTATTCCTAACTATAACGTGATGGGAGTTGCTAAAGCAGCTTTAGAAGCTTCAGTAAGATATCTTTCTGCAGAACTTGGTCCCGAAAAACAAGTCAGAGTTAACGCAATAAGTGCTGGGCCTATAAGAACACTTGCGAGTTCTGCTATAGGTGGCATTTTAGATATGATTCACAATGTTGAAGAAAAGGCTCCTTTACGCAGAACAGTCACCCAAAAAGAAGTAGGTAATACAGCTGCTTTTTTATTAAGTGATCTCTCTAGCGGTATTTCAGGCCAAACAATTTATGTTGATGCGGGTTACTGCATTAATGGAATGTAAACTAAGTTTTTTGCATAAAAATGTTATCTCTAAGGCAATCTGAAATAAAAAGAAAAACGAATGAAACAGATATTTCTGTATTTATAAACTTAGATGGAAATGGAATTTCTGAGATTGATACCGGGATACCATTCTTAGATCATATGCTTCATCAAATATCTAGTCATGGTTTATTCGATTTAAAAATAAAAGCAATTGGAGATACCCATATTGATGATCATCATACAAATGAAGATGTAGGAATCGCACTAGGCAAAGCATTTTCAAAAGCCTTGGGAGAAAGAAAAGGAATAAGCAGATTTGGGCATTTCTTTGCCCCATTAGATGAAGCATTAGTTCAAGTCACTTTGGACTGCTCTGGAAGACCGCATCTATCTTATGATCTTCAATTAAAAGCCCCTAGAATAGGAAATTATGATACTGAACTAGTAAGAGAGTTTTTTATTGCCTTTGTAAATAACAGCGGTATTACTCTACATATTAATCAAATACGAGGAAGTAATTCACATCATATTGTTGAGGCGTGCTTTAAAGCTTTTTCAAGAGCAATGAGAATGGCTACCGAGATAGATCCAAGAAGATCTGATTCAATTCCAAGCAGTAAAGGAATGTTAGAAAAACAATAAAATAGGAATTTTTTCGAATCAGCCACAATTTAGTTGATTATTGGCGAAAATAGTTAAAGTGATTAATTTGTTGTGACTAATTTACAAGAAAAAAAAATTGATAAATTTAATATTTTTAAAAAAGAAGATTGGTCAAGTGCTTATCAAAATGTAGAAAAGGAACTAACTAAAGAGCCTCTAAAAATTAGCAAAGGTAATATTATTAAAAATTTAAATGGAACATTACTAAGAAATGGACCAGGAATATTAGAGAGAGGTGGACAATGGGTTCATCATCCATTTGATGGTGATGGGATGATAACATGCATAAAATTCGAAAATGGTCAGCCATTCTTAACAAATAGATTTGTTAAAACTAAAGGCTATTTGGAAGAAGAAAAAATAGATAAATTTATTTATAGAGGCGTTTTTGGAACACAAAAAAATGGAGGAATTTTAAATAATGCATTAGATCTAAAATTCAAGAATATCGCTAATACACATGTCATTAAATTAGGAGATGAAATTCTCGCATTATGGGAAGCAGCAGGTCCACATGCAATGAATCCTGATAGTCTTGAAACTATTGGTTTAACAACATTAAAAGGAGTACTCAAGCCTAACGAAGCATTTAGTGCTCATCCGAAAACAGACCTAAACTCAAATGCATCTTCAGAACTTTTAGTCACTTTTGGAGTACAAACCGGGCCAAAAAGTACCATTAGATTAATGGAATTTGATAATGCTGGTACAAATTCTGGAGAGCTCATTTTTGACAGAAAAGATACCTTTAATGGCTTTGCATTCCTTCATGATTTCGCAATTTCACCTAATTGGGCAATATTTTTACAGAATGCTATTGATTTCAATCCTCTTCCATTTGTAATGGGTCAAAGAGGTGCAGCACAATGTCTAAAGTCAAACCCAAATAAAAAGGCAAAGTTTTTTATCATCCCCAGAGAAAGTGGATTATTTAGAGGACAGCCTCCTTTAACAATAGATGCTCCAGAAGGATTCGTTTTTCATCATGTAAACGCATTTGAAAAAGACTCCAAAATCGTATTAGATAGTATTTTTTATGATGATTTCCCATCAGTTGGTCCAGACGAGGATTTTAGGGATATTGACTTTGATAAATATCCAGAAGGAAAACTGAAAAGATCAATTATCGATCTAAAGACAAAAACTTGTGAACTTGAAACTTTCAGTGAACAATGTTGTGAATTTGCAGTTGTTAACCCTAAAAACTTAGGCTTAAAAGCAACTTTTAGTTGGATGGCATGCACATCGCAAAAGCTGGGCAACGCTCCACTTCAAGCAATAAAAAAAATAAATTTAACTTCTAAGGAAGAAATTTTTTGGTCAGCAGGTTCAAGTGGATTTGTTAGTGAACCAATTATGGTTCCATCAAAAAACTCTTCACTAGAGGATGAGGGATTTTTATTTATACTTTTATGGAACGGTGAAAGAAGAGGAAGCGATTTAGTGATATTAGACGCAAAAGATTTAAAAGAATTAGCAGTTTATGAATTACCCATTTCAATTCCTCATGGCCTTCATGGATCATGGGTTAATTGAATTTAAGAAAAAATTTCAATTAAATCTGGAATAATTTTTTTTAATGCTTTACCTCTATGACTACAAGAGTCTTTAATATCATTATTCATTTCTGCGAAAGTTAATCTGGTAGAACTCTCCTCAAAAATTGGGTCATACCCAAAACCACTTTTTCCTCTAGGTTTTAAAATAATATTGCCATTACATTTGGCCTCAGATTCAATAATCACTTCTCCATTTGGGGAACAAACACAAATATTAGCAATAAAGAAAGCACTTCTATTTTGAACTCCATCAAGTTCTCTTAAAACTCGTTCAATTCTCTTCTGATCATTTTCTGCATATCTAGATGAGTAAATGCCAGGCTTTCCACCTAGTGCTTCAATACAAATTCCCGAATCATCTGCTATTGAAAAATTATTCGTTATTCTCGAAACTTCACTCGCTTTTTTAATTGCATTATCTCTAAATGTCAATCCATCCTCTTCAACTTCTAATGATTCTGGCTGGAGTAACAATTTACAATTAACTCCAGCAAGCAATTTCTTATATTCTTCAATTTTACCGTTATTCTTACTTGCTAAAAATAAATTTTTCATCCTTATTTTCCTGCCAAATTTATAAATTCTTCACCCCACTTTAATACCTCAATTAGATAAGATTCTTTTGGTGCTTCACAATATAACCTTAAAAGAGGTTCCGTTCCTGAAAACCTAAAAAGAAGCCAAAAATTTTTATCAATTCTCAACTTTATTCCATCGATCTTTGAGACACTTTTTATCTTGTGATTATTAATATTCTCAGGAATATTATCGATGATAAATTCTTTTATGTTATTTTTTTCTGACTGATTTGGAAAATTAATATCAATTCTTTTATAAAAACTTGGCCCAAAATCTTCTTTAATTTCATCTAAGGTTTTATATAAATATTGAGATTTTTCAGCAATTCCATTTAATAAAACCATCGCTGCATATAGAGCATCTCTTTCAGGCATAAAGTCACCAAAACCAACTCCCCCAGATTCCTCTCCTCCAATAAATATTTTTTCTTTAATCATTTTTTCAGCAATATATTTAAAGCCAACTGGAAGTTCAAAAACATCTCTATTTTGACTCTCTGATATATTTTTAATAATATCTGAACCACTAACAGTCTTTAAAACTGGATAAGAATTATTTTTAATTTCGCCCAAATAGCAAATAAAGTATGGAAGCAAATCTTGAGTACTAGAGTATCTTCCTTTTTCATCAATTACCGCAATTCTATCACCATCACCATCAAATATAATTCCTAAAGTTTTCACTTCATTAATTGAATTTTTCATTAGTGTTTGTTTTAGATCATCTGCATAATTCAAAAGAGGTTCGGGAGGTTTTCCTCCAAAAAAAGGATCAGCATTTGTCCTGATTTCTGAAATAACTTCTAAATCATTAGAAGCAAAAATCTCAGCCATACAATTTGCAGCTGAACCATGCATAGAATCTACAAAAATTCTCAATTTCATTTTTTTTAATCTTTTGGAAATATAGTCAATATCAAAAAGGGATTTAATTCTATCTAAATGAAATTTCTTAATATCTACCAATTGATTAATAGCATCTATTTTTTCAATTGAATTTCCAAGCATTAATCTTTTTTCAACTTCACTTGTAAAAGATTGGTCAACAGAACATCCATTAAAGCTCTTTATTTTTAGACCTAGCCAATTATATGGATTATGACTTGCTGTAATTACTAACGCTCCTAGACAACCCACTTCTTTTGCATAGAAACTACAAGAGGGTGTTGTAACAAAGCTATCAGATAAGATCGGTTCAAAACCACATCCTCTTACAAAAGGCACTATTTGCTTGGCAAATTCACAAGCCATGAATCTGCGATCATATCCAATAATAATTTTCTTTGAATTAACTTCTTTATAGTATTGATAATGCAACTCCTGACATGCAGCGACAACAACTCTTGAAAGATTGGAAAGGTTAAAGTCAAAACCAATAATTCCTCTCCAACCATCAGTTCCAAATTTTATCTTATCTAATTTATCAGCTGTCAAATTTCAAATTTCCTTAATTTCTTTTAATTATCTATACTAATTTATATGAGTAAATTTTCAAACTGCCCTTAAAAATAATTTGAATTCTCTTCATTTAAAAAGTTTTACAAGATGCAAAAGAAAAGCATGGCTGGATTTTAAGGGTAAAAAATCTTTTCAAATTTGGTCTCCCCATAAAGCTATAGATAAAGTTAATCAGTTTCAAATTTTCTCTAAATTTTGTAATGGTGAAATATATACAGGATTAAAAGCCTGTGAAAATGGTTATCAAGGGGTAATTGGGTTAAAAATCAAAGGAAATCTTTTCCAAAATATAAACGCAGAGATACGTCCACAATTACTTTTAAAGACTAAAGGTAAAAGTAAATGGGGACAATATAAATATTTACCTGCTGTTTATAAGTTAGGCCACAAAACAACTAAAGAACATTTATTCGACTTAGCTTTTAGTTCTATGCTGTTGGAACCTTTTCAAGAATCTAAAATTGAGAAAGGATTAGTAATTTCAACTTTTTATAAAAAAGTTAAACTTGAGGAAATTTATTTAAATAAAAAATTAAGAAAAAAAGTTTTAAATGTTTTATTAAATTTAAATGAATGCTTGGAGGGATCTATACCAGAAATAACTCAAGATAGAAAAAAATGTACTATTTGTTCCTGGCAAAAATTTTGTGACAAAGAAGCAAAAGAAAATGGATATCTAACAGATATAGATGGAATAGGTTCCAAAACGGCCTCGTTACTCAAAGCAAACGGAATAACTAATACCCAAACATTAGCTTTGTATAACGAAAAACAACTTGGAGATAAATTATCTAAATTCAAAGATCAGAAGTATGAAAAAGCATCAATATTTATAAAGCAATCAAAAGCATATATCTCTGGAGAACCATATTTAATTTCTAATAAAAATAATATGGAAGATCTATTAGAAAAAATTTGTTCAGGATTTTATATATTTGATATTGAGTCAAATCCAGATGATAAGCATGACTTTTTATATGGTTTTTTAAAAGTAAATAAATTGTTTACAAAGAAAGAGGATCTTTTTTATAAACCAATTTTAAATTTAAAAAACAATAAAGTAGAATCTTACAGGAAGATAGTTGAAATACTTTTTTCACAAAAGGAATGGCCAGTTTTACATTATGGAGAAACTGAAAAGATAGCAATAATTAATATTGCTAAAAACCTAAATTTTAGTTTTGAAGAAATTGATTCACTTGCCTCAAGATTTATAGACTTACATACCTTAATACGAAAGTCTTGGATATTACCACTAAAAAACTATGGCTTAAAAACTGTTTCTAATTGGCTTGGATTTGAATGGATGCAGAAAAATGTAAGTGGCTCGAAAGCCCTTTATTGGTGGATTCAATATCAAATTACAGAAAACGAAATATTTTTAAAAAAAATTATCCTATATAACAAAAATGATTGTATGGCTACACTACAAATTGCAGAATATTTAATCAAAAATCAATTAAAGAAAAATTGATCCTACAGATTTATTAATAATAATTTTTCCAAAAATTTCTGAAAAAAAATAACTTCCTTCCTCTAAATATTTTCTTTTTATCATTGCCAAACCTTTTATTTGAGAATCTGATTTAAAAAAACTAGTGATTTTGCCTACAGAAATATCCTTGGCAGAATTTATATATAAATTTTTATCTTCATTGTCTAAATTAAAATTAGATTCAAATGATTTCCAAATTCGTATTTCCTGTTTTAAAGAAGAAACATTTTTTATTTTTGACATTGTTTCTTGTCCTAAATAACAACCTTTATTAAAATCTATAAGATCTTGAAATCCAAGCTCAAGAGGATTATTTTTTCCGTTTATTTCCATTCCCAATGAGGGTATTGCCTGATTAATCTTCCAAAGTTTTAAATCATTAGGATTTAATAGATTTAGTTTATTCTTATATATTTCAAATTCATTAACTTCTGTTTTAAAGAAAATAGGCTGGTAATTTCTCCATGAACTAGATTCATCAATTTCCTGAATTCTATTTATCAAAAATGGTTCACTTAGAAGTACATCGTCGGCTGGAAAAATAATTTGATTAAAGTAATCAATTATTTCATTAGTGTTACCCGCCAAGATAATTACTTCTAAGTTTCTTTCTAAAAAAATAATTTCAATTAATGACCTTAGAACTCCATTTGGAGTTAACCAACAAGTTTTGATAACTTTATTTTCTGAATTGAGAATATTACCAGTTGTTATTCCATTCAAAAATTTTCTAGCATCTTTTCCAGTAACAGAAAAACAGTCAAATTTTTCAAGCCAAAACTTTTTTTTAATATCTTTCATTTTTAAATAAATTATAAAAAGTCTTTTATTGTAAAAAGACTCTTTAATTTAACATTTTCATCTTCAAGGGCTTCTAATCCCCCTTCTTGCCTATCAACTATAGATAAAACTTCCTCAACAACATAATTATTTTCGCGTAACTTTTTTATAGCTTTTATAACTGAACCAGCAGTTGTAACGACATCCTCTAAGACAGTTACCAAAGTTCCTTCTTCTAATATAGGGCCCTCTATTCCAGCTTTGGTACCGTATTTTTTGATTTCTTTCCGAATTATTAAACCATCAAGGTCTAGGCCATGCAGGGCTGCTTTGACAATTAATCCACTTACTATAGGATCTGCACCTAATGTTAATCCTGCTACAGCCTTTGACCTTGAGTCTTTCAACTCAAAAAATAAATCACTTATTAAGTTTAGGCCTTTACCATTTAATGTTACCGGTTTACAGTTCAAGTAATGACTGCTTTTTTTTCCTGAAGATAAAGTGAAATTTCCTCTCTTGTAAGATTTTTCAATTAACTGTTTTAACAATTTTGCTTTATTTAAGTCATACTTTTCAGAAAAATTACACATTAGTAAAAGTTAAATTTATATTTAAAGATTAGAAGAAAAAAAAGAAATCTCACAAAAACTTCCTAATGCGGTATTTTTTGAAATATTATTTTTATATTGTATATTTAAATTCAATGTAATTAACATTACATAAAATCCATTGGGGGTGTAGCAATCTGGTGAATGCACCAAACTCATAATTTGGCTAAGGCGAGTTCGATCCTCGCCACCCCCATTATTCATTTGTCATTGAATGAAAATAACTCTACTTTTATTTCTTTTATTATTACCAGCTTTTTTCGCAGCTAGTGAACTCTCTTTTTTATTAATTAGGCCAAGTAAAGTTTTAAGGTTAATAGAAGAAAAAAAGGAAGGAGCATTTTCAATTTTAAAAATTCAAAAACGCTTTAGATCTTCATTAATTGCTTCTCAATTTGGAGTAACAATTTCATTAATTGCAATTGGATGGGTCAGCAATAACTTGGCTAATGATTATTGGAAAAGCAATATTTTGTCAAATAGAATTTATGATCTTCTATTATTTTTATTTGTTGTTTTAATTGTTACTCTTGTTTCTGGACTAATTCCTAAAGCACTAGTAATTAACAATCCAGAATCTGCTGCATTAAGGCTTACAACAATATTCGATGCAGTTAGAAAATCTATGAATCCTGTAGTGAAGACAATAGAATTCTTTGCTAGCGCCTGTTTAGGCTTGTTCAATTTAAATAATAAATGGGATTCTTTAAACTCAGGTTTATCCGCAGGAGAATTAGAAACTCTTATAGAGACAGATAATGTAACAGGTTTAAAACCAGATGAGAAAAATATTCTTGAAGGAGTTTTTGCATTAAAAGATACACAAGTTAAAGAAGTAATGATTCCAAGATCTGAAATGGTAACTTTGCCAAAAAATATAACCTTTTCAGAACTTATGAAACAAGTTGATAAAACTCGCCATGCTCGCTTCTTTGTAATTGGTGAGTCTTTAGATGATGTATTAGGTGTATTAGATTTGCGTTATCTAGCTAAACCAATTTCAAAAGGTGAAATGGAAGCCAATACATTATTAGAGCCGTTCCTTTTACCAGTGACAAAAATCATAGAAACATGTTCATTAGCTGAAATATTTCCGATAGTGAGAGACTACAATCCTTTCTTACTAGTAGTTGATGAGCACGGTGGAACAGAGGGGCTTATAACTGCGGCTGACCTAAATGGCGAAATAGTTGGAGAGGAAATGCTTAATAATAGAATTTATTCAGACATGAGAATGTTGGATAATTTCTCTAAAAAATGGTCAATAGCTGGAAAATCTGAAATTATTGATATCAATAAGAAGTTAG
Organism: Prochlorococcus sp. AG-347-M18; assembly: GCA_003281165.1. Taxonomy (GTDB): domain Bacteria; phylum Cyanobacteriota; class Cyanobacteriia; order PCC-6307; family Cyanobiaceae; genus Prochlorococcus_A. Next base: position 39,553 of record QCCT01000001.1, read on the forward strand.
GATGTTCCATTCCAGAAGGCGCAGATTATCATACTCTTGCTGGATTTTTGCTAGAAAAATTTCAAATGGTTCCAAAAATTGGGGACGTTTTAGATTTTAATAACATTAAATTTGAAATCATTTCTATGTCAGGTCCAAAAATTGATCGTGTTAAAATAATTCTTCCCAAAAACTAAATGTGCCTCCTCATGGAGGATAATGATAATAAATACATGGATTTGAAATTATGCAACCAACCTCATCACCCGTAAAGGTTGGAGTCATAGGTATAGGGAATATGGGCTGGCATCATGCTCGAGTACTAAGTTTACTCAAAGATGCAAATCTCGTTGGAGTAGCTGATCCAAATGAAGAGAGAGGTAAATTAGCTATTGATCAATTTCAATGTGAATGGTTCAAAAATTATAAGGACTTAATTCCAAAAGTTGATGCTATTTGTATCGCTGTCCCGACACTACTTCATCATAAGGTAGGAATAGATTGTCTTAATGGAGGTACTAACGTTCTCATTGAAAAACCAATTGCAGCTAATGAGTTGGAGGCAAAATCCTTAATAGAAGCAGCTAATGAAAGTAAATGTCTATTACAAGTTGGGCATATTGAGAGATTCAATCCTGCTTTTAGAGAATTAAATAAAATAGTAAATAATGAAAAAATTGTTGTTTTAGAAGCAAGGAGGCACAGTCCACATGCTGACAGAGCAAACGATGTATCTGTAGTCATGGATTTAATGATTCATGACATTGATCTTATTTTAGAGCTTGTTAACTCAAAAATACAAAAATTAGCAGCTGTTGGAGGAAGAAATAGCGAAGGATTAATAGATTATGTTAATGCTACTTTAGTTTTTAAAAATAATGTTATTGCAAGCTTAACGGCAAGCAAAATGAGTCATAAAAAAATTAGAAATTTAAGTGCTCACTGCCAAAATGGGTTAGTAGAAACTGATTTTTTAAATCACTCTTTACAAATCCATCGGAAGTCTCATGAATCATACACAGCAGAGCATGGAGAATTAGTTTATAGAAATGATGGGTATGTCGAAGAAGTTAGCACAACCTCTATTGAACCTCTTTATGCAGAACTGGAGCATTTTCTTAAATGCGTTCAGGGCAAAGAAAAGCCAGAGGTAGATGGTGAGCAAGCCTCAAGAGCTTTAAAAATTGCTGATTTTATAGAAAGTGCTGTAGATAATTCTGGAGATGCGATTTTACTCGAAAATCCTTTCTAATACTAACAACCTAAACTAAAAGAATTTTATTTAAATCCAACGGCAGCTTGCCAAACAAATACCAATAAAAAGAAAAATAAAGGAATAAGTGGAAGAACATCAACAGTTGGAGCAAAGGCCTTGTAAGCCTCGGGCAATTCAGCGAATGTATTAAATAGAATGAGCACCTTTTTTGATAATTTAATTAATTATGATAAGACGTTACCACGTATGGTGAGCAATAGAGGATGTTTTCCAAGGAGCGAAATCATTTGTAAAACAATTATCTCTAATTGCAGTAGAAATTGCATTAGTAAATCTTATTAAGTGAGCAATATTATGCAAACTTATGAGGGTTAGGCCTAATATTTCGTCATTTCTAATTAAATGATGCAAATATGCTCGAGAATAGGATTTACAGGTCTCGCATTTACAAGTTTTGTCAATCGGAGAAAAGTCATTTTTAAATCGAGCATTTCGCAAATTCAATCTTTCATCATTGAAAAATGCAGTGCCATGTCTTCCTAGTCTTGTAGGCAAAACACAATCAAATATATCGAATCCATTAGCAACAGCTAAAGAAATTTCTCTTAAAGAGCCAATTCCCATTAAATATCTTGGTTTATTTATTGGTAAGAATTTCGGGACGTAATTAATTACACTATGTATTTCTTCGACTGCCTCGCCAACACTTACACCTCCCACTGCTATTCCAGGCAGATCAAAAGAACTTGTATATTTTGCACTATATTCTCTCAATCTGGGATACTTACCTCCTTGAACTATGCCGAATAATGCTTGATTGGATTTCTGATGAGTCTCAACACATTTTTGCAACCATGAATGAGTTCTTTGTAAAGATTCCTCAATATCATTTTCGTTAGCTGTATGTGGAGGACAATGATCAAAAGCCATCGCAACATCCGATCCAAGATCCATTTGTATCTGGATTACTTTTTCAGGTGATAAAAATATATGACTACCATCTCTTGGATTTTTAAATTCCACACCTTTATCAGAAATTTTATTTAATTTGGCCAAACTAAAAACTTGATATCCTCCTGAATCAGTAAGAATTGGCTTATGCCAATTCATGAACTTATGTATTCCGCCAGATTCTTTAACTAGTTTTTCTCCAGGTTGTAAATGAAGATGAAAGGTATTTGAGAGAATCATCTCTGACCCTGTAGAGGTTAACTGTTTAGATGAAATTCCTTTAACCGTTGCCAAAGTACCCACAGGCATAAATTTTGGTGTATTTACCTGACCATTAGGTGTATAAAAAATACCAGTTCTTGCCCCTGTGTTGCTGCAATTCGATGTAATTTCAAATTTAAACACGATAATTTATAAAATTTTTTGTTCCTTTTTCATTAATTTACCCTATTATTTAATCCTGAATCTATTTTTATCTCATCAAAAAATATTTCATAAAAAATTTGGCAGGATCTTGGATTTTCTATACGACATTTCCAAAAATACCTTTAATTAATCCCGAATTTAAAAATATTGCACAATTTGCTCCCCTTTTAGGATTTTTTATTGGAACAATACAGAGTTATATTTTTCTTTTTTTAAGAACAAACTCTTGGTCAATTTATGCATCTACATTAATTTGTTTAGCTTCAGGATATTTAATTACTGGTGGATTACACCTTGATGGTTTAATGGATACTTTCGATGGTATTTTTGCGGGTAAAAAGAAGCGTCTTAAAGCCATGAAAGACAGTAAAGTTGGGTCCTTTGGCGTTCAAGCTTTAGTTTTTATAACTTTAATTCAAATTGCTTGCATTCTGAAAATTCAAAACCTAATAATTTTTGTTTTACCTATATGCTTGTTTTGGGGTAGATTTTCAAATTTATTTTTTATTGAAAAGTTTAAATATATTAGTTATAAGAAAAAATCTATTAGTCACAAAAAGTTTTGGAATGGATTTAAAAAAGAATCTCTGATATCCATTATTTTTCTTTTAATTTTCATTGCATACCAATTAGTTTCAATTACATCTCAAGCAATTTTTATTAAATTTTTAATTCTTATTTTGATGGGTATTTTTCTAAGCTTTTCTATCCCAAACATACTGGGGAATAAAATTGGAGGCTTCAATGGAGATGCCTGCGGTGCAAGTGTTGTACTAGTTGAAACAACAATGTTGTTTATGCATGCAATTCTTTTATAGGAAGTTCTAAATAGAAAATATTTTTCTTCTTAAGATTTTTCAAGCTATCAGTATTATCAATCGAGTTATTTTCCAGCAATCTCAATTCTCCTCCAATTTGTTTTGCTAATTTCCTCGCCAAAAAAAGTCCAACACCAGTGCCGTCCTTCTTCTTAGCGGCAGATCCTCTAAAACCTTTTTCAAAAATTTTTTCGTTTTCATTCTTGGTTATTTTTTTACCATCATCAAATATACAAAGTCCATTACTCGTAATGGCGAGTCCAATTTCAGCATCTTTTTGAGCATATTTGAACGCATTTTCTAATAAATTGGCCACAATTTCAGCAATTACAGCATATTTTGCCTTTAATGGCGATAAACTCCAATCTGGCCAAAGAGAAGGTTCAGTCCAATTTCTATTCTCTAAATTCGCATTAGCTTTACCCCTTTCTAATATTGGCCTCAATAAACTCTGAACAGTAATTACCTTTTTATTATCTAAATTTGGTGGTAACAATAATCTTTCCTCTCCAATTTCGAGAGGAAGTTTAATAGTTGAATTTAATTGCGCAAAAGAATCCATATATTGATTAATTTGTTTTTGCTCTATTATCATGCGTTCGACTATCACAATGGAGTCATCATCTGAACCAAGTCTTTTTATTAGTAATTTTGCATATGTCCTAATAGCAGCCAATGGATTCCTTAATTGATGGATTATGACATTGACCTGATTTTTTAAATAATTGATTTCTTCATTTTTATTTTGACGTTCTAATTCGATAGAGACGCATTTAGCTAAAGATATTGAAAGAGCTTTTAATCTAGAATCAAGAGATACTGGCCAATTTCCCCCTTTCAAATCAGTTTCAACCCTAAGCACACCAAGTAGAATATCGTTTTCTTGAAGCGGGTACCATCTTCTATTAGGCGATGAAACTTTTAGAGAAGGATCATCTTCTACTGATGTAAGTATCCTATCAATTTGTGGCCATTGACCAATCATCTCAAAAGATGCTTTAGTTCCTTGCTTAGCTGAAGCAAGATACATTACTAAATTAGTCACTCCCATTGAACAGCCAAAACTTTCTAACTGTTTTATGATTAATTCTTCAAATTTTTTTGAAAGATTCATAATTAATAAAATTTTTGGAAATTTTCGAAAAACTTGAAAAAGGGCTTGTAAAATATGAAAAAAGTATTAAGATATATAAAGAGGTCTGACTTTAGCCAGCCTTAAATATGAATATCTAATCATATTTTAAGCTACATCAGGGGTTGATGGGTCCTCTATGTAATTTGAAGTGAATTTAAAATCACATATAAGATTAGTAAAAATAAATAAGACTAATCTCATTAATAATTTCAGGAGTACCAATCAATGTCAAAAAAAAGAAAAAGAATCAGCAGAAGAAGATTGGCAGGCCAAAGAGTAATGGCTCATGTGCCTATTTATCATATCGAAACTGGCAAACATAAACCAGTTACAGCAGCAAGAAGATTCATAGCTGAAAATGGTCTCTCTGCGCCTTCAGTTTTCAATGTCAGAAGAAATGAACACACCACCGATAGATTTTTTTGGGGTGAAAAAGGGTTATTCAGCGCCCAATATGCTGAAGAAAATCATTTTCTATTTCCATCACTAAAAGTTGTAGTTGAAGGAATTGGTGAAGAAAAAATATTTGAGGGTTTAGAACTTACTGCAGATGATTGGGAAGAGATTGAAGAATATGAATATGCTTTTGTTTAAAAAATATTACTTATATTTGAACTTATAAAATTAATTAAATTTGAATCAATTTGATGAAATCCATCGAATTCTAATAATTCACAAAACTTAGAAGACTTACTCTTTACCTTTTCATAAATAGTCCTAGAAGCTTCTATAGGCACAACGTCATCAAATAAACCATGACTAATAATCAATGGCGAGAAATTTTCTCCTGGGCCCCAGTTGGGGTGTGGATACCCACTACAAGCAACAATTAATCCAAAATTTAACTTAAATCCCGCATCAATTGCCATTGCCGCCCCCTGAGAGAACCCCAACAAAATTGTTTTTCTTAGTGGAATCTGATCAGTATCAAATTTTTTTAATGTAACTAAAAGTTTATTTACTTCAACCTTAGCTCCATCCCAATCATGTGGATATAGTCCATACCACTGTCTTCCCTGACCACTTGGATGTAATCCAGGAGCCCTCAAAGAAATTACCTCAAAATCAAGATTTATTTTTTCAGTTATCTCCTTTCCAAATGTTAAAAGGTCATCTGAATCAGCTCCCCAACCGTGCATCAAAATAATTCTATGAGTTGCAGTTTGAGAGCTAATCGAGACAAATTCATGATAGATAGCATATTTCATGTTTATATTCTTAAGTAAGTAAACTTTCCCATAATGTCTCCATTAGCTTTAGTAAGTGTCTCTGATAAAAAAAATATAATCTCATTTTGTAAGGAATTAGTAGAGCAATTTAATTATAAAATTCTATCAAGTGGGGGAACTGCCAAACATCTTCTAGAGGCTCAAATTCCAGTTATTAAAGTTGCTGATTTTACTAATTCTCCAGAAATTCTTGGAGGAAGAGTTAAAACTTTACATCCAAAAATACACGGGGGAATATTAGCTAAGAGAACTGATGAGGAACATAAAAAAGATATAGAAGCTAACAATCTTGAGTTAATTGACTTAGTAGTTGTAAATTTATATCCTTTTAAAAAAACTATAGATCAGGGAGCTAAATGGGAAGATGCTATTGAAAATATCGATATCGGAGGGCCATCTATGATTCGTTCTGCAGCTAAAAATCATAAAGATGTTTCCGTTTTAGTAGATCCTAGTCAGTATCAAAATTTTCTTGAAGAAAGTAAAAAAGGTGAGTTGAAAGATTCATATAAAGCAAAATTAGCCCTTGAAGCTTTTCAACATACAGCAGACTACGACACTGCAATATCTAATTGGATAAGCAAAGAAAGAGATTTACAATCTTCCAAATATATTGAATCTTATCCACTAATCAAAACCTTAAGATATGGGGAGAATCCACATCAAAAAGCTTTCTGGTATGGTTTAAGTAACATTGGATGGAACTCAGCAGAACAATTACAAGGAAAAGAATTAAGTTATAACAATCTATTAGATCTAGAGTCGGCACTTTCAACAGTTTTAGAATTTGGCTATAGAGAAAAAGATGAACTTACAACTGATATGTTTGCCTCTGTTATTTTAAAACATAATAATCCTTGTGGTGCATCTATAAGTAATTCAGCCTCTAAAGCATTTTTGAATGCTTTGGAATGCGACTCTGTTAGTGCATTTGGAGGAATAGTTGCTTTTAATTCAAATGTTGATAGTGAGACCGCAATTCATCTCAAAGAGATTTTCTTGGAGTGTGTCGTCGCTCCATCTTTTGATGAGGAAGCTCTAGAAATTTTAAAAGTTAAAAAGAATTTAAGAATTTTAAAATTTTCAAAAGATCAACTTCCAAAAAAGAATCAAAATTCCACTAAATCAATAATGGGAGGATTACTAGTTCAAGATACCGACGATAGTAAAGAAAAAACTGGAAATTGGATTTCAGTAACTAATAAAAATCCTAGTAATCAAATTAACTTAGATCTAAATTTTGCATGGAAAATTTGTAAACACGTGAAATCTAATGCCATCGTTATTGCAAAAGACCAAAAAACTATTGGCATTGGAGCTGGACAAATGAATAGGGTTGGAGCAGCAAAAATTGCTTTAAAAGCAGCTGGAGGTTTAAGTTCTGATGCTGTCTTGGCCAGCGATGGGTTTTTCCCATTTGCAGATACTGTAGAATTAGCAAATGAATATGGAATAAAAGCTATTATTCAACCTGGAGGAAGTCTAAGAGACCAAGAAAGTATTGATATGTGTAATTTAAAAGGAATCTCTATGGTATTTACTCAAAAAAGGCACTTTTTACATTAAATTATGTTGATTTTGGATAGTATGTAATCTTGTTAGTTTTTCTGAATAAAGATAGCCTGCCTGGACCTGCGCATAGAAAATATAGAGAAATAGCACCATATATAAAAGATAATTCGAAAGCATAATTATGACCTTCAACCACTGCCAGTGGAAAACCTTCTAGTCCAGTATCAAGGAGATGAAAATAAACTGCAAATGCCATTGTGGAGAACAGACCAAGAGAAGAAAGCCTCGCAAAAATCCCTAAAGCCAATCCAACTGGGCAAACCAGTTGAGTAATTGCGGCTCCAAAAGTCCAAATAACAGGATCACCAGGCAAAAATGGGAAATACTTACCAACTACAAACTCTGCAAAACCCTGGGGATCCTGAAGTTTTTCTAGGCCATGATGAATCATCAAAGCACAAAAACCTATTCTTAAAACAAAAATCGATAGTTCACCAAGGATATTTACTTCTGACCCTGAAGATGAATTAGCAACTACAACTTCAACTTTTTGGGGCGCTTTAGTTCTACTCATACTTGCAGTTTGAACCTGATTAGTTTGTGCTTTGTCTTCCATACTTCATTAATTTTTCATTATTCTAGTTAATAAAGTAGATCTTTTGGAATTATCTGACTAATAAATTAAAAAAACTAAGCAAATTTATAAATGAATAACAAATTCAGGAAGCAATATCAATTAACTTTTCAATAACATCTGCAACAACCTTATCAGGAGTGGATGCCCCAGAGGTAATTCCAACACTAATTTTTCCATTAGGTAGAAAATTATTTTTAAGTTGTAATTCTGATCCTAATGGTTTATGAAATATTGAGTTTTCTTTTACTGATATCCTCTCTGGCGTATCAATGTGAAAAGAAGAAATATTTTTATTAATTGCTATTTCTTGTAGGTGAGTAGTATTAGAAGAATTGAAGCCTCCAATAACTACTAAAATATCTAGGTCTTCATCAACCAAAGAGAACATTGCATCTTGCCTTTCTTCTGTTGCATCACAAATAGTATTAAAAGCTAAAAAGTGACTATTTAAGTTTTCTGGTCCAAATTTCTTTAACATCGTCCTTTCAAAAACCTTTCCAATTTCCTCAGTCTCGCTCTTAAGCATAGTTGTCTGATTTGCAACTCCCACTCTATCTAAATCTTTATCAGGATCAAATCCATTAGAACAAGCTTTAGCAAATTTGTTCATAAACTCATTTCTATTACCTCTCCCCAGAATATATTCAGAAACATAGTTTGCTTCTTCTAGATCTAGTACAACTAAATATTTACCCGCGAATGAACTTGTAGCGAGAGTCTCTTCATGTTTAAATTTTCCGTGAATAATAGATGTGAAAACATGTTTTTTATGTTTTTCAACTGTATGCCAAACCTTAGAAACCCATGGACAAGTTGTGTCAATGATATGACAACCTTTCTCATGCAAGAGTTTCATTTCTTGTACAGTAGCTCCGAAAGCAGGGAGTATCACAACATCCCCATTAGAAACTAAAGAAAAATCTTTAATTCCATTTTTAGCTGAGATGAATTTTACATTCATTTGTCTTAAATGATCATTAACCGAGGGATTATGAATTATTTCGTTTGTTATCCAAATGTTCTCATTCGGGTAATGTCTTCTAGTTTCATAAGCCATTGCAACAGCTCGTTCAACTCCCCAACAGAAACCGAAAGCTTGAGCCAACTTAATATTTAGTCTGCCTTTAGTGTAAGTAAAATTATTATCTCTAATAGAACTTATCAAATCACTTTGATAAGCTTCTTCTAACGCTTGAGCTCTTTTTGTTGGAGAATCGAAACCCCTTCTATTATATCTATCAGAATGATGAAGGGATCGTCTAAAAGCTTGAGTATCCATTTTCTTATATTACAACGTTTTAAATAATTTTTCGTAAAAAAAAAGAAACCTGACATAAGTCAGGTTTCTTAAATTAATTTTTAGTTAGATTATTTAGCAGATGCAAAGTCTGGATATGCTTCCATTCCATGCTCTCCTATATCTAAGCCCTGAGTCTCTTCCTCTTCAGATACTCGGATTCCGCCGAATAATCCTCCAATTACAGACCAAGCAATCCAGCAAGTAACTAGTGTCCAAATAGCATAAGCTGCGGCACCAAGAGCTTGAACTAGAAGAAGGGTAATACCTCCGCCGTTGAACAATCCCATACCTGCTCCATCACCTTGTACAGCTGTACCCCAAAGACCGATAACAACAGTACCCCATACACCACAAACTCCGTGAACAGAGAATGCACCTACAGGATCATCGATCTCAGCGGCATCAAGTGCTGCAACAGAAAATACAACGATTATTCCACCCACTAGTCCTGCGAACCAGGCTCCAGCAAGAGTCATATCACCACAACCAGCAGTGATACTAACCAAACCAGCAAGGATTCCGTTAATTATCATTGTAAGATCAGGCTTACCAGAAGTTAATGTTGAAACAATAGTTGCACCAATAGCTCCGGCTGCTGCTGCCAAAGTAGTTGTTACAGCAACATATGGAACCCATTGATCCATAGCAAGTTGAGAACCGGGGTTAAATCCATACCAACCTATCCATAGGACTAATGCACCTAGAGTAGCTATAGCCATATTGTGTCCTGGCATAGCTTGTGGTTTCCCATCAGAGTATTTGCCAATTCTTGGTCCAAGAAGCATAGCTCCTACAAGACCCGCCCATGCTCCAACTGAGTGAACAATTGAAGAACCAGCGAAGTCAACAAAACCTAAAGAATCAAGCCAACCTCCATTCCATTTCCAGCTACCAGCAATTGGATATATAAATGCAGTTAATACAACAGCAAAAACAACAAATTCTCCAAATTTAACTCTTTCAGCAACAAGACCGGAAACGATAGTTGCTGCAGTTCCTGCGAATGCAGACTGGAACAAGAAATCAACAGTTGGGACTAATCCAGCATCAGTAACCATATCAGCGGTGACTGTTGGATCAAAGAATAAGCCTCCAAAATAAAGCCATCCGTCAGCTACACTACCTCCGTACATTAATGAATAGCCGATAAACCAATAAGAGGTTACAGCTAGAGCAAATACGAATAGGTTTTTAGCAAGGATGTTTACTGCGTTCTTAGAACGACACATACCTGCCTCAACCATAGCGAAACCAGCGTTCATGAAGATCACCAAAATAGTAGCGATCAAAAGCCATAAATTGTTAGCAAGAAAAGCTGCATTCAACTCAGGTAAATCAGCTGCATGAGCTGAAAGATTAAAAATACCTAAACCAAACAAAGCTAAAGGAACAGTTGCAAGCCACAACATAGAGCGGTTTGAACTAAATCCTCGAATACTCCTCAAAAGGAGCATAGGTCCATTAACAAGACTTGCATCTTGTAATTTGGACCTAGAGCGCCTTTGAGGCGTTTGCAAAGCAGTGGTCATAAAAAAAAATTAGATCTGCAAAAAAACAGTTTGTGCTGTTTCCTTTCAAATTTAAATTTATTCAAAAAACTTATTAGTGTCTAGTAGTCGTTGTTACTATTTTTATAGTTGCATCTTAAAAATATATCTGTTAAATTTAAAAATTTTTTTTTTTCAAATTTCAAATTATCAAGATTTTATTTTTTTCAAAGGTTTAATTCCTTTCCATGATACGTGGTCTTTATGAAATTCGAAGGAACATGGGATAGTTATCATTCCTGCAGTTAAAGATTCTCTAAAAAGATTGCCGTATAAGGGATCTGCATCATCTCCAGGTGCAAAAAAACAAGCATCTTTTCTCGTAATACAAAGTACTAAAACACTTTTACTTTCAGGAATTAATTCTTTTAATTCAATGAGGTGTTTTTGGCCTCTTTTCGTTACTGTATCTGGGAATAGAGCTACATTTTCTTTAATCCAAGTCGTATTTTTAACCTCTATGTAAATGTTACGTTTATCAGGATTTGAAGATTTTGGGGTTAAAAAAAAGTCAATTCTGCTTTTTTTATCTTTTCCATAGGGAACTTCAGATTTGATTGTCTCTATTTCACCTATTGTTTCTATTAGCAGATTTTTCTCAATAACCTTTTTGATTAACTTATTTGCAAATAGAGTATTAATACCTACCCAAACCTCCTCATTTTTTGCATTAAAAACACATATCTGTTCCCATGTAAAAGGTAATTTTCTTTTTAGAGAAGAGGAAACACTTATTCTTACTTTTGCTCCCTCACTCAAAAGTCCTTTCATTGGGCCAGTGTTAGCACAATGAGCAGTTACTACCTCTCCACTCTCTAATTCAATATCTGCAAGAAACCTTTTATACCTCTTAATTAAAACCCCTTCAATTAATGGATCAAAATCAATTAACCGATCATTCATAAATATGTCGTTAGTTAGAAATCAAATATAATTGAAACTTAAACTTATTGAAAAATTTAGACGATTCCTAATGCATTCATTTTTAAAAAATAATGTTTTTTCAATTTCGTTTGGTACTAGTCTAAGTAAATTAGCTGGATGTATAAGACAAATATTTATAGCTGCTGCTTTTGGGGTTGGTGTAACTTACGACGCGTTTAATTATGCATATATAATTCCTGGTTTTTTGCTAATAATCATTGGGGGTATTAATGGTCCCTTGCATAACGCAATCGTTGCAGTTTTAACTCCGCTTAACAAAAAAAATGGAGGGATAGTTTTAACTCAAGTAAGCATAAAACTTTCAATATTATTAATAATTTTAGCCATATTGATTTACTCGAATTCCAGTTTATTTATTGATTTATTGGCCCCAAATTTAAGTTACGAAGCAAAATCTATTGCCACTTACCAATTACAAATACTTACACCTTGCATCCCTTTATCCGGCTTCATAGGTTTAAGCTTTGGAGCCTTAAATTCCCAAAGAAAATTCTTTTTATCAAGTATAAGTCCTGCAATAACAAGCTTAACTATTATTTTTTTTATTTTATTTAGTTGGATTTTCAACCAAGAAAATACATCTTCCAATTTCTTTACTTATACGGGATTACTTGCATTTGCAACTTTGACAGGCACTTTAATTCAGTTTGTTGTTCAAATTTGGGAAATAAATAAAATTGGTCTCTTGAGATTAGAGTCAACCTTCAATTTATTTAAAGATGAAGAGAGGAGAATTTTCAAACTAATTATTCCAGCATCTATCTCATCAGGTTTAAGTCAAATTAATGTTTTTATCGATATGTTTTTCGCTTCAAGTTTTCAAGGCGCAGCATCTGGACTAGCTTACGGAAACTTTATTATACAAGCCCCCTTAGGCATATTATCTAACTCCTTGATTCTGCCATTACTTCCAAAATTTTCTAAATTAAGAAGTGAAAAAGACAAAAGAGGTCTCCAAAAAAAATTGATATCTGGGGTAGAGTACTGTTTTTTGACAGCTATTTTTTTAACCGGATTTTTCATAACATTCAATAATCAAATAGTACAATTAGTTTTTCAAAGAGGATCTTTTGATTATTCAGCAACTTTAAAAGTAAAAAATATATTAATTGCTTATGCAGTTGGCATACCATTTTATCTTTATAGAGATTTATTAGTAAGAACTTATTATTCAATAGAAAAAACAAACTTCCCTTTTAAGTCTTCATTTGCAGGGATAATATTTAATATTTTTTTTGATTGGTTTTTAATTGGTGCCCCAATTAAGAATTTTGGGAATCTTTCTCCATATAATTTTGGAGTTGTGGGAATAATTTTATCTTCAGTAATAGTCAACCTTATAGTCTGTATTTTGCTTTCTTTTAATCTGCGAAATGAAGATATACATTTGCCTAACTTGGATTTATTGAGGAAAATTAGCCTCATGTCATTAGCAGCATTTATAGACAGCACAATTTGTTTTACTATTCTTCAAACAACGAATAACTTCAATTCAAATCTCACAGAATTTTTATTATTAATATTTGGAACTCTAACTTTTTTTGTGATTTATTTTTTACTTACAAAATGCTTGAAAGTAAATAAATTTAAAGTTTCAAAAAAAGAGATTAAGTTTTTAAAAAAAACTTTCCAAAATCTCTTCTAATTCTAGAATTTGTAAGTTAGTGATTAAATTAATCAGTGGAATACTATTAACACCATCACCTACTTTTACATTTATTGCTTTCAGACTTAATTTTGCAGCCTCCAATGGGCCTTGATCTTTATTGCTGATACATTCAATAGCAAGTTGCCTAGCTAGGCCAGCGTCTCCAAGATACAAATTCCACTTTTCTATTTTTATAAAAACCTTTTCGGAAATAACATTTTCTAGATCACTTATACTTATCTGAGAGTCCATAAATAAAAATTAATTTAAGTTGATTGTTTTGAAGTATCTTTAGGTTTTTTTATAATTACGAAAAGTAAATGGGAGGCCAAAAGAGCTGACCAGACAATTGCAAAATTATTAAAAAAGCTGATTTCATATTTAATCTCTTTTAAAAGCCACGTGCCACTTACAATCGCAGTAAATATCATGCAGTGAATAACAAAATTTACTATTCGAGAAAAATGTTTATAAATAGGATCTTCTGAATCACCATTTCCGTACCACTTTATAGGCATCTTAATAATTAGATTGTTAATAATAGACATTTTACCCGAAATCTAGTTGACTAAGAGACCCTGAAACAGAGATATTACATAATTATGCGCCTGTAGCTCAGTGGATTAGAGCACCTGACTACGGATCAGGGTGTCGGGAGTTCGAATCTCTCCAGGCGCGTTTAAAATTCTGAAATATTCTTTTTATATTTTTCTAAAAAATATCGTCTATATTATGGGTATTACTTATCAAATTCAATGAATATCCTTCAAAAACTTAAAGAAAGTGATCCAGTAATATCAAATTTTATCAACTCTGAAAAAAATAGGCAGGAAACTCATCTTGAGTTAATCGCAAGCGAAAATTTCGCATCAATTGCCGTTATGCAGGCTCAAGGTTCTGTCCTTACAAATAAATACGCCGAGGGATTACCTCAAAAAAGATATTACGGGGGGTGCGAATTTGTTGATGAAATCGAAGAATTAGCTATTCAGAGAGCGAAAAAATTATTTAATGCAAATTGGGCTAATGTTCAACCTCACAGTGGAGCACAAGCAAATGCTGCTGTTTTCCTAAGTCTACTTAAACCTGGCGACACAATCATGGGTATGGATTTATCTCATGGTGGACACCTAACTCATGGGTCTCCAGTAAATATGAGTGGTAAGTGGTTCAATGCAGTTCACTATGGTGTAAATAAAGAAACTAGTGAATTAAATTTTGATGAAATAAGAGAGATAGCAATTGAAGCAAAACCAAAATTGATCATATGCGGATATTCTGCTTATCCAAGAACAATCGATTTTGAATCATTCAGAAATATTGCTGATGAAGTTGGTGCTTTCTTGATGGCTGATATTGCTCATATTGCCGGTCTTGTTGCTAGTAAACTTCACCCAAATCCAATACCTTATTGTGATGTAGTAACAACAACAACTCATAAAACATTAAGAGGGCCTAGAGGGGGACTTATCTTATGTAAAGATGCAGAATTTGGAAAGAAATTTGATAAATCTGTTTTCCCTGGAACTCAGGGTGGACCTCTAGAACATATAATTGCCGCCAAAGCAGTTGCATTTGGAGAAGCCTTGCAGCCAGATTTTGTTAATTATTCCCAACAAGTAATAAAAAATGCAAAAGTTCTAGCTTCAACTTTAATAAATAGAGGTATCAATATCGTGAGTGGAGGCACTGATAACCATATTGTTTTACTCGATTTAAGAAGTATCAATATGACTGGTAAAATTGCTGACTTGCTTGTAAGTGAAGTGAACATCACTGCAAATAAAAATACAGTTCCATTTGACCCTGAATCACCTTTTGTAACCAGCGGACTAAGGTTGGGAACTGCTGCTTTAACTACTAGAGGCTTTAATGAGAATGCTTTTGCTGAAGTTGGCGAAATTATTGCTGATAGATTACTTAACCCAGACGATTCACTGATTGAAAGTCAATGTAAAGAAAGAGTATTAACCTTATGTAATCGTTTTCCTCTTTATGAAGGCAAACTTGAAGCATCAATTAAATGAGTCCTAACTCCAAGGGAGTTGAAATTCTTTCTATTGGAACAGAGCTACTCTTAGGAAATATTATAAATACAAATGCCCAATGGATTTCTGAACAGTTATCTCAATTAGGCTTAAATCACTTTAGGCAATCAACTGTAGGCGATAACTGTAATCGAATTATGAAAGTAATTCAAGAAATATCGAAAAGAAGTAATCTTCTTATTACAACTGGTGGTTTGGGGCCCACCCCAGATGACTTAACTACTGAAGCAATAGCAAAGTCTTTCAATGTATCTCTTTATGAAAAACCATACTTATGGGACGAAATCAAACAAAAACTTTCAAACTCAAAGCTCCAGGATGATTCCTCTATTTTAAGGAAACAATGTTTCTTCCCCAAAAATGCTCAAATAATTAACAACCCTAGGGGTACTGCTCCAGGAATGATATGGGAACCAATAAAAGGATTTACTATTCTTACATTCCCTGGAGTACCAAGTGAAATGAAAACTATGTGGGAAGAGACGGCATATGATTTCATTAAAACTAAATTCTCAGATAGTTATTCTTTTTTTTCAAATACTCTTAAATTTTCAGGCATTGGAGAATCTAGCGTTGCTGAAAAAATTAATGATCTATTAAATCTTAATAACCCGACTGTTGCTCCATATGCAAACTTAGGAGAGGTTAAACTCCGAATCACAGCCAGAGCAAAGAATGAAGTGGAGGCAAAAAATATTATTAAACCTGTAAAAGAAAAGTTAAAAAAAGAGTTTTCAAAGTTTATTTTTGGAGAGGATAATGATACTCTTCCTAGCGTTTTAATACAAGAATTAACCAAGAGGAAACAAACTATTGTTTTTGCTGAATCCTGTACAGGAGGACTTCTATCTTCATCACTTACATCAATATCAGGCGCATCTCAAGTTTTTCAAGGTAGTGTTGTTTCTTATAGTAATGAACTAAAAAGTTCATTATTAAATATTCCTGAAGAAAAGCTTACAAAATATGGAGCTGTTTCAAAAGAAGTTTGTGAGGCCATGGCAATTAATGTAAAAGAGAAATTAGGAGCAGATTGGGCAATAGCAATCAGTGGAATAGCTGGTCCTAATGGAGGTAGTGAAGATAAACCTGTTGGACTTGTCTATATTTCAATCTCAAGCCCGAATAATCATATAACTAATATAAAAAAACTATTTAATTCAACCCGAAATAGACTTGAAATTCAAACACTAAGTGTAAATGTCTGTTTGAACAGCCTCAGATTAATCTTATTATCGAATAGTAAGTAACTATTTTTGCAAATTGAGTCAAGATACCTTATTTGATAAAGTTTGGGATTTACATAAAGTTTCAAGACTTAGAGGTGGATCTGATCAAATATTTATTGGTCTTCACCTTATCCATGAAGTCACAAGTCCTCAAGCATTTGGCGCATTAAAAGACAAAAACTTAAAAGTAAAATTCCCTGATAGAACTGTCGCTACTGTTGATCATATTGTGCCAACAGACAACCAGAGCAGGCCATTCAAAGATAACCTTGCGGAACAAATGATTGAAACACTTGAGAATAATTGCTTAGAACATAAAATAAGATTTTTTAATATTGGTAGTGGTAATCAAGGAATTGTTCATGTGGTAGCCCCTGAATTAGGGCTAACTCAGCCAGGAATGACAATCGCTTGCGGAGATTCACATACTTCAACTCATGGAGCTTTTGGATCAATTGCTTTTGGTATAGGTACAAGCCAAGTAAGAGATGTTCTTGCTTCCCAAACCATAGCCATGAACAAATTAAAGGTAAGGCAAATTTGGTGTGAAAATAAATTATCTAATGGGGTTTATGCTAAGGATTTAGTACTTCATATTATCAATAAACTCGGGGTGAAGGCTGGGGTAGGTTTTGCATATGAGTTCGCGGGGCCTGCGATTGATGCATTATCAATGGAAGAGAGAATGACAATATGTAATATGTCTATTGAAGGAGGAGCAAGATGCGGCTACATAAACCCTGATGAAAAGACCTTTAGTTACATTAAAAATAAATTTTGCGCACCAAAAAACCAGCATTGGGAAAAAGCGCTCACATGGTGGAAATCATTAAAAAGTGATGAAAATTCAATTTATGATGATGTCATTAAATTAGATGCTTCTAAAGTAGAACCAACTGTTACCTGGGGGATTACTCCGGGCCAAAGTATAAGTATTAATCAACAAATTCCTCTTTTAGATGACTTATCCCCAAATGATAAATTAGTTGCAAAAGAGGCTTATGAATATATGAGTTTCAATCCAGGACAATCAATAAAAGATACTCCTGTAGACGTTTGTTTCATAGGTAGTTGCACAAATGGAAGAATCAGTGACTTAAGAGTTGCAGCTAAAGTATTAAAAGACAAAAAAGTATCTAAGAATGTCAAAGCATTTGTAGTTCCTGGTTCAGAGAAGGTGGCCAATGAAGCAAAACAAGAAGGTCTTGATCAGATATTTAAGGATTCTGGATTTCAATGGAGAGAACCAGGCTGCTCAATGTGTTTAGCAATGAATTCAGATAAGCTAATAGGTAATCAAGTAAGTGCTAGTTCTAGTAATAGAAATTTCAAGGGAAGACAGGGATCTCCCAGCGGAAGAACATTACTCATGAGTCCAGCAATGGTTGCTGCTGCTGCAATAAATGGAAAAGTCAGTGACGTTCGAGAATTTATCAACTAATGAAATCCGAATTTACCCCACCAATTGGAAAAATCATACAAATAAACGGGCAATGTATCGCATTGATTGGTAACGACATTG
Organism: Prochlorococcus sp. AG-347-M18; assembly: GCA_003281165.1. Classification (GTDB taxonomy): domain Bacteria; phylum Cyanobacteriota; class Cyanobacteriia; order PCC-6307; family Cyanobiaceae; genus Prochlorococcus_A. Next base: position 57,695 of record QCCT01000001.1, read on the forward strand.
ATACAGATCGAATAATTCCAGCGCGTTTTTTAAAGTGTGTTAACTTTGATTCATTGGGTGAATCTGTTTTTGAAGACGATAGAGAAACTTTAAAGGGGAAGCATCCTTTCGATTTGGAGGACAACAAAAATGCCTCAATCCTAATTGTTAATAGCAATTTTGGATGTGGTTCCAGCAGAGAACATGCCCCCCAAGCCCTTATGAGATGGGGTATAAAAGCAATCATAGGAGAGAGTTTCGCCGATATTTTTTATAGTAACTGTATTGCGATAGGAATTCCTTGTTTCACGCTAACTAAAAAATCAATAGAAGAAATACAAAACTATTGCGAAAATAAATTTTTATTTTTAGAAATTGATCTGAAAAAATCTTCAGCAAAATCAAAAAATTTAAATTTCAATCTTGAAATTAAGGAAAGCTCAAGAAAAATGTTTTTATCAGGAGAATGGGATGCTACTTCAACATTACTTGAAAATGAAAATTTAATAGAAAATAAATTTAAACAATTACCTTATATAAAATTTAATACTAATTAGCTATGGCTATTTAAATCCATAAAGACTAAAAGAAATACCTCCTGATTGATTATGAGGTTGATAAAAAATGCCAAATTCATAGGATCTTTTTTTCCAATTTAAAGAGATTTTAGAATTTATGAATTTCCCATAATCATTAGAATCACTATCTAGGTTTAATGTTCCATTGCTTTTAAGCATAATTGGGCCAAAAAGTTGTTGGTCCAAATCAATATCTAAAGTAAATTTGTCAGAAATTTGATCAAACTTAAATATGCTTTCTCCGTTTTGAACTTTATAAAAAGGGAAAATACTAATTCGTGTATAGTCAAAAGTTTTTGTTTTGTAATTACCTAAAATTAATTCTGGACCAAAACCGAAACCAATATATTCTTGATGCTTTCCATTATCATAAAGAGAGTACATACCTGCTATTCTCGTATTAAGACTTACTCCTTTTGTAATTGGCTCATAAATATACTCATAGGAATTATCAATAATTTTATTTTCAGGTTTATCAATACTTAATGGAATATTTTGATCTAAGGAATAAAACAAATTACCTTTAAGACTATCAACTAAGTTTTTACTACTTAAAGCCTCTGCTTTTAAATATGCCACACCTAAAGATAAAACTTCGCTTTTATTAATGCCATTTGTTTCCCAAGTATGTTTTTTTTCTAACTTTGAACCATATCCTGTGTAAATTTCGGCTTCACCCAATGAACCATTCCATACTCTATCTCTATAAACTCCGTAAAAACTTTTATCCCATTTAGCATTCAGTAAATTAATTTCTTTGTTCAAAATAGATTTAGATCTAAGCACATCAGAAAATTTATTAGTATCAAAGGAGTTTATTTGATTCGCCATTTCCAAATCCCAATTATTAACTTTTCCTTTTATTTCTGATTTCAACCCAAAAAAATCAGCAGATTGAGCATCTCTTTCTACTTTTTCTCCAGTTATTAAATCTCCTTTCTTTACAAAACTATTAGTCTTTCCATTAAATGAACGTTGAATTAAAAATTGTGGTTCTAAATTAATAAAAAAATCATCAGATAAATTTATGGAATTTAATTTTTTGCCAATAAACCAACCATCTTTATCTAAGTTGTCATAACCTATTGTCCAACTACTTCTTGAATTTAGATTTTGTCCTGATTTTGTAAGCGTTCTATTGCCAAACCAAAATGGGATTGAAACGTTATCATCTAAAATTAAATAATTCAAGGATGATTTAAATCTTAATTCTTCATTCAGAGGGTAAGCTTCCAATGAATTAATCTCTATTTTTACCTGTTTAGATTGAAGAATATCATTAGAAAATATTGCTTTATTACTCTTCCATTTATTTCCATCAATACTAATTCTTTCAGTATAAAAAATCCAATTATTAATCTTACCAGGAGTATGTAAGGCTTCTTCTTTTTCTAATTTAAGTAAACTTTCTATTTTATTTGAATCAGAGACACTGAAATTCGAGGACAAGTCATCCATCAAGGTATTAGTACTAATAGTTCCCTGAACATCTATTAAAAAACCTTGATCACTAATAAAGCTATACTCTAATTCTGAAACTTTAAAAAATTGATCCCCAAATATTAATAAAACATTTCCTTTAGCGCTAATTTCTTTATTTAACTTATCGTAAGTTAAGTTATCAGCTAGTAGGTATTTTCCTTTGTATGTCAAAGATACATTGCCTTCTGCATAAATAACATCATTAACTTCAGATTGTTTATCGGATTGGATTACAATCTCGTTTTTCTTTTTACTATTAATAACCAATAAAGAATTATATATATTTTGAGCCTTTAAATTACTTAAATTTATTTCTACAATATTTTCACCATTAAGTATTTCCCCTAAGTCAGCAGATCTTGATGGCTGTATCAGATTAATAAAAATAAGAAAAATAAATATTACCTTGTTTGATATTCCTGCAATAAAAGTCAATGAATTAAATTAAAGGGTTAATCTTGAGGACTCTCTAGGTCTTTTCTATTTGGTGTTCTTGTTGGATCACTTGCTAAGAATCCAAAAAGGAAGATACCAACAAAGAAAAAAACGATGGTGTATACAGAAATTTTTAAGGCAAGCATGGAAAAGCGTAAGCTAACAGATTTATATCCTATTAAATTTATATTTAAATTATGGTAAAAGGTTTACTTTTTGTATTTTTGGAAAATTTTGAAATACTTTAAAGCGATCAATCATCATGATCATCCCAAGGATCTGTAAGTTTTGCAGCCTTGGGTCCAAATGCAGTCCAAAGACCAAAACCGGTTAAAGCTAGTAGTATTACCAGAATTGTTACTGCTATAGAAACTGCAGGATCTGGAGCAGATGATAAAGTTTGCATCAATTTTGCTAAGTTTGTAAACAATTTATGTATAAGTTCTTATACAATAGCGAAATAATATTCGATTTAGTGAATCAACATGGGTCAAAAAACAGCCTTAGGGAGTCTTTTAAAAGCGATTGGTAATTCAGGACAAGGAAAAGTTGTACCTGGTTGGGGAGCAGTTCCTGTGATGACAGTCATCGGTTTACTACTTCTTGTTTTTCTAGTGATTCTTCTACAAATTTATAACCAATCATTACTATTACAGGGTTTTTCAGTTGATTGGAACGGAAATTAATTTTCTTTATCCCTCAAAAAGACATACAATTTTGCTAAGAATTTCTTATTAGATTTTTTGGATTTTGTTTAATTTAATTAGTTAGGGTTTATTCATATATTGATATTTCTCCATTAAAAGAGATTTAAATATAAATCATGAACGAAATATATCTAATTGGATTAGGTAATCCAGGCAAAAAATACGCTAAAAGTAGGCACAATATTGGTTTTTTGCTACTTGAAAATCTATCAAAAAAATATAATTCGAATTTCTCATTAAAGGAAAAACTTAAAAGTTCATGCTCAGAATTCAAAATAAATGAATCCACTTACAGATTATTTTTACCAAATACATTCATGAATAATAGTGGTGATGCTGTGAGAGCAATAATAGATTGGTACAAAATTAATTTAGATCAAATTTTTATAATAGTCGATGATAAAGATCTCCCCTTGGGAAAAATAAGATTTAGAAAAAAAGGGAGCTCAGGCGGCCACAATGGCCTCAAAAGCATCATTGAAAAATTGCAGACAGAAAATTTTAATAGAATAAGAATTGGTATTGGGTCTCCACCATCAATTAAAGGAAGAGATAATTACAATACTATTTCTCATGTACTAGGCAATATTTCTACCGAAGAAAAATCAGTATTGGATAAAGTTTATATCAGGGTAATAGAATCCCTAGAACAATTAAATACAAAAAAACAAGAATATATAGTAAATGACTTAAACTCTTTTGATAAAGACCAAATTTAAAAAATGCGGTCAAAACCAGAAACAATAGCCAATTTAAGTGTTAAAGAATATTCCTTCTCAAAAAGACAAATTAAGGGAGTTGTGGAAGCAAGTCAATTTAAGTGGACTTTTACATGGTCATTCAATGAAGGTTTATTATTAGTGCAACCTCCATTGGGAAGAGCATTAATTGAGAATGCCTTATTAAGGTTTTTATTGAAAAAAGATTATGAACTTGAAGCAGGTAACGAATATAAGTTCACTATTTCAGCCAAGTTTTAATTTCGATATCTTCAGACAAAGTAAATTTATCATTATAAAAATCTTCTAGAATTATTAAGGCTGAAACGGCATCCAGGTTTTTATTCATAATAAAAATTTCTTTTGGGAGTAAATTTCTTAAACCCCTTATGGGAAACAATTCAAAATATCTCTTTTTAGCTCTGAAAGTAGTATTTTTCTCTTCAACAACTATTAATTCTTTCTTCAGAAACTTAAGTTTTTCTATGTTTTCACTACTGGTTGTCCCATTACCTATTATGACTTTTGATATATTTTCAACACTATTTAAAGTTTTTAAATAGTGTGGAAGAAGTGCAGTATTTAGAACTACTGCTTGATCCACTCTTTTTTGATTTAAATCAGCCAATACTAAACCACACTTACATTTACCAGGATCAATAGATATCAATTTAATCATACAAATTATAGTTGGGTAACATTTAACTCAACTATTATTGACTCTGCAGTTTTACTATCTTTTAAAGATACAACCTCTATTAGATATTTATTCTTTAGATTTGCCTCTATAGAATCTCTAATTTTTTTTATAAAGTCCCCTTTTGTAGTAATTTCGTTGACAACAGATCCTCTTGATTTGATTTTGTCTCTAGTTTTTTTCAACAAAGAGTTAATTTTTGAATTGATATTTTCAAACTCTAGATCTTTTTTTTCAAGAATTTCGCTAGTTATAACTTCTCCTCTTCTCACAATAATTTTATTTTGCATCATTTCTGGATATACAAAAACAAAATTATCCCCTTTCAAAACATTTGTGGCTGATTTAATTAATATGATCCAATTCCCGCCTTTTGCCGTGACTCTTTCAATTTCAGAAATATCACTAGATCTCCACAAAAGGATATTTTTTGTCTCTTTTTTAGTAGGAATAACAATTTTCTTGACATATCTATCAGCACTATTGTAGAGCTTTCCTAGATCTAATTTTATATTGGGATTAGAAATAACTTGCCCAATAAATAAAGTTTGTCCTCTTTTAATAACTACATTTCCTCTTCTAAATTCTTTTACATCGCTTTTTAACTTATTTAATTCCTTTTCTTTATTATTTATCTTATCTTCAAGCTTTTTCCTTTCTTCTTGTAGAGGAAGAAGAGCCTTTTTACTCTCATCCAAAGTTTTTTGCAAAAAAGGAATATCAACAAACAGTCTTTGCCTAAATTCTTCACTAACTAAAATCAATAGCCCTATAGATATCGCACTTATAAAACCTCCAGTTATTATCGTTACAATCGTCGCTGTTTTCTTTGGTCTTAACTTCAAGATACTAAATCTTGCTTTACCAATCTTTGAGCCGAGCAGGTCTCCAAATGGTGCAATTAATCCTCCGAGTAATATTAAGAAAATAATTAAAATCCAGGCCACACTATTTTATGCACTCACAACATCATAATTAATGATGAATCAATTAAATCTTTTTGCAAGAGCTATTGGGTCAAATACTGTAATCTTTTTTCTTTCAATATTCAGCAGGCCAGAATCTTTTAAATCACCCAATAATCTTGTAATAGTGACTCTTGTTGAACCAATAGCTTCAGCAATAGCTTGATGCGAAAGTCTCAAGTCTATTGTAATACCTTTTTCACTTGCTACTCCAAAGTCTCTACAAAGTACCATTAAAAAGCTTACTAAACGAGAAGACATATCTCTATGAGTAAGAGTTTCTATCATTGTTTCTGTTTGTAAGATTCTACTTGAAAGGCCCTGCAATAATAATAGTCCTACTGATGCATCTTCCTCTATTGCTCTTAAAACAGAATTCGCGGGTGCTGTTATCATTTCAACTCTTGTGAATGCTATCGCATGATAAAAACGATCAGATCTATGACCTGTTAAAAGAGATAAAACACCAAAGAGACTATTTTCTCTTAATAAAGCAACAGTTATCTCTTCACCAGACTCATAAACTCTTGACAATCTTACCGCTCCTCTCCTTATCAGATAAACCCTCTCTGCAGGATCTCCAGGGAAAAATATTGTTTTAGATCTCTCAACCATTTCTGTGCTTGCACCCTCTAGACCCTTAATTACTTCCATTAAAGTTCTATTGATTGGAAAACGTTCTCCAACAGAATTAATTTTACTTTGTCCGGATTGTTGCGAATTAAAGCGGCTGAATCCTCGAGATGAAGGTATCATAAATACATTGACTATTAAAAAATTTAAGAAGACACCATAAAATTTCTTGTATCAACAGTAACAATTTTCAATTCTCTTCGTCTATCTACGTAGCTCTATTGACTAATTTCAACCTTATCGAAGCTTTTTTTAAGTAAAATTACACTATATGCAGCGTAAATAAAATCAAATTATACTGCATATAGAGAATTATCTAGAATAATGGTAATTAGTTCATCTAATAGCTATTCAAAACTTAACCCTAACGTAGTAAATATAAGTTCTGCCAACAAAATAAATTTAAAAAGATTATCTCAAAACGGTCAAATCCAAATTTATCAATCCTCTTATAGAGGAAGTTATTCTTCAATCATAAGAGACTCTCTAAGAAATGCTGCTCTGGGCAGGAAAGTACTTTTAGTTCAATTTATGAAAGGAGGGGTTAAACAAGGAATTGATAATAAAGTGAAGCTTTGCGATAATTTAACTTGGGTAAGACCAGCACATTCCTATGATCATTATCATTCTGAAGAAATTGAAAAAAATCAAAATTTAAAAAAAACTATTCATGAATCTATATATGAATTATGGAATTTATGCAAAAAAGAATTAATTTCAGGCGAAAAAGATCAAATTATATTAGATGAAATTTTTCTTGCTATTGAGATGAAAATTATCGATAAGGATGATTTGATTTCAACACTTGAAAACCGATTTATCTCGGGAGATGTAATCCTTACTGGTACAGATATTCCTAAAGATTTATTATTAATGGCCAACCAAATTACCGAACTTCGCTCATAAGATAATGCTTAAAAATGATCTCTGGATAAATCAAAAAGCATCTGAGGGAATGATAAATCCCTTCGAATCAAATTTGGTAAGGCATCTTGAACCTGATAATCAACAAAAGCCAGTTTTGAGTTACGGATGTTCCTCTTATGGATATGATTTAAGATTGTCATCCAACGAATTCCTGATATTTAGACATATCCCGGGTACTGTGATGAATCCCAAAAAGTTTAATCCTGATAATTTAGAAAAAACTGTTCTTCACCATGATGATGATGGAGATTTTTTTATTCTTCCCGCACACTCTTATGGCTTAGGGGTGGCTTTAGAAAAAATGAAAGTACCAAAAAATATAACTGTGATTTGCATTGGAAAGAGTACTTACGCCCGTCTAGGAATCATAGTTAATACAACACCTGCGGAAGCAGGATGGGAGGGTCACCTCACTTTAGAGTTTAGTAATAGTTCAGGTGCAGATTGCAGAATCTATGCAAACGAAGGTATCTGTCAATTACTCTTTTTTGAAGGTGATCCTTGTTCAACAACATATGAGGATAGAAGAGGTAAATATCAAAATCAACCAGAGAAGGTTACTTTAGCAAAGATTTAAAATGAGTAAAGTTGAACTGATTTCACTAACTCCTGATGCCGAGAAAACAATGGCGTACATTGCAAGAGTGAGTAATCCAAACAATCAGCAAAATGAAAATTATTCAAAATTGTTGAGTTATTGCATTAAAAATGAACATTGGAGTGTATTTGAGCAGTCATTTATGACTTTACAAATAGAGACTAATAGAGGGATAGCAGCTCAAATATTAAGACATAGATCATTTACTTTCCAAGAATTTTCACAGAGATATGCAGATAGTTCTCAATTAGGGAATATTCCTTTACCAGATTTGAGAAGACAAGATTTTAAAAATAGGCAGAATTCTATTCCTGACCTTCCTGATGATTTAAAAAGAAGATTCAACGCAAAAATTGCTTCACACTTTAAAGCTGCTTCAGAACTATATGAAGATTTACTTGCTGAAGGAGTAGCCAAAGAGTGCGCGAGATTTGTTTTACCATTAGCAACTCCAACAAGAATATATATGTCTGGATCATGTCGATCATGGATTCATTACATACATTTAAGATCAGGTAATGGAACTCAAGAGGAACATAAGTCTATTGCTCAAAATTGCAAATCTATTTTCAAACAAAGTTTTCCAATTGTATCCGAATCCCTAGATTGGTAAAATCATCCATGACTACGAGGATTAACATCATTATTTTTATTTTGTTTGATTGCTGAAAATTCATTATTAATGATTTCTTCATTAGATTTTGGGTCTCCCTCTAAATAAGCTAGAGATTCTCTTATTCTTGCTTCGTCTTGTTTACCAATAAAAGTAGATATTAAATTACCTTTTCCATCAAAAATATTGACTTGAGGAATACCATTTACTTCGAATTTGCGTATGTAATTATCCCATTTTTGATTATCTACATTTAAAAAAACAAAATTAATATCGTTTTCAAATTCTTTTTTTAAAGTAGAAACTTTTGGAGCCATTTCTTTACAAACTTCACACCACTCAGCATAAAACTCAAGAAAAGTAGGCTTATTGTTTTTAAAAGCTATTTCAGGATCAACAGATAATTCACCAAAACTCTTAAGAAGGTAAGTTGATTCAAAAAAAAGATTTCTAAACAATCCCAAAGAAATAAAAACAACAGTAAGAATTACTACTATTACTGCTTTTAAATTTGTGTTTAATAATGGCTCTCTACTCTCAGATTGCATTATAAATACTTACTAACTAAATACATTTTAAGTAAGTTAAACAAATAAAGAGAATTTAAGGCGGTTACCATTTAATCAACTGATAAAATAGCAAATAAATAATTATCAAAATATCTTTGATTATCAAAGGCTAATTATGCAATCAATCTTTGGAACTGATGGGATAAGAGGAAGATTTAATAAAGAGATAACTTATTCTCTAGCATTTAAAGTTGGTTATGCTTTAGGATTAAATTTAGAAAATGATAATCCAATACTAATTGGAAGAGATACAAGGATTAGTGGAGACATTCTGCTCCAAGCAGTAACAAAAGGTATAAATGCAAGTGGTAAAAAATTTATAAATATTGGAATATGTCCCACACCAGCTATCCCTTTTTTAATCAAAAAAGAAAAACTTAGTAGTGGGATAATGATATCTGCCAGTCATAATCCTCCGGAATATAATGGAATAAAAATTTTTGATCATAATGGTCAAAAGATTAGTAAAAATTATGAATATATAATTCAAAAATTAGTTGAAGAACAAAATCAATCAGTACCCGCAAAAGATATTTCTTTAAAAACAAATAATGAACTTATGGAAATTTATATGCAAAGCCTAGTCAATACAATGGGCGGAGGAAATTTAAGCGGTATGAAAATAATATTAGACACATGCTATGGATCAGCAACAACATGTGCAAAAAAAATATTTCAGAATCTTGGAGCTGATGTAAAAGTCATCAATGACTCAAAAAATGGTTTAAAAATTAATATGAACTGCGGGTCCACAAATCTCGAACCATTAAAAAAAGCCTTAGAAGAAAATCCTGCAGATATGGGATTTAGTTTCGATGGTGATGCCGATAGAGTAATTGGACTAGATTCTCAAGGCAATGTTTTGGATGGAGATCATATTCTTTTTCTCTGGGGTCGAGAACTTATGGAAGAAAAGATTCTTATAAATAATTTATTGATCTCAACCCAAATGGCAAATTTAGGTTTTGAAAAGGCTTGGAACAAAATTGGTGGGACTTTATATAGAACTGATGTAGGAGATAAATATGTTTATGATGCGATTAAGGAAAAAAAAGCTTTTTTAGGAGGTGAGCAGTCAGGTCATATACTTTCAAAAATTAATCACTTTTCTGGAGATGGGATATTGACTGCACTTCAAATTGCTAAATACTGTAAAGTAAAAAATATTTCTTTAAATGATTGGCTTAAAAGTAGTTTTGATCCTTTTCCTCAAAAACTAACCAACATAAATTTAGATCTTAATATTAATAAAATAAATCCAAAAACCAAAACTTTGATTGATCAAACTATAGAAAGTTATCAGGCAAACAACTCAAATAATTGCAGAATTTACATAAGACCTAGCGGTACAGAACCTGTAATACGAGTTCTTGTTGAGGCTAAAAACGAGAAGGATGTTCATTCTTTATCAAGCGAAATAACAAATAAACTTTCTTTAGAAATTAATAAAATAATCAATAAATTATGAATCAGATTTTTATATAAATCCTCTCAAAAATATTAAGTTGGTTATCAATCACATACTTCTCCCTATTTGTTTTAAGTTTATTTGGATTAAAACTTCCAATAAAATTTAAATCTTTTTTATCTATTATTTTAAAATTAAAATTACTTGATATAGTCCAATCCATATAATCGAATAAATCTTTTACATCAGTTTTTACAAAAATTAGAGCTCCTTTTTGCAATGAATTTGAGAGAGTATTAATAAATTCTGGCTGAATTACACGCCTTTTATGATGTCTCTTTTTGAACCATGGATCAGGAAAGTTAAAAGAGATACTTTTAATTTTTTTAAAAATAAATTGACTATTTACATCATTCAAAATGTTATGAGCGTTGCCAAATACAAAATATAAATTTTTGATTTCTCTTTCTATAACTTTTAATTTGGCTGTTTTAACTAATTTCTCACGTATTTCAATTCCTAAATAATTCCAACTGGTATTAACTAAAGCTAAATCAAAAAGAAACTCACCAGAAGCACAACCAATATCCAAATGAAGCTTCAATTTAGGATCGCCAAACATTTCAATCAAAAAAGGAATTCTCTCAATTTCAGCGAAATTTCTACTTAGGGGATTAACATGCTGTCTCATAAAAATTATTGATCTATTCCTTTCTAATAATATAAAGATGCATAATATTCATAACTATGACAATAGTAATTTAAAAAGTGCCAGTTTGATGTTTAATTATTATGTATTTAAAAAGAAAAAGTTTTGAACGTTTTTAATCAACTTTCTATTTGGCTATCTTTTCACCTTTCAATAATTTTCTTTATTGGTATTCCTATTACATTATTCTTTTGGTCAATTAAAAAAAGAAATATAGCTGTGAATCAACTTCTATCAATTTATTGGAAAATATCCCTTCTATTTTTTATAAGCCTTTTACTTTTAATAGGTAAGTACAGTTATGCACTACTCATAACGAATATTTCAACACTATTAATGACAATTTCAGTTTGGTTTTGGAACGATATTAATGACGAATTAAAAGAATATGGCCTTACTTCCCCCCTCACAACTACGACAAAAGTATGGAGATGGTCTCTAACTTTTATATCTCTCAATTTCTTAATACAAAGTTTGCTAAATATTAATTGCTTTTCTTCTATTAATATGGCTGAATGTGAAATATGGCTTCAACCTTCGTCAAATTTATATATTCTGATTAAAAATCTATTTAATTTTTTCTTCGGAGCGAACTTTACTCAGCCGATAGCAAAATTTTTTGGATTATTTTCATTATTAATCTATACTTTAGGCTTGATTCAATGGTCAATATTTAAATTACCTAAAAATGGAAGAAACTCTTCCTTTTCCCAAAATGGCAGATATTGATTTATTAATTAAATTAGAAAAAATAAGCTCCTTGATACCTAATAGGATACTTAAAGTTGAAGGTTGGATTTTACAAGAAAATCATAAAGAACATTTAGAAATAATTATTTTCAAAGGTTTCAGTAGTTCTACTACTCATCCAATTGAAATAGATTCAGAAAAAAAAGTTATTGGATTTAAATATATACTTACAAACTTTAAACTTTATGAGGCACCCTTAACGACAGACAAAGAAAACTTTATAAGAGAAAATCAAAACTCAGTTTTCTTTTTGCATCAAAAAAATTGGATTTAAGTAAATTCAAGATTAATAATATTTGAACATCTTTTGCATAATTTTGTATTTTGGATTCCATTAAAAGTTTCTTTTTGATAATGCCAACATCTATCACATTTTTGACCTTGAGCCTTTATTATTTGGATCTTACCAAGTGCATTGTTATCAATAATAAGAGAATTCTCCACCAAATCGGATACCACTTGGAAATTTGATACTATAAGCCAATCTCTAAATAAATCTACATCTTGATGGCCAAATTTTTTTAACCAAGTAAGTGAATCTTTTAAAACTTTATCTTGAGGTAAATAATTAACTTCAGTTTCCAAAGCTGCTCCAATTATTTGTTTGTTCCTACATCCTTCTATAGCCTTGTTAATTTCAACTCGTAAATTTCTTAAATTTGCAATGTGCTCATTAAGTATTTGATTTTTCCATGACTGAGAAAATATTGGCCATCCTCTTTGAAAGACTGATTTTTCTTTAGTTGAATATGGTATATTTTGCCAAATATCTTCAGCCATATGACAAAGCACTGGAGAAATAAGTACGGCCAAATTTTCAACAACTTTTGACATGACGAACTGACATGATCTTCTCCTAAATTGTGATTTAGAACTTACATATAACCTATCCTTCGCAATATCCAAATAAAAATTTGATAGATCTACAACGCAAAAACTTTGCAAGATTTGGAAAAATTTTGAAAATTCATAATTTTCATAAGCATTTGATATTTGATCTGAAACCTCAACTAATCTGCCTAACATCCATTGATCTAAGAGAGGCAATTGATCAATTTCAAAACTATCAATATTAGGATCATAATCATGAATATTACCTAGAAGATATCTTGCAGTATTACGAACTTTTCTGTAAACGTCTGAAAGTTGCTTGAGTATATTTGAACCAATTGGAACATCAACTGAATAATCTACAGAGCTTACCCATAGCCTTAAAACATCAGCACCATAAGCAGGGTCAATTTTTTTATTATTACCTCCATTAATAATCATATTTGGATCAACAACATTTCCTAAAGATTTACTCATTTTTCTTCCGTTTTCATCAAGTGCAAAACCATGAGTTAAAACTTTCTTATATGGAGGTTTATTATTGACTGCAACAGAAGTTAGCAATGATGACTGAAACCATCCTCGATGTTGATCTGAGCCCTCTAAATAAAGATCTGCTGGATACTTTAATTCACTTCTTAGTTCACATACTGCGGCCCAGCTAGATCCTGAATCGAACCAAACATCCATTGTATCTGTTCCTTTTTTCCATAGATCCGATTCTTTTGCATAATTTTCTGGCAAAAGATTCTTAACATCCCAATCCCACCAAATATCTGCTCCATGTTCACTAAAAAGTTCTTGAATATGATTAATTATCTCTTTGTTAAGGAGAATTTCATTACCATTTTTTTTATAAAAAACTGGAATAGGGACTCCCCACGACCTTTGTCTAGAAATACACCAATCTCCTCTTCCAACAACCATAGAATAAATTCTTTTCTTTCCGGTATCTGGCATCCATTCAACATCTTCGATTGCCTTTAATGCAGATGATCTAAAGCCATTTACAGATGCAAACCATTGTTCTGTTGCCCTAAAAATAGTTGGTTTTTTGGTTCTCCAATCATAAGGATATCTATGCTTGTAATTTTCTTGTAATAGGAGCAAATTATTTGCTTTTAAATGTTCAATAATTAAATCATTTGCATCTTTCAGGACATTTGATCCTTTGAATTGACCAGAATATTCATTTAGGTTGCCTTTTTCATCAACAACACATGTTATTGGTAAATCATATTTTTGACCTACGTTAAAATCATCTATCCCATGACCAGGAGCAGTATGAACTATTCCAGTCCCTGATTCAGTAGTAATATAATCTCCTCCAATTACAATTCTGCAATTTTTATTCTTAGAGGGATGTTGATATTCAATATTTTCTAATTTAGAGCCTTTAATCTCTAAAAGCACTTTGAAATCTCTATTAAATTTCTTACTTATTTCAGAAGATAAATCCTTCGCAAAAAGGTAAATTCGTTTCTCTTCATCAATAGCAAAAACGTACTTTATTTTTGGGTTTACTGCAACTGCTTCATTTGCAGGTATGGTCCAAGGGGTAGTGGTCCAAATAGTTATGAAAGAATTATTTTGAAAAAAATCTTTTTTGATATTAAGATTTTCTTGGACGAAATTTAATAGAATTTCCTCAGGTATTTTAGTGATTTTTAATGAAACATAAATACTTTTTGAATAATGTTCATCAGGGTATTCTAATTCTGCTTCTGCAAGTGCAGTCCTTGAACTTGGACTCCAATGAACAGGTTTAAGACCTCGATATATGTAGCCATTTAAAAACATTTTCCCAAATACTCCAATCTGAGCAGATTCATAACTTTTCTTCAGAGTTAAGTAAGGGTTATTCCAATCTCCCCATATGCCCCACCTTTTAAAACCCTCCTTTTGATTATTAATTTGGATATGGGCATAATCTGTTGCTTTTTTTCTTAAATTTAGAGTGTCAAGATTCTTTCTTTCATCAGATTTTAAATTCTGAAGAACTTTTAATTCAATAGGTAATCCATGACAGTCCCAGCCAGGTACGAAATGTACCCTAAATCCTCTTAATGTTTTGTACTTATTTATTATGTCTTTTAAAACTTTATTAAGGGCATGACCCATATGAAGCGCTCCATTTGCATAAGGAGGGCCATCATGCAATGTAAATATTTCGCCTGAATTACTTGAACCTAATTGGAAATCAATATCATTGTTAGCCCAAAAATTCTGAATCTCAGGTTCTCTTTCAACTGAGTTAGCACGCATTGAGAAGTCAGTTTTTAGTAAATTTAAAGTTTCTTTATAAGAAAAGTCTGATTTTTGTTCTTTACTATTTTGAGATTTCATACGACGATATAAGGAATATTGGTGATCAAAAGAATTATTTAAATAAATTTAATTCATTATATTCTTTCTTAATTGACCTGTAGTTTTTTTGGGATTTTTTAAAATAATCAATATATTTGATTTCAGACTTTTATATTATCATTTTTATCATTTCTTACCCACTTTTTTTGGGTTGTATTTTCATTATTGCTACCAAAATTAAAAAAATTTAAAGGTTTCGTTAAATCGCCAAATACCAAATTAATAGACTCTAATATTTTCGATAAGTTTTTTTTAAACTCCAAAAAGGTAGTTAATTTTTTCATTTCGATATCTGTCAATTGGTACCATCTAGATAAAAAAAGCTCTACTAGATAAAAAATAACAAGTACTGTTAAAAAAAGGGAAATTACAAGAAATGATTCATCTAATGTTTTATTTTTAATTATTAATATAAAACCTATTAATAAATTTAAAAAAGCTCTTATTAAGTCTTTTGGTTTACCGAGCTCAAGATAAATTATTGGTACAATTAAAAAAATAGTACCAACTAAAATATAAAAAATCCCCAAATAAAATATCAGACTATTCATTAAATTAAGTACTTAGTTAAATTATAAGAATTGATATAGATAAGCAAACTATCTATCAGAATTTCCTTAAGTGCGGTCGGGGAGACTTGAACTCCCACACCCGAAGATACGAGTACCTAAAACTCGCGCGTCTACCAATTCCGCCACGACCGCTCAAATAAAATAATAATTGAAAGAGGTTTATTTTAAAAATTTTTTTTCTTAAGATGATTAATTTGACACATTAAAATTAAATTAAAAATCTCTTAAAAGAAATTTTTTATGTTTGAGCATGCAATCACCTTAAAATATTAGTTATATTATTTAAAGAATAAAAGAAATGATTTCAAATTTAACCAGTAAAAATACTAATTCTTCAAAAACATTTAATTGGCAAAAAGAGATTAAAAATTACGTAGATCCGCCAAGTTTTTGGAATCCAACATTAGGATTATTTTTTGGCGGTTATTTTCTTGCTTTTCTTAGCATATGGCAATGGTATAGAGGTGTTTGGCCTTTACCTTTACTAGTAGCCACTGCGTTTTTAGCTTTACATATTGAAGGTACTGTAATTCATGATGCCTGTCATAAAGCTGCTCATCCAGTACCTTGGATAAATCAAGCAATGGGCCATGGCTCAGCTATTTTATTAGGGTTTAGCTTCCCAGTTTTTACGAGAGTTCATTTACAACATCATATTCACGTAAATCACCCCAAAAATGATCCAGATCATATTGTTAGTACTTTTGGTCCAATTTGGCTAATTGCTCCAAGATTTTTTTATCATGAGGTTTTTTTCTTTCAAAGAAAACTTTGGCGAAAATATGAATTACTACAATGGGGAATAGAAAGATCCATATTCATAACAATTATCTTGGCAGGTTTGAAATTTGACTTTATGAATTTAATTTATAATTTATGGTTCGGCCCAGCATTAATGGTAGGGGTCACTTTAGGAATATTTTTTGATTATTTACCCCATAGGCCATTTCGATCAAGAAATAAATGGATAAATTCTCGAGTTTATCCAAGCAAATTTATGAATGTGTTAATAATGGGACAAAATTACCATCTCATTCATCATCTTTGGCCTTCGATTCCTTGGTTTGAATACAAAATAGCTTATGAAAAAACTAAGCCTTTATTGGATAAAAAAGGGTCCCCTCAAAGAGTTGGGATATTTGAAAGTAAAGAAGACATTTTTAATTTTATGTATGATTTATTAATAGGTGTAAGGAGTCATAGCAAAAGGAGGGGGAAAATAAGAAAAATCATAAATCTATATCCAGGCTTTAAAATAAAAAAATTTTTATTGAAGATAGTCAACAAAACATTTATTGGAAGCAACTAACTTAATCATTCATTAATAATTTTTGGGACTTTAAAATATTTATCTTCTCTCGATGGACCCAATTCTAAAAGTTCTTCATTGCAATCATAATTTTTCTTTTCGTCTTTTCTTAATACATTTACAACCTCTATAGCTCTCGTTGTACAGGGGACATCATCTGTATCAATTTTTTCAAGTTGTCTTATGTAATCCAATATCTTTTCTAATTGTTCTACATGATTATTAATTTCACTCTCGTTAAGTTCTAATCTCGCTAGATGAGCAACTTTTTTTACTTCCTCTTTATTTATTTTTGTCATACTTTTAATATCTTTCTTAATAAATAATAGTTTATTAAGAACAACTTATTTACATATCCTTTGAATTTCAAATATTTTAAATAATAATCACATCTTTTTGAATATCAATATCAATTAATAGCCTTAATTATTTTTCTCAGCTTAATATGTTATTAGATAGATATTGAACAATAGAAGAAGAATTATTTCCAAAAAATTTTTTTTATCGGCACTCTAAACTTGTTGCTCCTGATTTAATAGGCTGTCACCTCACAAAAAAAAATAACGAGAAAGATCAAATTCAAGGGGTAATTGTTGAAACTGAAGCTTATTCACAGGAAGAAGAGGCCTGTCATGGCTACCGCAAAATGACTGAGTCAAACAAATCATTATTTGGCAAACCTGGCACATTTTATATTTATAAATCTTATGGCATTCATTATTGTTTAAACATAGTTACTGATAAAGAAAATTTTGCGAGTGGTGTCTTGATAAGATCAGTTTTTATATCTAATAAGAATGAAAGATTAGCTTCTGGACCTGGTCTCGTAACTAAAACATTCAGTGTAGACATTTCATTTAACTCACTTGAAGTTCTTAATAACAAATCTTTATGGATTTCTCCACGAGACTCCATTCTAGAAGAAAAAGATCTTATTCAAACTACGAGAATTGGCATATCAAAGGCAAAAAATATAAAATGGCGTTGGTATCTCAAAAATAGTAGGAGTGTAAGTAAAAGATTAAAAGGTGACAGAACACCTAAATTTCAATAATCATTTATCTTTTTAAGCGTAATGCAAATTTGGCCTCATAAACATATCCACACACTCGCTAATTTTTCAATTGAAGATTACAAATCTGTATTTGAATTGGCCAAAAGATTTGACTCACTAAAGAATGCAGGGACGAAAAAGATACCTGCCTTACAAGGGACTTTGGTAACATCTTTGTTTTTTGAGGCTAGTACAAGAACAAAAAATAGCTTTGAATTAGCAGCAAAAAGGCTATCAGCCGACGTACAAACATTTGCTCCATCCTCAAGTTCTTTAACGAAAGGCGAAACAATAATTGATACAGCCATAACTTATTCTGCTATGGGTGCTGATACATTAGTTATAAGACATTCATCAAGTTACATAACCTTTGAAATCGCAAAAAAACTTGATGCAATAAATTCCAAGACTTCGGTTCTTAATGCGGGAGATGGATTACATAGTCACCCCAGCCAAGGATTGCTTGACATCTATACACTAATAAAATTCTTTTCCCAAAAAACACTGAATCCAGAGGTTTTAAATTCCAAAAAAATTTTAATAATAGGAGACGTTAATCATTCAAGGGTAGCAAGGTCAAATCTTTGGGCTTTAAGTGCATTCGGCGCCGATATAATCTTATGTGGTCCTGAGACATTAATACCTGACGAATTTATCAATTTTTTTAGAACCCCCGCGCCAAATCAAAAAGAAGATCCTGTTAAATCAAGAGGTTCCATAACAATTTCTAGATCATTGGAAGAATCAATAAAAATTGCAGATGCGATTATCGTTTTAAGACTCCAGAAAGAGAGAATGATGGAAAATTTACTAAGTAGTATTGATTCATATAGTTTGGATTATGGCTTAACCCCAGAAAAATTATCTTTAAATAATAAAGAAATTCCAATCCTACATCCTGGTCCCATTAACAGAGATATTGAAATAAGTAGCAAAGTGGTGGATCGATATCCTAATTGCTTAATTAATAATCAAGTTGCAAATGGTATCCCTATAAGAATGGCTTTGCTTTATCTATTACAAAAACACAACAAGTAAATTTATAGTAACTTCAGACTTTCAGTAAAGAAACCATAAAATAAACCCAATCTTAAAGAATCTAATAAAAGTACTAAAAATTTTTTTTTCCTTTCGAATCTAAAATTTCTTCTTAGAACTATTAAAAACTCAATAAAAACTACTGATAAGAAAGCAGCTACTGGATCCATGAGTTCAATAACGGCACTTACCATACCAAGAGAACTTCCAAAAAAGTAGCCGATTAAAATTGTAATCAATGATATTGAATATCTTCGCCATGGATTATTAGCCCAAATACTTAATGTCTGAATATTTTCCACAATTTTTAGCTGAAATTTTGTCTTTTGAGGTTTAACAACCATTTTGCATTAAACTAAGCAGCCTCAGAGTTTGATTGAATTTTAGTATTTCCTTCTAATAATTCAAGTAATGCTTCCAACTGAGCCATTAACCCTCTTAATTCGCCTGGTTCAGGAAAAAGGTCATCTTCTTTTATTCCTAAATGCATTTCTCTGAGCTCTTGTCTTAAATATCGAATGTGACTAATGACTTGCTCTCTTTTGGTTTGCGACATGATATAAATTTTTCAAATATTTTAAGAAAGAATATTTTTGAAAAGGAGAGTTTGCATATTTATGACTGAGAATGAAGATAAATGACTTAAAAAAATTTGAAAAAATTATGAAAATTGAAAATTCTCATATCCTTGAAAATATGTACTTAATTCTCATATCAATTTTAAATAATTACTTGAGGCATATTATTATTAGAGAATATTGACTTTAATCAATATGAAATTCATTTCTGAAAATAAAATAAGCGAGGAACTAATAAATTCTTTTGATGAAGAAATGACTATTGAGCTCGCTAAAAGGCTAGAGGAAGATAATTATAATACTCCATTTGATGGTTTAAAAGACTGGCACTTACTTAGGGCTCTTGCAATCAATAGACCTGAACTGACAACTAATTATACCCATCTCCTCGATCAGGAACCTTTCGATGAAAACTAAAAGCAAGGACTCCAAAATAAAGGTTCTTTTATTAATAACTGGAAGTATCGCAGCTGTAAGAATTCCATTATTAGTTAGCCAATTAGCGAAAGAAAATTATGAAATAAGATGCGTTTTATCAAAAAATGCAGAAAAATTAATAAAGCCGCTTTCTCTGTCTATTCTAAGTAGAAACCCGTGCATTTTAGAAAATGATCAATGGTCTAATAGTCAATCAACACCTCTTCACATAGAACTAAGTAATTGGGCTGATATTTTAATCATTGCGCCTTTAACAGCGACAACATTAGCAAAATGGGTAACTGGAAATGCAGAGGGATTAATCCCAAGCATCTTAATAGCAAATATAAAGCCAATTATTGTTGCACCAGCTATGAATACACAAATGTGGCTAAATCAAGCTGTCCAAAAAAATTATGAGAATTTACAGAATTACGAAAATGTTTTGTCTTTGCAACCAAGTGAAGGCCTCTTAGCATGTGATGCTATTGGCATCGGTAAGATACCTCCAAATGATCTAATCCAATTAGCTCTTGAATTTATAGCTTCACACGAACAAAATGAATATCGCAAAGATTTACTTAATAAAGAAATTTTAATAACTGGAGGGTGTACCTCAGAGAAAATTGACGCGGCAAGACACATTACTAACAAAAGTTCTGGAGCTATGGGCCTACTTCTTTCTCAAGTAGCGAGGTTCAGAGGAGCACAAGTAAAATATGTTCATGGGCCTCTAAAAATAAATAAGAATCTTACTGATGGAATAAAAAGATATGAAATTGAAAATAGTGTTGATTTAATTAGGGCACTTGATAATGAAATATCAAATTGCGATTATTTTTTCATGAATGCAGCAGTATCTGATTTCAAAATAACCTCTGATACTTCAGCTAAAATTCCAAAAAATCAAATTAATGCTCATTTAAATCAAAACTTTGAGCTAGTCCCAGATATTTTAAAAACAATTAGTAAATCAAAGAAAGATAACCAAGTTTTTGTAGGCTTTTGTGCTTTTACAGGATCTATCGAAGAAGCACGAATGACAATTAAAGAAAAGATTATCCAAAAGGGTTGTGATTATCTATTCGCAAATCCAATTGATCTTGAAGGCCAAGGATTTGGCTTTTTAGCACAAAATGAAGGTTGGCTATTCGATACTAAAAATATGGAACACCACATTAACAAAACATCAAAAATTGATTTAGCAAATAAATTAATAACCCAAATTATTACATTAAAAAAATAAAAAATTTTTTTTTAATTTGTATTTTTTTGTAATCTTAATCATTAAAAATAATGTTATAGCTTAAAATAATTCAAGTTTTTTAAAATTTAAAAAGCTACGGGTTGTTTCGAGGATTTAATACTCCTATCTTTTATGGTCCTTTCCCTTGTAATATCCGTACTGAACTTATTAGATGACCTTTAATCTATCGTCACAGAACTTTACTGCAACTTTAATTATGAGAATTCGTTCTTTCTTAGCTTTTGTTATTTCAATTTGTATAACTTTTGCTTTCATACCTGTTAAAACATTTGCTTTTTCTGAAAGAGGAAATGCACAATTCACAGATGTTGTTAACACAGGGAAAGCTAATGATTGCCCTACATTAGACTCATCTCTTGTCGGATCAATATCTCTAGGGAATGGAGATAGCCTTAAAGGAATATGCATGCATCCAACAGAAGTTTATGTAAAAGTGCCAGGGACAAAACGAAAAGCTGCAGAATTTGTTTCTACAAAAATTATTAGTCCTAGAAACAACACCACAGTGACCGAAGTTTATGGAGATATAGATTCAGGAACTTTCACTGAAAAGGGTGGTATAGATTTTCAACTTATTACTGTATTAACTCCTGGTGGTTTAGAGGTGCCATTTGCATTCTCAGCAAAAGATCTTAAAGCTGATTTACCTTCATCTATTGAGCCAGGCACTGAGGTTAGTGGTTCAACATTTACACCAAACTACAGAACTGGTGACTTTCTAGATCCCAAGGCAAGAGCTAAGAATACTGGTGTTGAATATGCTCAAGGGTTAGTTGCATTAGGAGGAGATGACGAAGAACTTGCAAAAGAAAATATTAAAGTTGATGTAAACGGTACTGGAGTTATTACTCTTTCAATCAACAATGTAGATTCTGACACAGACGAATTTGCTGGTACTTTTGAAGCTATCCAACCTTCAGATACAGATATGGGTTCAAAGGATCCACTTGATGTAAAAATAATTGGGGAACTTTACGGAAGAAAGGCATAAATCCTACTCAATAGAAAAGGGGGTTCAACCCCTCTTTTTTTTTTCAAAATTTTTCTTTATCAATTTAAAAAATGGAATTACAACAAAAAACTAAAAGAGATACTAATGGACTAATACCGCCTTATGGAGGGGATTTAAAAAATTTAATTATCAAAGATAAAACCCTTCAAAATGATCTAATCTCTAAAGCTACTTATGAGTTTGAATGTAGCGAGAGAAATGCATGCGATGTAGAACTTTTGATGGTTGGAGCTTTTTCTCCATTGGAAGGTTTTATGGATGAAAATAACTACAATTCGGTAATTAAAAATAATAGAAATACAAACGGGTTGCTTTTTGGCTTGCCCATTGTATTTGATTCAAATAATGAAAAAGTAAAAGCTGGAGAGACAATATTACTTACTTATAAAAAACAAAAAATAGCAGTTTTAGAAGTTAGCTCTAAATGGGAGCCTGACAAATCCTTAGAAGCTGAACTTTGTTATGGTACTAATTCTTTAGATCATCCTGCTGTTAAGATGATTTTTAACGAGAGAGGGAGATTTTATATAGGAGGAAGAGTTTATGGTTTCGAACTACCATTTAGAGAATTCCCCTGCAAAACCCCAAAAGAAGTTAGATCCACACTGCCATCAAATCATGATGTAGTTGCATTTCAATGCAGAAATCCAATTCATAGAGCACATTATGAATTATTTACTAATGCCTTACTTTCAGATAATGTCTCCTCTAACTCAGTTGTTTTAGTTCATCCAACTTGTGGGCCAACTCAACAAGATGATATCCCTGGAAAAGTAAGATATTTGACCTATAAAGAATTAGAAGAGGAAATATCTGATGAAAGAATAAAATGGGCTTTTTTACCTTATTCAATGCATATGGCAGGGCCAAGAGAAGCTCTTCAGCATATGATAATCAGACGAAATTATGGATGCACCCACTTTATTATTGGTAGAGATATGGCTGGTTGTAAGTCTTCATCAACTGGTGAAGATTTTTATGGTCCATATGATGCCCAGAATTTTGCAAATAAATGTGCAGATGAATTGATGATGCAAACTGTTCCTTCAAAAAATTTAGTTTACACGAAGGAAAAAGGGTATATAACTGCTGAAGAAGCGAAAGAATTTAATTATGAAATTATGAAACTTAGTGGTACTGAATTTAGAAAGAAATTGAGGAATGGCGAACCGATTCCCGAATGGTTTGCATTCAAAAGTGTAGTAGATGTTCTAAGACGCTCTTAATATTGTTTTATTATTAGTATTATAGGTTTATTAAGGATTTTTTATTGTGAACAAACGTTGGAGAAACGTAGGGCTTTATGTCCTAGCTGTTATTACTGTAATTTTCATTGGTACTTCAGTTTTTGATAAACCTAGTACTGAAAGTTCTACAAAGACTTTAAGATATAGTGATTTTATAGAGGCAGTTCAAGATAAAGAAATCAGTAGAGTCTTAATATCTCCAGATAATGCCACAGCTCAAGTTGTTGAAAATGATGGGAGCAGGTCTGAGGTCAATTTAGCCCCTGATAAAGATTTATTAAAAATTCTGACTGAGAATAATGTAGATATCGCTGTAACTCCTACAAAATTAGCCAATCCATGGCAACAGGCTGTAAGTAGTTTAATTTTCCCAGTACTTTTAATTGGAGGCCTATTTTTTCTTTTCAGAAGATCCCAAAGTGGTAATGCTGGAGGTGGTAACCCCGCCATGAGTTTTGGCAAGAGTAAGGCTAGACTTCAAATGGAACCATCTACACAAGTAACCTTTTCAGATGTTGCTGGTGTAGAAGGTGCAAAATTAGAACTCACAGAAGTTGTAGATTTTCTTAAGAGTCCAGATAGATTTACTGCAGTCGGAGCAAAAATTCCAAAAGGAGTTCTTCTTGTTGGTCCTCCTGGTACTGGAAAAACATTGTTAGCTAAAGCAGTAGCTGGAGAAGCAGGTGTACCTTTTTTCTCGATATCTGGTTCTGAATTTGTAGAGATGTTTGTTGGGGTTGGAGCTAGTAGAGTTAGAGATCTTTTTGAACAAGCTAAAAAGAATGCTCCTTGTATTGTGTTTATTGACGAAATAGATGCAGTTGGAAGACAAAGAGGAGCTGGTATGGGCGGAGGAAATGATGAAAGAGAACAAACATTAAATCAACTCTTAACCGAAATGGATGGTTTCGAAGGTAATTCTGGAATAATAATAGTTGCTGCAACCAACAGACCAGATGTTTTAGATTCAGCTTTAATGCGTCCTGGAAGATTCGATAGACAGGTAACAGTAGATCGACCAGATTATGCTGGAAGATTGCAGATACTAAATGTTCACGCGAAAGATAAAACTCTTTCAAAAGATGTTGATTTAGATAAAGTTGCCAGAAGAACACCAGGATTTACTGGTGCAGATTTAGCTAATCTTTTAAATGAAGCAGCAATACTAGCAGCTAGAAAAGATTTAGATAAAGTAAGTAACGATGAAGTAGGTGATGCCATAGAAAGAGTTATGGCTGGCCCAGAAAAGAAAGATAGAGTTATGAGTGATAAGAAAAAAGAATTAGTTGCTTATCACGAAGCTGGTCATGCACTCGTTGGAGCATTAATGCCTGATTATGATCCAGTAGCAAAAGTCTCAATCATTCCAAGAGGTCAAGCTGGGGGTCTAACCTTCTTTACTCCAAGTGAAGAAAGAATGGAATCAGGTCTTTACTCTCGTTCTTACCTTCAAAATCAAATGGCTGTAGCTCTCGGTGGAAGGGTTGCTGAAGAAATAGTCTATGGCGAAGAAGAGGTAACAACCGGAGCTTCAAATGATTTACAACAAGTTGCCAATGTAGCAAGACAAATGATCACTAAATTCGGTATGAGTGAAAAAATAGGTCCAGTCGCTCTAGGACAATCTCAAGGTGGTATGTTTCTCGGAAGAGATATGAGTTCTACAAGAGACTTCTCTGAAGACACAGCCGCAACAATTGATGTAGAGGTTTCAGAACTTGTTGATGTTGCCTATAAGAGAGCTACAAAAGTTTTAACAGATAATAGAACTGTTCTTGACGAAATGGCTCAAATGCTAATTGAAAGAGAAACTATAGACACTGAAGATATCCAAGACTTGCTCAACCGCTCAGAAGTAAAAGTCGCAAACTATATTTAACGCGGAATTTTAAATTTTTAATGAATAATAAAGAAGATTCTTTTTCGGAGTACCTGAAAATTGAGTCTTTTTTTTTACTTATAAAACCTGAAGATAATATTTACTCAAATACCTCTATAAGAAATTCATTTTTTGAAGAATTAGAAAACTTAGTAAAATTAGGTTTAAAGAATATTGAAATAAGTTGGTCTAACAACGAAAATTGGTTCGATTTTGTATCCTACATCAAAATAAAATATCCAAGAATTAATTTAGGCTCTGCCTCCATAGTTAATAAGCAATCAATAGAAGATTCTTTAAAAATTGGATTAAATTTTTCGATGATGAAATTTTGGGATAAAGATCTTTTCAAATATGCGAAGTCAAAAAATTATTTATTAATTCCAGGAATTAATAATTTAGAAGATCTTAAAGAAGC
The DNA here is from genome assembly GCA_003281165.1 of Prochlorococcus sp. AG-347-M18. Classification (GTDB taxonomy): domain Bacteria; phylum Cyanobacteriota; class Cyanobacteriia; order PCC-6307; family Cyanobiaceae; genus Prochlorococcus_A. The sequence continues at coordinate 83,453 of QCCT01000001.1, forward strand.
GATAGATTTAAATTGCAACATTATCAAAATTTACCCAATAAAATCTAAAGATAGTTCGATAAATATTCTCAAATATAAAAATATTGATTTCATTGCTGCTGGAGGACTATCAATCAATGATTTAAAAACTTATAAATCTCTAGGGTATAAAGCAGTTGTAATTGGAGATAAAGCTATCAAAAATAAAAAATTTGATCCAAAAATATATGAATGGCTCAAAAATAATTAAGTTAAGGATAAATATAATTTATTCAACAAAGCTACTACTTATTTATTAAGTCACATTGAGCATGATTTAGAAGCAAATGATCAACAAGTACTAAAGCTACCATAGCATCAACCATCGGAACTGCTCTTGGTAGAACGCATGGATCGTGTCTCCCTTTTGCTTTCATAAGTACTTCTTTACCTTCAGCATTTACTGTTTTCTGTTCTTTCCCGATGGTTGCTGTAGGTTTAAAAGCTATCTTCATCTCGATATTTTCACCATTACTTATTCCTCCCTGTATACCTCCTGAATTATTTGATGTTGTTCTTAACTTACTAATATCATCAGACTTAATGAAGGCATCATTATGTTCGCTTCCTTTTAAATAAGTTCCAGAGAAACCTGAACCTATTTCAAAGCCTTTCGTGGCAGGCAAAGACATCAAGGCCTTTGCTAAATCAGCTTCTAATTTATCAAAAACAGGCATTCCAAGACCAGAGGGAACATTTCTTACTAAACATTCAATTACACCGCCGCAAGAGTCTCCTTGACGCTTTAATTCCTTAATTCTCTCGATCATTTCTGTTGATACCTTTTCATCGGGACATCTAACAATATTAGAATCTATTTCTTCGAGAGAAATCTTCTCTTTATTTATATCAGAATCAATATCATGTATACGCTTTACCCAAGAGAGTATTTCAGTGTTACAAATGGTTTTTAATAATTGTTTTGCTACAGCACCAGCAGCCACTCTCCCAATTGTTTCTCTAGCAGAGGCTCTTCCACCGCCAGAACTTGCCTGAATTCCATATTTCAGATGATATGTACCATCTGCATGAGAAGGTCTAAATACCTGCTCCAAATTATTATAATCTCCTGGTCTTTGATCCTTATTTCTTACCAACATTGCTATTGGAGTTCCAAGTGTTAACCCTTCCTTTATCCCACTTAATATTTCAATTTTATCTTCTTCATTTCTGGGTGTTGTAATGTCACTTTGGCCAGGTCTGCGCCTATCTAATTCATTTTGTATCAGATTTATATCTATTTTTAACTTAGGTGGACACCCATCAAGGATAACTCCTACTGCACCACCATGTGATTCTCCAAAAGTACTAACACGAAAAATTTTTCCAAAACTACTACTCATAGAAATATCAAATGTTTTATCTATATATAAACATTAAATGAAACCAATTGGAAATTAAAAAAAAAAAAAGCCCCCAAAAGGAGGCTTGTAAAATTAAGAACTTTAAGCTTAACCGATAGCTGGAGCTGAAAGAGCTACTGTTGTAGACTCAGCTGCTGCTAGATCAAGTGGGAAGTTGTGAGCGTTACGCTCGTGCATTACTTCCATACCTAGGTTTGCTCTGTTAAGAACGTCACCCCATGTAGGAACAATCTTACCGTTTGCATCAACAACTGATTGGTTGAAGTTGAAACCGTTAAGGTTAAATGCCATTGTGCAGATACCCATTGAAGTTAACCATACACAAACAACTGGGAATACAGCTAGGAAGAAGTGAAGACTTCTGCTGTTGTTGAAACTTGCATATTGGAAGATCAAACGACCGAAGTAGCCATGAGCTGCAACGATGTTATATGTTTCTTCTTCTTGTCCGAACTTGTAACCATAGTTCTGAGACTCTGTCTCAGTTGTTTCTCTGATTAGAGATGAAGTAACAAGTGAACCGTGCATAGCTGAGAATAGAGATCCTCCGAACATACCAGCAACACCAGCCATGTGGAATGGGTGCATAAGAATGTTGTGCTCTGCTTGGAAAACAAACATGAAGTTGAATGTTCCAGAGATACCTAGAGGCATTCCGTCAGAGAATGAACCTTGACCGAATGGATATACAAGAAATACTGCGAAAGCTGCTGAAACTGGTGCAGAGTATGCAACACAGATCCAAGGACGCATACCTAAACGGTATGAAAGCTCCCACTGTCTTCCCATGTATGCTGAGATACCGATTAGGAAGTGGAAAATTACAAGCTGGTAAGGACCACCGTTGTATAACCACTCATCTACAGTAGCTGCTTCCCAAATTGGGTAGAAGTGTAGACCAATAGCGTTAGATGAAGGAACAACTGCACCTGAGATGATGTTGTTTCCATATAGGAATGAACCAGCAACTGGCTCTCTAATTCCGTCGATGTCTACTGGTGGTGCTGCGATGAATGCAACGATGAAGCAAGCCGCTGCTGTAAGAAGGCATGGAATCATTAAGACGCCGAACCAACCAACATAAATTCTGTTGTTAGTTGATGTTACCCACTCACAAAACTGTGGCCAACCTTTTAACAGCGAAGTACGCTGCTGCTGAATAGTTGTCATGAGTTCGTAAAGTATGTCTCTAAAGTGAGACGTGTAAATAAAAACGGAAAATAAATTCCGCTCCAAAGATTTTAGACCAAAATCGTTAAAAATGGGTAAATATTTTTTCTTTAAGTAAACTTATTTTTTGAAAAACAAGAGAAAAGAACTTCCATGCCTTAAGATTTTCTTTGTTATTGGGGATTCAACTTGGTAATAATCGAATGGCTTCTTAACGGAAAAAGATCTAGAGAGGTAGTTTCCTTAAGAGAGGCTAAGCATAGAAGACTGCAATTAGAAGCTTTTGGAGCTGTTATTTATTGGAGTGAAAGAATTTAGATGTTTAAAGTTTAGAAATTAGGAAAAAAAATTGAAAGTATTAAATATTAAATAAACTTATCTATTAAATAAAAAATCCTTATTACTTTTCAGCGATTTATTGTTCCGGTTTCTTGATTTAAAGACTTTCAAACTCTTGAACCCATAGTTTATTGGAACGAATCACTTCTTTTTTTGTGTAGCTCATGGCAATTTTTTTTTCCTTATAAGCTACTTCTCCAATAAAAACAGGCCAAATCAATTGATCTCCCTCATATTTGTGAATTATTCCTTGGCTATCTAGAAATAATGGATCTCCTTTTTTAATCATTTTCCAATCTTGGTTTATTCTCTCAGGATGAATTAGGCCATCAATATCTCCTTTTTCATCTCTTGGATAATCAATACTCCCTTGATGAACGTGAACAACTAATTCCTTTGGAAGTTCTATAAGGTTGTTTTTTAATTTATCTATCTCTTCCCTTAGGGAATTAATGATTATAGAGAATCTATCTATAATTTTTGGATCATAAAAATTTTGTGCTACAGCTCCTATTTCAATAACTAGACCACATGGCCAAGCTTCTACAAGAAAGCCTGATTGAGCTTTATCTTTTTCGTGCAAATAAATAGGCAATCCAAATTTATTCTGCAGCAATGCGGCTAAACAAAAATCTTTGAATCTCCTCCCATACATAACAATGCTAGTTCCCATATTTGCAGTAGTAGTATGCAAATCAATTGCAATTTGACAGGGTTTAGAGCCTTCAATTCCAAATTGATCTACTAAAAAATTGGCTCTATTAGTTTCATAAAAGCTATTCTTATGTTGATCAAAATTCTCACTTTCTTTAAAAGATCTATTTAAATCTACATCTATATATCTGCATCCTTTTTCATAGGCAACAGGATTACCTATAATGTACTCATACTCAATACCATAATTTAAACTATTTCCCTCTCTATTAAATTGTTTAACCGCCCAAATAGGATTAATTTCATTCCCATGAGTGCCTGAAACGATAAGTATTCTTTGAACAGTCATTTTTTCTTTAAAAATAAAATTTTATGCAAAATAAATACCTTATTAAGGCCTCCAAAAAATTCTGGCTTTGGTTTTGGACTCAACTTATGAATGGCTTCGCACCATCAGATTTACATGGTAATTATAAAAGGCCTAAGGGTATAACAATTGATAGTGAATACGATATTAATAATGAGAATCAACAAATTTATTTATTCGTAGGCAATTCTTGTCCATGGTGTCAAAGAACTTTACTTGTCCATGAAATAAAAAATTTATCAAAAAAAGTTAAAGTAATTTTTTTAAAGGTAGATGTTGAGCATGGCGAATGGATTTTCAATACAAAGATTCAAGGATGTATAAGACTTTCAGACCTTTACAAAAAAGCTAATGAAAAGAAAATTTTTAGAGCGACATTACCTCTCTTAATTAGTCTTGCAAAAGATGAAGTAAATATTTTGTCCAATGAAAGTTCACAGATTTTAAAACTACTCAATTCAATCAAAGGTGAATCGAAAGATCAAATATTAAGTATTAAAGATTGTAATCAAAAATTTTTAGATTTAATTAATAACAGCATTAATGATGGCGTATATAAATGTGGTTTCGCCAGAAACCAGTCAGCTTACGAAAAAGCAAGTAAAAATCTTTTCGCATCCATAAATGAAGTTGAAAATTTACTAGAGAAAAACAAAGGGGACTGGATATTTGGAGAGGAGTTAACCTACGCAGATATTTACCTTTTTCCAACGCTTATAAGATGGGAATTGATATATAGCAAACTTTTCAAATGTACTGAAAAAGAAATATCAAGTTTTGAAAAGATTATTGAATGGAGATTAAAATTCTTTAACTTACCTAACATAAATAGAACATGCTTCGACAACGAATGGAAAAAAGATTACTACAAAGCTTTATTCCCTCTAAACCCAAATCAACTTATCCCAGTTTTACCATCGCTAGAAGAAATCATGCGATTAGAGTCCTAAAAAATAAATAAATCAATTTCAAAAAAATAATGATGTTGTAATGAACACTTATTTAGTTCATAGATAATGCAATTTCATTAGAAATTAACTATGTTATGTATGTCTACTAAAGTACGAAAAGCTTAAAATGAAATCCATTGACGAACACATTCAAAAAGATCAATCGGAAATCGAATCTGCAAAAGCAGAGGGCAATCTTCCAAAGGTCAGACATTTAACTGAAGAGCTAAAAGAACTCGAAGATTATAAGGATCATCATCCAGAGGATAAACATGACCCTAATGCTTTGGAATTGTTCTGCGATGCCAACCCGGATGAACCAGAATGCCTTGTTTATGATGATTAAGTTTCTTTTGTATAGATAATCCACAATAAAAAAGGGCTCTAAAAGCCCTTTTTTTGTTAATTCTAGTAATCTCTATTAAAGTCGGATGGACTTCCTGTAAGAGAACATACAACCGACTCTTCATTTTTCATTTCCTTGACTTCTACAATTGGTCTTCCCATTTTCTTTAAAACCTCAATATCTTGAATGGTTTGACATCTAGCTATTATTTTTCCTTGTTGATCAAAGCAAGTATAGAAATTCATATTGTGTTTAAAGAAGTATCTTATTTATGACTAATTTTACTTATTAAATCAAGTGTTTTTTTTACAAAAAAATTTTTAATTTAAGTTAGATCCTTTTCCATACTTCAGAAAGCAGTGAAGATAAACCTTTTTTTAAAGATGAAGAAATAACTAAAACTTTCTTTTTAGATAAATCTTCTAACTTTTTTGAAATTATTTTCAAATAATCATCATCTACCAGCTCCATTTTATTCAATACTATAATCCTCTCTTTATCTAAAAGACCTTTCCCATATTTTTTTAATTCCTGCTCAATTATCTCAAAATCATGTAAAGGATTTTCTGCAATTGCATCAATCAAGTGAACAAGTATCTTCGTTCTTTGGATATGCCTTAAAAAATCATGCCCTAAACCTACTCCATCAGCTGCCCCTGATATTAATCCAGGAATATCTGCAAAAAGGCAACCATTCCCATCTATTTTTCTTACTACACCTAAGTTAGGTATTAGAGTTGTGAAGGGATAATTTGCGATTTTTGGACGGGCAGAAGACACAACAGAAATCAAAGTACTTTTTCCAGCATTTGGAAGGCCTATAATACCAACTTCTGCAAGAAGTTTTAGTTCTAATTGAACCTCCCATATCTCACCATCTTTTCCTTCAGTGAATGATTCTGGGGCTCTATTTTGATTACTTAAATAGTAAGCATTACCATGTCCACCTCTACCTCCAATGGCAATAGTTAAGCTCTGTTTATCTTGAGTTAAGTCTCCTAAAATAATACCGGTTTTAATATCCCTTATTTCTGTACCGCAGGGAACTTTAAGGATTGTATCCTCACCTGAAGCACCTGATCTCTTATTAGGACCTCCTTTGCATCCATCTTCAGCAATTATTTCACGTTTGAATTTGAAATCTAATAATGTTTGAAGATTATTATCAGCCATCAAAATAACTGAGCCCCCTCTGCCACCATTTCCCCCCGAAGGTCCTCCAGCAGGAACGAATTTTTCTCTTCTAAATGAAACTATTCCATTTCCACCTTTTCCAGCTTTAAGAATAATGTTTGCTTGATCAATAAATTGCACTTAATACGCTTATTAAATTGTTTTCTAGGTATTTTAAATTTTATTTAATCCACGCAATACTGCAACCAGGTCCCCCTTCGTTGTTGGCTGCATCTTCAATCTTATCGACATAATTTAAACCTGATAACCAATTTCTTAGTCCTTTTTTTAATTTCCCTGTGCCAATTCCATGAACAATCCAAAGCGGTCCATGAAATTTTCTAATTTTCTCCTCAATAATTATTTCGGCTTCATGAACTCTTAACCCTCTTACGTCAATTGTATTTTTACTCGTTCTAATTTTAGAAAAAGAAAAATCTTCTCTTTGAGACTTGATCTCAATTTTTGACCTTTTGAAATTAGGCTTTTCTCCATTAATACCTTCAAAGTCATTTACAGATAATGTGCTTCTGAATGAACCACATTTAACTTCATAAAAACCACCTTTTTTATCTAAATCTACAATTTGTCCCGTACTATTTAGACTTTTAATTTTTACAAAATCGCCTACCTTAGGGTTCCATGATATTGACTTTTCAAATTTTTTTTGGGTTAAATGTTCTTTCTCAATTTCTTTTAATCTTTCTCCAATAATTCTCGTATCCTCTCCATTAACGTTTTTATCTCTTAATTTTTTAATTAAATCTATTACCTCTTTTTTAGCTGATACAATATGTTTTGATAATTTAGACCTTTCAATTTCCTGGATTTTTTCAGCATTGATTTTTTGATATTCATAATTTTTCTTCAGTTCATCATGTAATATTTCAGTCCTTGCAATCAGTTCTGCAGCGGCTTCTGCAGAATTTTGTTGTTTAATCCTCTCTTCCTCAAGTCCTTTAATAATACTGTTAATATTGTCAACTTCTTTTGGCTTTAGATATCTTGCAGCTTCATTTAGTATGCTTTCATCAAGACCAATTCTCTTTGAAATTGATAAAGCATTACTTCTCCCGGGAATACCCCAGTTGAGTATATATTTTGGCTTCAAAGATTCCTCATTAAAGGCAACTGATACGTTTTCAAATCTCGAATCATTATATTTTAAAGCCTTTATATCTCCATAATGTGTAGTAGCTAAAGTCATATCAGATTTATTTGCAAATTCTTTTAATAAAGCCATTGCAAGAGCACTTCCCTCAAGAGGATCTGTTCCAGATCCAATCTCATCTAACAAAACAACTGATAATCCTTTCTTATTATCAAGTGAATCTAATATCTCTTTTATACGGGAAATATGCCCACTGAAGGTAGATAAATTTTCTTCTAAAGATTGATTATCTCCTATATCTACATATATATTTGGACAAAAAGGGATAATGGGATTATTAGTTGAAGGTATCAATAATCCTGCTCTAGCCATTAGTAAAGACAAGCCCAAACCTTTTAAAGCTGCCGTTTTACCTCCAGTATTTGGGCCTGTAATAGCTACAACCTTAATATTTCTATTTATATGAAAGTCTACAGCCACTGGGGGAGGGGCTCCTTTTTTCTTATGTTCCCAAATCAATAACGGATGAGAAAAACCAATTAAAGAAATAATAGGATTTTTCTCTAACTTAGGAGTTTTGCCTCCAATCCATTTCGAATATCTTGAACGAATTAGAGCATTTTCTAATCTCAATAAAATGGATGCCATTTCAATAAGATTTTCTGAATTATCACTAACAACTTGGGACCATTTCTTAAGTAATTTAAATTCTTCTGCTGTGATCCTAGCGTCTAAAGAAGCAATCTTATTACCTTTGATTACAACACTTTCAGGCTCAAAATATACTGTATTTCCAGAAGATGATGAGTCATGAATTATGCCTTTAAATTTATCTACATAATTAACTTTTACTGCTAAAACAGGCCTACCATATCGATCTCCAATAGTAGTATCTTGCAAATAAGCTAAATTCTTTTGAATAAATTTCTCAACTAATATTTTTCTTTCAAGTTTCTTAGATAATAATTCTTTTCTAAGAATGGATAGTTCATTACTAGCATTGTCTGAAATCCTTCCATTAGATTCTATGCCTTTTGTAAAAATCGTTTCGATATTCTGATGGTCAATTAAATTTTTTATAAATGATGAAATATAAGGCCTTTGTTCAAAATCTAATAAGATTTTTTTTAAATTTCTTGCTGCAGCTATTGTTTTCGCTATTTCTAACAGTTCAGAAGATGAAATTACACCTCCCTTGGAACAAATTTCAATATTTCTACTAATATCAAAAACACCAGAAAAACTAATTGATTTATCTAAATTATATTCCAGCTCATTTATTTCAACAGTTTCATTCAAAAGTCTTTTAGATGCCTCGTATTCTGAAGGAATACTAAAACTTAGAATTGCTCTTTTACCCATTTCCGTTGAAGCGAATGAAGATAAATGCATTTTTAATGTATCCCACTCTAAAAGGCTTATAGATTCTTCTTCTAAGGTGTTATTTGAATATGATTTTTTAGAATAACTTTTCTCTTTCATACAAAAAAAGAATCAAACATTCGATTGAATCCCTTCAGGAGGTACATAAAGCATCTCAAGCCAGTTTCCTTCAGTGTCCTTCATATAAAAAGATGCTGTTCCGTCTCTATGCTCATGTAAAGGACCAACTTTTACACCAGAATTTTTTAAATCATTTTGAATATTTTCCACTTCTTTTTTATTTTCAAAATGAAAAGCAAAGTGAGGTCCCGCAGCTTTGTAGCTAGGGCCTAACAATGCAAGTCCATCTTTCCCTTTACCAGCTTCTAAATAAGACCAATCTTTATCGTCCCAAACTAAATTCATGCCCAGCTTAATATAAAAAGATTTCGCCCTTTCGAGATTCTCTACTCTAAGTGCAATGTGACCAATCCTATTTACTCTTTGTGAAAACTTCAAAACAAAGCAGTTAATTTATTACTTATCTAAGAATAAACCAAAATTTTATTATTAATGAGTTTTTAAGTATCCTGCAACCATTGAGATGCATCACAAGCATGATAAGTGAGTATCAATTTTGCTCCTGCTCTTTTAAAACTAAGCAATGTTTCTAAAACAATATCTTTTTCGTTAATCCAGTTCTTCATAGCAGCAGACTTTACCATGGAATACTCCCCACTAACGTTGTATGCAGCAATAGGTTTATTGGAAAAAGTGCTTAATCTATAAACAATATCCAAGTATGAAATTCCTGGTTTTACCATCAAAATATCAGCTCCTTCATACTGATCCAATGCAGATTCAACTAAAGCTTCTTTTGAATTGGCAGGGTCCATTTGATATGAAGACTTATTATCTGGAATTATTTTCTTACTATTTTCTCTGGGAGCCGAATCTAAAGCAGTTCTAAATGGACCATAATAAGCAGATGAATATTTTGCTGTGTAACTAATAATACCTACATCACTAAATCCTTGACCATCAAGCGCAGCTCTGATTGCTCCAACTCTCCCATCCATCATGTCACTAGGGCCAATAAAATCAGCTCCAGCTCTTGCTTGTGTTAAAGCCTGTTTTTTTAAAATTTCGATTGTTTCGTCGTTCAATATTTTTCCAGTTTCATCAACTAATCCATCATGACCATCACAAGAGTATGGGTCCAAGGCAACATCTGTCATTATTGCCATTTCTGGAATCTCTTTTTTTAATATTCGAATAGCTTTAGGTATTAAACCATCTTCATTAAAACATTCTGATCCATCTTCAGTCTTTAAGCTATCGTTTATTTTTGGGAAAAGGACAATACATCTTATTCCCAATTCCCATGCTCTAGTGACCTCCTTTATTAAGCCATTCATATCCCATCGAAAAGTTCCTGGCATTGCCGAAATTTCCTCTTTAAAATCTTTTTCATGAATAAATAATGGATATATAAAGTCCGAAGCCCGCAGATGGTTTTCTCTTACCATTTCTCTAATTGCATTAGTCCTTCTTAATCTTCTTGGACGAATAATAGAATTCATTTGAATATTATTTAAGTTGAAAAATATTTATCTAATACATTAATCGCTCACATCACACATAAATCAATCAGAGACTTCTTTTGTTCAGGAAAATTAACTTAATTACTTTAAGAAAAAGAGTAAAAGTTACAAAAATATTTTGCACAAACTTAATTTTTCACAAATTTACGTCATAAAGAGATAATATCTTTTAGTTAAGTGTTTATTTAAAGGAGAGTATCTTTGAAAATAATTAATGGATTTCATTTAAAGAATGTAAGAGGAGATATTCTTGGAGGGATTACAGCCGCTGTGGTGGCTTTGCCTCTCGCTCTTGCTTTTGGTAATGCTGCGTTAGGACCTGGCGGGGCAATTTATGGACTGTATGGGGCTGTAGTAGTTGGTTTTTTAGCAGCATTATTCGGCGGAACCCCTGCTCAAGTTAGTGGCCCTACCGGTCCAATGAGTGTGACTGTTGCTGGTGTAGTGGCAGGCTTAGCAGCGGTGGGGGTTCCAAGAGATCTGTCTGCAGGACAAATTTTACCTTTAGTGATGGCAGCGGTAGTAATTGGCGGCTTACTGCAAATATTATTTGGGATTCTCAAACTAGGTAAATACATTACTTTAGTTCCATATTCTGTTGTATCTGGATTCATGTCCGGTATTGGTGTAATAATCATTGCACTTCAGATCGGGCCATTACTAGGAATTAGCACTAGAGGTGGAGTAGTTGAGTCTTTATCCACTGTATTTTCAAATTTCCAGCCAAATGGTGCTGCTATTGGAGTAGCAATAATGACACTAGGTATAGTATTTCTAACTCCTAGAAAAATAAGTCAATGGGTTCCTTCTCCTCTCTTAGCCCTATTGATAGTAACTCCAATATCAATATTAGTTTTCGGAGATGGGGCTATTGATAGAATTGGAGAAATTCCAAGGGGAGTTCCATCTTTAAATTTCCCAAGTTTTAATCAATATTTTCCAATCATTTTTAAGGCAGGATTAGTCCTCGCAGTACTTGGCGCAATTGACTCCTTACTAACATCTTTAGTAGCAGACAATATATCTCAAACCAAACATAATTCTGATAGAGAACTGATTGGTCAAGGAATAGGAAATGCTGTTGCCGGTCTGTTTTCAGGCTTACCTGGAGCCGGAGCAACAATGAGAACAGTTATTAATGTTAAATCTGGAGGATCCACTCCCATTTCTGGCATGGTTCACTCAGTTGTCTTGTTGATAGTTTTAGTTGGCGCAGGACCCTTAGCTGAGCAAATACCAACTGCGTTGCTAGCGGGAATTCTCATTAAAGTTGGTCTAGATATTATTGATTGGGGGTTCTTAAGGAGGGCTCACAAATTATCTTTAAAAACTTCAGTTGTTATGTACGGTGTACTCCTAATGACTGTTTTTTGGGATTTAATTTGGGCAGTTTTAGTCGGTGTATTCATAGCAAATATGCTCACTATTGATTCAATAACAGAAACTCAACTAGAAGGTATGGATGAGGATAACCCTTTATCAAAAGATGATCAATCTAAAAATGGATTACCTGCTGATGAAAAAGCACTATTAGATAGATGTCTAGGAGAAGTAATGTTATTTAGACTTAAAGGTCCACTAAGTTTTGGAGCAGCTAAAGGTATATCTGAGAGAATGATGCTAGTAAGAAACTACAAGGTCTTGATATTAGATATCACTGATGTACCAAGACTTGGAGTCACGGCGACTCTCGCAATAGAAGATATGATGCAAGAAGCAAAAAATAATTCTAGAAAAGCTTTTGTAGCTGGTGCGAATGAAAAAGTGAAGGATAGATTAGCTAAGTTTGGAGTTGAAGGCATTATTGAAACAAGAAAAGAAGCTTTAGAAACTGCTCTAAATGAAATATCCTAGTAATTTATGGAAATAAATCCAATTCTGCAAAATGTATTAGCCCCGCCAGTTCTTTTCTTTTTGATTGGAGCAATATCAGTAATCTTTAAATCTGATTTAGAAATACCAGCTCCATTACCTAAACTTTTCTCCTTATATCTGCTTCTTGCTATTGGGTTTAAAGGAGGTATAGAGATACAGAAAAGTGGTTTTACTTATCAAGTATTGCCTACTTTAAGCGCTGCAATACTGATGTCACTTATAATCCCACTGATTGGATTCTTAATTTTAAGACTTAAGTTTGATGTCTTTAATTCAGCGGCAATAGCAGCAGCATACGGCTCAATAAGTGCTGTTACATTTATTTCTGCAGAAAGTTTTTTAGAAAGTCAAAAAATAGCTTTTGATGGGTTTATGGTTGGCGCCTTAGCTTTAATGGAATCTCCTGCAATCATTGTTGGATTATTACTTGTAAAATTTGCAGCTCCAAAAAATAGACCAAAATCAAGAAAAATGCATTTAAGCGCAATATTACATGAATCTCTTTTGAATGGATCAGTTTATTTACTGCTCTCAAGCTTAATTGTGGGATTTCTGACTGCTTCCAGTAATCCCTCAGGAATTGCAAAAATGGAGCCTTTTACTGGACAATTATTCTATGGAGCAGAATGCTTCTTCTTGTTAGATATGGGAATAGTCGCTGCTCAAAGATTACCAAGATTGAAGAATGCGGGGTCGTTCTTGATTGGGTTTGCTATTTTCATGCCTTTATTTAATGCATTTATTGGTGTTTTCGTTGCAAGATTTTTATCTTTAGGACCTGGCAACGCACTTTTATTTGTGGTTTTATGTGCAAGCGCCTCTTATTTAGCAGTTCCTGCAGCGATGCGGATGACAGTTCCAGAGGCTAAATCTAGTTATTATATTTCAACTACCCTAGGTCTAACTTTTCCATTCAACATAGTTCTTGGCATTCCCATATACATGAGTTTAGTAAACACAATTATCCCACTTTCTCCTCTATAAAAATGAAAAGATTAGACCTAATATTTAGTGAAAGAGAACTAGATGCAATCATTAAAACATTAGAAAAAGCTAATGTTCCTGGATATACCGTTATGAAACATGCCACAGGCAGAGGTCCTGAAAGAGTTGTTACTGAAGATATGGAATTTACTGGATTAGGAGCAAATGCTCATGTAATTGTTTTTTGTGAGCAAGAATTAATAGATAAAATGAGAGATAACATAAGGGACGATTTAAGCTACTACGGAGGAGTAGCTTATATTTCCGAAGCAACACCTCTTTAAATTCTAGTATATATTTTTAAGAATGAATCCAATCTACTCTTATATTTTTTCTACTATTTAAATATCTATCAATTGACATCGCAGCAATACATCCATCAGAAGCCGCAACAACTGCTTGCTTAAATGGTGTATTTCTAATATCTCCAATAGCCCATACTCCATCTGAGTTTGTAGACATAAAGTCATCCACAATAACTCCTCCGTCTTCTTTTAAAGCAATTTGATCACCTAAAAAATCAGTAATCGGCTTTGAACCACTCATATAGACAAAGACTCCATCTAGATTTAAGTTGATAGGATTTTCTTCTTGCTTATTTTTTACAACCACCCCATTAACACCCATTTCATCACCCAATATTTCTAATAATCTTGTTCTGCTCCAATGTTTTATATTTGAATTATCCATCAATTGCATAGCTTCTTCATTATCTGATTTAGGGTCACTTGATGTAATCCAATGCACAGTTGATGCAAATTTAGTTAGGACAGTTGCTTCTTCAATTGCCTCCTTGTTCACTCCAACAACTGCAACTTCTCTATTTTTATAAAAAGCCCCATCACATGTAGCACAATAACTTACTCCTTTGCCAAGAAAATCAGCTTCACCCTTAAATGATGCAGGTCTACCCATTGCTCCACTTGCAAGTACAAGTGCTTTGGCTTTAAAAGTACCTTCGGGTGTATAAACCATTTTCCATTCTCCACTAGCATCTATTCCAAACACTTGAGCTCTTCTATAGTCTGTGCCATATTGCACAGCTTGTTCTCTCATTAGAGTAAGTAATTTTTCCCCACTTATATCAACCGGAACACCTGGATAATTAGCTATTTGATGGGTTATTGCTAAGGCGCCAACAGATGGATTTTTATCTAAAATTACTGTCTTTAAGTTTGAACGAGATGTATAAAGTGCGCAAGTACATCCGGCCGGGCCTCCTCCGATAATAACTACATCTGACTCAATGATTTCCAATTTAATAAAACTCCTTTTAGTAGTTAATTAGATGAGCTCTTGGTTAGAAGAAATCTTTAATGTAAATAACTAACCATGTTTATAGATATAAGTTAAAAGAAAAAAGAGAAAAAAGCATAATATAGAAACAAACTTACATAGGAAAAACATAAAAAATTAATTATTAAAATGATCAGTTACGTGAAATGTTCTCAATTGATCTATTATTATGTCATATCGAAAATCAATTGCCGTTAGAAACAATATATTTTTTATGACAAACTCTGACTACATTTTCAAAGCTGCCATTAAGAAAGTAACCGAAAAATTAAACGAGATATTGGTTGAAAAAATTGAAGAAGCAACAAATATTGCTCAGGATGCTCCAGAAATTCTCAAAAAAGAATTTGATAGTTTAAAAGAATCCATAATCGAAGAAGCCTCAAGAATGGAAAAAGCAGAAAATATTAAAGAAAATGAGTCCATAAATACTTATCAAGATTCCAAAATAAAAAAAGCCTTAAATGAAATTGAAGGTATAAATAAGCAAATTGATCTCTTGAATAAAACTATAAATAATCAAATTAAATGAGTTTTCACATTCTTCATTATCATTTAAAAAAATTGAAGAGGGCCTTTCTTATTTGGATAACTCTGATTTCGCTTTTAATAATTTTGTGGATAGATAATATTAGATTTACAATTTTCCAAAGTAAAAGCAATGAGAAAAGTAGGGTCCAAATTAAAAGAGCTAGGTGGTTTACTAATCAATTAATAAAGCTTGGTTCGGCATTTATTAAAATTGGACAATTATTATCAGCAAGACCTGACTTAATTCCTAATACTTGGATACAGGAATTATCTAAATTGCAAGATGAAGTTCCTAATTTTTCATTTGCGCAAGTTGAAGAAACTATAAGTGAAGAACTAGGGTCTAAGTTTAAAGAAATAAATCAACTAATAGGTGATCCGGTTGGATCAGCATCATTAGCACAGGTTCATAGGGCGACCTTAAAAGATGGTAGGAAAGTAGTATTTAAAGTTCAAAGACCAAATTTAAAGGAATTATTTATTATTGATTTGGGCATAATGCAGCAAATAGCTGGATTGTTGCAGAAAAATAAGAATTGGAGTCGAGGTAGAAACTGGGTTGAGATTGCCAAAGAGTGTAGGAAAGTTCTCATGAAGGAGCTTAATTTTAATTGTGAAGCACAATATGCAGCAAGATTTAGACAGCAATTTCTTGATGATGAAAATGTTGAAGTTCCTGAGGTAATTTGGGATATGAGCAGTGAAAAAGTGCTTTGTTTAAGTTATTTGGAAGGAACAAAAATAAGTGATTTAGAAAAATTAAAATCCCAAGAAATTGATTTACCTAAAATTGCAGAAATAGGTGCTATTAGCTATTTAAAACAATTAGTAAATTACGGGTTTTTTCATGCAGACCCTCATCCAGGGAATCTAGCAGTTTCAAATGAAGGTAAATTGATTTTTTATGATTTTGGAATGATGGGCAATATTTCAAATAATCTTCAAACAAGATTAGGAGGGATGGTTAAAGCTGCTGCATTAAGAGACGCCTCATCACTTGTTAGTCAATTACAACAAGCTGGGCTAATTTCAAAAGATATTGATGTAGGACCAGTAAGAAGATTAGTCAGACTGATGCTGAAAGAAGCCTTAACTCCACCATTTAGTCCAAATATTATTGAAAAATTATCTGGAGACTTATACGAACTCGTTTATGAAACACCATTTCAACTACCAGTAGATTTAATCTTTGTGATGAGAGCTTTATCAACTTTTGAAGGAGTTGGTAGAATGCTTGACCCAGGGTTTAACCTTGTATCAGTTACCAAGCCCTATTTAATAGAACTTATGACTTCAAATAATCAAACGCCTAACGATTTAATTAACCAATTTGGAAGGCAAGTAGGTGAACTAGGATCAAAAGCTGTTGGAATTCCTAAAAGAATAGATGAAAGCTTAGAAAGATTAGAGCAAGGCGATTTACAATTGCAAATAAGAATGGGAGAGTCAGATAGGCAATTTAAAAAAATGTTTACTGCTCAAAAAACTTTAGGCCATTCAATTCTTATAGGAAGCTTATCAATTGCATCTGCTTTACTTGTAACCAATAAACAAAATAATTTTGCATTATTGCCACTTTTTTTTGCACTACCAATAAGTTTTGATTGGATAAAATGCCAATTAAGTATGAGAAAAGGCTCACGTTTAGAAAAACTTAAGCGCTAAAAAAACTATATATTTTTGGGACCTAAACCTAAAGCCCCAGCGAATCTTGCTTGATTTCCTAATTCCTCCTCAATTTTTAAAAGCCTATTGTATTTTGCAATCCTTTCACTTCTACTCAAAGAGCCGGTCTTGATCTGACCCGATCTTGTAGCGACAGATAAATCTGCAATTGTTGTATCTTCGGTCTCACCACTTCTATGACTAATAACACTTGTGAAACCTGACATTTTAGCTAACTCAATAGCTTCCAAAGTTTCAGTTAATGTTCCAATTTGATTTACCTTTATTAGGATTGAATTGGCAGATTTTTCCATAATCCCTTTCCTTAACCTTTCTGTATTAGTAACGAATAAATCATCACCTACAAGCTGAACTTTATTTCCTAATTCTTTGTTTAATTCTGACCAACCCTCCCAATCATCCTCAGCTAAACCGTCCTCTATTGAAACTATTGGATAATTAGAAACTAATCTTGAAAGATATGAAATCATTTCAGAACTATTTAAACTTTTACCTTCATATTTATATATACCATCACTATAAAATTCAGTACTAGCAGCATCTAAAGCTAAAGATACCTGCTCACCAGGCTTAAATCCGGCTTTTTGAATTGCTTCAAGTAATAAGTCCCCTGCTTCTTCGCTTGATGACAAATTGGGTGCAAATCCACCCTCATCGCCTACAGCAGTAGATAGACCTTTTTGATCAAGTAATGATTTTAATGAGTGAAAAATTTCAGTACCCATTCTTAATGATTCACTGAAATTATTCACTCCATGTGGGACAAGCATAAATTCCTGAAAATCAAGACTATTTGGTGCATGAGCACCACCATTTATTACATTCATCAATGGCACTGGAAGGAGATTGGATAATGGATCTCCAAGATACCTATAAAGTGGAATATCTAAAGCATTTGCTGATGCTCTGGCAGTTGCAAGACTTACTGCAAGGATTGAATTTGCTCCAAGGTTAGACTTATTAGGAGTTCCATCAATTTCAATCATTAATTTATCTACTGCAGTTTGATCTAAAGCTGACAAACCACATAAAGCAGGGGATATTGTTTCATGAATTTTATTAACAGCATTTAAAACACCCTTGCCCATATACTTAGAACCACCATCTCTTAATTCATGAGCCTCATGAGCTCCAGTGCTAGCTCCGCTGGGAACAATTGCTCTACCACTTGCACCACATTCCAAAAATACTTCTGCCTCTACGGTTGGATTACCTCTTGAATCAAGGACTTGTCTTGCTTCAATAGTATCAATAAGAAAATCAATAGTTTCTTTCACAATTTAATTATTACTATTTAAATCCTATTAATAGCTGAACTATTTGGCTAATATCTGAAATATATATGTTAACCAATTATAATTTTAATTTCAAAACAACCTAGATATTAGTTAACGCTTTTGTTAAATCAAAGTCCATAAAACCCCTTTCAAAAAGATATTTTAAATTTCATCTTACAATTTGAAAATTAATGGATGATTATTAATGCAGATCCTATTTAGAATATTAATTAATAATCAACTATAGTTTTTATAGTGTATGAGAGAAACACTTACATCCAGTCCTGAACTTTTTAGCGATACAAGTTGGAATCTTCTTTTATTAGGAGAAGAAACAGCAAAAAAATGGGATCATAGCGAATTTAATATTGAACACATAATTCATACATTGTTCTCATCAAGCGAATTCTTTGCTTTCATTGAAAAATTATCAATCGACCAAGATACAGTTTTAGATATAACAGAAGATTTTTTAGAAGAGACACCTACAAATGATTCAGATATTTTTACTATCGGAGAAGATTTAGAAATTTTATTAGATAATGCAAATCAGATTAAAATTCAATGGGGGTCTAGATTAATAGAAATCCCTCATTTACTAATTGCTCTTGGAAGGGATTTAAGAATTGGAAATTATGTTTTTGAAGAAAGCAACCTTTCAATGGAAAAATTAGAAGAAGAATTAAAGTTTTTCCCAAATATTAATCAATCAAAAGATTCTTTTAATTATAAAAACGTAATTGAGATAAATAATCAATCTAATTTTGAATCAAACAATAAACTTTTAGTTAAAGAAGAAAAATTTAAACAAGAAATTGTTCCATTACCCAAAAGTGAACTTCAAATTGAAACCAAAAAACAAGTTGAGCAAGATGAAAATGCTCTCTCAATTTATGGAAAAGATTTAACAGAATCAGCTAAAAAAGGATTACTGGATCCGGTTTTAGGAAGAGAAAATGAGATCAATAATTTAATGAGGGTACTCTGCAGAAGAAACAAAAATAACCCTATACTTATCGGCAATCCTGGAGTTGGTAAAACCTCAATTGCAAAATTACTTGCGCAGCTAATTGTAGAGAAAAAAGTTCCTGATTCTTTAAAAGACTTTAAAATAATTTCACTTGACTTGGGTGCTTTAGTTTCTGGGACAAAATTTAGAGGCCAACTAGAGGAACGACTAAGCTTAATAATGCGGGAACTAAACAATCCAAGCAAAGGAAGGATTCTATTTATTGATGAAATTCACTCAATATTAAGTTCTGACAGATCTTCTACCGACATCAGTAATATCTTAAAACCTTTACTAGCTGAAGGAGATCTTAGATGTATCGGTACAACAACACCTGAGAAATTTCGTGAAACTATTGAAAAAGATCAGGCATTGAATAATTGCTTTCAAAAGATAGCTGTTAATGAACCTTCAGTAGAATTAAGCGCAAAAATACTGCAAGGTATCAAAAAGAAATATGAATCACACCATGGCATAAAAATTTCTGAAGAGGCTATAAACTATTCTGCAAAATTGGCTGACAGATACATCAGCGATAAATGTCTTCCTGATAAAGCAATAGATTTAATTGATGAAGCAGCTGCTCAGTTAAAAATCGATTCTAATAATAAGCCTCAAGTAATCCTACAACAAGAGAATAAACTTCATACTATTGATGAAAAACTGAATAATTTACGAAGAGAAAATATTGAAGCTAAAGAAAAACTATTGAATATGAGACAACAATCAGAGGTAAAATTAAACATTCTTTTGGAAAATTGGAACAATTTACGGGAAGAAATGGAGCAATTATCTTTTTTGATGAAAGAAGAAGATAAACTAACCAAACAAATTAAAGATAAATCAAATCGCGAAATTGAAAATGATCTGGATTATTTAAAAAAGCTTGAAGAAGAGTTAACTGAAATAGAAAATGAAATACAAAAAGTTGAAGAGAACTTTAATAAAATGAAGAAAAATAAAAATTTCCCTTTTAAATATCAAGTTGAACCTGATGATATTGCAGATGTTATCTCAAAAATCACAGGTATCCCAATTTCTAAAGTAGTTTCAAATGAACGTAAGAAATTAGTCAATCTAGAAATAGAACTAAGTGAAAAAGTTATTGGACAAGAAAAAGCTATTGAAGCTGTTTCTGCTGCAATTAGAAGAGCTCGCGTTGGCATGAAAAGTCCTAAAAGACCTATTGGATCTTTTTTATTTATGGGTCCTACGGGTGTTGGTAAAACAGAATTAGCAAAATCTCTTGCAACAGCTTTATTTGATGAAGAAGACGCACTTTTAAGATTAGACATGAGTGAATATATGGAGAAAAATGCCGTAGCAAGACTTTTGGGAGCTCCTCCAGGTTATGTTGGTTATGAAGAGGGAGGTCAATTAACTGAAGCTGTAAGACGCAAACCCTATTCAGTAATACTTCTTGATGAGATAGAAAAAGCACATACAGAAGTATTTAATATCCTTTTGCAAGTCTTAGATGAAGGAAGATTAACGGACTCTCAAGGAAGGACAGTAGATTTCAAAAATACCGTAATCATTATGACAAGTAACCTTGCTGGTAAATCTATACTGGAGTATTCACAAAAGATTTCTAAAAGTGAGGGAAAGTCAGAAAAAGATCAACAAACTCTTGATGATTCAATTATTAATGCATTGTCTTCAATTTTTAGACCTGAATTTTTAAATAGAATTGACGAAGTAGTAAAGTTTGATCCATTATCTATTGAAGAACTTCAAAAAATAATCATTCTACAAACAGAAGATTTAAAAAACCTGCTACTTGAACAGAAAATAAATATCGCTATAGACAAAAAAGTTATCAACAAAATTGCAAACGATTCTTTCGAACCTGAATATGGTGCTAGGCCTCTTATCAGGGAACTTAGAAGACAAATAGAAAATCCCTTAGCTGCAAAACTTTTAGAGGATAACTTTAAAAACAAAAAAAATATCACAATTAAACTTAACCCCGCTAAAAAAAATGAGATTGTTTTCAACCCTAGCTGAGGAGTAAATCAATAAGCTAAAATAAAAATTAAAGCGTAAAGCTTAATTTCAAAAAAATTTTGTGACAAGTCCTACTACTAATAAAGAACCTCTAAAAAAGGATTCTCCTGAAATTGAAGAGCCTAAAAAAAAGAATAATTTTTTTAGATCTACATACGATGAGCTTAAACTTGTCGTGTGGCCAAACAAACAACAACTTTTTAGCGAATCAGTAGCAGTTATAATTATGGTATCTTTTTCTGCTGCAGCCATAGCATCTGTCAGCAGATTCTATGGATGGGCAGCCTCGCAGATTTTTGGTTGAATTCTCTCCCGAATATCCATGTAATAAAGATCTTAATTAAGCTTCCAGAAAAATGAGTAATGAATTAACTACAAACCTTGCTTCTTCAAAAGCAAATACAAGCATCGCAAGATGGTATGCAGTTCAAGTAGCATCAAGCTGTGAAAAAAAAGTAAAAGCGACTCTTGAGCAAAGATCAGTAACTTTAGGGGTTAATAATAGAATCATTGAAATTGAAATTCCCCAAACTCCAGGAATTAAATTAAAAAAAGATGGTAGCAGACAAACTACTGAAGAAAAAGTTTTCCCAGGTTATGTCCTCGTAAGAATGATTTTGGATGAAGATACAATGATGGCTGTTAAAAGTACTCCAAATGTAATTAACTTTGTTGGTGCTGAAGATGGTAGAGGCAGCGGAAGATCGCGAGGTCATATCAAACCTCGACCATTATCAAGACAAGAAGTTAATAGAATCTTTAAACGCGCATCAGAGAAAAAAGCTGTAATCAAGTTAGATATTGAAGAAAAAGATAGAATCATTGTAACTAGCGGTCCATTCAAGGATTTCCAAGGAGAAGTTATAGAAGTTTCCGGAGAAAGAAATAAATTAAAAGCATTACTTTCAATATTTGGGCGCGAGACTCCTGTAGAATTAGAATTCTCCCAAATCAATAAACAAAATTAATTTCTAATTGTTCTTGTTTATCGAGTAAAATTATGATTTTCTACTCCAGCTTAAATTATCTAATCTAATGGCAAAAAAAATTGTTGCAGTTATCAAGCTTGCTCTACAAGCAGGCAAAGCAAATCCTGCTCCTCCTGTAGGGCCAGCTTTAGGACAACATGGTGTCAATATCATGGCATTTTGCAAAGAATACAACGCAAGAACACAAGATAAAGCAGGTTTTGTAATTCCAGTAGAGATTTCTGTTTTTGAAGATAGAAGCTTTACTTTTATCACAAAAACACCTCCTGCTTCCGTCTTAATAACAAAAGCAGCTGGTATAGAGAAAGGTTCAGGTGAATCCGCAAAAGGCTCTGTTGGGAATATAAGTAAAGCTCAATTAGAAGAAATAGCCAAAACTAAGCTTCCTGATCTAAACTGTTCTAGTGTTGAATCAGCAATGAAAGTAATTGAAGGTACTGCTCGTAATATGGGCGTCTCTATCACTGATTGAGTTCAATACACAATTTCTCACTATTTAGGGGAGGTTAGTTAATAACCGTTTGCACCCAATTTTATTATGAAAAAACTATCTAAAAGAATGGCGGCTCTATCAACAAAGATAGAAGATCGCATTTACGCACCACTTGAAGCTCTTAGTATTATCAAAGAGAATGCTAATGCAAAATTTGATGAAACTATTGAAGCACATATACGTCTAGGTATTGATCCAAAATATACTGATCAACAATTAAGGACCACTGTTGCATTGCCACATGGTACTGGCCAAAGCATCAAAATTGCAGTAATTACAAGCGGTGAGAATGTATCGAAAGCTAAGGCTGCTGGTGCAGATTTATTTGGCGAAGAAGATCTTGTAGAAAGCATCAACAAAGGAAATATGGAGTTTGATTTACTTATTGCAACTCCAGATATGATGCCAAAGGTTGCAAAATTAGGAAGAGTTTTAGGACCTAGAGGTTTAATGCCTAATCCTAAAGCTGGGACAGTAACTAATGACATTGCTAATGCAATAAAAGAATTCAAAGCCGGTAAGCTCGAATTTAGAGCAGATAAGGCTGGAATCGTTCATGTTCGCTTTGGAAAAGCAAGTTTCACAAAAGAGGCTCTATTTGATAACTTAAAAACCTTGCAAGAATCAATTGATAAAAATAAACCAAGTGGAGCTAAGGGAAAGTATTGGAAAACTTTTTATGTAACTTCAACAATGGGACCTTCAGTTCAAGTAGACATAAATGCTGTACAAGATTACCAACCTGAAGGTTAACTCTTTGTAGTATAATTTTAAATGCAATAATACGGCCAAAGAAAGTAGGTTTATTTAGTTATTCTAAATTTTTAATTCCTACCGAGGACTCGTCTTAATTATTTCTTTTTTGGATCTAATAAAAGCGGCCTCTTTTTAAAAGGACTTTGCCGCATTTCCTGCTCTCCCTAAATTACGATCCAAAAAACAACAATGGGCCGAACACTAGAGAATAAGCAACAAATCGTTACTGAGATTAAATCTCTATTAAACGACTCGGAAATGGCTGTGGTTCTTGACTATAAAGGTTTAACTATCAAAGAGATGTCAGATTTGCGATCTAGATTGCAAACAACTAACGGCATCTGCAAAGTTACAAAAAATTCATTAATGCGTAAAGCTATTGATGGAGATAGTAATTGGAACGATCTTGAATCTTTACTGACCGGAACAAATGCTTTTGTCTTAATTAAAGAAGATGTTGGTGGTGCTGTAAAAGCGATCCAATCTTTTCAAAAAGACACCAAAAAATCCGAAACCAAAGGAGCTTTATTTGAAGGCAGACTTCTTAGCGATTCTGAAATAAAAGAAATTGCAAGTCTTCCATCTAAAGAAGTATTGATGGCAAAAATTGCTGGGGCTATAAATGGCGTAGCAACAAAAATTGCAATCTCTATCAATGAAGTGCCTTCTGGACTTGCTAGATCACTTAAACAACATTCTGAAAAATCAGAATCTTAAATTCAAACCCTTATTAATTTTTAAGAAAATGTCCGCAAAAACTGAAGAAATTCTTGAATCATTAAAATCTCTATCACTTTTAGAAGCATCTGAGCTTGTAAAGCAAATTGAAGAGGCTTTTGGTGTATCTGCTGCAGCTTCTGCAGGTGTAGTAATGGCAGCTCCAGGAGCAGCTGGCGGTGACGCAGATGGTGGCGCTGCTGAAGAAAAAACTGAATTTGATGTAGTTCTCGAAAGCTTTGATGCAGCTGCAAAAATCAAAGTCCTTAAGGTTGTAAGAAATGCAACTGGTCTTGGTCTTGGCGATGCAAAAGCACTTGTTGAATCTGCACCAAAAACAGTAAAAGAAGGAATTGCTAAAGCAGATGCTGAATCTTTAAAGAAAGAGATTGAAGAAGCTGGCGGTAAAGTTACACTTAAGTAAGAGTAAATTTTTTCAAGCCGATAACCTTAATATCGGCTTCAAAAATTATGAATAGTGATAGTATTGCGATTGAAGCCGCAACAGATGGAGCCTGCAGTGGTAATCCAGGGCCAGGTGGTTGGGGCGGTTTAATAATTTTTGACGATAACAGCGAATTAGAAATAGGTGGTTCCGAACAAAATACTACTAATAATCGAATGGAACTCACTGCGGCTATAAAAACTCTTGAGAAATTAAAAACCTACAAATTAAAAGAGAATTTTAAACTAAGAACTGATAGTAAATATGTCATAGAGGGTTATACAAAATGGATTATTAATTGGAAAAGAAATGGATGGAAAACAAGTTCAGGAAAACCAGTTCAAAATCTTGATCTATGGCAAAAAATTGATCAATTAAGAATTAATGGCCTAATAATGGAATATGTTAAAGGTCATAGCGGGGATAAACAAAATGATAGGGTTGATAAAATTGCGACTAATTACAGCAAAGGTATATCTATAGATAGTAACTTAAAAAAAGCAGAATCTTCTGTTGATTTTTTTAAAAAAAATGCACCTGCAGAAATTCAGGAATTATTTTCCCGCAATGAATTAATTAAAAAATTTGCAGAAAAAAAGTACCTTTTAAGTTCACCTGAACTAGAAACCTTATTAGGTGAAGAAAACCATTTAAAGATAAAAAAATATTCACTTTTTGAATGGCGTAATTGGAGATTGATTCCTAAAGATAAAAAATATTGGATAATAGAAAAAAAAGAAGCCTAATTTTTTATGAATGATAAGAAGGGGGGATTTAAAAATCTTTATAAAAACTTGATTACCCCTGTATTAAAAAAAGACTCTGGAATTGATGCAGAATACTTAACAAATTTATCTCTTAGTCTCCTTTCATTCAGTTCAAGAAAATATAATTGGCCTATAGTATCTTCTATCTTAAAAAATCTAAATGAAGAATTTTCTGTAGTTGATAAAAGGTTAACTCAGAACATATGTGGAATAAATTTTTGTAATCCAATTGGTTTAGCTGCGGGTTTTGACAAAAATGGAAATGCCGCAAATATATGGAAAGATTTTGGTTTTGGATTTGCTGAGCTTGGTACAGTAACTAAATTTGCTCAGAATGGAAATCCCAAACCAAGGTTATTTAGATTGGCAGAAGAAGAAGCAGCATTAAATAGAATGGGTTTCAATAATAATGGTGCTGAAAATCTAGTTAAAAACTTTGTCGAACAAGGTATTGAGTTTAAAAAAAACAGGGAGAATATTTGTTTAGGGATAAATTTCGGGAAGTCAAAAATTACAGGTTTATCTCAAGCAAAAGATGATTATTTAACTTCTCTAAAATTATTAATTCCATATTGTGATTACGCAGCAATAAACGTTAGTTCTCCAAATACTGAAGGACTAAGAAAATTACAAGATCCAATTCTTCTAAAAGAACTTCTTAGAGAAATTAAAAACTTACCGAATTGTCCACCATTATTTGTAAAAATTGCACCAGATTTAGGCCTTAAAGATATTGAAGATATTTGCCAATTAATAATCGAGGAAAACATCGATGGAATAATTGCTACAAACACCAGCATTGATAGATTAGGTCTTGAAAATAGAAAGATCAGGCAAACTGGATTATTACTCTCTCAAGAGAATGGAGGATTAAGTGGAAGGCCGCTCCAAAAAAAAGCAAATCAAATAATAAAACATATACATAATATTGATAAAAAGATTATTTTAATTGGGGTTGGTGGAATAGATAGTCCTGAGTCAGCTTGGGAAAGAATTTGTTCTGGAGCATCATTAATTCAACTTTATACAGGATGGATATATAAGGGTCCACAATTAGTACCAGATATACTTGAGGGAATTATAAAGCAACTCAATAACCATCAATTATCTAGTATAAAAGATGCAATTGGATCAGATTTAAAATGGGTTGAATAAAATTAGAGAATGAATAATGAACCTCATGATTACTCAACGTTAGCCATGCAAGGATCAAACTTGAAGCACGGTGGAAATGTATATGCAATTGCGAAAAAATTAAATTTATTACCCTCCGAAATCATTGATGCAAGTGCATCATTAGTACCCTTTGATCCACCTCAAATACTCATAGATTCAATAAATGCGGAAATTAAGAATCTTGGCTTTAGATATTACCCAGAAAGAAACTTGAGTGATCTGAAAGAAATAATCGGCAAATTTCATGGGATAAATCCAGATAATATATTGCCTGGGAATGGAGCTTCTGAATTAATAACCTGGGCAGGTTATGAAGCATCCAAATTCGGAATAAGTTGTATTCCTTCTCCATCATTTGTTGATTATGAAAGATCTTTAAATTGTTGGAATAGCAATTTTATACATTGCGAATTACCAAAAAACTGGAGTGATATTTTTCCTCAATCATTTCCGCTTCATCCAAAAGGTGATGTTCTTTGGATAACAAATCCACATAACCCTACCGGCCAATTATGGGAAAAGAATTCATTGGAGGAAGTTGTAAAAAAATATAAATTAGTTATCTGCGATGAAGCTTTTTTATCCATAACACCAAATGGAGACAAAGAATCTTTAATACCATTAACCAAAAGATTTGATAATTTATTAGTCTTGAGAAGCTTGACCAAAATCTTCAATATTCCTGGACTTAGATTAGGTTACGTTATTGGCTCATCGAAAAAACTTAAACAATGGGAAATAAATAGAGATCCTTGGCCTTTAAATTCATTTTCTATTAAAGCCGGGATTGATCTACTAAGTAATAAGAAATTCTATGAACAGTGGACAAAACAGATTCACGGCTGGATAAATATTGAAAAAAAGAGAGTATTTGAAAAATTATTAAAAATAGAAAACCTTAAAATTCATAACTCTTCAACCAACTTTTTTTTAATAGAAAGTGAAACATCCTTGTCGCCAAATATAAAATACTTAGAAAATAAGGGAATATTGCTTAGAGAATGCACTTCATTTAGATTTCTTGACGAAAAGTGGGCAAGAATAAGTCTACAGAATAGAAAAAATAACACTCTTTTATGTGAAGAAATTCAGAATTCCTTTAAAAAATAATCAATATACTTTTTAATCTCATTTTTAGATTTAATTTTATTATTATTTTCCATATTCTTCTTCATGAGATCTAATATTTCATAATGTTTTTTTCCCTTTTTTGATTTTATTTTAAAAATTCTTTCTAGAGTTTCTTCAAAAACTTCTTTAGACATATTATTCTGATTGATTAAAACTGAGCCTCCACTTGCAGCAAGAATCATGGCATTTTTCTCCTGATGATTATTTTTAGAATATGGATATGGAATTAAAATTGAAGGTTTTTCAGCCTCCATTAATTCATTTATTGTTCCTGCACCAGATCTAGATATTACAAGATCACAGTTTTGAATTAAAGATGCTATTTCATTAGTAAATTTCTTTTGAATATAATTTTTGGAGTTTTTTACATGAAAAGGTTTTAGATGAGATTCGCCAACAATATGAACTATCCGAAATTGTTTTTTTATTAAAAACTCTAGAGATTCATAAATAATTTGATTTATAGCTTTTGCTCCTTGACTACCTCCCATAACAATCAAAAGAGGTCCATTTCCTTTTGGAACCCATTCTGGCAAAAAATTAAATTTATAAAATTGCTCTCTTAAAGGTGTTCCAGTGAAAATAGTTTTACAATTTTTTAAATAAGAATTTGTTTCTTTAAATCCTAAAAGAACATAGTTACATAAAAAACCAAAATATTTCGTGACCATTCCTGGAACTACATTTGATTCATGAATAATGATAGGTATCTTTAGAAGTTTTGAAGCAACAATAGTAGGGGCAGATATATAACCTCCAGTCGTAAAAACCAAGTTAATTTTTTTTTCTTTTAAGATCCTAATTATTTGGTAAGTTGACATTAAAATTTTTATATATTGATAAAACAAAAAAATATTTTTTCTTGGTGTCTTTAAATTCAAAGTCTTCAAATTATATTTTTGGGGAATCAAATTCGCATCAAGTCTTTGCTGAATACCCAACCAATGAATATTCCACTCATCTTCCACCTCTTTAGAAACTGCTAAAGCTGGAAAAATATGGCCTCCTGTTCCACTAGCTGCAACTAATAAATTATTTTTTTTAGACATAAAAACTTAAATTAGTAGAATGAAAATAATAAATAATAAATATGTTGAATTTAAACTTATTCAGAAATATAGGATTCCCCCTCTACTTATTTATTTATCTCATTCTGCCCTATTCAGCAATAACGCAAACTTTAAAAGTTGATTTTATAAGAAATTTAGAAACCTCATTAAATAAGCGAGACTTAGATTTAATTAAAAAAAATTTTAGAAATGATGAAAACCAAAATATTCCAAAACAATTTTCAAAGATTATTAATGATTTCCCTAACAGCAAATGGAAGATCAAAAGATTAAAATCTAATATTCCAGATGAAGATATTTTGCGAATAAAAGTTTCTGGGGAAAAAATAGTTAACGGAGAAATATATATACTCGAATCTAAATTTGATTATTTATTTTCAATCGTAAATGGAAAAATAAGTGAAGGGATTATCAAAAATTTATTCACCACAATAAGAAACGATAATAAAAAAATAGATATTAGTTTTAAAATTCCTGATAGAGTTCTTACTGGTTCAAAATACGATATCGATATAATTCTAAATAAGCCTCTTGAAGAAGTTATTATTGCTGGAGCTATAAAACCTCATCAAGTTAATTCATTGTTTGAACAAGAAATATTATTGGAACCATTGGCGTCTGGAGGGATTTTTAAAATTACAAGAGCCCCTTCAAAACCAGGGATGCAAATTTGGTCGGGAATCATAGCTCATCCTGAGGGAATGATTACTTTCACAAAGAGCATTGATATTGTTGATGAGATATAGCCTAAGCGTCGTTTAACGCAGCCACACCTGGTAAAGTTTTACCTTCTAAAAGTTCCAAACTAGCCCCACCTCCGGTAGATATATGAGACATTTTCTCAGCTAATCCTGCTTTTTCAACTGCTGCAACTGAATCTCCACCACCAATTATTGTACAAACTTCAGAAAAAGCACTTAAGTCCGCAAGAGTCGTAGCTATTGCATTTGTACCATCTGCAAATTTATCAAATTCAAAAACTCCCATTGGACCATTCCAAATAATTGTCTTACATTCTGCAAGAGCATTCTGAAAAACTTTAATAGAATCTGGACCAATATCTAGACCCATCCAATTCCCACTAATTGCATCAATTTGAGATATTTTACTATTGGCGTCAGGAGAAAATTCATCAGCCAAAACAACATCAGTGGGTAATAATAACTCTACTCCTTTTGCTTTTGCTTTTGCTTCTAAATCTTTAGCAAGCTCGAGTTTATCTTCTTCTACAAGGCTCTTTCCGACATCTAAACCTCTAGCTTTATAAAAAGTGAAAATCATACCTCCACCAATCATGATTTTGTCACACTTATCTAGTAAAGAATCAAGTACTCCTATTTTGCTACTAACCTTTGACCCTCCAACTATTGCTGCCAATGGACGATTTGGGGAATCTACTGCTCCTTGTAGGTATTTCAATTCTTTTTCTAAAAGGAATCCAGCTACTGAGGGACTTAAATAATTTGTAACACCCTGAGTTGAAGCATGCGCTCTATGAGCAGCACCGAAAGCATCATTTACATACATATCTGCATGTGATGCTAATTTTTCAGCAAACTCCAGGTCGTTCTTCTCCTCTTCACCAAAAAAACGAACATTCTCAAGTAAAAGAACATCTCCATTAGATAAGCTATTTGATTGTGCAACTGCTTCATCACCAATACAACTGTTAGTAAGAGCAACATTTTGCCCCAACAATTCACTTAATCTTGCTGCTACTGGAGTTAATCTCATTTTTTCATTTACCTGACCCTTCGGTCTACCAAAATGAGCAGCTA
This sequence comes from Prochlorococcus sp. AG-347-M18, assembly GCA_003281165.1. Lineage (GTDB taxonomy): Bacteria > Cyanobacteriota > Cyanobacteriia > PCC-6307 > Cyanobiaceae > Prochlorococcus_A. Next base: position 113,898 of record QCCT01000001.1, read on the forward strand.
AAATGACTTTTGCAGAATGATTAATAAGATATTCAATAGTTGGGATCGCTGCACGAATACGGGTATCGTCGGTTATTTGACCGTCTTCATTTAATGGAACATTAAAATCTACTCTTACAAGAACTTTTTTTCCTTCTAAATGTGTCTTATCAAGACTGGAAAGAGATAATTTTGACATTAAACAAGCTATATTTATAATCTCAAGAGCCTAACGTTAATTTGGGCTTATTGGGTTAAAAAGTAGTTACTGTTACCTATGCCTTAATAAATTTTAAGAATTAACGATTATAAAAATTTTTAGTTATTAAATTTATACTAAAATTTAGAAGTAAATACTTTTGAAACTTATAAAAACTAAAAGGAATACAAAATTTTATTTGATTTATTGAAGTGGACATACCCAAAATCCAATGGTACCCAGGCCATATCGCAAAAGCAGAAAAGAAATTATCTGAAGTTATCAATAAAGTAGATTTAGTTATAGAAGTGAGAGATGCACGAATTCCTTTGTCAACAGGACATCCACACTTAAATAAATGGATAAATAATAAAAAACATATTCTGGTCATTAACAGATCAGATATGATCTCCCCGAATACAATCAATAGTTGGAATAAATGGTTTAATTCTAAAGATCAATATCCTCTTTGGTGTGATGCTAAAAGAGGAATAGGGATTAAAGAAATTTGTAAGTCAGCCAAAGATTCTAGGTCGTCAATCGACGATAGAAGACTCTCTAGAGGAATGCGAATTAGGCCAATTAGAGCCCTTACACTTGGTTTTCCAAACGTAGGAAAGTCGGCATTAATTAATAGAATCGCAAAAAAAAGAGTTGTAGATAGCGCTAGGAAAGCAGGCGTGACTCGTAATTTAAGATGGATAAAATTAGAAAGTGGTATAGATCTGCTAGATGCTCCTGGTGTTATACCTCCAAATTTAGAAGATCAAAAATCAGCACTTAATCTTGCACTGTGTGACGATATTGGAGAAGCTGCTTATGAAATAGAGAGTGTCGCAATTGGATTTATCAAAATTATATCCACTCTCAACAAAGATAAGAATGCGAATATCTCAGTTAACCAAATATCTAATAGATATGGAGTTGATATTACTAAAGGCTTTAAGAGTCCTTCTGCTTGGATCGATGAAGCAGCTTCAAAACATACCTCTGGCGATAAAAGGAGAATGTCTCATAAGTTATTGGAAGATTATAGAAATCAAATGCTGGGTAAAATTGCTTTAGAAGTCCCACTATGGAATTAAATAATCAAAATTCTTTCGGCATTGGAGAAGGTGAGCTTATAGAAATTATTTATGAGCTACCTCTTCCTATGAGGCTAGACAGATGGTTGGTAAGTAAAAGGCCAGAACAAAGTAGAGCAAGAATTCAACATTTTATAAATTCAGGTTTAGTACTTGTAAACTATAAGACTGCGAAAGCAAAGACCCCATTAAAAAATGGCGACAATATTCAAATATGGATGCCTCCTCCAGAACCTCTTATTTATTTGAAACCTGAAAAAATGGATTTAAATATCCTTTTTGAAGACGAGCACATCATAGTAATTAATAAACAATCAGGACTAATTGTTCATCCAGCCCCTGGACACAAATCTGGAACTTTAGTGAATGGATTACTTTTTCACTGTAAAGATCTACCTGGAATTAATGGGAAACTAAGACCTGGGATTGTTCACAGATTAGATAAAGATACCTCCGGATGTATGGTTGTTGCAAAAAGCCAAGAGGCATTAGTAAATCTCCAGAAACAAATTAAAGAAAAAATAGCATCACGCGAATATATTGCAGTAATTCATGGAGCACCGAATTCTGAAGAAGGCCAAATAGTGGGAAACATTGGCAGAGATAAATTAAATAGATTGAAATATAAAGTAGTTGAAGAAACTTCAGGAAGGTATGCCTGTACCTATTGGAAATTAGAAGAAAGATTTGGCAATTACTCATTAATGAGTTTCAAGCTAGATACGGGGCGAACACATCAAATAAGAGTACATTGCGCTCACATTAATCATCCAATTGTGGGTGATCCGTTATATGGAAGATGTAAAAAACTACCATGTAAATTAGATGGCCAAGCTTTACACGCCATTAAGCTTGGACTTATACATCCAATAAATGGTAAAGAAATGATATTTGAATCAGAATTACCATTAGATTTTCAAAAATTACTAAGTGTTCTTAAAATTAAATAAGATTCAAAGAGGAATTTAGAAGCGATTTTGTATACGTGTTTTGAGTTTTAGTGAATATTGTGGAACTTTCTCCTTCATCAACTATCTTTCCGTGATTCATAACTAGCAACCTATCACAAAATCTTTTAGCAATGCCCAAATCATGAGTAATAAAGATAATCGTTAAATTCATTTTTTTTTGCAAGACTCTAAGTAATTCAAGAATCTCTATTTTTACTGAAGCATCCAACATATTAACGCTCTCATCACAAATCAAAATTTTTGGTTTCAACAATAGCGCTCTGGCTAATGAAATTCTTTGCAATTGACCACCAGATAATTGGCTAGGATAAGAATTAAAAAAATCATTATTTAAGGGAAGATTCAAATTTCTAAACATTAATTTTATTTCTTTTTCAATTTTTCTTTTATCTGAAATTTTTTGAATAAAAAATATATCTTCCAAAATACTTTTAATTGTCATTTTCGGGTTCAAACTTGAAAAAGGATCTTGAAAAATAATTTGCACTTTATTGTTCTTTTTAAAAGATTTATTTTTTTTCGATGCATGATTTTTATCATAAATTTTGATTTCACCACCTCTTACTTTAAGAAGTCCAATTAAAGCCCTACATAATGTACTTTTACCACTCCCTGAAGAACCAACTATTCCAAGAGTCTCATTCTCATATAACTTAAAACTTACTTCATTTAAAGCCTTATTCCATTTATTAATGAAAATTGAAGAATTTAATTTATACCAATGTCTTAGGTTATTTACCTCTAGAACGACCTGATCTCGAGCATTATTTTTAGTATTTGGTTCTAATACTATTTTTGAAGCATTTACTAACTTTTTCCCGATATCTGATTTTGGTGATTGAAAAATATCTAATATATTCCCCTTTTCAACAATCGATCCCTTTTCAATTATTGCAACTTTTTTACACCACTTTGCTGCAAGATTAATATCATGACTAATTAAAATTAAAGTTGTATCAAATTCATTACATAGATGAATTATTTCTTGCATAATTTCAAAACTTGTTTTGGTATCTAAGCTTGTTGTAGGTTCATCAGCTATTAATAATTTAGGTTTCAAAGCAAGTGCCATTGCTATAGAAACTCTCTGTCTCATTCCGCCGCTAAATTGATGTGGGAAAGAATCAAGTCTACTTTCTTCAATTCCGACTTTTTGAAAAACTTCTCTTACTAATTTTTTAATAGCTAAAGATGATTTAGTTTGATAATGTGTTTTAAATAATTCATATAAATGATCCCCAACTCTCATTAGCGGATTAAGTTTTTTTATAGAGTCTTGATAAATAAATCCAAAATTCTTTCTTCTAAATAATTGTGCATCTTTGTTGTTTATTTTCCTAGGATCTACATTAGAAATCGATAGATACCCTTTAGAAGTGGCCTTTGCAGGCAATATATTTACTAATGTTTTTGCAAAAGTGGTCTTTCCACATCCAGAAGGTCCTATTATGGCCAAATGATCTCCACTATCTATTTCCAAATTAAAATTTTTGATAATAGGTTGCTGTTTTAGACCATATTTAACAGTAAGATTTTTAACTACAATAATTTTTTCTTTATTTTTTTCCATGATTTATAGCAAATTTTTCTAGACCTAAATAAAATACATTTAAAGCAATATAAAATGTCCGAGGCAGCTGCAAATTCAAAAGAAAAAAACGAAATTGAAGTTTCCAAAACTATTTTGCCTGAAAATAAAAAATATGAAAGTGAATCTTTGAATTATCAAATAAATATTCCCGATTGGCTTCTTAAAGATATTCATAATTTTGAAAAATCAAATAAAGAAAATGATGAGAATCAAAACCTTATAGTAAAGGCTTTTAAACTTGCTTATAAAGCTCATGATGGACAATTCCGTGCGAGCGGCGAGCCATACATTATCCACCCGGTTGCTGTTGCAAATCTCCTTAAAGAAATAGGTGCTAGTTCATCTGTTATTGCTGCAGGCCTTTTACATGATGTAGTTGAAGATACTGGCATTGATTTATCTGAAATAGAAACAAATTTTGGATTAGAAGTAAAAATACTTGTAGAGGGTGTAACAAAATTAGGCGGCATTCACTTTAACAATAGGACTGAAGCACAAGCTGAAAATCTTAGGAAAATGTTTTTGGCTATGGCCAGCGATATCAGAGTTGTCTTAGTTAAACTTGCAGATCGACTTCATAACATGAGAACAATTGAATGGCTAAATGATGAGAAAAAACTAAGAATAGCGAGAGAAACAAGAGAGATTTATGCACCATTAGCTAATCGACTAGGAATAAACAGATTTAAATGGGAATTAGAAGATTTAGCTTTTAAATTCCTAGAGCCTAAAGAATATCTAGATCTTAAAGATCAAATCGCCGTTAAAAGAAGTGATAGAGAAAAAAGATTAAAAGTAACTTTGAATCTTATGAAGGAAAACTTGATTTCAGCGGGTTTGAAAAATTTTGAAATAACAGGAAGGCCAAAACATCTTTATGGCATCTGGAGCAAAATGGAAAGACAACAAAAGCATTTTCACGAGATTTATGATGTTGCTGCCCTAAGAATTATCGTGGACAATTCAGATAGTTGTTATAGAGCTTTAGCAGTTGTTCATGATACTTTCAAACCAATTCCAGGTAGATTTAAAGACTATATAGGATTACCAAAACCCAATGGATATCAGTCCTTACACACTTCTGTGATTGGAAGACATCGACCTATTGAAGTTCAAATTAGAACTACTTCGATGCATCAAATTGCTGAATATGGTATTGCCGCTCATTGGCAATATAAAGAGGGTGGTTCTCCTGCTAAAAGTAATGCCGAGAGATTTAATTGGCTAAGACAATTAGTAGAATGGCAACAAGAAGGTAATGAAAGGGATCATAATGATTATTTAGCTTCAATTAAAGAAGATTTATTTGATGAAGAAGTATTTGTAATCACTCCAAAAGGAGATGTTGTTGGTTTAAGGAAAGGATCTACCGCGATAGATTTCGCCTACAGAATTCATTCTGAAGTTGGAAATCACTGTAATGGAATCAGAATTAATGAAAAGCTTTCTCCATTATCTACAGCACTTCAAAATGGTGACTTCATAGAAATTTTAACAAGTAATAATGCTACTCCAAGCTTGGATTGGCTGAACTTTGTAGTTACGCCAACTGCTAAAAATAGAATTCGCCAATGGTATAAGAAAAGCCATCGTGATGAAACGATTAAAAGAGGTAGAGATTTACTTGAAAAAGAAGTAGGTAGAAACGGTTTTGAAGCATTACTTTCTAGTGAAGCCATGAAAAAAGTTGCAAATCGATGCAATTTAAAAACTACTGAAGACCTTCTTGCATCTCTTGGTTTTGGTGGTTTAACTTTGCATCAAGTATTAAACAGACTAAGAGAAGAAATAAAATTACAGACAGAAGATGTAAAAAATGATTCTGACTCTGAAATAGCAAAATCTCTTAAAAGTAATAATAATTTATCCACTAATCAATCTAATACAGCAGCTAAATCACCAATTTCCGGGATAGAAGGTCTTGATTACAGAATAGGTAAATGCTGTTCCCCACTCCCAGGCGAGGATATTATCGGAACTGTGTCGCTCGGCAACCATGGGATAACTATACATAGGGAAGATTGTGAAAATGTAATACCAATTCCAATAGAGAGAAGATTACCTGTCGGTTGGAATCAAGATAATAAAACTGGCGATAATAAGTTTCCAATTCAGCTAAGAATAGAAGTAATTGATCGAGTTGGAGTTCTTAAAGATATTCTTATGCGGTTATCTGATAAAGGTATAAACGTTAGTGATGCCAATGTTAAAACTGCTTATGGTAAACCAGCTATTATAAATCTTTGCGTAGGTCTTGAAAGTTATAATCAACTTCACAAAACAATTGAACAAATTAAATCAATGGCAGATGTTTTAGATATTGCCAGAGTTGGACAAAGTTAATTTTAAAATCAGATCAATCTATCTTTTACTTTTTATCTTGTAGATAAGGAAAACAATACTACCGCAAATCAAAGCTAATATAAAACCTACACAAGATGAACCTAAGAGTAATTTTAAGGAAAAAATTCTACCTTGTTTCCATAAGTCATCAATAACTAAACTTTTTTCAAGAATTTTATTAGAAGGATTGTTTAAAAAAATCGAACCAACTTTATAGTTAAAATAATAAAGTGGAATATAAGTAAAAGGGTTGCTGATCCAGGTACCAATTGCAGCTAGAACAATATTTCCCTTAGCTATTTTCGCAAAAAATACCCCCATTAAAGTCTGAAAGCCAAAAAAAGGAAAGCAACCACTAAATACCCCTATAGCTAAACCCTTAGCATTAAAGAAAGGACTTCCATTCTGATTCCTAAATAATGATAGAATTTTCTTATAGGTAATATCTCTTTTAAATCTCATTCAGAAAGAAATTTTCAAAATTAAATTCTTGATAATCTTACTTAATTATCCATAACAAAGCGAGAGATGGATTCGATAGTTACTACAGAAGATACGATAGCCGCAATTGCTTCAGCGATAAGTATTGGTAAGGGAGGAGTTGCTATAATAAGAGTCTCAGGGAAAGACGCAATAAATTCTTGCAAAAAGATTGTTCAAACTAACTCTAAATATGCATGGGAATCACATAGAGTTTTTCATGGTTTTATTCAGGAAAATAAACAAAATAAATTTATAGATGAGGTTTTAATTTTAGTGATGAAATCACCAAATAGCTTCACAGGAGAGGATGTAGTTGAACTTCATTGCCATGGCGGAATTATCATAGTAAATAAAGTTTTAAAGATATTATTATCTAGTAATTCTAGAGTTAGACTTGCAAACCCAGGAGAATTTAGTCAAAGAGCTTTTCTTAATGGGAAAATAGACCTTACTCAAGCCGAGTCGATTAATCAATTAATTAATGCAAGCAATACCAGATCAGCAGATTTAGCCTTTAGCGGGGTTCAAGGAGAAATAAAGAAAAAAATTGATGATATTAAAAATGACCTTATAAATCAACTTTGCGAAATAGAAGCGAGAGTTGATTTTGAAGAAGACTTCACAGATTTTGATTACACCAAATATCTAAAAAAAATTAAAAAAGTCAAAGAAAAAATAGAATTACTAATAGAAAATGCAAAAAGAAATTCATATATTCACAATGGAATATCCATTGCGCTTATAGGTAAAACAAATGTTGGCAAAAGCTCTTTATTAAATTTGCTTGCAAAAAAAGAGAAAGCAATCGTAACTAATATTCCTGGAACAACAAGAGATGTTATTGAAGTTAATTTAACTATTAATGATATTCCAATGAAAATAATTGATACTGCTGGCATAAGAGAAACTCATGAACAAATTGAAAGTATTGGAATTAAAAAAAGTTTTGGGAAAATAAAAGACTCAGATTTTATAATTTATATTTATAGTCTTGAAGAAGGATTTAATGAAGAAGACAAAAAAATAATACAAGAAATTCCCAAAGAAAAATTAATTACTATTTTGGGAAATAAAAAAGATTTAATTGATTGCAAAAATATTAATTCAAATGAGTTAAAAAACACAATTCTTATGAGTATTAAGAATAATGATGGTGAAAGATTATTAATAGACACAATTATAAAAAAATGCGGATTAAAACAAGTAGAAAATATCAATATATTTTTAAACGAAAGACATCTAACAAATTTGTCTGCTTGCTTATCTAATTTAAATGATACTGATGAAATAATTGAAAATAAATTGCCATTTGATTTGTTATCAATTGAGCTGAGAGATGGAATTCAAAACTTATCTAAAATAACTGGTCAAGAATTAACAGAGGAACTTCTAGATAATATTTTTTCTAAGTTTTGTATTGGTAAATAAATTTGAGTTAAATTACATAGTGATATAGAGTTGATTCTCTAACTTCAGTTTAATTTTTATTAATTAATTATTTCTTAGTTTAGTGGATTTAAATACTCCAATAATAAGTAAAATCATTGATAATTGGATCGATGAAGATATAGGTAGGGGAGATCTTACAAGTTCCTCTATTACAGAAGAGAATGGTAATGCATATTGGATCGCAAAAGAAGAGGGTATATTCTGCGGGGTTGAAATTATAAAAGAAATTTTTAGAAAAATTGATTTAAAAATCAGTCCAAAATTTAATATCTCTGATGGAGATCAATTTGTTAAAGATCAAAAACTCTTAGAAATATATGGGCCTTCAAAAAGTTTGCTAGCTAGTGAAAGAATAAGCTTAAATATAGCAATGCATTTATCTGGAATATCAACATACACAAAGAATCTTGTAAGTAAGTTAGAGGGTACAAATATAAAATTAGCAGATACTAGGAAAACGACTCCTGGCTTAAGAATATTTGAAAAATATGCATTCAAATGCGGAGGTGGAGTCAATCATAGAATGGGATTATACGATGCAGCTATGATAAAAGAAAATCACATTGCATGGACAGATAATCTTAATAATGCAGTAAAAAAAATTCGACTAAATTCACCTTTTACAACTCATATCATAATTGAAGCTGAGAATATCGAACAGGCAAAAGAAGCAGTATTAGCAGGAGCAGATAGTGTCTTATTGGATGAACTTAGCCCTGAAATAATCAAAAAAAACGTTCAAGAATTAAGAGATTTATCAATGAATAGCTTAAAAAAAGAAGTAAATAAAAATTTGATAATAGAAGTTTCTGGAATTAACCCTGAAGAAATTAGTAAATATCTAATAAAAGGTATTGATTTGATTTCAACAAGTTCTTCAATCACCAAAAGTAATTGGATTGATTTGAGTATGCGTTATATTAATTAATTATATAGATAAATAATTGAATAATTAATGCTAATCATTTTTAAAGAATTAACAAAACAATTTGAACAATCTCTTTTAGATAGTCTTGAAAAAAATGATAAAAAAGGAGAATTCGAAATTCTTCGAAAAAATTTAATTACACAATCATCAAAAGAGGAATTTGGTGATTATCAATGTAATGTTTGTTTAAGTTTATCTAAAATATATAAAAAGAACCCAAGAGATATTTCTAATGATTTTCTTAACCTTTTAAATAAAAATAAAAGCATATCAAAATTATGTAAGAGTCTAGAAATAGCTGGACCTGGATTTATAAATATAAAATTAAAAGATGAGGTTCTAATAAATGAAATTAAGTTAAATATTCAATGCAATAGGGCTGGCATACCTCTAATTAGAGAAGATTTAGATAGTGGTTTGTCCAATAAAGTTATTGTAGATTTTTCTAGCCCTAATATTGCTAAAGAAATGCATGTAGGGCATTTAAGATCAACAATAATAGGTGACTCAATATCTAGAATTTTCGAGTTAAGAGGTTATGAAGTATTAAGACTCAATCATGTTGGTGATTGGGGAACACAATTTGGCATGCTTATTACTCAGCTCAAAGATTTATATTCAAATGATCTAGAAGAAATAGGAAAGATCAAAATAAGTGATTTAGTTGAATTTTATAAAGAATCAAAAAAAAGATTTGATAACGAATCTGAATTCCAAAAAAGATCTAGAGAGGAAGTAGTTAAGTTACAAAGTGGAGATATTAAATCGATTAAAGCTTGGAAATTATTATGTGATCAATCAAGGAAAGAATTTGATGAAATCTATAAAAATTTAAAAATAAAAATAGAAGAAAGAGGTGAATCTTTTTATAATCCCTTCTTAAAATCAGTTATTGATGATTTGAATTTAGAAAAAATATTAGTAGAAGATCAAGGAGCAAAATGTGTATTTTTAGATGGGATGACTAATAAAGAAGGCAAACCTTTACCGCTAATTATTCAAAAAAAAGATGGGGGTTTTAATTATGCCACTACAGATCTTGCTGCTATAAGATACAGATTCAATAAACCTCCTAATGGCGATGATGCTTCAAGAATTATTTATGTAACTGATCATGGGCAAGCAAATCATTTTGCCGGAGTTTTTCAAGTTGCAAAAAAAGCAAAATGGATCCCAGAAAATTGTCAAGTAGACCATGTCCCTTTTGGGTTAGTTCAAGGAATTGACGGCAAAAAACTAAAGACAAGAGAAGGTGAAACAATACGCCTAAAAGATTTATTAAATGAAGCAGTTAGAAGAGCAAAAGAAGATTTATTGAAAAGATTAGAAGATGAAGATCGTTATGAGACCGAAGAGTTTATAGCAAATACTTCAAGAATTATTGGATTAGGAGCTGTTAAGTATGCAGATTTAAGTCAAAATAGGATTACCAATTATCAATTTAGTTTTGATAAAATGCTTTCCCTAAATGGTAATACTGCTCCTTATTTGTTATATACACTTGTAAGAATTTTAGGAATTAAAAGAAAAAATAATTTTGTTTATGACTCTAAAGATTTTCAGTACGTAAATTATGAACATAAATCTGAGTGGAAACTTATCAGAAAATTACTTAACTTCGATGAAGTCATAATTTCTATTGAAAAAGACTTAATGCCAAATAGATTATGCAATTATCTGTTCGAGCTATGTCAGACTTTTAATAGATTCTATGATCAAGTTCCAATCCTCAAAGAAGAAAAAAATATAAAAATTTCTAGGCTTAATTTATGTGACCTAACTGCAAAAACACTAAAATTAAGCTTAGAGCTTTTAGGAATTGAAACTTTAGAAAGAATGTAATGAATGATTTTGATCCATTAAATAATCTTTTCCCAAAACCAAGAGAAGAAATAATAAATATGCAGTCTTACTCTGCACCTTTAGAAAATAGAAGAAATTTACTCCGCTTAGACTTTAATGAAAATACTTTAGGTCCAAGTCCTAAGGTTCTAGAGGCATTACAAGCGATAAAATTAGATGAGATTTCAATTTATCCAGAATATAATTTTTTAAAAAAATTTTTATGTGATAAATATCTTGATTCAAGAAAATTCGGTAATGATGAAATCGGAATTTTTAATGGAGCAGATGCAGCAATAAATGCAATTTTCAATTGCTTTGGAGAAAAAGATCAGATATTTCTAACCACAAATCCAACTTTTGGTTACTATTCTCCTTGTGCAGAAATCCGAGGAATGAAAAAAATAAGTTGTTCTTTCATTGGAGAAAATTTTCTATTCCCCATCGAAGAATTTAGGGAAAAAATAATAAAGCATAATCCAAAGTTAATATTTATTTGCAATCCAAATAATCCAACAGGAACTGTTCTAAGCTCTAATGAAATAATTAATTTAGCCAATATCAATAACGATTCATTAATAGTTGTTGATGAACTATATGAAAAATTTAATGGAGATAGTCTTCTTGAGTCAATAGATTTTGAAAAGAATAAAAATATACTTATAATCCAATCTCTTTCAAAAACTGCAGGTCTAGCTGGTTTAAGAATAGGTTTTACTTTTGGCAATAAAAGTTTAATTCAGTACATTAATAAAGTTACAGGACCATATGATGTAAACAGCTTTGCTATAACAGCTGCATTAGCAGCCCTTAAAGATAAATCATATATTGATAATTATGTTTTTGAAGTAAAAAAAGCGAGGGAATGGATTTTAAATAAATTTAAATCAACAAAAATCAGAACTCACTTTAGTGGAGGTAATTATTTCTTAATTTGGCCAAAAAAAGATCCTAAAATCTTAATACAACAGATGAGAGAAAAAGGTATTCTTATTAGAAGTATGGAAAACAAACAAGATATCGGTAATTCTATAAGGGTTAGTATTGGAACTAAAGAACAAATGATTTTTTTCTGGGACAATTACAAGATATTAGATTTAAAAAATTAATTACTGAAAATATAAATTGTATTTTGATCGATTCTTTTAGGATTTATTTGAAAATCTTTTCCAACATATTTTACTTTAAAATCTTTCATATTTTCGATAAATAAATCAGCATTTGAGAAATCACATTCTTTATTCATTTTTTTGCCGCGTTCAAAGTGAACAGGAATAACTACATTAGGTTTTAGAAGCTTAACTATTTCTGAGGCTTCTTTACCATTGTAAGATTTTATCCCTCCTCCAATTGAAATAAACAATATATCTGGACTAGACAAAATAATTTGACTGTTTATATCAATATCACCTGCAGCTCCTCCCATATGAACAATTTTAAGATCATTCTGCTCCCAACTCCAAACAGTTGCCATCCCGAATCTTCTTCCATCTAATCTGTCATGTGGTACAGAAATTCCATTTAATAAAATATCCTCAAATTGATAGATTCCTGGCTCAACGAACATTAATTGCTCATTAGGGTTATATCCTTCATCTAGAAGCCTAGAACTAGCCAAAATAAAATCTAAGTTGACTTCTTTTGGCTCCTTTAAATTACTTGCACAACCTATTGCTTTAAAGGGATTTATAAGAATAGATTTATCTGCACTAGTAATTAAAAAACTACTATGTCCCAAACTTTTTATTCCTAAGTTCCTTGCCAATAATGAGGTAGGTAAAAAAGAGCTAACTAATATCAAAAATAAAAAGTTTTTAATTTGAGAAATCATAATATTAATTTTTCTTTATTTTACTTTTGTTCAGCCATTTTTAGAAAATTACTAATTAATTTATGACCAAATTGCGTCAACACACTTTCAGGATGGAACTGTACCCCATGTAAATGTTTATATTCTTTATGAGAGATAGCCATAATTGTTGAGTCTTCTAAAGTCGCAGTTATGTCGAAACAAGATGGTAAAGAGCTTGAATCAACTATAAGACTATGGTATCTAGTAGCCACAAATGGAGTCTCGATATCTTTAAACAACCCTTTTTGATTATGAAATATTTTGGATGTCTTACCATGCATAAGTTCTTTCCCAACTATAACCTTACCTCCAAAAGCTTGGGCCAAAGCTTGATGACCTAAACAAACTCCCAAGGTCGGAATATTTTTAGATAATTTTTTTAGAATTGGCAGACAAATTCCAGATTGATCTGGATTACCTGGCCCTGGAGATAAGAGAATTCCACCAGGATTTAGTTTGATAATTTCTTCTAGTGTAATTTCATCATTTCTTTTAACTATTAATTCTTTAGTTATTTCATGCTCAACTGAAAGTTCTCCTAAATATTGAACAAGGTTATAAGTAAAACTATCGTAATTATCAATAACAAGAAACATATTTATATGAATTTAAAATAACAACTTTATTTTAGGAAGAAAGATATATACAGCAATAATAACAGAATTAATGGAAGCTAATAATACTGCTCCTGCAGAAGTATCTTTTGAAATTTTAGCCAAAATACTAAATTCTTTTTTCACTACTAAATCAACGATTGATTCAATAGATGTGTTCAATATTTCTAATATTAAAACAGACATTATTGTTGCAATCAAAATAACATAATTACTTAGACTAATTTTGAGTAAAAAACCAATTATTAAACTTGTAACTGCAAAAATTAATTGAATTTTAAAATTTCTTGAAGTTTTTAATACATAACTAATACCACTGAAAGCATACTTAAAACTTATAAATACATTACTAGAAGTTTTGTATGATTCTTTTCTATTTTCTAAATAGTTTATTTTTTTTTCCATTGATTTTTAATCTAATCGAGTAATTAAATATTCTTGGAAATTTAACATATTTTCTAAATCATGCTCATTATTATGTTCCCATCCCAAAAGATGTAAAAATCCATGACAAGCCAACCAGATCATCTCTCTATAGATTGAATGTTTATATTCATAAGATTGCTCAAGTGCCATCTCTAATGATATAAAAATATCTCCCAACTCTATATGATCTAAATTATTTAGAGATTCATCAGAAATAATTGGAAAAGATAGAACATCAGTTGGACCATTTTTTTGCATCCATTTCTTATTCAAAGAAGCAATTTCTTGATTAGATATTATCTGTAATCCTAATGAAAAAGATTTTTTTTCAAAAATATAATTTGGTAATTCATAATCCTCTTTTTTTAATATAGTATTTATCCAAGATAAAAAAACTTTCTCCCAAAAAATAGATTCAAAAATAAGATGATTTTTAGTATCTTTTAACTTATTTGAAAATTGAGAGAAATCATTACATTGAAAAACCAAATCTAAATTTATTTCAGAAATAATTTTTTCTTTCATACATTCTTAAACTGGAATATTGGGCTTTCCTATTGTGGCCACAAGTATTAATATCCCAATTAAAACTAGAAAGGTTATTGAAAAATGAGAAATACTTTTTGAGCCTTTCCTTACCATATTTCTCATAGCAAGCTTTATAAAGCTTGGAGGAGAAACTTTTTTTTCTAAAATTTCGTTTTTATTTTCCATAAGTTATTCAATAGATTCATTAGAAGAAATATTCATACGTAATAATTCATGAATAAATGGTTCAAGTCCACCATCTAAAACACTATCTAAGTCGTTAGTCTCCTGCTTAGTCCTAAGATCTTTTACCATTTGATAGGGATGGAAAACATAATTTCTTATTTGATTGCCCCATGCAGCTTCCACAATATCACCTTTAATATCAGCGACTTCAGCAGCTCGTTGTTCTTTAGCAATCACTAATAGTTTAGACTTTAAAAGTATCATAGCTTTTTCTTTATTTTGTAATTGAGATCTTTCTTGAGTACATCTTACTGAAATCCCTGAAGGCAAATGAACAATTCTCACTGCTGTTTCTACTTTATTAACATTTTGTCCTCCAGCTCCACCGGATCTACTCGTTGTAATTTCTAAATCTTTTTCAGGAATATCAAGTGAAATATTATCATCTAATTTTGGCATAACCTCTACCCCAGCAAAGCTGGTTTGTCTTTTGCCATTGGCATTAAAAGGAGAAATTCTTACTAATCTATGAGTTCCTTTTTCATGTTGCAGATAGCCATATGCATATTTTCCATCAATTTCGAACGTTACACTTTTAATACCTGCTTCTTCTCCTTGAGATAATTCATTAATGACAAGGCTCATTTGATTATTATCGGCCCATCTTGAGTACATTCTTAATAATATCTCTACCCAATCCTGCGCATCTGTTCCACCCGCACCTGCGTTAATAGAAACTACTGCTCCTTCCTTATCGTATTCACCACATAACAATCTTTCAAATTCCCATTTATCCAAATTCTCTCTTAATTTCTTTAATCCCAGCTGCGATTCTAAAATCATTTCCTCTTCGGGTTCTAGAGAATAAAGCTCAAGAGAGGCATTAGCATCAGAAATAAAAGTTTTCCATTTATCTAACAATTCGAGTTGTGCTTTGACATCATCAAGGATTAACATTTGCTTTTTAGCTTCTTCTTGATTTTCCCAAAATTCAGCCTGAGCAGAAATTTGCTCTAACTCTTTCCTTTTCGCTTTTAATCTTGGAACGTCAAAGACAATCCTGAGCATTACCCAGGCGCTCTGTCAGTTCAGAAAGATCTTTTTTGAAATCTGTAATATTTATCAAAATAGAATTTAATCGTTATTTATAATCTAACAAGCACTTTTGTTTAATAGTATAAACTAAGTATTATTTTAAAAAAATGTCCAAAGTTGAAATTTATACTTGGCAATATTGCCCATTCTGTATTCGAGCAAAATCACTTCTCAAGAAAAAAAATGTGAATTTTACAGAATATAAAATAGATGGCGACGAAGATGCCAGAGCATTGATGATTGAAAGAGCTGATGGTAGAAGAACATTACCACAAATATTTATAGATAATGAGGGTATCGGAGGCTGCGATGATCTCTACGCATTAGAAAATGAAAATAAATTAGAAGCATTATTAAACTAGATCTTATGAAATTTCTATTCGTAATAGATCCAATTAAAAATATAAATCCCTTAAAAGATTCAACCGCTGCTTTAATGCAAGCATCATCAAAAAAAAATATTGAAATCTGGAGTTGTACTCCTCAAGACCTGGAAGCTAGAGGTGATGAAGTATGGGCATCTTCCATAAAAGTTGAAGTAATTCCGTGGATTTCTTTCAAAGAGAATGATTGCATACCTCTCGCCGAATTTAATTGCATTTGGATGAGAAAAGATCCTCCTGTAAATGAGGCTTATTTATATGCAACCCATCTTTTAGAAGTTGCCGAAAGAAAAGGAGTAAAAGTAATTAACAAACCCTCATCGTTAAGAGCGTGGAATGAAAAGCTAGGTGCTTTAAGATACAGCCACTTAATGGCACCTACAATAGTGGCGAGTAAGGTAAAAGATCTTATTAATTTTGCAAATATAAATAATGAAGTAGTCATAAAACCTCTTGGAGGAAAAGGTGGTCAAGGTGTTATAAGGATAAATAAAAATTCTCCAGGAATTAAATCAATCATTGAATTAATCACTTCTCAAGAAGAATTACCTGTTATGATGCAAAAATTTATTCCTGAAGTCATAGAAGGTGATAAAAGAATAATTATCGTAAACGGAGAAGCAATTGGATCAATAAATAGGATTCCTCAAGGCGGCGATTTTAGAAGTAATTTAGCGATGGGAGGCAAGGCTGAACCCACATTATTAACAGAAAAAGAAAAAAGTATCTGCTCAGAATTATCTCAACAATTCAAAGATGAGGGTTTATTTTTTGTAGGTATTGATGTAATAAATGGAATGCTTAGCGAGATTAATGTAACCAGTCCAACAGGTTTAAGAGAAATAGAAAATTTATCCAATAAAAATGTTTCAGAGGAAGTTATTAAAAAATTAGTAGAAATTATCTAGGATTTTTAGCGCAAAATATCTGTTTTACTATAGATTCAAATTTTAATTTAATCTCATCTATTTCTTTCTCTAAAACGGAGCCAGAAACTATACCTGAACCTGCAGTAAATTCAATATTTTCTTCAATACATCTTGCGCCTCTTATTGCCAAAAGAAATGAAGCATTGCCTGATGAATCTACCCAACCCATTGGAGAAGCATAATTTCCTCTAGGAAAAGACTCAAGAGTGTTTATCCAATCCAATGCTGCATTTTTTGGGTATCCACATACAGCTGGAGATGGATGTAAGTTTTTAAGCAATTCAAAAGGACAAATATTTTCAACTTTAGAGAAAATCAGTGTTTGCAAATGAGAAATATCTCCAAATGAATTTACCTTGATATCACTTTTTTTAAAGTTTGTTATTTTTGAAACTTCTAAAGATTTAATCAAATGTTGTATTACATAATTATGTTCCTTTAAGTCTTTAGTACTTTTTAGGAGTTTCTTTAAATTTGAATTAGTAGAGATAGTTCCAGCAAGAGCCTCTAAAGTTAAATTAGGTTTAGAGAAAGAAAATAATTTTTCTGGGGATGCTCCAAACAAAATATCCTTACTATTCCTTTTCCAAACGTATCTACATGTATTTGGTTGCTTCTTTTTAAATCTTTTTAAAATTTCTACTAAATCTAATTTATTTTTAAGTTTTATTTTAATCCTATTCGCTAAAACTATCTTTTCGAGGATATCTTTCTCTACTAATTGAATTCCTTTATTTACTACTTTTTTCATGTTTGTTTTAGAAGTTTCTAAGGAGCGTGAGAAATCATCAATAAAAGGGGAATCAAAACTAGTTTTTAAGCAAGATGATTTTATTAATTCTGAGCCAGAATTAATCACTTGTTTTCTAATTGTCCATATTTCTTCAATTAATGTTCTTAATGATGATTTATCTTCAACATGACCATTGATTCTTAACCAGCAATTCTTGGCACTTTTAGTAATTAATATTTTTGGCAAAATGGCTTCCAAACTAGGGATATCTGAAGGTAAATTTTTATTATTCAAATTTTCAGAGAAAGAAAATAAATAAATTATTTTTGAAAGTGCAGAATTATGCGATTCATTAGTTAAGTTAATTAAATTTTTAAAATTCTCAGAATTAAACTCTTTTGCTACCTCAAATCTTTTTGGGCCATCCAGAGTAACATATTTACACTTCTCGAAAGCTATATATGAAATGCCATCAGATTCCTCCCAAAATGAAGAAAACGGATATTGATTTATTAACAATTCATAAACTTGAAATAAATCAATACAAGGAATCTCAACACAAATACTTACTAATCCAGAATTTTCAACTTTCTTATCGAAAGAGGAAAATACATCTTTTAAAAAATCTGTTAAGTTTAAATCATTTTTCATTACTTATTGAAAATAACTAAAAATGATGCAATAAAGTAAAAAATGTAACTCAATTTATAAACTAAATTCAATAATTATCTAATTTTGCGTGTTAATTAAAAATGTACGAAGATAAAAAAAAATTATGGAAAAAAGCAATAAAATGGCCTCTTTATTCTGTTGCCATACTTCCAGTTTTAATAACAGGAGCTTACTTGCTCAATCAATATGAAGAGGTAAAAATTTATAATTTGATTTCATTTACTTTAGCTGCAATTTTGATATTAATTTGGGAAAATCTAACTAATGATTTATACGACGCAGAAACAGGAATCGATGAATTTAAATTCCATTCAATTGTAAATCTTGTAAAAAATAAAAAAATAGTTTCATTTATTGCATATACATCTTTAGTTATTGGTTTATTAATAATTTTAATTATTTCAGTATCAACAAGTATAAACATTTTTATTTTGGTAGCAGCTTGCTGCTTCTTAGGATATTTATATCAAGGTCCTCCTTTTAGATTGGGCTATCAAGGTTTAGGAGAACCATTATGCTGGCTTGCATTTGGACCTTTTGCGTACTCTGCAGTCTTAATTGCGTTAAATCCGTCTAATATTTACTTCGAAGATATTCCATGGAAAGTTTCTTTATTACTTGGTTCAGGACCTTCCTTGGCAACAACTCTTGTATTATTTTGTTCTCATTTTCATCAAATTTCTGAAGATAAAAAGCATGGGAAAAATTCACCTTTAGTTCGCTTAGGGGCAAAAAAAGGTTCTCAATTTGTGCCTTGGATAATTTTTACAATATATATTTTTCAACTTTTCACAATAGTTTATGGATTTATTCCAGTGTTTTGCATCCTTTATTTGCTTAGTTTCCCTCAAGCAATAAGACTTATAAATTTATTAAAATCTTCGTATGCAAAACCTTCTGCAATAAAAAATTGCAAATTCGTCGCAATAAAATTTCAAACTCTTAATGGAATTGGTTTAATCACAGGATTAATATTTAATTACTTGCTAAATAAATGAACTTAATATTTCAAAAAAAATCTTATAGCTTTAAGTTATCTGCCAAAGTTGAGAATTCTAAAACCAATTACCATACAAAATCGGGTTGGATAATTAAATTAATAAGTAATGATAAAAAAATAGGGTTTGGAGAAGTTTCACCGCTATATAAAAAAGACTTAAAAAAGTGTGCGAAACAACTAGATATGATCCCTGAGTATATAGAGGAATTTAATTTATCTGAGCAAATAAATATTTTTCACCCATGCATTCAATCTGCAATAAATTCTGCATTAGCTGAGATCAATAGAAAAATAATTTTTAAAGAAAACTACTACTTTGATGAAATTGGTAAAACAGCCATATTGTTAAATCATGAAAATGTAGTTTCAGATCTAAATGATCTTAAAAAAAAACATTGTGATATTGGAAAATCATTAACCTTAAAATGGAAAGTAGCACTAAAAAATAACCATGAGGAAGAAGCAAAATTAGAAGAAATTTTAAGCAAAATAGGTAATAATATTAAGTTAAGAATAGATGCTAATGGTTCTTGGGGAAGAAAAATAGCTAATAGATGGGCTGATATTTTGAAAGATAATAAAAATATAGATTGGTTAGAACAACCTCTCTGTGTTGATGATATTGATGGACTGACAGAACTAAACAAAAAGATTCCAATAGCTTTAGACGAATCACTTTTAAAATTTCCAGCTTTGATTGATGAGTGGAAGGGTTGGCAAATTAGAAGGCCTTCTCAAGAAAATAATCCAGTTAAGCTTTTAAGAGAATTAGAAAATAAAAAAGCTTTAATATCTATAAGTACCTCATTTGAAACTGGAATAGGAAAAAGATGGCTCCATCATTTATCTTCTCTACAATTACAAGGACCAACGCCAAAAGTTCCTGGTTTAGCAATGAATAAATTCCCTAATTCGTTTCTATTTTTAAATGAAGCAAAAAAGATATGGGATCAACTATGAAAAATAAAATTCATACTATTGAAGTTGAAAATAATGAAACTCAATCTGTAGAAAAAATTATTGAAAAAATTAGAGAGAATAAAATTATTTATGTAAAAAACAAATTTTATGAAGACAAATATGTATTAGATTTAATTAATGAAAATGGGCCAGCAATTATCTTAAACAGTAGTGGGAGTTCTGGAAAACCGAGACAATGTTTTCACCATTTAAATAATCTTAAATTATCTGCAACTACATCAGGACAATGGCTAATAGAGCAAGGATTTGAATTACAAAACTGCGTAATTTTAAATACTTTACCCCTGAACCATATAAGTGGATTAATGCCAATTTTTAGAAGTCAAACTTGGGGATGTGATTGTATTAATATTTCTCCGAATTTGATAAAAAAAACTCGAGAACTTTTACTTTTCACAATTAAATTTAAAAAAAACAAAAAACACTTGATTACGTCATTAGTACCTACCCAATTACAAAGACTTTTAGCTCAAAAAGATGGAATTAGTTGGCTAAAAATTTTTGATCTAATTTGGGTAGGTGGAGCTTCAATTTCAGACGAAACTGCAGAAAAATGTATAAAAGAAAAAATAAAATTAGCACCTTGTTACGGCTCTACTGAAACAGCAGCAATGGTTACTAGTTTAAAACCAAAAGAATTCTTAATGGGTGTTAAAAATGTTGGAGAAATACTACCTGATACAAAAATAAGAATTAACGCACAAGGATTAATCGAAATAAAATCAGCCAGAATTGGAATCGAAATAATAGATTCTCTAAAAACTGAAAATTTCAAAAATAAAAATGGGTGGTGGCAAACAAGTGATTTAGGTGAAATTAAGCAAATCAATAATTCTTACTATTTAAAATTTGTTGGAAGAAGTGATAATGCCTTTAATTCAGGAGGAGAAGTTGTTTTCCCTAAAGTAATTGAATCTAGATTAAATGATTTCATTATGAAAGAAAATATCCCAATTAATAAATTCAATATTTCGAAAGTATCTAATAGATTATGGGGAAATAAAATTAAAATAATAGTTGAATTTAGAGAACTTACAAATGATAAAAATATTGAAATTTCTTTAAATTTATTAAAAAATTTTTCTCAAAGTTGGCCTAAACATGAAAAGCCTGAAAAGTGGATTGTTAAAAACAAAAATAGCATTACAGAAAAAATAAACTATAAATTTAAAAAATAATAATCAGCATTCTTTTAAATTTGTACTCACATTAGAAGCCTCTATCCATCTTTCTAGCTGATCGGGAATTTCTATTTTATTTCTTGAATCAACATCTAAAGAACAGTGTATAATTTTCCCTTCGGCTACTTTATTTCCATTTTTTATAAAAAAACTATTTACTTGGAACAAATGAGTATTAATTTTATGAGGGGCAATTTTTACTTTTAATAAATCTCCAATTTTTATAGGCGCATGAAAATTTGCTTCACAATTTACTATTGGAAAAATAATTTGACTTTTACGTATAGAAAAATCTGGAAAAATATCATGACAAGGGATCCCATAGATTTCAATACTTTCTTCCCAAGCTTCATGCGACCATTTTAATAAGTTGTGAAAATGAATTACACCTGCAGAATCACAATCACCAAACCTTACCTTCTTCTGCAATATTAACCAGTCAGAGGGTTTCATTTAAAGAAATTATCTATCAACAGATCCCATAATGACATCTATTGAACCAAGGATTGCCATAATATCAGCGATTTTGGCACCTTTAAGAATATGAGGCAATATTTGCAGATTATTTAAATCAGCTGCTCTGATTTTAAATCTCCATGGGGTAACTTCATTATTTCCTTGAATAAATACACCTATTTCTCCTTTGCCGGACTCTAATCTTGTATATAATTCTCCGTTAGGAATTTTGAAAGTTGGAGCAACCTTCTTAGCTACATATTGATAGTCGATACCAAATATTTCACTTTTCTTATCTTCAGTCGCCATTCTTTGAGCTTCTAAATTTTCTGTTGGACCTCCTGGAATCATTTTGCAGGCTTGGCGAATGATGCTTAGTGATTGTCTCATCTCTTCAACTCTTACTCGATATCTCGCATAACAATCTCCTTCTTTTTCCGAAGCAATCTGCCAATCAAAATCGTCATAACATTCATAACTATCTACTTTCCTTAAATCCCAGGAAACTCCAGAAGCCCTAAGCATTGGCCCAGACAAAGACCAATTAATTGCCTGGTCTCTTTGTATTGTTCCTAGACCTTCAATTCTTTTTCTAAAAATTGGATTATTTGTAATTAATTTTTCGTATTCATCTATCTTAGGTCCGAACCAATCGCAAAAGTCTATACATTTTTCTAACCATCCGTATGGGAGATCACATGCAACACCGCCTATCCTAAAGAAATTATTATTTATTAGCCTTTGTCCAGTAGCAGCTTCCCAGAGATCATAGATCATCTCTCTTTCTCTAAAAATATAAAAAAATGGAGTTTGAGCTCCTACGTCTGCTAAAAAGGGACCAAGCCATAAAAGATGATTAGCAATACGATTAAGTTCCAGCATAAGAACTCTGATGTAACTAGCTCTTTTGGGAACTGGAATATTAGCTAATCTTTCAGGAGCATTTACTACAATAGCTTCATAAAACATTCCTGCTGCATAATCCATTCTGCTTACATAAGGGACATACATTACATTTGTTCTATTTTCAGCTATCTTTTCCATTCCTCTATGTAAATATCCAATTACTGGCTCACAATCAATGACATTCTCACCATCAAGAGTTACAACTAACCTTAAAACCCCATGCATTGAAGGATGGTGAGGGCCAAAATTGACCACCATTGGTTCTGTTCTAGTCTCTAGCTGAGCCATTCGAAATTTAACTTCTAAATAAATCTTAGTCGAAAGTTATGCAAACTGACCTATCTGATTCAACTTTTTTCAATCATCAATCAGTTATGACAGATGAGATTATGGCCTCATTAGAGCATTACCCACTTATACATAACAATCCACTTAAGGGAATAGACGCAACTTTAGGCGGAGGCGGGCACTCTTATCATTTATTGAGAAAATATTCGGATTTAAATATAATTGGACTTGATCAAGATCCATTCGCAAGAAAATCAGCATTAAAAAAACTTAATGAATTTAAAAGTAGGATTGATATAAGGGCTTCAAATTTTGCGGATTTTGTACCAAAAGAAAAAGTTTCTTTTGTGATTGCAGATCTTGGAGTAAATAGTAACCAACTTGATGACCCTAAAAGAGGATTTAGTTTTCAAAAAGACGGTCCGCTTGATATGCGCATGAATCCTTTGCTTGATGTTGATGCAGAGAAATTAATTGAGGTTTTAAATGAAAAAGATCTAGCTAACCTAATCTATGAATATGGAGATGAAAGATTATCAAGAAAGATTGCTAGGAAAATAAAATTGGATTTGAAGGAAAATGGAAAATATTCTGGGACAAAAGAGTTAGCTTACTCTATTGCAGGCTGCTTCCCACCCAAACAAAGATATAAAAAAATACATCCAGCAACAAGAACATTTCAAGCACTAAGAATTGCTGTTAATAAAGAAATTGAAGTATTAGAAAAATTTTTGCAAGTTGTACCTGAATGGCTTTTGCCTGGGGGTATTATTTCTGTTATTAGTTTTCATTCTCTTGAGGATAGGTTAGTTAAAAGTTGTTTTAAGAATGATCAAAGACTAAAAAACCTGACAAAAAAGCCAATAACTCCTTCCGAAAAAGAAGTCGAACTTAATAAAAGAGCTAGAAGTGGAAAATTAAGAATTGCTCAATTAAATTAAAAACCAATAATTTCTATCGTAATGATTTGATTGTATTTGTAAGAATATGAATTGCTTGTTTTATATCTTTTGAATTAGTACTTAATCCAATACTTAACCTTATTGAAGATTCTGCTTCTTTAAGAGATCTACCTAAGGCTAGTAAAACATGAGATGGTTCACCACTACTACATGCAGATCCAGTAGAACAAATTATTTTAGATTTTAAAAGTTTATGAAACTTTGCTCCGTTTAAATCCAATACAGTCAAATTTAAATTGTGAGGTAATCTTTTTTCTATGGAGCCATTAATTAATAAACCAGAATTATTTTTTAACAACCCCTCTAAAAGATTATTTCTATAAAAAAGTAATTTCTCAGCATTATTTTTTTGATTAAGAACTGCTATCTCTATTGCTTTAGCAAAGCCAACTACTAAAGGAAGAGGTAATGTGCCAGACCTAAGGCCATATTCCTGACCTCCTCCAACAATTAAAGGCTCAAGATTAATTTCTTCATCAATCAAAAGAAGTCCTATCCCTTTAGGGCCGTATATTTTATGAGAACTCATCGTTATCATGTTTACATCTGATAAAAGATTGTCTAAAGCCATATAACCTAAACATTGTGCAAAATCAGAGTGAAATGTTATTCCTCTCGATTTACATATCTTTGAAATATTTTCAATGGGCTGAATAACTCCTATTTCGTTATTTGCCAACATGATACTAACCAGAAATGTATCTTCTCTTATTTTTTTTTTGATTTGTTCTTCTGAAATTAAGCCATCTTTCTCAGGATTAATTTCTGTAACTATAAATCCCTCTTTTCTTAGTTGGTTTAGCGGCTCCAAAACAGCTTTATGCTCCGTTTTTAAGGTAATAATATGTCCATAATTTCCTGTTTTTTTATAGAAATTTCTAGCAAAACCTAATAAGGCTAAGTTATTAGATTCAGTTGCCCCACTTGTAAAAATAACTTTTTTATTCTTAAGAAATAAACTTTGTTCTATTTTTTCTCTTGAGGCTTCCAATATAGCGCTTGCGTTAATTCCCGCCAAATTAGATTTATTTGCAGGGTTAGAAAATATCTCACTCCAAAAAGGTTTCATAGAATCAACGACATCTTTAGAGCAAGGTGTCGAAGATTGATAGTCTAGTAGTATGGGAGTTGATAGCATTATGTTTAGTATATAAAATTCTGTTTATTACTAGAAAATCAAATTAAAGAATTAAAAAAATGAATGAAATTAATCAAATAAATAATGAACCGGTAAGAAAATCAAGAATTTTATTAGTTGATGATGAGCCTGGTTTAAGAACAGCTGTTAAAACATTTCTAGAAGATGAAGGCTTTGAAATATTTATTGCAGTTGATGGAGAGGATGGTTGGGAAAAAGCTCAAACAGTCTTCCCCGATTTGATAATTAGCGATGTTATGATGCCTCGAGCCAACGGTTATGCTTTATTAGAAAAAATTAGAGAGGATGAAAAATTAGGAGGCACTCCAGTTATTTTTCTAACTGCAAAAGGAATGACCCTAGACAGAACAGAAGGTTATCTCGCAGGAGTTGATGATTATATTTCTAAACCTTTCGACCCTGATGAACTAGCTGCGAGAGTGAAAAACGTAATCAACAGACAAGAACGTTTACTGAAAGAAGCCGCACGATTCGCAGATATTGATGTAGGCAAAATGGCGAAGCAAATTACTGAAATAAAATCTATGCTCACAGACCAAAATCCCACTAATTCAGAAAATAAAATAAATCTTCCTAGTTTTACTCCAAGAGAAGCAAGTGTACTTCAACTAGTAGCAGAGGGGCTGATGAACAAGGAAATTGCAAGACAGCTTGAAACATCTATTAGAAATGTTGAAAAATATGTAAGTAGACTTTTTATCAAGACAAGTACATCTAGCCGTACAGAATTAGTTCGTTATGCACTTGAAAATCATTTGGTAAAATAAATTCTTAAATTTTCTCGAATTCAATTAGTTTTGAAAAATAGAAAGGAGCTTGATTTAATTTCTTTTTAACCACTTTAAATCCTTTTTCCTTAGCAGCATTAATAATGCCCTTTTCTTTCAATGTATATGCTCTTGTAGTTTTACTTGGCCCAGGAAATAATTTCCCAATATTTTTTAGAACAGCAAGAACTGGAGTATAAGGAGCAAAGCTAACGATTAGTTTTTCTTTGCTTAAATCGCATAGATGTTGGACCATTTCTTCTGCGACCGGTTGAGGATAATGAATAAATACATCCAAACAAACTACAACATCAAATAATCCTTTTAATTTTTCCAGATCACAGACTTTATATTTGATTTTATCTTGATTCAAACCTAATTCATTAATGCGTTTTTTTGTTTCCTTAATCATTTCAGAAGAAATATCGCTCACCTGTAGTTCTTTTATGCCAAGTTTTAGTAAAGGTATGGAAAGACTTCCTACACCACAACCTGCATCACAATAACTTTTTTTTGTTAGTTCAGGATAATTTTTGATGTATGAGACCACATCATCTACAGTTTTTTGATGTCCTTTCCTAATATTTTTCTGAACTGTATTAATTTCATCAGATTTGCTATAAATTTTATTCCATCTTGCAAAGCCAGTACCATTAAAATACTCCCTAACTTCACTTTTTTCGATAATCTTATTTGACGTCATAATATTCTATGAAAATTTCTTCTTTTTATACTAACTAACTGGCGCCAAATTAATTGCACGCCATTATAGGAAAGAATTGATTTGTTATTTTGTCAGAATTTAAGTCTAAAGATATTTATAAAATTGCTGTCGTAATGGGTAGTGATTCAGATCTAAAAACATTGAAACCTGCCATTGACATTTTAAAAGAATTTAAAATAAAAACTGAAGTTTGTATACTTTCTGCCCATCGAACACCTATTGAAATGATTGAATATGCAAAAAATGCAGAATCAAAAAACATAAAAGTAATAATTGCAGGTGCTGGTGGTGCTGCTCATCTTCCAGGAATGCTGGCATCCATAACTTGCATTCCTGTAATTGGAGTACCAGTAGAGAGTAAGACACTTAAGGGGATTGACTCTCTTTTATCAATCGTTCAAATGCCAGCTGGTATTCCAGTTGCAACAGTTGCAATTAATGGAGGTCAGAATGCTGGATTATTAGCAATAGAGATTATCAGTTTATTTGATGAATCCATAAAGAAAAATTTAAAAGAATTTAGAGAAAATCTTCATTCACAGGTAAGAACAAAAAGTAGTAAATTATCAACTA
The DNA here is from genome assembly GCA_003281165.1 of Prochlorococcus sp. AG-347-M18. Taxonomy (GTDB): domain Bacteria; phylum Cyanobacteriota; class Cyanobacteriia; order PCC-6307; family Cyanobiaceae; genus Prochlorococcus_A. Next base: position 141,183 of record QCCT01000001.1, read on the forward strand.
TTGGACCTGACAATTATCTTCAAAATAAATGAACTAATATTTTTTCTATTATGCCTTGTTAAGAAAGTTTTCTTTTTTAAGGTAGTTAATAACTTTTTCAACGGAATCATTTAAATCTAACGAACCTGTGTCAACAAAAATTTCTGGATTAAGAGGAGCTTCATATGGACTAGAAATCCCTGTGAATTCCTTAATTTCACCCAAACGAGCTTTCTTATAAAGACCTTTAGTATCTCTATTTTCGCAAACTGTAATATCAGCAGCACAATAAACTTCGATAAAATCCTTAGATCCAATAATTTTTCTCACCTTATCTCTATCGCTGATAAATGGCGAAACGAATGCTGTAATAGTTATTATCCCAGCATTCATAAATAAATTTGCAACTTCTCCAATTCTTCTTATATTTTCTTCTCTATCTTCATCCGAAAAACCAAGATCTTTACATAAACCGTGTCTAATATTATCTCCATCCAACACATAAGTCGAAAAACCATCTAGGTGTAAAACTTCATTTAAAGCGTTAGCCAAAGTACTTTTACCAGAACCAGATAAACCTGTAAACCAGATAACCATACCTTTATGACCTCTCATTTTCTCTAACTTTTCTCTATTAATAGTTAAATTGTGCCACTTTATATTGGTTGACTTTGTTTGATCTTGTTCTTTCATTTTTTGCATCATCAAAATTAAAAACCTATCCTAACCCTTGCTTTATAAATTATGAAATCCCTCTTTACGAAGAAACTCAATTGATTTCAATACCATATCACCCTGTAACTGGATATTTCTATCAATTAATGTTCCTCCAGTCCCACAAAAAACTTTAATTTTTTTTAGTAATTCTTTTAATAAGATTTCATCCTCAGTGCCTAAACCTTTAATTAAAGTTATGGTCTTGCCTTTTTTACCTTTTTTTTGTTTTGAAATATTTATTTTTGATCTTTTATTAAAAGTATCTATCTTACCTGTTTCTTCAGATTTTTTTTCTTGATAATCAAATTCGATCCAATTCTTTTTTCCCATTATTTTCAATATATTCTATAGTTAGTTAATACTTATTCTATAGAAAAAGTGGTAAGTACATTTTCTCGCAAAGATCAAAACTATAAAAATGAAGATTTAAATCAACCCTCCAAAGAGGGAAGATTTGGAAAATATGGTGGCCAATATGTTCCTGAAACACTAATGCCTGCTCTTTTTGAGCTTGAAACAGCTGCATCTAATGCATGGAAGGATAAACTTTTTGTGGAAGAGTTAAATCATCTACTGAAGACTTATGTAGGACGAGAAACACCACTTTATGAAGCCAAAAGACTTACTGAACATTACAAAACTGAACAAGCAACTCCTAGAATATGGCTTAAAAGAGAAGATTTAAATCATACTGGTGCTCACAAAATTAATAATGCACTTGGACAAGCTTTATTGGCAATAAGAATGGGCAAAAAAAGAATAATTGCAGAAACTGGAGCAGGTCAACATGGAGTTGCTACTGCTACTGTTTGTGCGAGATTTGGCTTGAAATGTATTATCTACATGGGAGCTGAAGATATAAAAAGGCAATCCCTTAACGTTTTTAGAATGAAACTTCTAGGAGCTGAAGTTAAAGTTGTAAATTCTGGAACTGCAACACTTAAGGATGCTACTAGTGAAGCCATTAGAGATTGGGTTTCTAATGTCGAAACCACACACTACATTTTAGGATCTGTTGCCGGCCCACACCCTTTCCCAAAGATTGTGCGAGATTTTCATGCAGTTATAGGTGAAGAAACTAAAAAACAATGTTTGGAATCATTTGGATCTTTTCCCGATATTTTGCTGGCTTGTGTAGGTGGGGGATCAAATGCAATGGGGCTTTTCCATCCTTTTATTAAAGAAACTTCTGTGCGTCTTATTGGAGTTGAAGCCGCAGGAAGCGGAGTTGATACTGACAAACATGCTGCCACTATCACTAAAGGGTCAGTTGGAATTTTGCATGGATCAATGAGTCTTCTCTTACAAGATGATAATGGTCAAGTACAAGAAGCCCACTCAATAAGTGCAGGTTTAGATTACCCTGGAGTAGGACCTGAACATAGCCATCTAAAAGATATAGGTAGAGCAGAATATGGATCAGTCACAGATCAAGAAGCTTTAGATGCTTTAAGACTTGTTAGCGAACTAGAAGGAATTATACCTGCACTAGAAACTTCCCATGCTTTTGCTTGGTTAGATAAATTATGCCCTACTCTTGAAAAAGATACTCATATAGTTATCAATTGCTCTGGTAGAGGCGATAAAGATGTTAATACTGTTGCATCTTCATTAGATATTTAATTAATACCTTGGAATTGATGGGTCAATATATCTACTCCATCCATCAATACCCTCCTCCAAATTCCATATTTCGCTCACAATATTATTATCCAAGCACCATTGAGAAAAGTTATAACTTCTTATTCCTGCATGACAGGTAACTACAATTTCTCTATCTAATAAACCAGCAAATATTTCTTCAACATATTCAGATGTAACTTTACTAATTGGTATATGTAAAAATTCTTTTGAAAAACGAGCTAGTTCAAGCTCTGACTCTTCTCTGACATCTATCAAGACGGGATCTTCTTTCTCAGAATTAAACCAATCATTGAGACTAGAAGCATTTATAGATTTTGGATAACTTCCCAATTTATAGAATAAATTATGAGTTATTTACAATTTAATAAATTAAGTTGCAGTAGGAAGTTTATTGTTAAAAATAAAAATAAACATTGATAATGAAACTTCGATTAGTAGTAATAATACTATTATTGTCTTTATTAATTTTTTTTGGTTTCAAAAAAGTTTCTGCTAATAAAAATAAGGAACAAAGTACAAATATTGAGAACCTAAATATCTTAAAATATATACCTGAATACAATAAATTATTATTTATTTCAAATTTAGATAGTTTTAATATTGTTGATAATAATGAAAAAGATAAAAATCCAACAAACCAAGATAACTTAGTTTTAATAAGAGACTCTATATTAGATTACTTAGGTTTAGATCTAGGCAACAATAAATTAGAAGAAATATATGATAATGAACTTATAATCTCAACTTTTGCTAATAATAAAAAACTTAAAGATGATATTTTAATTGTTTTTAAAATTAAGCCAGAAAAAACAATAGATGATTTATTAAATTTGTCAAATAAAATTGATCAGGATGATGAAGTAATTTCAATTAATAGAGAAAACAAAATAAATTTCCTTAACTTTATATATCGGACCGAAGATAATTATATAATTGCTTCTTCAGATAAAAAATTAATCAAAGATAGTATTAGCTCTAGTAAAAATTTTAAGAAAAAAAAATTTCAATATGAGGGAGAACTTGTTGGACTGAACAATGAAAAAAATATATTATTCACAAATAAATTTTTGGAAAGTAAATTTTTTAATAAAGAAATTTTTACTGAGAATAATGGTGATAATATTGCTACAACTTTTGACTTTAAAAATAAGCAACTAATTTTAAAATCATATTTACTAAATAATAAAAAAAATATTGATATTTTTAATTACGATAAGTTAATTAATAAAGAGAATAGTAATGAAGATAATCCTGAAAATTTAATTTTTTGTGATATAAAAAATTTTGACAAAAATTTTAATCCCTTAATAAATGATTTTCAACTCAGTTTTTTTGAAGAGTTTAATCAAAATAATAATCAAAACATTTTAATTCTCAATTCAAATAAAGATTGGCTTATTACGTTTGAAAAAAATAATGAAGATCAATTTGATTTGAGTGCTTTGAAAAAGCTAAAAGAGTTCAACAAATATACTTTGAAACAAAATGAAGATATTTATTCGATATATTCCAAAGATATTCTTGAAGAAAAAGACGATGTTATAAAACAATTATCTTTTGAAAATATCTATTCGATAGAATCAGGAGGTTTACAAATCATAAGTAATCATTTAATTGATGGTAAAGAATTTGAGAAAATATCAAAAAAATTTTTTAACCTAAAAAGTAATAAAGATAAATCTGCTTTTCTTTATTCAAAAGTTGATATCAAAGATGGTAATTCTAATAAAATTGAATATTTTTCTAATTTGCAGGACCTTAATTTTCTAATTAAAAATATATTAAAAATAACGAATGAGGAATCGCTAGAAATCATAAGTCAGTCTATTCCTGAAAAAAATCCAATTATTTACAGAGAAACAATATTAAACATTCTTTAAATTAATTTTATTCAAACAAGCTTTAAAAACAATGATTTTAATTTTTTGCGAAGTTAATATCTTGTGGTTAATTAAAAATTATTTGACTATCTTTAATCTATAAGTATTTGATATTGAATTAAGCAATTGGACAGTAACAAACTAATTTTAAAACCTGGATTAGAGGGTGTCCCAGTTACTAATTCATCTATATGTGATATTGACGGCAACAAAGGTAAATTATTGTACAGAGGCTATTCCATTGAGGAACTATCCAAAAAAAGCAGTTTTTTAGAAACTGCTTACCTATTGATTTGGGGTGAATTGCCCACAGCTATTCAACTAAGAGATTTCGAACAAGAAGTTCAGATGCATCGAAGGTTAAGTTTTAGAGTCAGAGATATGATGAAATGTTTCCCTGCAACTGGTCATCCTATGGATGCGCTTCAATCTAGTGCGGCTTCTTTGGGGCTCTTCTATTCGCGTAGAGCAATAGATGATCCTAATTACATCTACAACGCAGTCATAAGACTAATTGCAAAAATACCCACAATGATTGCAGCGTTTCAACTTATTAGAAAAGGACAAGACCCAATTCAACCTAGAGATGATCTAACTTACTCATCAAATTTTCTTTACATGTTGACTGAAAAAGAACAAGATCCTATAGCCGCAAAAGTTTTTGATAGGTGCTTAATTCTGCATGCCGAACATAGTTTAAACGCAAGTACATTTAGCGCTAGAGTGACTGCAAGTACTCTTACAGATCCATATGCTGTCATCGCCTCTGCAGTAGGAACCCTGGCTGGGCCATTGCATGGAGGAGCAAACGAGGATGTGATTGCTATGTTAGAAGAGATTAAAACCCCAGAAAATGCTGGGTCTTTTTTAGATAATGCAATAAAAAATAAAAGTAAGATAATGGGCTTCGGCCACAGAGAATATAAAGTTAAAGATCCCAGAGCAATAATTCTTCAAAAACTTGCAGAAGAACTTTTTATTAGATTTGGAGCAGATGAAATGTATGAAGTTGCTAAATCACTTGAGGCAGAGGCAATACCAAGACTTGGACCTAAGGGTATATTCCCTAACGTGGATTTTTATTCTGGTCTTGTTTATAGAAAACTTGGTATTCCTCGTGACTTATTTACTCCAATTTTTGCCATATCTAGAGTGGCTGGTTGGTTAGCTCATTGGAGAGAGCAACTTGGAGCAAATAGAATTTTCAGACCATCGCAAATCTATACAGGTTCAGCACCAAGAGATTGGATCAGCTTAGAAAGTAGAGAATAATATTTGCAGCTTTTCATAAAAAACACACATATTGTTTGTGAAGAGTTAATCTATTAAGTAAATAACATAAAAATTTTGGAATACGGATTAGATCTCGAATATAGTTTTAATGAATTCTTAAAAGGTTTTGGCCTTTCCAGCGAAATCGCTCATATATTATGGCTCCCTCTTCCTATGCTTTTGGTTTTGGTAGCGGCAGTTGTTGGCGTTTTAGTAACAGTTTGGCTTGAAAGAAAAATATCTGCTGCTGCTCAACAAAGAATAGGTCCAGAATATGCTGGAGCGCTCGGCGTCCTCCAACCAATTGCAGATGGTCTTAAGTTACTTGTCAAAGAAGATATTATTCCTGCCAAAGCGGATGGGATTCTCTTCACTGCAGGACCTATATTAGTGCTTGTCCCAGTGATTCTGTCCTGGCTAATTGTTCCTTTTGGACAAAACCTTTTAATAAGTAACGTTGGTATTGGAATTTTCCTATGGATTGCTTTAAGCAGTATTCAGCCAATTGGCCTTCTTATGAGCGGATACGCATCAAATAATAAGTATTCTTTATTAGGAGGTTTAAGAGCAGCGGCTCAATCAATAAGTTATGAAATTCCTTTAGCTTTATCTGTACTGGCTATCGTACTAATGACAAATTCTCTAAGTACTGTTGACATTGTCAACCAACAAAGTGGTACTGGAATCCTAAGTTGGAATATATGGAGACAACCAGTTGGTTTTATAGTCTTTTGGATTTGTGCTCTTGCAGAATGTGAGAGACTTCCATTTGACTTACCCGAAGCTGAAGAAGAATTAGTTGCGGGATATCAAACTGAATATGCAGGGATGAAATTCGCATTGTTCTACCTGGGTAGTTACATTAATTTAATTCTTTCCGCTTTATTAGTATCAATACTTTATTTGGGAGGATGGGGTTTTCCTATTCCAGTTGAATTAATAGCTAAGTTTCTTAATTTACCTATTAATGCACCCTTTATTCAGGTTTTCACTGCATCAATAGGAATTGTAATGACTGTACTGAAAGCATATCTTTTAGTTTTTATTGCAATATTATTACGTTGGACAACTCCTAGAGTAAGAATAGATCAACTCTTAGATCTAGGATGGAAGTTTCTTCTACCAATTTCTCTTGCTAATCTTTTGATAACAGCAGGATTAAAACTTGCTTTTCCGCAATTCTTTGGTGGTTAAATTTAAGTAAAAATACTTAAATCCAAAATTATTCCACTAAAATAAAATAACTAAGTAAATTTTTCGAAATGAACAATTTCCTTCAACAAATAAATAGCTATATCAAAGAAGCATTTAATGCTGGCAAATACTTATACAATGGTATATCGGTAACTTTTGATCATCTTCGAAGAAGACCTGTTACTGTTCAATATCCATATGAAAAATTAATACCTTCTGAAAGATATAGAGGAAGGATACATTATGAATTTGATAAATGTATTGCTTGTGAAGTTTGTGTGCGAGTATGTCCCATAAATCTCCCAGTAGTTGATTGGGTAATGAATAAAGAAACCAAAAAAAAGGAACTTAGAAATTATTCAATAGATTTTGGAGTTTGTATTTTTTGCGGAAATTGTGTTGAATATTGCCCAACTAATTGTCTGTCAATGACCGAAGAATATGAATTAGCTACTTTTGACAGACACAATTTAAATTTTGATAATGTTGCACTTGGCAGACTACCCACAAATGTTACAACAGATCCTTCAGTTAAACCTCTAAGAGAACTTGCCTATCTTCCTAAAGGTGTCATGGACCCTCATGAAATCCCAGCTTCAGATGCAAGAGTTGGTAAATTACCTGAAGAAGTTTATGATTGGATGAGGCCTGAATCCAATGAAAATAAAGATAAAGTTTCTAATCCAACTAATTAATTTCCATAATTTATGTCCATTGCCATAACAACACAATTTATTTGTTTTACAGTTTTATCTTTAGTTGTCATTATTGGAGCGCTCGGTGTTGTGTTGCTCGAAAGTATCGTTTATTCAGCCTTTCTGCTTGGTGGAGTTTTCATGAGTGTTGCAGGATTATATCTTCTATTAAATGCAAGTTTTGTTGCTGCAGCTCAAGTTTTAGTTTATGTGGGTGCAGTGAATGTATTAATAATTTTTGCGATAATGCTAGTCAATAAAAAAGAAGATTTAAAGCCTATCAATAACATTAAATCGAGAAGAGTTATATCAACATCGATATGTTTAACCCTTCTAAGCCTCTTAATAAGAGTTGATTTGACCAATGTATGGAGCCTATCAAGTCCTCAAAACTCTATTGGAGAAGAATCAACTATTAGGATTGGTGAACATCTTTTTAGTGATTATTTACTCCCATTTGAAGTTGCTTCAGTCTTACTTTTAATGGCAATGATTGGGGCTATTGTTTTAGCTAGGAGAGATGTAATGAGCAAAGATATTTCTACAGGACTACCTGTTGATCAAGAGTTAATTGAAAAATCATCAGAACCATTACTTACAAATAAAAATTAACCTTTTGAGTTTCTTATTATGAATTTAGAATCAATTCCTCTTCAAGCTTTTTTAATAGTTTCTTCAGCACTATTTTGTATTGGTATTTGGGGATTATTAAATAGCAGAAATGCAGTCAGAGTTCTTATGAGCATTGAATTAATGCTCAATGCTGTAAATATAAACTTGATGACGTTTTCTTCCTATATTGATAATAATTTAATTCAAGGACAAGTCTTTACAATTTTTGTGATTACTGTTGCTGCCGCAGAAGCAGCCGTTGGATTAGCTATATTGTTATCTCTTTATAGGAACAGGGTGACTGTAGATATGGAAAGTTTTAATTTATTAAAATGGTAAAAGCATTAAATGAAACTTTCATTAGTGCTCATTGTATATCGTTCAGATAGTTCTATAGCTCAAGAGGCTTCAAAATTCTGTCAGGAAGTTCTTAAAGCAAAAAATATTAAATCAAACAGGATTGAAAGTGATTTTCATAAAGATGAAATTGAAAAATATTTTTCTAATTCAGAATCACAACCAAACATTGGCATAGTTCTTGGTGGAGATGGAACCTTCCTGAAATGTGCAAATGCATTAGCTGATTATGATATTCCTTTGTTGAGCATTAATATTGGAGGTAATTTGGGGTTTCTTACTCAGGAGAAAGAATTTTTATTTGACAAATCTTTTATTGAAATCCTTGTAAACGAAGAATATTTAATTGACTTTCGTAATAGATTAAATTGCAATGTTTGTATTGAGGGGACAAGTTCTGAGAAAAAAATCACAAAAAGCTATAACGCCTTAAATGATTTTTATTTTAAATCCGTTGAAGAAGATATTTCTCCGACCAACCAAATACAAATTGAAATAGATAATGAGAAAGTAAATGAATATAAAGGTGATGGATTGATTGTAGCTACAACTACTGGTTCAACAGCCTACTCAATGGCTGCAGGAGGTCCAATAGTACATCCAAGTATAGATGGAATGATTATTAACCCTATATGCCCGATGAGTTTGGCTAGTAGACCAATCGTCATACCTAATACAAGTACGGTAATCATTAAGCCAGTAAAAAAAAGTAAAGGGGAAATTAAATTATGGACTGACGGTGCAAAATGTATGACCATTAAGGAAAATTATTATTGTGAGATCAAGAAAGGAAAATCACCCTGCAAAATAATAAAGTTTAAAAAAAGCACAAGTTACTATAATACCTTAATAAAAAAACTAGATTGGAAAGGCGATTTGTCTCCAAAAAATTTCAAAAATTAAATGGCCTTTGAGATAGAAAGAAGATTTCTTTTAAAAAACGATAATTGGAAAGAATTCATAAATAAAAAAGTTTATATTGAACAAGGATATTTTTCCAAAAGTTTAGATAGTTGGATTATTAGGGTAAGGCTTATAGACAAAAACTCTAAAATTACACTTAAAAAACATATCAAGGGTTTTACCAACTTTGAATTTGAATACTCCATTCCACGAAGCGATGCTGAAACAATAATGTCAAATCTTTCAAACAAAATTAAAAAAGATAGATACTTTCTAGAAATTGAAAAAAAATCTTGGATTATAGATTGCTTTAAAGAAAATAATTATCCACTTGAAATTGCAGAAATTGAACTTTCTAATGAAGAAGAAGATTTAATTCTTCCATCTTTCATTTCAAAAGAAATTACAGGGCTGACCCATTACTCCAATTTCAGTCTCGCTAACAATCCTTTTTCACGGTGGAAAGAAGACTAAATAACAACTTTCAAAAGTAGCTAGTCAAAAGAGCCACTCTTCCTTTATATTTTCTTTATATTTAAGCTTAGTAATTATTTTCTTCAGATGTATGGTCTTTATGACAAAGAAGGAATATTGAGGTTTGTTGATTCAGACAAAGATGCATGTATTGCATATGCTGAACTTTTCGAATTAAGTTCTACGAATTATTGTTTAATGAATTTGGCTAATGATACAAAAAAAGTAAAAGGCAAAACTAATCTTGATCAGAATCTGGGAGTGAACAACAATTAAATCCATCTCTACAAATCTTTCCGTTGTCCATTGCCCAATTCAAAAGTGCTACTCTATTTTTAGAACCAGTTTTTGTAAACATATTACTTACATGATTATCGACAGTTCTTTTACTAATAGTTAGTTTTACAGCAATTTCTTGATTTGTAAGCCCATCAGCTACGAGATCAATGATTTCCATCTCTCTTGTTGAGAGGCCCATCATATCAATGTTGTTTACTTCTTCTTCAACCATTTGCATTTAAACAGTTCCTTTTTTATATTAATTAAGTTTAGCAATCTCAGTACACTTGTTAACCAAGTAGGAAACAAAAGCAATTGAAATCGAAACTTCAGCAGACTTTAGAAAAAAAATCTAAGGTAATAACGGCAGAATTAATGCCGCCAAGAGGAGGGAGCCCCATAAGATCTCTTAAGATAGCACAACTTTTGAAAGATAAGGTACATGCTGTTAACATTACGGACGGAAGCAGAGCTGTAATGAGAATGTGCAGCCTGGCAATGTCCAAACTATTACTGGAAAATGGAGTAGAACCAGTAATGCAAATATCTTGCAGAGATCGTAATAAAATTGCTTTACAATCAGACATTCTGGGAGCAAATGCTTTAGGAATTAGAAACATTTTATGCATTACTGGTGATTCAGTAAAAGCAGGGGATCAACAAGATGCTAAGGCAGTTCATGAGTTTGAGTCAGTTAGATTACTTCAACAAATTCAGGCCTTCAATAAAGGAAGTGATCCTACTCTAGGGGAACTTTCCGATAAAAAAACCTCTATTTTTGCAGGTGCTGCAGCTGATCCCAGTTGCAGGAATAAAAGAAGTTTAGAAAATAGAATGAGAAAGAAAAAAGAGGCTGGAGCTGGATTTATACAAACTCAAATGGTTATGGAAAAAGAAAACTTGATAGAATTTTGCGAAAAAATTAGCAACCCTCTTGAAATTCCTGTAATTGCAGGTGTATTTCTATTAAAGTCTTACAAAAACGCTCTCTTCATAAACAAATACGTTCCGGGCGCAAACATCCCTGAAAATATCTTAAACCGTCTTAAAGATGCTAAAGATCCTTTACAGGAAGGTATTAAAATTGCAGCTGAACAAGCTCATGATTTTATAAATATCGCAAATGGTGTTCATCTTATGGCCGTAAAGGCAGAGCATTTAATTCCTGAGATTCTTGAAAAAGCTAATCTTAGTCTGGAATATTAATCAAATCAGTACCTAACAATTCCGCCATTGCCTTTTGCTGTGGAGATGGCTCAGTCAAATCAGATCTTCTTGAATCAGTTATCAACCAATCCAGAGATGCATCTTGCAAATCAAAGTGATCTCCATTTTTACCGACACAATATTTACCAAAAACTAACTTATCCATAAGTCTTACACCTTTACCAATTTTAGAATAATCAAAAATAATTGAATTATCTATAGTTGCTCCCTCGCAAATGCAACAACTTGGTCCAATCATAGAAGGGCCAATAATAGTTGCTCCATCTTCGATCCTAGTCATACCTCCTATATAAACCGGCCCAGTGATATTAACCTTTTCCCAGTCAGCCGCAACATTTAAACCGGTAAAAACTCCTGGTTTTATTTCCTTACCTGGTATTTGCACTTGTCTTACCTTGCCTTGCAATACATTTCTAATAGCACTCCAATAATCAGGAACTTTACCAATATCTACCCATTCAAAATCCATTGGTAATGCAAAAAATGGTAAATCCATTTCAACAAGTTTAGGAAAAAGATCAGCTCCAATGTCAAACTTCTCTGCTGAAGGTATATAATCAAAAATTTCAGGTTCGAAAAGATAAATTCCAGTATTTATACAGTCACTTAAAGCTTGATCAACTGCTGGCTTTTCCTGAAAAGCCTTTATACGGCCGTTTTCATCAGAAACTACGACACCGTAACTTGATACTTGATCTTTAGTTACCTTCTTCGTTATTAAGCTCGCAATAGCTCCTTTCTGCTTATGTTTTTTAACAGCTTGAGTTAAATCTAAATCAACTAAAGCATCACCACATAAAACGACAAAAGTTTCATCAAAGAAATTTTGAAAATCCTGAATTTTTTTTAATCCTCCTGCGGATCCCAAAGCATCACCTATTAATTCTCCATCTTCAATTCTTCCTTCAAAGCTATAAGCAATTTCTACTCCAAATCTTTGCCCATCCCTAAAATAATTTTCAATTTCTTCAGCAAGATGAGAAACATTTACCATTATTTCCTTAAAGTTATGTTCTCTTAAAAGTTCCAAGAGAAACTCCATAACAGGTTTTTGCAAAATCGGAATCATCGGTTTCGGAATTACATGCGTAATAGGCTGAACACGTGTACCCTTACCTGCAGCAAGTATCATTGCCTTCATGAATTCAAAACCTCTTTTTAAAGATTATACGTTATTACTAATAGGCTCCTAAACAACAGAAGGAACGGTCTTGGTTACATCAAGATTCTCTATAGGCAATTGAGCTAAACCTCCTTCAGGAATTATTCTTTTAATTTGAATTGGGCCATATAAGGAGTTAATTTGTTTAATTTCAATTTTGTTTTCAGATGATAAAAATAACAAGGCCCAAAAAACCCCCAAACGATCTTTATCTAAATCATTTTTTACAACAGTTTGCCATTTCTCAACTAGATATTCAAAATCTGTCCACTGTAATGCTTTTTCCCACCCATCAATGAATTTACCTAGTGCTTTAGTGGTTTCCGGTAGTTTCTCACGATGCGCTAATGATTTTACTTGAGAAATTAAAGCTTTATCTGAATATTTTTTATTTCTTTTTCTCTTCATTAGTAGAAGGTCTTGGGTTTCTATAACTTCAGCAATAGACTCTAACTGACTTACCAGTTCTCCCAGAGTTGTTGTACGTTTGAGAATTGGTTGTGCTATTGACCTCCTCCTTAAATATTTTTCAGGATATTTTGGTATATCAAATTCTTGGTCAATCCAATCTTGATCATCCAAGTCAAAATCATCTTCAAAATCGGAAGAATTATCTTTGAAAACATCAGATTCCAAAACTTGAGCCTTTAAATTAACTAGTACGGAAGCAGCAAAAAAAGCTTCGCTTGTCTCAGATAAATCCCTATGATAGGAACTTTTGCTATATGGTTTGCAGCCGAAAGATTGTGAATATTGCTCTAAAAAACTATCAATTACACTTATTACATCAATATCCCATGGATCAAGATCACCTTTACCTGCAGCGTCTTGAAGAAACTTAATCAACAATCTAGGCCCTAATTGTTGTTTAGGAATAGGGTTGTAGTTAGATATTTTTAAATTGGTAATAACTATACATAAGATATACCCTTAATTATTTAATGCCAAACAATATCGCATTAATTTTAAAAATTATATATTTGGAGCTTTTAGGATCTCATTTGTTTTGGTGCCTGAAAAAATATTTGTTTTCACAGCACTTTTAACTGCAGTTAAATCTCGATCGACCAAATTATTGATAGATGCAATATAACTTTCAGTAACTAATCTAGGGTACAAACCTATTCCAATAATCGGTAAAAGTAAACAAGCAATAATATAAACTTCCCTTGGCTCTGCATCTATAAGTTTTCGTTCTTCGATCAATTTAGGATTTTCTTTACCAAAGAAAATTTCTCGTAACATTGAAAGTAGATAAATAGGAGTAAGTATTACACCGATAGCAGCTAAAGAAGCCATCACTACCCTAAACGGAAGTGTATACACTTCATCAGTAACAAATCCTGTAAATACCATCAATTCGGAAACAAATCCGCTCATACCAGGCAAAGCTAGGGAAGCAAGAGAGCAAGCAGTCCATAGGGCAAACATGATTCTCATTTTTTGTCCTACACCACTCATTTCATCAAGTTTAAGAGTCTTTGTTCTGTCATAGGTGGCACCAACAAGAAAAAATAAACTTGCACCGATTAATCCATGACTAACCATTTGCAGCATAGCTCCACTTGTTCCAAGGCTACTAAAACTTCCTATACCAATAAGAACGAAACCCATATGACTTATCGAACTATAGGCAATTTTTCTTTTAAGATTTCTTTGAGCAAAGGAAGTTAATGCAGCATAAATTATATTGACTACCCCAAGAACTATTAATAATGGGGCAAATTGAGCATGAGCAACGGGTAATAATTGTGCATTAAATCTTAAAAGAGCATATCCCCCCATCTTTAATAAAATTCCTGCTAGAAGCATATGAACAGGAGCTGTAGCCTCTCCATGAGCATCTGGAAGCCAAGTATGAAGAGGTACTATTGGTAGTTTCACTCCAAATGCAATTAAAAGCCCGGCATAACATAATATTTGGAATTTTTGACTAAAATCTTGAGCTGCCAAGTGAGAAAACTCAAAATTAGGAATTTCTGTACCATAGAAACCCATTGCTAACGCTGCCAAAAGAATAAAGATAGAACTGCCAGCTGTGTAAATAATGAATTTTGTTGCTGCATATTGTCGATTTTTGCCACCCCATATAGCCAATAATAAATAAACGGGTATTAACTCAAGTTCCCAAGTTAGAAAGAATAAAAGCATATCTTGTACAGCAAACACAGCTATTTGCCCACCATCCATAACCAATATCAAAAAGAAAAATAACTTTGGTTTGAACTTGACTGGCCATGCAGCAAGAACTGCTAAAGCAGTTATAAAACTAGTCAATAATATTAACGGCATAGACATACCATCTGCGCCAACAGACCAAGTAAGACCTAAATCAGGGAGCCAGCTAATATTTTCTTTCAGTTGAACATTTTCATTACCAATATCAAAGCCATTTATATATGAACCTACAGTTATTAAAAAAGTTATTAATGCAATAGACAATGCAAACCATCTAACCTCTTTGCCATCACCTTTATCTGGGAAAAAAGGTATCACAAATGCACTTCCAATGGGGAATAAAATTGAAGCAGATAACCAAGGAAAATTTGACAATCCAGCTCCTAAAGTTCCCAACATTTGTGTCGCAAAATGTGTATAAAAATAAGTACTCAATTTAATAAGGAATTTATCTTAAATAAAGTCTAGAAATTTTCTGTATTTTTTCACCCCAATGGACAGTGAAGACACACAATTGTAATTAAGATACTTGTGGAGATTGAATACCAAATATAGCAACTAGTAGAATTACTCCTCCAAAAACAATAAGCGCATAAAATTGAGCCCTACCAGTCTCAAAATATTTTAAACCTTCTCCACTACCTAAAGTTACGAGTCCAGTAAGATTTACGACACCATCAACAACCTTAGAATCAACCTCTAAGACTTCTTTAGCAAGTTTTCTACTTCCCTTTACAAAAAGTTTTTCATTAATATCATCTAGATACCATTTATTAGATAAAAACCTGTTGATACTAGGAAACTTTTCGGCAAATAAAACTGATAAATTAATTTTTTTCACAAAATATGCCTGATAAGCAATAATGATTCCAGCTGATGCAATAAGAACTGAAGCTATTGCTAAAGGCAAAAATTCTTTTAATTCGAAAGCTTTTGCAGCAGTATCTGCTTCTTCAGGATCTAGTAGATTTGCAATTTTGCTATCCCATGGAAGTCCCATAAAACCTATAATTAGAGACGGTACAGCTAGAAATACCAAGGGAAATGTCATTGACCAGGGTGACTCATGAATAGAGCCATGTTCTTCATGCTGTTCTTCATTTTCTTCATCTTGGTTTGTTTTAGAGGCTATTAAAAGCTCTTTTTGCAATTCTTTATTCTCCCCTCTAAAATCTCCTTCAAATGTCAAGAAATAAAGCCTAAACATATAAAAAGCAGTCATACCAGCTGTTAGAAGTCCTATAAACCAAAAAGCTGGAAAAGATATAAAAGCATTTCCTAGGATCTCATCTTTGCTCCAAAAACCTGCCAATGGGGGAATACCACTAATTGCTACACAACCTATTAAAAATGTTGTTGAGGTATATGGCATTTTTTTTCTTAAACCGCCCATTAATCTCATATCTTGAGCTAATACAGGCTGATGGCCAACTACTTCTTCCATAGCATGTATTACTGAACCAGATCCCAAAAAGAGCATTGCTTTAAAGCAAGCATGAGTCACTAAATGAAAAATTCCCGCAACTGGTGCTCCGCAACCCATTGCAAGCATCATATACCCAAGCTGAGAGACTGTGCTATAAGCTAAACCTTTTTTTAAATCCATTTGGGTCAAAGCTATAGAGGCTCCTAAAAAACAAGTAATGGTACCAACTAAAGCAATAATGAACTGAATAGAAGGGAATATTGAATACAAAGGTTGAAGTCTTGCTACAAGAAATATGCCTGCAGCAACCATTGTCGCAGCATGGATAAGTGCAGAAATAGGTGTAGGGCCTTCCATCGCATCAGGCAACCACACATGAAGAGGAAACTGAGCAGATTTTGCCATTGGCCCTAAAAAAACTAAAAAACAAAGCAATAAAGCAGCCCAAATAGGTATCGAATTATCAGATATAGATTGAGAAATTCCAGTGGCTATTTCATTAAAATCAAAACTATTTGTTGCCCAAAATAGGCCAAGAATTCCTAGTAATAATCCAAAATCTCCCACTCTATTAACAACAAATGCTTTTTGTGCAGCGTGGGCAGCGCCATCTCTGTCATACCAAAAACCAACCAACAAATAAGAACACATTCCAACTAATTCCCAAAAAACATAAATTTCTAATAAATTCGGACTAACTATTAATCCCATCATTGAACTACTAAATAATGCTAAATATGTAAAAAATCTGACATAACCTTTGTCATGCGCCATATAACCATGAGAGTAAATCATCACCAGCAACGTTATAGTCGTTACAAGAGCAAGCATTACACTCCCCAAAGGATCAAGGACAAAACCCATCGGGATTGTAAAATCCCCAGCACTAGCCCATACAAATAATTTTTCTACAGATTGATAACCATTAATTTGTTCAATCAAAGCTTTGTAACTAATTACTGCAGAAATGCCAACAAAAGAGATAAGACCTACAGAAACAATTTCTCTAGAATTATTAATTTTCTTGTTAATACTTATTAGGCCTAATCCAGAAAGCACTGCTCCAATAAGAGGAAAAACAGGAATTAACCAGGCAATTTCTGAAGCTTGAGGCATGTTTTAAAAAACTTATATTTAAGATTTTAAACTGTCAATTGAAAAATTCAGACAAAAATGATGAATTAAATGTTTTAACAGCAATATTTATATATTGATGAGACCACCAAAGGACGCCTATTGCAATTAATATGCCAAGTTGAGATAACCTAAAAAATTCTTTAATCTTAAATTCTTGCCTCCCCTCAAGTATTGCCATGAAGGGGATTATGGAAGTATTTTTTTTAAAATTTTCAAATTCTTCTCCAAATCTATTTGCTAATCTCTTGTCACCATGCCAGATTGCAAAAAGATGATGCAAAACTAAGCCAATAGAAGTTACTAATGTGAATGATGTACCAATCCATAAAGTATGAGCAAAACACCAAATTATCTGACCAAATGCTTGAGGATGTCTTGTAATTCGCATTATCCCAGTTCCATAGATTCGCACTTTAGGTTTTAAAACCGAAGGAATTTCTAGCAAATTGTAAGTAGCGGGATATAAAAATAAAAAACTTATTGCAGTTAAGAACCAAACGACTATAAAAACAAAATTATTGCCCTGTAAATTCCATAATCTGATTCCATCATATCTATGAGCCAAAAAATAACTGATCAAGATAATTGCAGATGGCAAACTTAAAAAAACAAAACATAACCGCCATAATCTCGGACCCATAATAGATTCTGCTTTGATTCTTAAAGCAGCTCCCCCACTATGAATTACCGCAAAAATCAAAATCAAAAGCAAAATGATTAGGGAAGTTTTATGAGTCTCCATATATTTAAAATGTTCAAATAATTTTTGTTCTTAACAAGAATGCTCCAAGGCATTAGAATTATAAGAAATCGTAGGCATAATAGATGCCAGAATTACCTTTTACACTCGACCAATTAAGAATATTAAAAGCTATAGCAGCTCAAGGAAGTTTTAAAAAAGCTGCAGATCTCTTATATGTAACCCAACCTGCCGTAAGTTTACAAATACAAAATTTAGAAAAACAACTTGAAATAACAATTTTCGACAGAGGTGGTAGGAAGGCTCTATTGACTGAAGCAGGAAGACTATTACTGGAATATTGTGAACGAATTTTGAATCAATGCGACGAAGCTTGCAAAGCTATTGAAGATTTAAATAGCTTAAAAGGTGGAACTCTTGTTATTGGAGCGAGCCAAACAACGGGGACCTATTTAATGCCGAGAATGATAGGACTATTTAGACAAAAATACCCTGATGTATCTGTTCAACTTCAAGTTCATAGTACGAGAAGAACTGGTTGGAGTGTCGCCAATGGACAAATTGACTTAGCCATTATTGGCGGACAATTACCTGGAGATTTGGAAAATTTGCTACAAGTAATTCCTTATGCCACTGATGAATTGGCATTAGTTTTACCATCTAAACATCCACTTTCGACCAAAAAAGAACTTCTAAAAGAAGACTTATACAAATTAAATTTTGTAACATTAGACTCACAATCTACAACAAGAAAAGTTGTTGACAAACTTCTCCAAGATTCTGGGCTTGATATTCAAAGATTAAAAATTGAGATGGAACTTAACTCTCTTGAAGCAATCAAGAATGCGGTTCAATCAGGTTTAGGTGCTTCCTTTTTGCCTGTTGTTTCTATTGAAAGAGAATTATCGGCTGGAACAATCCACAAAGCATTCATTGCTGATTTAGAGGTTAAAAGAGAACTTAAATTAATTACTAATCCATCAAGATATACATCAAGAGCATCAGAAGTATTTCAGAAAAACATTCTTCCACAATTTGCTAGTTTAGAAAGTCCTTTGAGGCATATATAATTTCGATCAAAACTGAACTGCTTCTTTGTTAATACCTACCCCGCCGTCTTCGGCTTGTCCATCTCCTTTTATTATAAATTTATTTTCATTTACATCAGTCTGATAAACGCATTTTACTATTGGCTTATCTCTTATAGAACCAATGTAAGCAAAAGTATTCATCCTTTGCTTACATTCTCTTACATCTTCATTACTGATTGCGCCCTGTTTTTGTAACACTGTCCAATTCTCTCTTCTAATCACACACCCTGGCTGAAGAGCTGGTTGCGTTACAAAACTAGTAGATGGATTTAGAGTCGTATACATTTCAACATCGATAACAAAAGCGCTTGCGCCCCATTGTCTGCAAAATTCGGGGTCAGGAACGGCCATATCTAATTGTTGTTGACTTGCTATATTGCCCTGCCCGCCATCAGTTGTACTGGTAATAGCGCTCCCGATGCCAACTCCTAAAATTAATACTCCAGCAAGTACGGCAATGGTTCCTGTACTAAAGTTGATCTTTTGTTCAGAAGAAGCAGGCAATCTATTGCTTCTTTGATCATATGGATCCATGTCCCTTGGATTTGGAGGATAATAACTTCTATTTGAGCCTCTTCTTGGCCTTCTATTTGATGGTGGTCTATTCACAGTACTTCATTAGTTTTTGGTAAACCCATTGAATAATTCATTACTCTACAATCAGGGTTATAACTAAGCTGACCGTTTTGAAGCAAAAATTTAATTAAACCTTCGATTTCTGATCCTATTTTTCGAAGTTCATAATCATCTAAATCCTTTCCTGCTCTCTCTTTTATTAATTCATTGAATTTTTTATTTATTTTGTTCAGAGAATCTTCGTTCCAAATAAATTCGTTATCGGGATCCAAATCAAGAGTTAGTTTATTGGGATGAAACTTTAATTCTTCATCTACTACTTCTGCAGTAAAAATTCTTACATGCCTAGTAGTCGATTTTAAAAGCATTTTTTCCATAATTTTACGAAATAATCAACGAAAAAAACTATTATGTTCTAACTTTAATGTAGCTTATTAGTAAGTGTTAATTTATTTCTTGATTTTATAATGCGTGTTGTAATTGCTGGTGCTGGTTTAGCAGGTTTGTCTTGCGCTAAATATTTAGTCGATAATGGACATATTCCGATTGTACTTGAAGCCAGAGATGTTTTAGGTGGGAAAGTTGCTGCATGGAAAGACGAGGATGGAGATTGGTATGAAACTGGCTTGCACATATTTTTTGGAGCCTACCCAAATATGTTGCAACTTTTTAAAGAACTAGATATTGAAGACAGACTCCAATGGAAAAGTCATTCAATGATTTTTAATCAGCCATCAGAGCCTGGAACTTACAGTAGATTCGACTTTCCCGACATACCTGCTCCCATTAATGGTGTATCAGCGATACTAAGCAATAATGATATGCTCTCATGGAATGAAAAGATTCTATTTGGATTAGGTTTAGTGCCTGCGATGTTGAGAGGCCAAAAGTACTTAGATAAATGTGATACAAAATCGTGGACAGATTGGCTAAAAGAACACAATATACCGGAAAGAGTTAATGATGAAGTTTTTATAGCGATGAGTAAAGCTCTTAATTTTATTGGACCGGATGAAATATCATCTACAGTTTTATTAACAGCATTAAACAGATTTCTACAAGAAAAAAATGGTTCTAAAATGGCATTCCTTGACGGAGCTCCTCCAGAAAGACTATGCCAGCCAATGGTTGATTATATTACTGCTCGTGGTGGCGAAGTTCACATGAATAGTCCATTAAGGCAAATCAACCTTAATGAGGACAGCACTGTTAAAAGTTTTACTATTGCCTCTTTAGATAAAAACGAAAAGAAAGATCTAACAGCTGATGCTTACGTTAGTGCAATGCCAGTAGATCTCTTCAAATTAATGATCCCTAAACAATGGAAAGGGTTAGATGCATTTTCTAAATTAGATGGTTTAAATGGTGTGCCAGTCATTAATATCCATTTATGGTTTGACAAAAAATTAACAGATATTGATCATTTATTATTTAGCCGATCACCTCTCCTCAGTGTTTATGCAGATATGAGTATCACCTGCAAGGAATATGAAGATCCAAATAGATCAATGCTTGAATTGGTTTTTGCACCAGCAAAAGATTGGATAAATAGGAGTGATCAAGATATTGTTGATGCGACTATGGAGGAACTCAAAAAATTATTCCCAACGCATTTCATTGGAGACAATAAAACAAACTTACGAAAATATAAAGTAGTCAAAACTCCAAGATCTGTTTACAAGGCAGTTCCGGGATGCCAAGAGTTCAGACCTAGTCAAAAATCTCCTATAAAAAACTTCTTTTTAGCAGGTGATTATACTATGCAAAAATATTTAGCATCTATGGAAGGTGCTGTTTTAAGTGGTAAATTATGCGCGGAATCAATCAATAAGGAGTATTCCAAAACTCCTCAAAATGTTTCTTCATGAGATTTACATTCCAGTAATTTAAAAATTCATCTAAAAACTTTTTGAAAAATTCAATTTCTCAACTAGATCAAGCATATGAGATATGCCGTAAAGAAACCCAACAATGGGCTAAAACCTTTTACTTGGGAACTCTTCTACTCCCCATAGAGAAGAGAAAAGCTATTTGGGCTATTTATGTTTGGTGTAGAAGAACAGATGAAATTATGGATAGTAAGGAAGCTGCAACGAAATCAAAAGATGAGCTTTCAGACAATTTAGATGAATGGGAAGAAAACACAAAAAATATTTTTAAAGGAAATATTAAATCTAAACTTGATTCAGTACTCCTAGATACCATCGAAAAATATCCTCAAGGTATTCAACCATACTTAGATATGATAGAAGGTCAAAGGATGGATCTTAATAAATTCAGATACAAAGATTTTGATGAATTAAAACTCTATTGTTATAGAGTGGCAGGTACTGTTGGTTTAATGACTCAGAATGTTATGGGCATTGATAGTGCTTATACATCTGCTCCATGGAGTGCCAAGCCAGACCCCTCAGAAGCGGCTATAGCTTTAGGTATAGCAAATCAATTAACTAATATATTGAGAGATGTTGGAGAAGATAGAGAGAGAGGTAGAATTTATCTCCCACAAGTTGATATTGAAAAATTTAATTATTCTGAAGAAAAACTTTTAAAAGGCGAAATAGACAATCAATGGAAAGCACTTATGAAGTTCCAATTAACCAGAGCTAGGGAGTGGTTTCAAAAGTCTGAAGATGGAATTAAGTGGCTCTCCTCTGACGCAAGATGGCCTGTATGGACATCTTTACGTCTTTACAGAGGCATATTAAATTCAATTGAAAGATTAGACTATGATGTGTTTAATAATAGAGCTTTTGTAAAAAATTCAGTTAAAGCTTTTGAGTTGCCAATATCCTTTTTAATTTCTCGAATTAAATAACTAAGCAGGTGTTTTCTGATTAGCTAACAGATCTTTTAGTTTAGATAGTTCCCCAGCCCATCTTGGATCAGGTGCTTCAAGATTAGGGGCATCGCTATGGACAATTTTCTTAAAATCTTTCCTCTTCTTATTTTTGTTAAAGTTTCCATTATTTTTTTTGTTAGAAGAAGAATCTTTCTTTTCTGATAACTCTACTCTTAACTTGGAACCATTAAATTCAAAACCATTTAATTTTTGAATCAGCAAATTAGCATTTTCTTCATTGTTTGTTGTCGCAAAACCAAACCCCCTACATTCCTTAGTTTCCTTATCTAATACTGCTTTAAATCTAGTCGAATCAGAAACTGATTTTAAAAGCTTATCAAATTCTTTTGGATTAAATCCTTGTGGTAAATTGCCAATGTAAATGCGAATGCTCATAAATTTTTAAAGATGAATTTGAAGTCTGAACTTCTAAACAAAACTAAGCTATGTGTATTTAATCACATTTTGGCGCATTTTGTTCAATCCATCGCCTTGCTTTATAAATAGCTTCATCAAAATTATCCAATCTTTTATATGCAAGCTCCATTGAAAGATAGTGCAAAAGCTTGCCTAAAATAGGCCCATCCTCTATTTGTAAGTGTTTTTTGATTACATCACCATTAAGTAAGTTTGAAGGATGAAATAATTTATCATCATTATCACGCCATCTATGAAGCCAATCTAATCGTAACTTTTGAGGTAAATAAAAAATAAATGATGGAAGAAACATCTCTAATTCTTTATGTAATGCAAATCTATCTGCTTCAGTTAATTGATAAATATTTTTTTTCTCCAACAAAAAGTGCCATTTTCTTAATAACTTGGTTTTTTGAATTTCAGCTTTATTAAATTTAAGTTTCTCTAAAGATAAAACATCTAAAATTTGAGCAATAAAAAATGATGGTAAAAATTTTTCTTTTTCTTTCTGATTAAGTTCTGCATAATTAATTTTCTCTAAATCCAAAAAAAAAGAATCCTCAGATAAATTATCAATACCAAATATATTTAATTTTCTTATCAACAAGACTGCATCAAGAGCATTTGCTCCATGCACTATTTTCTGTATTTCATAATTAATCCTTTCTTTAGCAACAAGATATAATTTCCCTTTATTTTTTTGTATAAAATCAACCAATTTTAGATCGATTTTAAAATTCAATTCTGAAACAAATCGAAAACATCTTAATATTCGTAAAGGATCATTTAGTAAATTTTTTTCCGAATTAGTTCTTAGCAAAGAGAGCTCTAGATCTTCAAGACCATTTAATGGATCAAACAAACACTTCTTATCAAATAAAAAAGCAATTGAATTAATCGAAAAGTCTCTAGAACATAAATCTCCTTCTATCGTAAATGAAACCTGATTAGCAATATCAATATAGATATGATTAAGAAAAATTCTTACTACTTCTCTTTTTTCATCTAAAATAATGAATTTTGATCTAAAGTTGCCTGCTATCTTTTTACCAATTTCAATTGCATTTAAAGGTACCACAATATCAACATCTACCTTTTCTGGTTCTCTTCCCAAAATAATATCTCTTATGTAACCACCAACTAAATATGTTCCTTTAGGTAAAAAACCTAATATTAAATCCAAATTATGAAATTTTATACTTTTTTCTAATTCATCAATTATTAGTGTATGATCTTTGTGAAAGCTGCTTTTCATTTTCTTTTTTAATTATGTGCATTTGCATCAACTGTAAATGGGTTGATAGATGTATCACGTATCATGATGTTGAAAATAATCATGATGTTGATCATATTTGTGATCTGCCTGATTTTAAAGCAAAAAAACCATTCATTCATGTCAATATAATTAAAGATAATAATGGTGATTATAAAACTGATTGGGATGTTCAATCTTGTGAAAGTTTTGAAAATGAATTTGGTAAATGGTCTAAGTGTAATCCAGGGATGGAATTACCTGTTTAAAGGTAATAGATGACAAATAAATTCAAAAAAAAAGAAAATTGCCCTTCATTAGTTATTCATAGCACAGATACTTCTTTTGGTTTTGGGTATAGAAAAAACAATAACCTTGTATCTGATCAATTATTTATCAAAAAATTTGATAATGACCTTTGCAACAACTTAATTAATGATCTTAACAAATTCATTTCTAGAGAAAATTTACACAAAATAAATAAGTTATCTGTAAGCATAGGGCCAGCAAATTTCAATGCTTCACGACTAATTGTAGTTTTAGCAAGAACTATCTCACAACAAATAAATTGTCCTCTAGACAGTTTTAGTTCATTTGAAATTATGGCAAAAAGAATTGCATCAAAAAATAATATCCTTACAAATAAAAAATCATTCTGGATTTACAAAAAATTAAAACGGAAGGGTTTTATTGCAGGTAAATATGAAATTTGTCAAAACGAAAAAAACTCGTCGGATCTAGTCATTCGAGAAACAGTTTTACCAAAAGTTTTCAAAGAACTTGAGAGTAAAGAAATGTCTTTTGAAGCTTATTATGATGATAAAAAAGATTTAAAAGAACTACTAGATTTATCAAATAAAAATTTTTTAAATTCAAATTTAGATTCTTGGAAAAAAGTTTTGCCTATATACCCTATTTCCCCAATAAACTAAATATTCATCCAATCAAATTATTAATTTTATCTTGAAGGTCCATTGTTAAAGAATTCAGATCATCTCTTGATGAACTTTGTGGAGGTTTAACAGGTTTTCCCACTTTAATAACTATTTTTGAAAACAAAGGAATAAAGAATTTAAATCTTATTAGTCTATGTGAATTGACTATTGCAACAGGCAATAATAATTTTTGATTTTTAAAGGCTAACAATGCTGCACCTTGTTTGGGCTTATTCACTCGACCATTTTTTTGACGAGTGCCGTCAATAAAAATTCCTATACAATTATCATTTGATAATTTTTTACAGGCTGTCTTAATTGTATTCTTATCAGCAATTCCTCTTTTTACAGGATAAGCTCCACAAGCCTTGATAATAAAGCCAAGAAAAGGAATTTCAAAAAGCTCCGCCTTAGCCATAAAAGATATATTACGTCCAAGGGCATGGCCTAACAATGGAGGGTCAAGTAAAGAACCATGATTAGAAACCATAATAAAGGAATCTTTTTGCGGAATATTATCTCTACCTATTAAATGACCTTTAAAGACAAATTTATAAATAGGAAATACGAAAAACTTGCTAACTACTTCATAGATTAATTTTTGAATAGTATGATTTTTCATTCAAATTAATAAGATATTTGATCAGCAGATGAAACTTGAGAAATTTTTACATCTTTAAGATGTCTTTTTCCTAAACCGCTTAGTACATTAGAAGGGCCAATTTCAACAATATGAAGATCACTATCTTTTGCCATTAAATCCATAGTTTCTCGCCACCTCACTCCATTACACATTTGTTTTTCTAATCTAATTTTAAGCTCATTTGGATCACTACAAAGTGAAGGTTCATAATTACTTATGACTGGGAAAGAGGGATTGTTAAATTTAATCTGTTTTAAATACTCCGAAAATTTTGATGAAGATTCATTCATAAATGGTGAATGAAATGCACCTGAAACATTTAATTTCAAGAATCTTTTACAAGAAATTTCTCTAGATAAATTATCTAATGCTTCAGTAGATCCTGATAAGACAACTTGGGAAGAGCTATTATCATTAGCAATTACAATATCATCAATTTTTTGTACTAATAGATCAAGTTGATTTCTATCAAAACCAATTACTGCTGCCATAGATCCTTTCTCAGCATTTACCATTAATTGAGACCTTTCTTTTATTAGAGAGACACAATCTTCGAATGAAAAAACATCCGCACAATATAGTGCAGTGATTTCTCCTAGACTATGCCCAGCAACATAAGTTGGTTTAAATCCATTTTCCTTTAATGCATCTAATAAAATTGATTCAACTAAAAAAAGACAAATTTGTGTATTTCTTGTGTTATTCAAATCAATAAGAGGATTTGATGGTTCAGTATTTAACTCGCAAATTTCAAATAAATTCCTCTCAAATATCTCAGATGCATAACTAAACCTCTCTTTTGAGTTGGGCAAATTTTCAATTTGTTTTGCCATTCCAATTTTTTGCGAACCCTGTCCAGGGAATACCCATGCAACTGTCATAATGCTCCTTTTTTTTTTAACCCCATTTTATGAGGGCTGCTCCCCAACTTAACCCAGCACCAAAACCACTTGTGGCAATAATATCATTTTGTTTAATTCTATTATTTCTAATAGCCTCGTCCATCACAAGCGGTATTGTTGCTGCTGAAGTGTTACCATATTTTTCTAAATTGCTCAGAATTTTTTCTCTAGGAATTTTTAACCTTTCGCCTACAGAATCCAATATCCTTTGATTAGCTTGATGTAATACAAGCCAATCCACTTCATCAGAGGTGTAATTTATTTTTTTAAACAACTTTTCAAGAATTATCGGAACTTCTCTAACTGCAAATTTATACACTTCCTGACCATTCATCTGAATTGGAGAAAAAGCTCCACTTGAAAAATCAATGTTATCAATTATTGAATCCTTATTATTTTTTGATGGAAGATTAAGGAAAGAACCCCTTTCTCCATCTGTTCTCATATCAAAACCAATTAAATTATCAAATTCATTAGTAGCTTCAATAGCTAATGCACCTGCACCGTCTCCAAAGAGAATACAACTTCCTCTATCATTCCAATCAACAAAGCTTGATAGTTGATCTGCTCCTATAACAATAGCCCTTTTAAATTTACCCCCTTTTAAAAATTGTGAGGCTGTAATTAAGGCAAATAAGAAACCACTACATGCTGCAGTTAAATCAAAAGCTACAGCTTTAGCTGCCCCTAATTTAGCTTGAATGGATGGCGCTGACCCAAATAAATCATGCGGAGTAGAAGTAGCTAAAACAATCAAATCAATCGTTTTAATATCCCAATTAGCCATTTCTATAGCAGTTAGAGCTGCCTTATAACCCATCTCAGCAACATTATCTCCTAAGCTAGCGATTCTTCTCTCAGAAATGCCCGTTCTAGATTTTATCCATTCATTGCTCGTATCAACCTTTTGACTAATTTTTTGATTGGTTAGAATTTGATTAGGTACATAACTTCCGCTTCCTCTAAATGACACTCCAATCTGACTAAAATTTATTCCTTCCAAAAGAGTTTTTTAGTTACTTATATTAGTCAAACATAAATTTGGCTCAATATGTTTTATGAATTTAAAACTTGAAGCTTTTGCAATTGCTTTAAATTGTCCATAACACCATGATTAACTGCAGAGTGAGCCAAACGAAGAGCACTAACTACTGATAAAGATTTGCTACTGCCATGACCAATAACGCAAATACCATTTACCCCAAGTAATAAAGCTCCTCCATGTTCGGCATGATCTAACCTTTTCTTAATTCTGAGTAGATTACTTTTCAAAAAAGCTGAACCAACTTTACCTCGCCTTCCACGTGGCAACTCAGATCTCAAAATATCTAATAAAACTCCTCCAACAGATTCAAGAAATTTCAATAATATATTTCCAGTAAATCCATCACAGACTACTACATCGAAACTACCTGATAATACATCTCGCCCTTCACAATTACCTCCAAAATCAAAACTTTTGTCAGAAGATAATAATTCAAATGTTTTTAGGGATAAATCATTACCTTTGCATTCTTCTTCTCCGATATTCAAAAGACCAATTCTTGGTTTTTTTACTTGTAAGACATCTTTTGCATAAATATTACCTAGAAGAGCAAATTGATGCAGATAAGATGGCTTACAATCAGTATTTGCACCGACATCTAAAACTAATACGGGGCGAGTTTGATCCCTTGTTGGAAATAATGCTCCTATAGCAGGTCTATCTATCCCCTTCAATCTTCCAATTCTAAATATAGCAGAAGCCATCATGGCACCTGAATTACCCGCTGAGTAGACAGCTTCAGCTTTATTATTTCTCACTAAATCCATTGCAACGTTTATACTTGCACTTTTCCTTTTTCTAACTGCAGTAGCTTCTTCATTCATCCCAATAGGCTCTCCACTATCAATTAATTCAAGACGATTATTATCTATTTCATTTTCTAATAATTCTGCTAAACCAGTTTTTTCTGCTGCATCTTTAACTTTTTCAATTTTGCCGACAAACTTTATATTTATTGGAAATCTACTAATTGCTTCGAGGCAACCTTCAAGAATTGGACCAGGAGCATAATCCCCGCCCATCCCATCAACTGCAATCCAAATTCTATTAGATTGAGATTCTTCCACCCTATCTAAAGTATTATCATTATTTTGTAATCTTTTTAATGGGTCAAAAACTAATGGCTGTAATGTATTTTTAGCTATTGAACTAGCATTTGAAACAACACTACTAGCAGTATTCACAACAGATTCAGCGCTTGATACTACATTACCTGCTACATTACCTGCAACATTACTCGCAACATTACTAGCTGTGCTAACAACAGAACCAGCACCAGAAACCATATTACCCGCAACATTACTAGCCGTTGCTGCAGAACTAGTAGCAGTATCAACTATAGAAGTTACAGCCGAATTTCTTTTGTACCAAATAACTAATCTTCTAATAGCTCTGGACTTGTTAATTTTTTGTGCTGTTTCTTTCCCCATTTATTTACTATCAAAAGGAGTAATATCAACAATCCGTTGAAAAAGATATCCTGTACCCCTTGCAGTCAAAATTAATTCAGGATTTGCTGGATCAGCCTCAAGTTTTGATCTTAATCTTGATATATGAACATCCACGACTCTAGTGTCAACATGTCTCTCGGGAGTATATCCCCAAACTTCTTTCAGAATTTCTCCTCTACTAAATGGCTCTCCTGACCTACTTACCAAAAGCTCTAATAGACTAAATTCCATTCCAGTTAATCTTATTCTCTCATCGCTTTTAAAAACTTGTCTTCGATTTGTATCAATTTTTATATCCGTTACCAAAATTAATCCTGAATTAGGCATTCCAGGAATTTGTTCTTTATCGATTCTTCTGAGAACGCATCTAATTCTAGCTTCTAACTCCTTTGGACTGAATGGTTTTACTACATAATCATCAGCCCCTAATTCTAAACCTGTTATCCTATCTGCAACATCTCCTAATGCAGTTAACATAACAATTGGAACATCAGAATCTTTCCTTAATTCTTGACAAACTCCATAACCATCTAGCTTTGGCATCATGACGTCAAGCACTACTAAATCAGGTTCATAATCCTTAAATAACTTTAGTGCTTCTTTACCATCACTTGCAGTTACAACTTTGTACCCAATCATAGAGAGACGTGTCTCCAGAATTCTTCTAATACTTGCCTCGTCATCTGCGACAAGTATGGTTTCTTTAGTTTGACTAGATAGAGCCATTTGTTTCTATTAGCTAATCAGTAAGAGAATTTATTATTAACCTAATCTAACTTGTAGAGGGGCAATATCCCAAACATTCTAGTTCCATTACTTTATTCAGAAACTTAATGTCTAGCAAATTATCGACTTTTATTTGTCAGAATTGTGGATCTGAAACTTCTCAATACTTTGGTAAATGCCTTAATTGCAACTCATGGAATTCCATTGTTGAAGAAATAAAAAGTAAGAACTCTAAATATAAAGAAATAAATGACATAAAAAACAGTAAAAAATCTATACCATTTAATGAGATTTCATCAAAAAAAATATCAAGATTCACTAGTGGTTTTAGGGAATTTGATCGAGTTCTTGGAGGTGGAATAGTACCTGGATCTGTTGTTTTACTTGGAGGAGAACCAGGTATAGGCAAAAGCACAATAGTTCTTCAATCAGCAGGAAAAATATCTCTTAATGAGAAAGTTTTATACATAACTGCAGAAGAATCTTTAGAACAAGTAAAAATTAGATGGGAAAGATTAAATCAAAACAGTATTGATTTAAAAATTTTTGCAGAAACTAACTTATCCCTAATTATTGAAGAGATCAAACGTGTTAATCCGTGTTTCGCAATTATTGATAGTATCCAAGCCATCCATAATAATGAAATGCAAAGTTCTCCAGGATCGGTTTCTCAAGTTAGAGCATGTTCATCTGAATTGCAAAATCTTGCTAAAGACAATAATATTGCGCTTCTAATAATTGGTCATGTAACCAAAGATGGTGCTTTAGCTGGACCTAAAACTCTAGAGCATTTGGTTGATACAGTAATAAACTTTGAAGGAGATAATATTTCCTCACATAGATTACTAAGAAGTATAAAAAATCGATTTGGATCAACCTTCGAGATTGGAATTTTTGAAATGCTTGAAGAGGGTTTACGAGAGATAAAAAACCCAAGTTCAATTTTTACAAATAAAGAAAATATTGCAGGTGTAACAACTACTATTACAAATGAAGGAACTCGACCATTAGCAGTTGATATACAAGCACTGGTAAATAAAACTTTCTACAGTAACCCAAGACGAACTACAACCGGAATAAGCATAAATAGATTACATCAAATTCTAGCTGTTATCGAAAAACACGTAGGGATAAAATTATCTGAATTTGATTGTTATATAGCTACTGGTGGAGGTTTTGAGATTAATGATCCATCATCAGACTTAGGTGTAGCAATATCAATTTTATCAAGTTTGAAAAATATTCCTCCTTTGGCAAATAGCTCATTTATTGGAGAATTGGGTTTGAGCGGTCAGGTTAGAAAATCGAATAACCTTCGAAAAAAAATAGAAGAAGCTGTAAGATTAGGGATCAAAAATATCGTAGTGCCAAAACTAGAGGAGGAAATAAATAATAATTTTCAAAATTTAATAAATATCAAAGAGATCTCTAATATTAAAGAAGCAGTTGACTATTCTTTAACAGATAAAAAATTAGAGGTACATATCGATTGAACTTCTTCCTGAGTTTTTCAACCAATTCTCAATATCTAAATAACCACCTGGATATAATCTCACTGCTTTAGACCAGACTTCAGCAGCTTTATCAAACCAAATATCTCTTTGATCTAAATCACCATTTTGCTCAGCATATCTCCCCCTTTTTTCATAAATCAAACCTATATTTTTAAGGCATGATGGCTGTTTGGGATTTTCTACTAATGCTTTTTCATAAGTTTCAATAGATAGATCCTCTTCACCATTACTCATATATATTATTGCCATATTTTTTAAAGTCTCACCCCTATCAATTTTATTTTCTTCAAGTAGTAAACTCTCTTTATAATACTCTAATGCTTCCGAGTAATCCCCATTATTTTGTGCAGCTAGGCCATCTCTATAATAGATGTATGCTTTTTTTTCTTTTTCTGCAATAGGCATTATTTTAACTATTGATTCAGCAATTACAGTAAAAGCTTTATCGATAAAATTGTCTCTGTTTTGATTACTAGGCACCGCTCTAAACTAATAAAATTAATATAGTAATTTAAAAAATAACTATTTAAAAAGTCTATTACATTTATTATTATAGTTAAAAAAAGGGTCAAGTATTAATTTGCTTCAATCGTAAAAAATATGGAAAGCATTCAATTAAGTATTAAAGGAATGAAGTGCGGAGGTTGCGTAAGTACTGTTGAAAAAATATTAAATAATTCTGATGGTATTGATAATGTCTCTGTTAACTTACTAACTGAAAGTGCATATTTTGAAATTACCCAAAAAAATATAGAAATTGAAAAAGTTCTCAAAAATCTCAAAGAAAATGGTTTCCCATCAAAGATTTACATTAATGATTTTTCAAAAAAAATAAATAAGGCAGAATTAGAAAAAAAAAAGAATTGGAATAATCAATGGAAAAAACTAACTTTTGCTTTATCACTTTTATTATTTTCAGGTTTAGGTCATCTAGCAGAGGGGAAATATATAAACTTTCCAATATTAGGTAATATATTTTTTCACGCTTCACTTGCAACATTAGCTCTATTTTTTCCTGGCAGAGGAATAATCATTAATGGATTTAAATCATTTGTTAAGAACCGTCCGGATATGGATTCTCTAGTAGCTCTTGGAGTAACTAGCGCATATATCACAAGTCTTCTATCCTTAATATTTCCTACCACTGGTTTTCCTTGTTTTTTTAATGAACCAGTTATGCTGTTAGGCTTTATACTGATTGGGCGTTTCTTAGAGGAAAGAGCAAGATTCCAAACTGGTTCATCCATAGGAGAGTTATTAGATCTTCAACCTGAAATGGCTAATATCTACACAGAAGATAATCAAATAAAGTCAATAAGAGTCAACACTTTAAGACCTGATCAAGAGATTCAAGTTTTAGCAGGAGATAGAATACCTGCTGACTGCATTGTTACTCAAGGCAATTCATATGTTGATGTCTCACATATTACCGGAGAATCCAAACCTATCGAGGTAAAAGAAGGTGAAAATCTATCTAGTGGTTCCTTAAATCTTAATTCAACTCTTAGACTTAAAGTACAAAAGGTCGGAGGCAATTCTTCTCTTGCAAAACTTGTAAATCTTATTGAGTCTGTAAACGCCAGAAAACCTCGTATTCAAAGAATTGCTGATGAAATTGCAGGCAAATTTACTTACTTTGTACTGATTTTTGCTACTTTAACTTTCTTCTTTTGGTGGAAGGGGGCAAGAAACATATGGCCAGATTTATTAAGTCATAATAATCAATTCATCACTCACTCAAGCCATACACTTCATAGTTCTCTTGGTAGTAATGCTGAAAATTTCCTTAGTTTAGCTATTCAATTATCAATTGCTGTTTTAGTAATAGCTTGTCCTTGTGCATTAGGTTTAGCCACCCCAACTGTAATAACCGTGGCATCAGGTAAAGCAGCAAAAAAAGGAGTTTTCTTTAAAGGCGGGGACAAAATAGAAATGGCTTCGAAAATTAATCACATTATTTTTGACAAGACCGGTACTTTAACAAAAGGAAAGCCTTTCATTGTTGATTATAAAAATAATGATGATAATTCATTTTTATTAAGAATAGCTGCCAGTTTAGAAAAGGAAAGCAGACATCCAATCGCAGATGCCTTAATTCAAGAGGCAAAAAAACAAAATTTAAATTTATTTCCAATAAAAAAAATTTGCAATCATTCAGGTCGAGGTATTTCTGGAGAACTAGATTCAATTGATGGACTTATTAATATTGGAAATATTGAATGGCTACTGAGTAAAGGAATAATTATTGATAGTGATGCAAAAAAAGTCATTGAAAACGAAGAGACAAAAACGAATACTATTATTGGAGTAAGTATCAAAGATAAGTTATTAGGCTTTATCTTCTTAGGAGATTTACTTAGAGATGATTCAATTAAAACAGTTCAAAATTTAAGAGAAAACAATTTTAAAATTAATATTTTAAGTGGAGATAGGAAACAAACAGTTTTGGCTTTAGCAAAAAAAATTGGTTGTAAAGAAACAGAAGTAAAATGGGATCTTCTTCCTGAAATGAAGCTAAAGACTATAGAAAATTTAAAAATTAATAATAAAGTGGCAATGATTGGCGATGGTATTAATGATGTACCAGCCTTAGCATCTTCAGACTTAGGAATTGCGGTGGGATCAGGGACGCAAATAGCCAAGGCAAATGCAGATGTAGTATTAATGGGAGATCAACTAAATGGATTACCCTACGCCTTAAATCTTGCAAAAAAAACTATAAGAAAAATAAAGCAAAATCTAACATGGGCTTTTGGTTACAACTTACTAGCTATACCTTTAGCCGCAGGAATTTTATTCCCTAAGTACGGTATTCTTCTTACTCCCTCAATAGCAGCATTATTGATGGCTATTAGCTCTATTACAGTTGTAATAAATGCTTTATCTTTGGATTAAATGAAAGGAAAATTTATTGTTATTGAGGGTATTGATGGATGTGGAAAAACTACCCAAATAGATGAACTGTCTAAATGGCTACCTAAAAGTGGCCTTATAAAGAAAGGGTCTAAATTAATCACAACTAGAGAGCCGGGAGGCAGTCTTTTAGGAAAAAAACTTAGAGGACTGATTCTTGATAATAATGAAAATATCAAGCCTTCATCTCTTGCAGAATTATTGCTTTATTCAGCGGATAGAGCTGAACACGTTTCCAAAATTATTTCACCTGCTTTAAATAACAATGATTGGGTAATAAGTGATAGATTTTCCGATTCCACCCTGGCTTATCAAGGTTATGGAAGAAATATAAATTTAGAAATAATTCAAAATATTGAATCTATTGTGTGTCAAGGAGAATCCCCTGATCTCACTTTCTTCTTGGAAATTTCTCCAGAAGAGAGCATGTTCCGAAGAAAAAATGAAATTCCAGACAGAATAGAATCAGAAGGTATTAGATTTTTAGAAAAAGTTAATGAAGGCTTCAAACTAATTGCCAAGCAAAAAAACTGGAAAGTAATATCTGCTTCACAAAATATTAAAACTATTTCTAATCAAATCAAAGAGACTTTACTAAACAATTTTTCTTATAACAAATGATTGAGGTTAAAAAAAATAACTTTTTCTTGAATAAAGAAGTAAATGCCTATCTTAACAACATAATTAAAAACAAATCACTTACTAATGGTTATATATTTTATGGTGCTGAAGGAGTAGGAAAAAAGCAAACTGCTCTTCAATTTATCAAAGAGATTTTCAAACAGTCTTCACCTAGCGAAAATTTTGAAGAGAGAAGAACAAACAATAACCATCCTGATTTTTTAATTATTGAACCTGATTCTGTTTTGGCAACAAAAAGTTCCGGAAGTTCCGACATTGAAAAAACAATTAAGAGTGGATCTGAAATTATTAAAATTGCTCAAATACGTAATATCAAAACTTTTCTTAGTCAAAAATCAATAAACTCAGAAAAAAAAGTTGTTTTAATTATTGATGCACACCTCTTGAACGAAGCAGCCTCAAATTGCCTTTTAAAAACCTTAGAAGAACCTAGTAACGGCATTTTTATTTTACTAACATCTAAATTAAACCTTCTC
>QCCT01000002.1 GCA_003281165.1 Prochlorococcus sp. AG-347-M18
TAATAAGTATTTTTCAAAACCTTTTCTAAGTATTTCTGGAAATGAAAAGATCTGTGCAGAGATTTCTAATAATTGGAAGAAAATCTTTTAAATTAGTATTTCTCAATTTTATCAATATCAATTAAAAATGAACCTCTTCTAAATTTAACTTCAACAGTATCCGGGGATTTAATTGATAGGATTTCTCCAATTTCATCAATTGCCACTAGATCGGGCGGTCTTAACATCGGCATGTTATCTGAAGTCTTCAAGTAAGAGACTGGAGCTATCAACTTAACCTTATCGTTAATCTCAAATTTCATTCATAAATTGGATACATTCAAAAGTAGTATAAGCATAAAGTTAAAGAAAATATCAACGAAATGCACTGATTCATTCTAGAATCTTAGAATTAACTTTATCCAAATTAATGAATCAGAAATTTAAAACATTAATTTTATGGGCATTACCTATACTTTTAGTAATAGCGCTTTCCTACCAATTTTTATCTTCAAGCAATGTTGATTCACTTAAATCTAATGGAACTACCGTTGCGCCAAGAAATTCTGCAGTAGCAAGAGTTAGTTATGGCAGATTTTTAGATTACATTAATTCAGGAAGGGTTACATCTGTTGATATTTTTGAAGGAGGTAGAAATGCAGTCATTGAGACAATAGACTCAGATCTAGATAATAAAGTTCAAAGACTAAGGGTAGATCTTCCGGGTTTAACACCAGAACTAATAAATAATTTAAAGAATGAGGGAATAAGTTTTGATGTACATCCTGTTAAAACGACACCTCCTGCATTGGGTATTCTAGGTAATTTATTATTTCCAGCAATTTTAATTGGAGGTTTAATCCTTTTAGCTAGGAGATCAAATGGTATGCCTGGAGGTCCTGGCCAAGCAATGCAATTTGGGAAAACAAAGGCAAGATTCGCAATGGAAGCAGAGACAGGAGTTGTTTTTGACGATGTAGCAGGTGTCAATGAAGCTAAACAAGATTTACAAGAGGTTGTTACTTTTCTGAAAAAGCCAGAAAAATTTACTTCTGTTGGAGCAAGAATCCCTAAAGGTGTTTTATTGGTAGGACCTCCTGGAACAGGTAAAACTCTTTTAGCAAAAGCTATTGCAGGCGAAGCAGGTGTACCATTCTTTTCTTTATCAGGTTCTGAATTTGTTGAGATGTTCGTTGGTGTTGGTGCTAGTAGAGTAAGAGACCTTTTCAAAAGAGCTAAAGAAAATAGTCCTTGTTTAATTTTTATTGATGAAATTGATGCTGTAGGAAGGCAAAGAGGTGCTGGTATTGGCGGAGGTAATGATGAGAGAGAACAAACTCTCAACCAATTACTTACCGAAATGGATGGTTTCGAAGGTAATAGTGGCATAATAATAATTGCAGCCACAAACAGGCCTGATGTTCTGGACTCCGCTTTAATGAGACCTGGTAGATTTGACAGACAGGTAACTGTAGATGCGCCTGATATTAAAGGCAGATTATCAATATTGGAAGTTCATGCTAGGAATAAGAAACTTCAACATGATCTAACACTTGAAAGTATTGCAAGAAGAACTCCTGGTTTTACTGGTGCAGATTTAGCAAATTTATTAAATGAAGCAGCTATCTTAACTGCAAGGAGAAGAAAAGATTCTATTGGTATTTCAGAAATTGACGACTCTGTAGATAGGATTGTTGCTGGTATGGAGGGCTCTCCATTAACAGATGGAAGAAGCAAAAGGTTAATTGCTTATCATGAAGTCGGTCATGCTCTTATTGGTTCATTAGTCAAAGCTCATGATCCTGTTCAAAAAGTAACTGTCATTCCAAGAGGCCAAGCTAAGGGACTAACTTGGTTCACTCCAGATGACGAACAAACTCTTGTAAGTAGAGCACAATTAAAAGCCAGAATAATGGGCGCATTAGGTGGAAGAGCTGCTGAGGATGTTGTTTTTGGAGAAGGAGAAATTACTACAGGTGCTGGTGGTGATTTCCAACAGGTTGCCTCTATGGCTCGCCAAATGGTAACTAGATTTGGAATGAGTAACTTAGGGCCTATTGCTCTAGAGGGTGGCAATCAAGAAGTTTTTGTTGGTAGAGATTTAATGACAAGAAGTGAAGTATCTGACTCAATTTCTAGACAAATTGATGAAAGCGTAAGAGTTATGGTTAAAGAATGTTATAAAGAAACTTACTCTATAATTAGTAAAAATAGAGAAGCAATGGATAAAATAGTTGACCTGCTAATAGAAAAAGAAACATTAGATGGTGATGAATTTATAAGCATTCTTTCTAAATTTACAAGTATCCCTGAGAAAGAGAGAACACCTCAATTACTAGGTTAGTGATTAAACCCTAACAGGTTTTTTATCAAGCACTAAATCTATTAAGCCATACTCAACTGCTTCTTTGGGAGACATATAAAAATCTCTGTCTGTATCATTTTTTATAGTTTCATAATCCTTACCAGTTCTTTCTGATAATTCGGTATTAAGGCGTTCTTTTAAGAACAAAATTTCATCTGCTTGAATTCTTATATCACTGGCTTGACCTCTAGCTCCTCCTAGTGGTTGATGAATCATAATTCTTGAATGTCTAAGGCTACTTCTTTTACCTTTAGTACCCGCCGCCAACAGAAAAGCACCCATACTAGCTGCCAAACCAACACAAACAGTATGAATATCAGGTTTAACATGTTGCATTGTGTCAAAGATACCCAAACCATCGTAAACAGATCCGCCTGGTGAATTTATATACATATAGATATCTTTCTCTGGGTCCTCTGCTTCAAGGAATAATAATTGAGCAACAATTCTGTTAGCAGTTTCACTAGTAACTTGTTCTCCCAAAAAGATTATTCTCTCTCTTAATAATCTCGAATAAATATCAAAGACTCTTTCACTACCTCCGGACTCTTCTAAAACTAAAGGGATCATAATAATATTTATCTGTTTATTAGATACTAACGATATTGAGGCAACATACGCTAACCTTATTAAGGTTTACATATAAAAAATTGAAAGAAAAATTGACTGTTTCAGATAGCAAAAAGTTATTTCATGAACAATTCCCTTTCGTTATTCCAGGTTTATATAAAAGAATAGTTGATGAAATGCTTGTCGAACTAAATCTTTTAAATCATCAAAATGAATTTAAACAAGATTATCTTTTTTGCGTTGGTCTAACCGAAACATTCAAAGAATTAACTAAAGGATACAAACCGGAAAAACATTTGGATTTACTTTTTGAATCATTATGCGGTTCCACAAATTTTGTAGCAAAGGAAATTAAGGAAATCTCTGAAAAGTCTCAAAAGGAATTCAAGGATAAATCATCAAAAGATATTTTGAAATTATTAAAAGAAAAAAACAAATCTGAACTTTATCCTTCTAGGGTATTGAACTTGGGAATATACATATTAATTTCAAATTCTCAAGATTTCAAAGAAAAAAAAGAATCTGAAATGAATAAAATTATTTCTGAGATTTTTGATCAGTTGAAATTATCTACTAATAAAGCAGAAAAAGATATTGGAATTTATAAAAGTAGTATCTCAAAAATGGAACAAGCAAGAGAATTAATTGAAGAACTAAGAATAAAGGATAAGAAAAAAGAAGAAAAAAAATAGACTCTATTTATTCAATCTTTTTTTATCTTTCCAAGAGACGTAGGATATATAAACTACAGCTAATGTTATGAATATAAGCAAAACGAACGAGGTTATAATAAGAAATTTATTTAAATAGATTTCATAAGTTAAAAATGAAATCATATATCAATAGATCCGTCACCATTTCTTCCCCAAACCACCATTGCAATTGAAAAAGTAAAAATTGCAGCTAATGCAGCCCATCCTATTTGAAAGATCATTGGATTAAAATCACTTATACAAATATAACAGAACTTTCAAATTTATTAATCATTTCTGGGCTAAAGTTAACTTCCCAGAAACAAAATTTTCTACATATAATAAGTAAAAACTCGAATTGGGAAGATTAGTTCTAAATCATAGTACGAATATTGAAGGTCTAATTCCAATACTTCAAAAGCTTTCTCTTAATATAAACATCAAAACAATAACTCCCGCTGTCATATCAAGAGTAAAAGGAAAATCTTCAAAATTGATCATTAGATTATCAGTAAAAACTATAAACGGATATAAAGCAATAGCAAGGAAGGGTAAAACAGCACAAGAAGTTTTTATATCAACAGACTTAAGTAAAGATGAATTAAAAAAAATTATAGATCTTTATAGTTTAAAATAATTTAATAATTAAGAATTGGAATCCAAGGTAATAAAAATGAAGTTAGCCTTAAATTTATCTTTATCTTTATTTGCCTTATTAACATTTTATGATAAGACATTTTCACTTACTAATTACCAAATTAGTAAAATTTGCAAAAAGGAGAAAAGAGTATCAGATTGTATAAAAAAATTTGAAGAGAAAAGAGATAACCTAAAAAATGGAGATCGAATTGAAATCCCCGTAATTCCATATAAAGGTAGTTAGATTTTAAATTTCAAATTCTGATTCGAAAAGATTAAAAGCATTTTTATAGTTTATAAGAAGTTCTTCTGAATTAACATTAAATCCTTGTAGTTCATAATCTCCTTTCAATTCTTCATACATATAGACAACTTGGTTAAAAGCGTTAATGTATTCTTTTTGAATATCTTCATCATCGATATCATAGATTTTGGCTAAAACTAACTCGACATTTTTTTTTGATGAATATATTTTCTTTTCGAAATCCTTATTTAACTTCCTTCTTTTTTTTGCCATCTATAAATTTTAAATACAAATTAACAATACTCAAATTCATAGATAAATTAAATTAAAACTTATAAAATAAAAATATAGTTTCCAAATCAAAATAAAAACTCTACATTCCAAAAAATTATTCGATGATATGAATAAAAAAGAAAAAAGAAATCCCAAAGAGTCTAGAAACCAAAATTATGAACCTAATAAAATGAACACTTCCGAAAACTCTAAGAAAAAGAATGATAAAGAACTTCCGTGGTGGGTTGAGTTATTATTTGTACAAATAGGATTACCTGATAAATTACTTATAAAAATATTAAAAACCCAAAAAAGAGCTAAAGAATTAATTAACAATGACAAGAAATCAGTAATTACAGTTTTGTTCATAATCACAACATTTTCATATTTTTATCCAGTTATTAAACATTCAAAAAACAAATTAGATTGTGAAGTAGTTGCCAAAAATTATATTGTTAAAAATAAAAATACTATTGGAATTAATAAGAGAGAAATAAAAATGTTATCTACAAATTTTTGTTATGGCGGAGAAGAAATATACGAAATAGAAAATTTAAAAAATTAAATTTTTAATTATCCTCTACTATTGCCCCGCAAAATATTATGATGATTAATTTAAGTTTAAAAAAATTTAAATTTTAATCCTATGACTGATATAAGACAAAAGAAAGAAAACGTAAAAATGCATTTAAAAGATTTAAGGCAAAACTTAAAGAAAATGCATTTAGAAGTTACTGAAGAATTAATATTACCGCAGCCAAATGATATAAAAATATTGATGGATAAAATGGATCAGCTATTAAAATTAATAGAATCAAAATAAACTATAATTTCAATAAGATTGAATTATTAGTAAACTAAAATGAATAAGATAAAAAAATTTTCACAAATTCTTTTTATTACAGTTTTCTTAATTTCTTGTAAGTCATCAATCAAAAAAGAATCTCCAATAAATAATTTTGAAGATAATATTTTTGAGAGTACTAATTCAGAAAAGAAAAGGATGGAAATAAAATTCTCTTGCGGAGATGATGGTATTTCAGAATACTTAAATTCAGGATGGATTATCTTAAAAGAAGATTCTCAGGAAAAAATTTGTACCTGGAAATCTGTTCCTGCCACAAAAGATTGTGATATGGAAAAAGATAAGGGGTGCAAAATAACAAAACCAGATAAAATTGGGGTGGAGAAAACTTATTTATTAGAAAAATAGCTATAAATTTATGCCTTCAAAGTCAGAATATTTAGTTGATTTAATTTTTAAAAAATTAAAAAACTACAAAGCTAAAGAAATACTTTTAAAAAAAGAAAGTTTGAATAAATTTATTTCTTCGCTTCTTGAAGAAAACTAAAGTCAAAAGGAAGTTATTGAAAACTGTTATAGTTAAATAATCTGATTCATAATAGTTATGTTTAATTTTTCTTCATTAACTATTGTTTTAATAATTACTTTTATTGTGAGCCTTTATTTTTTATTTAAGGTCACTTCGAATAAAAAAAATTAAATAATATTTCTCAAAAAATCTCAGATAATCGGGTCTTCCCTAACTAATAAAACTGTATGCATATTGAAACCGTCTTTAATCCATTCCTTATATTCTTCTAAAAGGCACTTTTTATCAGAATTTTTTACAATGTTAATTCTTTTTTTTGCATGATCTAAAGCGACATTAATACAGAATTTGTAATCTTTTGAACTTTCCAAAGTATTTTTTTTTTTAATAATAATAAAAATATTTACATATTCTGTATTTTTAATAACAATAATAAGCTTTCATTTGATAAGAGTATCAAGCAATACGGAACTATTTTTTATATATTTGTGATAATGATATTTTTATAATTCTATGTCTTACGAAGCAGGCAGTAAAGAATGTAGACATTTGATAGAAGCTAAGGAAAGTCTTTTATCCGCAATGGATGCTTTAAGCAATATTAATTCAACCGATCTAATACAGATACAAATTAAAGAAATTTACAATAAATTAGAACAGATGCACGATAATCGTAAAAAAATAGAATCAGCTAGTAATTATTTATAGTTTTAAAATTGACTTTTCATCTTCTTTGTTCTTTTTTCTGATAATAATCCCAATAAAGCATCCAGCTGTGCATGCACCTCCTTTGCTTCATTTGGATCTGGCAATAAGTCTTCTTTGATAAGCATTTGATGCATTTCTCTAAGCTCTAACCTTATATATCTAAGGTGAGAACATACCTCCTCTCTCTTAGTTGCACTCATATTTGCTTATTATTGATTACATTATACAATACTGACTTTTTGATCCCTTAATAAATTAGGAAATAAATTAATTATTTGAGGCTCAATAACATATCAAAATCTTTTAAAGTTGTTAAGTAAAAATATTTCCTTCATGAAAAAGAAAAAATCAAAAAAAATCCAAAATAGATCAAAAATAAAGAATCAAGAATTAGGTCAAACAAAAAATTCTGCAAAATTAGTACTTTTTTTATTTGGCATAGGTCCAATTATTGGCATAATAATATTTTTATACAGTAAGGGATTTTTTAATTCACCGACTCTTTAATTTTTAAGTAATTAAAATTAAAATTCAAACACTGATTTCAATAAAATTTAAAATTATTGAAATTTTTTTAATGAAAATATCCTAAATTCTGCAATTTTTCTAGCATTTTCTGGATTAGATATTAAAAAAGGATGTTCTGATAAAAGTTGAAAGACCTTATCTATCTTTAATCGTAAATCATCACAATCAATATTTTCCCATTCCTCATCAAATGACATTGCAAAGCTGTCAGCATTATCATATAGTTTATCTTTCATAATACTTGGAATTTAAATTAAGAAAATTTTGGAAATCCAACTTAATCTGAAACAGTAATTAGAAAAAGCATATAAAGCTATCCTCATGACTATTTGAGAATAACTTTCTATAGGTGTTCCTAAAGATTATACTTTAAATCTGATTATTTAAATTCAAACATAGTACTTCTAATCAAAATCTGATTACATTTGACAGAAGTGTTACAATAAC
Organism: Prochlorococcus sp. AG-347-M18; assembly: GCA_003281165.1. GTDB lineage: Bacteria > Cyanobacteriota > Cyanobacteriia > PCC-6307 > Cyanobiaceae > Prochlorococcus_A. Next base: position 7,780 of record QCCT01000002.1, read on the forward strand.
GACATATATAATTATTCATGGAAAATAAAGTTAAAAGGATAGGATATCTTCCCAGAAAAAGGGTACTTGAAATTATTGATGAAATATCTAAAAGCGAGTCTATAAGTAGATCTAAAGTAGTTGGAATATTAGTTGAGGAAGCATTAGATGCTAGAGGAATTGCGAATTTTGGATATAGCAATATCAGTAAGTCAAATATATTCAAGTCAGATAATTATAAAGATCTCCAAAATGAGAAATCACACTTGAAAGATGCTGAGGATGAATTTGTTGATGATAGCGGATATACAGTTTCAACTCACAAAACTTTAGACCGCTCAATATCTTCTGCAGATATTGAATTAGCAAATAAAATAAATATTCTTAAGGAATCCGGATTAATATGACCTTTATTGAGTAATTATTTTATTTTTTAATGCATATCATTGAATCATTGTTTATTCTTAGTCAAGAATAATATTCTTTTTAAATAACTCGAATATTAAATCCTTTCTAATATTAATTTTGTAATTAAAAAATGAAAGATATCAAATGTCCTTCATGCGGCAAAACTTTCCGAATTGATCCCAGCAGCTTTGAAGAAATACTTCTTCAGATAAAAGACGAGGAATTTAACAAACAAATAAAAGAAAGACTTATTCTGGCTGAGGAAGATAATAAAAAAGCTTTGGAAATTTTAAAACGTGAGTTAAAAATACAGTTAATAGAGCAAAATCGTATTAAAGAGTCTGAGATCCAAACTCTTGAATCTAAATTAAAAATAGCTGAAGAAAAGAAAACAAATGCTCTTAATGATTTAAAAAATCAAGCAACAAATAAAATTAATTTACTGAATAATGAATTAATCAAGTTAAGGGATGAAATCAAAAACCAGTCTTTAATTTCAGAATTATCTTTAAAAAACAAAGTTAGTGAGGCTGTTACTAATTTAGAAAAAGAGAACTCATCATTAACAAATTCCATTGAAAAGATGAGGCTTGAACATTCAATTAATGAAAAATTAATTGAAGAAAAGTTTAAAAGCAAAATTAGTGAAAGGGACCTGACTATTCAGGAGTTAAGAGAAATGAAATCTAGATTATCTACAAAGATGATAGGAGAAACATTAGAAATCCACTGCGAAACCCAATTCAATCTGAATCGTGCCTCTGCATTTAAGAACTCATATTTCGAAAAGGATAATGATGCCACTTCTGGAAGTAAAGGTGACTATATATTTAGAGAATTTGATGAAAATAAAACTGAAGTGGTATCTATAATGTTTGAGATGAAGAATGAAAGTTTAAATGGAACTAATAAAAGAAAAAACGAAGATTTTTTAAAAGAATTAGATAAAGATAGAAGACAAAAATCTTGTGAATATGCAGTACTCGTATCGCTTCTAGAACCAGATAGTGAACTATATAATGCAGGCATAGTAGATGTTTCACATAGATTCCCCAAAATGTATGTCATAAGACCTCAATTTTTCTTGCCCATTATTTCTCTGCTAAGAAATGCCTCTATGGAAACCTTAAAATATAAATCACAAATTGATTTAATGAAACGGGAAAATTACGACATAACTAATTTTGAAAGTACTCTTGAGCAATTTAAAAATGCAGTAGGTAAAAATGTTTCATTGGCCCAAGATAGATTTAATGATGCAATTTCAGAAATTGATAAATCAATAACCCATTTACAAAAAACTAAGGAGGCTTTAATTCTCTCAAAAAAACATCTTTTATCCGCTGACAGCAAATCTCAAGATTTAACCGTAAAGAAATTAACTAGAAATAACCCAACAATGAAGAAAAAGTTTAATGATCTAAATAATTTCGAAGATGAAGTAGCATAGCTTAAAAAAAGTTTTTGAAATTAATAATAGTTAAAAATATATTTAATTTCTAATTTATAAATATACTATAAATAATAAATCAAATAGTAAAGAAAATAATGTCTATCAACACTCCTATTTTCAGTATTGCCAAAGATCTTAATGTCGAAAGTAATAGAATATTATTAGCCTGCAAGAAACTTGGAATAAACGCAAAAGGTGCGACAAAAAGATTAAATGAAGAAGAATTAGAAAAAATTAAAAGGTATTTTGACACTGGCAAAAATGTATCAGATGAAGTGATCAATTTAAATAAAGTAAAAACCAAAAGTAATTCAAAAAAAATTGTAGAAAAGGTAAATATAAAATATTTTGCAAACAGACTTATTCGCAAATCTTAAATAAAAATAATTTTTTCTAATTACTTAAAGTAATAAGCCACAGAAGGAAAAAATAATAATTTATTATAAGTAAAAATACTTAAAATGAGAATAAGCAAAATTTTAAATTCTCTTGAAAAATCCTGGGAAAGAGATGATGTTCTTTTATATATAAAACAGGGTTTAGGAACAGATGAGATAGTTAATGCATTTCTTCTAAAAAACGAAAGACAAATAAAAGAATTAAATTCTTTATTAAGACCAGAAGATATTGATTTATTAAATCAAGTAGCACAACTCTCAACCTGCGAATCAAAATTAATAAATGAGATTAAAAATTTAAATTACTTAGAAAATAATGAAAATCACCACATTCTGAATCAGAAAAAGATTGTGCCATCTAATAATTTTTCTTTTAACAAAATTAGTTCATTCATGATTAAGTGGAGTAACAAATTTGTAGTTATTGCTTTACTAACAATTTCAGCGATAGCTTTATCAAAACAAGCTTGGTCATAATTAGCTAAATTAACTTCATTGCAAGAGATGTAGTTTTGAGAACTAAACAAGAATATTTAATTAGATATAAAGATGGGAATCTTTATTGTGAACTTGCTGATGTTTGGATTGATCCAAGCAAGCCAGTAAAAAATGCATTAATAACCCATGCTCATTTTGATCACTTTACATTTGGCTGTGAAGAATATATTTCTACTAAGGAGACTGCGATACTTCTTAAAGAAAGAGTTGGAGATAATATCAAAATTAAGACTTTCGAATATGGAGAAGAATTTAAGATAAATGGCATTAATATTTCTTTTCATCCATCCGGTCACATCCTTGGATCTAGTCAAATAAGGTTTATTTTTGCTGAAGAAAAATGGCTAATTTCAGGTGACTTTAAGCTTCAAAAAGATGAGACATGCCAACAATACGAAATAGTAAAAACTGATTATTTAATAAGCGAATGTACTTTTGGTTTACCAATATTTAAGTGGGATGAATCAAATAAAATAGCAAATGATATTTCAAAATGGATAAGTAATTCACCAGAAAAAACTTCTTTACTTTTCTGCTATTCACTTGGAAAAGCTCAGAGATTGTTAAACGAAATTAGTCAAACAAATTTTAAAGGCAATATTTATTCCCATGGCAGTATTCACAAAATGAACAATATTTATAGGGAACTTGGAATTGATATTAAAGATACTATAAAAATTGAAAATAAAAAAAAGATAGATGAACTTAAAGGAAGTCTAATATTATTACCGCCATCTTTAAGTAAGGGTTCTTATCTAAAAAATTTCAAAAATATTCAAACAGCTTTCGCGAGTGGATGGATGTCAATAAGAGCTCTAAGAAAAAGATCAGGTTATGACAAGGGATTCCCAATCTCTGATCATGCAGATTGGGATGGAATACTGGAAGTGGTAAAAAAGTCTGAAGCAAAAAATGTATTTTTTCATCATGGAGATAGTGAAGCTTTAAGTAAATTTTTAATTGAGAAGGAATCAATAAATGTTCTTTTCTTCGGTAAATAAATATGAGCTTAAAAAATTTTTCAGAATTATTTGTAGATTTAGATTCCAGTAACAGCACAAATAATAAAATTGAATTTTTAAAGAATTATTTTTTATCTAATGATCCAATAGATAATTCATGGGCAATATATTTACTAACTGGAAAAAGTAATAAGAGATTTATTAGTGGAAGATATTTAAAAAATCTTTTTTCTCAAATATATGAATATCCTCAATGGTTAATTGATACATGTTATTTAAAAGTTGGGGATTCTGCTGAGGTAATAACCTTATTACTTAAAAATAAAACTAATTCTAGAAAAAAGAAATTATCGAATATAAGTCTCAATGAATTACTAAGCGAAATAATACCTGCATTATCAAAACTTAATGAGGAGGAGAAAAATTTAGAAATTAAAAATCTTTGGGAAACATTACCTGAAGATAACCATCTAATTTTTAATAAAATTCTTACAGGAACTTTTAGAGTAGGAGTCTCTATAGGATTAATCACGAAATCAATATCAAAACTAATTAATATTGAGGAAGAGATTATTTCCCATAGGTTAATGGGGAACTTTGTGCCTTCAATTGATTCATATGAATTTTTAATTAACAAGACTATCAATCTTCAAGAGTTAAATTCCAAACCATTTCCATTTCTTCTAGCAAATACTATTGAAGATAAAATCTTCAAAAATTCAATAAATGATTTTCAATTTGAATGGAAATACGACGGTATAAGGATGCAATTAATTAAAAGATCAGGCAATGTTTCGCTATGGACAAGAGGGCAAGAATTAGTAAATGAATCATTCCCAGAATTAGTAGAAAAAATGTCACATATAAAAGATGATTTTGTTCTTGATGGGGAATTATTAGTTTGGAATTTTAAAGAACAAATTGCCTTTGATTTTTCTTTACTTCAAAAAAGAATAAATAGAAAGTCTCCTACTAGATCTATCCAAAAAAAATATCCAATTATATTTATTGCTTATGATCTTTTAGAAATTAATGGGAAAGATATAAGAGAAATTAAATTAGAAAATAGAAGAATTGAGTTAGAAAAATATTTTTCAAAATGGCAAAATAAGACTGAGAATAACATCTCTAATATTTTCAAAATATGTGATTTAATCTTTCCTAAAAATTGGACTGATGCTTTAACTTATAAAGAAAAATCTCGAGAAAATAATACTGAAGGATTAATAATTAAGAAAAAGACTTCTATATACTCCTTTGGGAGAAAAAAGGGTATTTGGTGGAAATATAAAGTTGATCCTATGCAACTGGATGCTGTTCTAATTTACGCTAAGGGCGGAAGCGGTAGAAGAGCTGGTCTTTATACAGATTACAGTTTTGCATTATGGAAAGACCAAGAATTAATTAAATTTGCAAGTGCATATTCTGGTTTAACGAATATTGAGATTAAAGAGTTAGATAAATGGATAAGGAAAAATACAATAGAAAAATTTGGTCCTGTTCGATCGTTAAAACCAGAAATGGTATTCGAAATATCTTTTGAGAAAATTCAAATTTCAAAACGTCATAAGTCTGGCATAGCAGTAAGATTTCCAAGAATAACAAAATGGAGAAAAGATAAAAAAATCAATGATGCAGATAGCATAGAGAATGCTTATGAACTGATGAAAAAAATATTATGAAAAATATTACGAAAAATAATAAGCAAGATAATTTAATTTCTAAAATTAAAGAGTTTTTCTCCACAAATGGATGGGAGCCACTACCCTATCAGATCGAATCTTGGGAAGCATTTTTAAATGGAGATAGTGGAATAATACAAGTCCCTACTGGATGCGGTAAAACTTATGCTGCATTAATGGGACCTCTATCAAAGATAGAAGATCCCAAAATTAATAAAAGTGTGAATATATTATTAATAACCCCTTTAAAAGCACTAAGTAGAGATCTAAAAAATTCCATACAATTAGCAGCTTTGCATTTTAATAAAGAAATCACTGTTGAAATTAGGAATGGGGATACAACCCCATATGAAAAGAAAAAGCAAATAGCTAAACCACCTAATATTCTTATCACTACTCCAGAGTCTTTATCTCTTTTACTTTCTAATAAACAATCTAATAATCTGTTCAAGGAGTTGACATCAATAATTATTGATGAATGGCATGAATTAATGGGTAGTAAAAGAGGAAACCAGTGCGAGTTATCTTTAAGTTGGCTAAGAGGTAATATAAAAAATTTACAAATTTGGGCAATGTCTGCAACTATTGGAAATATTGAAGAAGCAGCAAGAGCAATAGTTGGTATGAACGCTATTAAACCCAAAATTATAAGTACAAATATTCAAAAAGAGATAGAAATTATAAGCGTTTTGCCTGAGGAGGAAACGACCTTTCCATGGAGTGGCCATCTAGGAATCAGAAGTCATTCTTCACTTTTAAAAATCCTAGATAAAAATAAAAGCACCTTATTATTCACCAATACAAGAAACCAATCTGAAAGATGGTATCAATGTCTTAAATTTTTTCTCCCAGAGATGGAAGATAAAATCGCACTTCATCATGGCTCCCTCGATAAAGAAGATAGAAAAAGAGTTGAAGAAGGTGTTAAAGACGGATTAATAAAATGGGTAGTCTGCACCAGCTCATTAGATTTAGGAGTTGACTTCCAACCTGTAGATCAAATAGTTCAAATTGGTAGTGCAAAGAATTTAGCTAGACTCATACAAAGAGCGGGAAGAAGTGCTCATAGACCAGGCGGAAAATCAAAAATAATTTTTATGCCTACTAATTCTTTAGAGTTATTAGAGATTAGTGCAATGAGAAGAATAATAAAAAGTGGTATATCTGAGGAAATTAGACTTCCCGAATTATCTTATGATGTGCTTCTACAACATCTAATAAGTCTGGCATGCGGAAATGGCTTTGATCCGAAAATTGAGAAAGAAAGAATTAAAAATTGCTGGAGTTATAGAAACTTAAAAGATCAAGATTGGAATTGGTGTCTTGACTTTTTAGAATATGGAGGAAAATGTCTTAAAGCATACCCAAAATATAAAAAGATAGTTAAAGAGGAATCACAAAATAATAATGAAAACTTTAAATATTTTGTAAAAGACAAATCTTTAATAAGAATGCATAAGTTCAATATTGGGACAATTACAAGTGACAAATTTGTGAATGTCAAATATATGAAAGGTAAATCTTTAGGTAATTTAGAGGAGAATTTTGCTTCAAAATTAAATCCTGGAGATACATTTTACTTTGCTGGCAAAATGCTTCAATTTGTAAGAATAAGAGATATGGTCTTATACGTTAAAAAATCAACAAAAAAAAGTTCTCTAATTCCTGCATGGGTTGGAGGTCAAATGGCAATTTCTGATCTACTTTGTGAGAATTTGAGAAATGAAATAGATATATGCAACGAACTAGAAAATTATGATTACTTAAATCCTGAACTCAATTCATTACGACCAATATTGAAGAAACAAAAAGTTCTTTCAAATATTCCAAAAAAAGATGAATTCCTCATAGAAATATATAAAACCAAAGATTTATCAAATCTTTTTGTTTTTACACTTGATGGCAAATTTGTAAATGAAGGGATTGCATTTTTATGGGCTTTGAGATTGGCAAAATTAAAACAATCTACATTTAGTATTACTGCTAATGATTTTGGATTCAGCTTAACTACCGCAGAAGATTATGATTTTTCCATAATAAAAAAAGAAGCTGATTATTTCTTGGATAGCAAAAAATTAGAGGAAGATCTAGAAAATGCAATTAATTTTTCAGAATTAACAAAACGTAGATTTAAAAATATTGCCCAAATAAGTGGGCTTGTAAATCAAAATAATCCAACCAAAACAAAAACCTCCTCTCAACTTCAAATAAGTTCAAGTCTTTTCTACGATGTCTTTACTAAATATGAAGAAGGCCATCTTTTGATAAAACAATCGCATCAAGAAGTTAAAGAATATCAATTAGAAAATAAAAGAATATCTAGATCATTAGAAAGATTAAAAAATTTAAAAATGCTACTAAACGAGATAAGAACCCCAACTCCTTTTGCTTTCCCTTTACTAGTTGAAAGACTTAAAAATACTTTAAGCAATGAGCCAATAGAAAAAAGAATAGAAAAACTTATAAAAAAATATAGTAATTAAATGAAAAAAAGTTCTTTTAAATTTTGTTGGGAAGATACATTGTTAGAGATGCTTCCTTCAAGATCGTTATTTCTTCCGGAAACAAAAGAGTTGTTAATATGCGATATTCATCTTGGGAAAGCTGATTATTTTCAGCAAAATGGTATACCTCTTACTAATAATTCAGATAAAAACAATTTTGCAAGAATAAAAAAAATAGTAAAAAAATATAGTCCTGAAAAGTTAATAATATTAGGAGATTTATTCCACAGCAAATATTCAATAGATAAAACTCTTCAAAAAAAAGTTGAGGATCTTCCTGAACTACTAAAAACTAACGTTGAACTAGTCCTAGGAAATCACGATGTAGGTTGCAATATTAAAAATATTAAAATTTTTGATACTAGAAAAACTAAAAATATTACTTTTAGTCATGAACCAGTTGATTTAGGCGATAATAAAACATTAAATATTTGTGGACATTATCATCCAAAAATCAATATAAAAAACAATGGAGATAAATTATCATTTAGGTGCTTTGCAATGGATATTAATAAAAATGTTTTATATATTCCTGCATTTGGAGACTTAACAGGAGGATATCCCTGCAAAAAGTCATTTAAAAAATGGGCAATTTTATCTGAAGAAGAAATTATAGAAATAAAATCTTAAAAAACATCTTATTGAAGTGACTTAAATTTTTCATTTAGATATACCAATTTATACTTAAAAGTCTCGTTTATTTTATTTATCTATTACTTTGTTTTTATTAATCTATTTCTACTAGTAGAAATAGATATTAAAAAATTTATACAGCTAATGACCCTTTCTTTAGCAAACAATTCACGTTATAAAAAAAATAAACACATTTTATAGAAATGAAAAATTTAATAGCCTTGATTTTATTTCCATTTCTTTTCATGTCATTTGGAGCAAAAGCAAATGATAATTTTTCCGTTGAAATAGAAGCACTTACATTAGTAATGGAGCAATATAAGGAAGAAACTGAATCAAGTGTTGAATTAGATATTGAAGACATAAAGCCAAGTTATATGGCTCTTAAACAAGACGAATGTAATGCAACAGTTGAAGTTACAGAAAAAACAGGATTAGAAGTTGTAAATACTGAATCTTTTGATGTAAATGTCTGCTTGAAAGAAATCTATAAAGTAATAAACTAAATAATCAGGTTTTAAAAATATAATAAAAACAAACAAATTAAAGAGGTCTTTTACTTAAAGAAGGTAAGACCTCGAGACCTAACAGAAAAGTTTGGAACGGGTTCTGCATACCCAATTAATAACTACAATAGAATTGTAGGGGTGTAATTAAAAGTACAAAAACTAAAATTATTTTTTAAATAATTATTTCTTCTTTGATAATGTTTGTGATTCTTCTCTAGACATTAAAGCTTCAATTTGAGCAAGAACTTTTTGAAGTTCATCCGTTTTTGTAAGAGATGCTTCTGCTACTTCTCTTAATTTTTCTAACTGTTCTTTAGTTTTATCCATGATAAATAAATTAGAAATTAACCACTTTTAAAAATGGTTTTAATACAGATTTTTCACTCCCACACAGATTCATATTCTCTCTTTTTTTTGTAAAGTCAAATAAATTTCCTTTTATTAAGGTTTTATGAGGACTTCCAATTAATTCTTTATTTAAAATTGAAACCATAAGATTACCTGAAATAGAAATACTATTAAATTATGAAGTAAATACAGGCAATCCTATTGTTGCAGTTGTTATGAGAGCTCCTGCAAAAATCAAGAAAGGTAGAAAAGGATAGTTTTTCAAAGATAAACTTACTAGTTCGAGATAACTATATAGGTATTTATACTGTTTGTCTACCCCTTAACTGTCTTAGAGGTAAAAATCTTTCTTTTATAAGTAAAAAATAAACATTAACCAAATTTACCAGATATGTATTCCTGAGTAGTTTTTTCTTTTGGAGAGTTAAAAATTTTCTTTGTCGAATTAAACTCGGCAAGATAACCAACCTTTCCTCCATCACCATCTTCATATTCAATAGCATTAAAAAATGCAGTCATATCACTAACTCTTAGTGCCTGTTGCATATTATGGGTAACGATTATTATTGTGTAATTCTTCTTAAGTTCATGCATAGTCTCCTCAATTTTTAATGTAGAGATAGGATCCAAAGCTGAACAAGGTTCATCCATTAAAATTATTTCAGGTTCAATTGCAATCGTTCGAGCAATACATAATCTTTGTTGTTGTCCACCGGATAAAGAGTAACCACTATCATTTAATTTATCCTTACATTCGTCCCATAAAGCAGCCTTTCTTAGTGAACTTTCCACTAATTCATCCATATCTCCCGTAAAGCCATTAATTCTTGCACCAAATGCAATATTTTCGTAAATAGATTTAGGAAAAGGATTAGGTTGTTGAAAAACCATCCCAATTCTTCTTCTTACTTCAACTGGATCAACTCTTTTGTCGTAAATATTAGTTCCATCAAAGAGGACAGTTCCTTTCAAGCAACAATTAGGAATTAGATCGTTCATCCTATTTAAAGATCTAAGAACCGTTGATTTTCCGCAACCAGAAGGGCCAATCAGAGAAGTTATATTTCCTTTTTTAAAATTACAAAAAACATTCCTTACTGCTTCAAAGGTTCCATAGCTAATTGAGACATTCTCAAGAGATAAGATGATATTCTTTGGTATTTTTTTATTAGTTTTAATCATTTATACTCTCTTAGTTTTCTCTGTAAAAGCGGCTAATATCCTTGAAAGTATATTTACTGATAGTATCGATAAAACAAGAATAAAGGAAGCTGCCCAGGCTAGTTTATTCTGCGCATCGTATGGTTCAAGAGCAAAGTTATATATCAATACTGCCAAAGAACCCATTTCATAAAACAAATCTCCAAATCCTGTTATGTAGTAGTAAGAGAATAAAGCCGTAAATATCAAAGGTGCTGTTTCTCCCGCAGCTCTCGCAATACCAAGAACAACGCCAGTAGCAATAGACCTAAAGGCGGAGGGCAAAGTAACTTTCAATATAGTTGTATACATACTTGCTCCAACTCCAAGAGAAGCATATCTTAATTCGTTAGGAACTAACTTTAAACCTTCGTCAGTTGTTTTTATTACTGTAGGCAGCATCAAAATTGAAAGCGCCATTCCTCCGGCCAAGCCACTGTACATACTTCCAAATAAGATCTTTGTTGAAACAATTAATGCATAAATAAATACACCAGCAATAATTGATGGGACTCCCGCTAGAACATTAACTCCGAATCTAATAAATCTTGAAAAAGCACCGCCTTTAGAATATTCCGCCAGATATATTCCACCTCCAACACCTACTGGTATTGCAATAATTGAAGCAATGGTAGTGATTATTAATGTCCCTATTAATGCAGGATTAATACCTCCTGCATCTAAATCATCTCCAGGAGGATTTGGTTCTAAAGTAAATAATTCTGGTGTTATTTGAGATCCACCTTTGTAAAGGATATAAGTCACAAGAAAAATCAAAGGAAGTATTGCTATCAGTGCACAAATTACGGATAAAGAAGTAAAGAATTTATCTCCTATATTTCTTGATAATCTTTTCTGGTAATAGAGTGAATTCATAATTATCTAATATTTGAGACTAAATTTCTTAACTAGCCATTGAGCAAAGATATTGACTACTAAAGATAGGATCATCAATACAAAAGCCGCATAAAAAAGTGATGAAACCTGACTTCCATCAGCCTCACCAAACTGGTTTGCGAGCATAGAGGAAATGGTATATCCAGGAGATAATAGAGACCAACTAAATGCATTTGAATTACCAATAATCATTGTCACAGCCATTGTTTCTCCCATTGCCCTACCTAAAGCCAATAGAACACCTGCCATAATTCCTGATAATGCTGCCGGCAAAATTACTGAAAATATTGTTTTCCATCTACTTGCGCCAATGCCATAAGCCGCATTTCTTAGCTTTTTAGGAACCTGATTAAGTGAATCCCTTGCAATAGAAGTAACTATTGGCAAAAGCATTACTACTAAAATCAATATTGCTAACAAAGAATTCCTGCCTGTAGGTTCTGTACTGAATAAAGGTATCCAACCAAAGAAATTGTGTAAAAAGACAAAAAAGGCTCTAAAAAAAGGTTCCATTACAAATATTGCCCAAAGTCCCAATACAACTGATGGAATTGCTGCTAATAATTCAACAAAAGAACCTATTATTTCTCTAAAAACTTTCGGTACAAAGTCCTCGGTAATAAATATTGCAGTTCCAACGCCCAAAGGGATAGTAATTAATAACGAAAGAAATGAGGTTACTAATGTGCCATATATTGCGGTAAAAGCTCCGTATTCATCTTTTACTGGATTCCATTCAGAGGTGACTAAAAACTTCAAGCCATACCTTGAAAATGATTCAAATGACTGAAAAAAGACAACTAAAATAATTCCTAAAAGTATTATTGCTACGAAACTAGACAAGACTAGGGCAGTATTCTTGAAGATAATATCTATATTTTTTTCGATACCGAATCTTTTACGATTCTTGAAAAGAGTTAATTTCTCTTCCATTAAAAAAAGAATATCTCTATAAATCTACTACTAAATGATGTAAAAGACTTTAAGAGGGGTTAAAGGTATATGAAAGTCATGATAATTTGACATGGATTAAAAAATTTATCTTCCTATTTTTTTAACTGCGGCTCTTGATTTTTTTAAAATTTCTCCTTTCAAGGGAACGAAACCTAAGGCAGGAGCTTTTGATTGGTATTCATCGCTGAGCAATTCATATAACGTATCTTGAATTGCATTGGTATTCCTCCCATTACCTTTTTCATAAGCAAGTATCCAAGTTAAGGTTGCTATTGAATAAGCTCCTTTAGCAGTAGGGTTTGGATTTTTACCAGCCAAGTTCTTATCGAGATTTATTCCATTTAAAGCTATTGCTCCTGCTTCAGTATTCGGAGTAACGAATTCGCCAGAAAGATTTTGTAAAGCTGCAGCTCTTACCTTCCCTTTTATATATGATTGGTTGACGTAACCAATTGCTCCGGGAGTATTTTGTATAACACCCGCAACACCAGAATTACCTTTTGCTCCAACTCCCGAAGGCCATTTAACAGATTTACCAGTACCTAGATTCCAAGTTTTAGAAAAAGCTTCCATAGAACTAGTAAAAGCTTTAGTCGTGCCTGAGCCATCAGAACGATGCGTCCAAGTTAACTTACCTGATTTACATCCTAATTCCTTCCAATCTTTTATCATTCCCATTGCTACTTGAACAGCCTGCTCTTGAGTAAGTTTTAAATCGCAATCGTAGTTATATCCAAACGCAATTGTTCCGCCTACCATCGGTATTTGAACAAGTCCTCTAGTAACTTTCTCTATATCAGAATCTTTCATTGGATCGTCAGAGGCTCCAAAATTAACGGTTTCGTCTATAAAGGCTTTTCTTCCAGATCCAGAACCTACTGCTTGATAATTAACTCTAGGGCCTCCAGATTTAGCTAAGTCAAAAAACCACCTGGTATAAATTTTCGATGGAAATGATGCACCTGCTCCACTCAATCTTTTTGAAGCCATCGCAGATGGAGAAAGTATTAATGAAATTGCAGAAGAGAAAATGAGGGTTTTTTTGAAAATGCCCACTGTGTAATGAGAACTAAGTTGGTTGTATATAAGTTAATTTACAGCCTTTAAGATATGAAAAAATTGAAAGATTTATATATCAAATTATTTTAAATATCTATTTTAATAACTCTACTGCTACTACAAGATTACCTAATAAACCGTTCAAGATATTTAGCTGTTCTTTACTGCCAAATGCTATTAATACCTGACCTGGTTGAAGTATGAAATTACCTCCAGGGTTGGTAAATAATTTTTCGTTCTCTTTAATAGCTAAAATTTTTGCACCGCTTTTTTTACCTATTCCAAGTTCAGAAAGTGATCTTTTCTCTGCTGTTTCAAAAAGACTAATATCATTACTTAATTCAAATTCTTCAATTTCGCATTCACTGCCTGCGAGCAGATCAAGAAAGTCAATAGCAATAGGTCTTAAAGCCATTGATGCCATTGCTCTTCCTGCTGCGATGTAAGGGCTTACGACTATACTTGCACCAGCTAATCTCAATTTACTTGCAGCTTCTTCAGTGCCTGCTCTTGCTATTACTCTTATAGAACTTCTTATTCCTTTAGCGCTTAAAACTACATATAAATTAGCAGCATCATTAGGTAGGGTAACAACCAAACTTTTGCATTTTTCTAATCCTGCCAGTTTTAAAGTCTCATCAAGAGTTGCATCAGCACAAAGTACTTCTAAACCATTTTCTTCTGCAATCTTTTTTCTATCTTCATCACTCTCAACAACGATAATTGGAATATTTTGCGTTTTTATTTGGTTAGATATTTCCTGACCTACCCTCCCATATCCGCACAAGATTACATGATTTTCCATTTTTCTAAGAAGTCTTTTAAAACGTAATTCGTTTACTCTTTGAAAATAGCCGGATTCGAATAATCTAACAGCTTTTTGAAAGGTAAATTGAATAAAGATCAATCCGCCAACGATTACTAAAACAGTTACGATCCTGCCTTCAGGGCTTAAAGGTTGAACTTCTCCAAAACCAATAGTGGTTATTGTGATCAGAACCATCCATAAGCAATCACTCCATTCCCATCCCTCTGTTATTCGATAGCCAATTGCACCTAAAAAAAACAGAAAGAATAAAGAATAAATAAGACCAAACCAAGGCCTTAAATAGTCTTTAATAAAATAGAACTCAAATAATCTAAGCTTCATATCCCTTATTATCGTTAACTATTCAAAAATTTCAAAAAATTTTTCTAATATGTTCCCAAAACTATTTATTTGATTCAGTGAAATATATATTAAGCAGGATAATAATATTTATTTTCGTAGCTGTATGCATTAAACAAATGATTACTGTCTCAGGTCTTTTTTAATGTTTTATTAAAATTTATTCAAGGTTTTACTTGTACTGATTCAATAAGAAAATCAGAAGCTGCTCTTAACCAATCAGCGACTGTAAGACGAAGGTCAGGTTGAGAATATACAAGAGCTACAATTATCCCAACTAAGATTATCTTTACCATGGCAGTTCAAATATTCTTATGAATTAAAGCACAACTATTTAGTAAAAAGAACCTTAAATTTATAAATAACAGATTAATTAAAATTTCTCTAATTGATTAAACAAGTATTCCACTCTTCTTAGATTAACGCCTAAATCTGATTGACCTAATCTTGCTGCAGATCTTATTTGAATGATTCCTTTTGATCTATCTACATAACTTCTTACATCAAGCTTTAAAATTTCAAGGTCATCAGGAAATCTAAAAATCAAGCTCCTACAAACACCTCTCCAATAATTCCTTCCACTTTCGATGACTTCTGTACGAGGTAATCCTTCTGCTAGAGAGACAAGTTGAATGAACTTTTGATCAACATTTATTAGTTTCTTTTCTATTAAGACACTATTTAATGGATTAGTTATAGGAGCAAGACCTTGAATGGAGGAAACCATATTTTTTAAAAACGATATAGATGTTCTAACTGATTTCATACACAAAGTGAGAGGGAAAAAGTAAAGAATTTTCCCATAAATTTGATCTCTTTATAAAGTTTCCTTATTTTGTAAGCAAAATTCTAAAATTTGAGATTTTTAATTGTTTTTTTTGATAGAGATGGTTGCCTACCTTCTTTACTAGTTAGTCTCCTAACCCATAAAAAAACTCCTACAAACAAAAATATTTCAACAATAATTCCAACCGATATTAGACTCATTTTTTATCCTCTTTTTTCTTGTTGGTGCCCTCAATGTATGGCACAAGGATATTTAATAACCATTTTTTAAATGAACTTAACGGTTTCATAATCTATTTACTTGCCTTTTCTCCACATACTCCTCCCTTTAATGAGATCCTCTACATTTGGCCAAGCTGCTATTAATTCTTTAAGTGCCTTTCTATTAGGAGTATAGAAAACACATGACAATGCACTTATTACATAAAGGATGAACCATAACTTACTTTCTGAATAAGCTAAAAACAAAGAGAAAAGAAAACTTCCAATAAAGAAAAAGAAAAATGACCTATTTAATATTTCTAATGGAGTTCTTTTGAGTCTGTAGAATTTAATCTTTTTAATATCTTCTTCAGTATCTTTCTGAAATTTACTTTCGTACGAATTAATTATTTCTTCTTCTAGAACTTTTTCATACTCTAAATTATCAATTGGATCGCTTTGACCCTTTTTATTTATCATTGGTATCTATACAGTACAAATATGGTAACTAATTTAAGGTATTTTAAAAAGTATCAAATTTTATCTGTTAACTGGAGCTATACGAACAGATCATGGTTTTGAAAATACTTCAAGATTGTCTTATTTATAAAAGATAAATTAGTCAAAATATTCTTTTTAATTTTCCCAAATCTTTCGGTCATTTAAAACAATCACTTCTATAAACTTCTTAGCATTAATTAAATTGGGAGGCAATATCTAAATCAAGAGTTAAAATAGTTTAGAGATTTTAATAATAATCTATATGCAAAGGTATTTGATTTCCTACGAATTTACTGATGGCGAGGATCAAGAAGAAGGGGCAGAAATGCTAATTAATTGGTATGAATCAGGTGGTCCCCAAAACAGACCTGAAAACTATGAGGTTCATTCTTGGATTTTTATGGTTCAAAATGGGATTGGACATTCTGTAGTGAGTGCAGATTCTCTTGAGACAATTTGGAAGCAAT
This sequence comes from Prochlorococcus sp. AG-347-M18, assembly GCA_003281165.1. Classification (GTDB taxonomy): domain Bacteria; phylum Cyanobacteriota; class Cyanobacteriia; order PCC-6307; family Cyanobiaceae; genus Prochlorococcus_A. Next base: position 24,387 of record QCCT01000002.1, read on the forward strand.
GGCATCCCTGGAGAAGGTTAATGGATATAAGTATTCAGCCTTGTATGGATCTTGATGAGACAGTCGGATTATTCAAAAAACAAAAAATGAATACACGGATAGTCTAAAAGTATTTCTAACTTCTAAATATAAATTTCTTTTTAGTAGCACCTAATACTACATACATATTTCACTGCGTTAAAAAGGATAAGATTAATTTTCCATGATGAATGATTCTTATCACATTTACTTCAAAGGAGAAATTCTTTTCAAGAATTTAAGTAAAGATGAATTTGAATTTGTTTGGGGAAAACTTTATACATCTTATATAAATGCCCTAAATAAAGAGCTCACCTACGAATTAGTTAGCGAAAGCAATATTATGGAGCCGGCCTTTAACCTTGAGCCATCTTACTAAATCAAGGACTAAATCCTAGATTATGAATAAAACAAGAAAAGCTGTCTCTCTTTTATTTTTAGGTACTCTTTCTCTTCTTTAGTTATATCTAAAGCAATTTTATTTGCCTCAATTTCGACATTCGAACTATAAGTTTCAAAGTTTTCCTCTCTTTTAAATAGGGCAACGATGCCAATATCTGTTATAAACCAAATAAAATGATCAGTTTCTCCAATTGGCTCCTCTTTTAAAGAGTCAATAATCAAATCACAGGTTGAGTCCACTTAATTATTCTGAGAGAGATTTTAATTGCCCCCGTTGCAATACCTTACAGCCTCAGAATTGGTACCACCATCTTCAATAATTTCTGCAACACATTTATTGAAAAGTTTTGACTCTTTTTTTACTGAACAGAATCCAAAAGCGATTGCAGCTAAAGCTATTGCAGATACGAAACTAGAACCAAGTTGTATAAAGCCATAGGCAAACATAATGTTTTTCTTTCCAGAACATTTTTTTGAATCCTTTTTTTCTTCTGTCATTTTAAATTTTTTAACTTAGTCAACCCTATTTGATTAGCTTTGGGTTTGAGAAATATTTGCATAGAGAAAACCGAATTAAACAATTTTTACTCAGCTATGACAAAAATTAAAAATTTCAAGTTTTGATTGATTTTTCTTCACTTTAATTTTCAATTTGATACATAATGAAAAAAAACTTTTTAAATTGTTTATCAACATGAGCTTTTGGTACAGAAAATTTATCTTTTTTAAAAAGTAATGATCCCACAGTTATAACAAGAGATTATGTTACTTTTTAAACTACATTTTATTTTTTTTGATGAAGTATTAATACTTAAAAATTTTTCCAGAAAAGCTTGTTTTGATAATGCTCCCGAAGAGTTATCCACTTTTTAAGCGTTTTTCAACAGGGTTTTCCACAATATGTTGATTAAATTTGGATTTCTATGTGCAAAATAAAATATTATCTTCTTTTAAGAAAAAACTATCCACAAATTTTTTTTGGGATCACTATGATTTCAACTGTCTCTTAAATAATTTAAGAACAAATCTTATGAATCTAAATAAGACAAAAAAAGATTTAAATCCCGAAATCAGAAAAGAGTTGGAAAAATCTAAGCTCAAAGTTCTTACTAATGAAAATGATTTTTTAGTTAAAAACCTCAAAAAGGCTGGATGATTTATTAAAGCTAAAAAATTTTTTTATAGGTCGAAAGAATGATTTCTTGAATTATCATCCAAAATATTTTTAATTTATCAAATATAAAATTTCTATTAAATATACATTTGAATACTCTAGATACTAAACGTATAAAGCAAATCCTAGTTATATTATTCAAATCTCAATAAGAGATCTGATCAAAAATATAAACGGAAAATTCCTAGTTTTTTAATTATATAAACAAATATTTTCCCTGTGTTCAAATCCTTGTTTCTTTCAAAAGATGAATACCCAAGAACTTAAAGTCAGTTATAAAAAGCTTTTAAATAAAGCTGCTCAAGCTAACGGTCGTAAAGAAACTGTATCTTACTTAAACCGTGCTGCTAAAATCAAGTCAAAACTTTACTCAACTTCTAAAGTAAATTGCTTTAAATGTAATGGAGCAGGTTTTCTAAGAATTTCATTAGATGAAACTAAAACCTGTTTATCTTGTTACGGTAAGGGATTTTTAATAAAAGAAAATCATAAGGTTTAAAAATTTTATTCTTCATGAAAGATCTCATTCAAGCCCACAAAAAATTAATTAAAACAGTAAAGGAGCAAATGGGATTTTCTGATTATGGGATGTATTGGTTGGCTTTCCTGGAAGGGGGTCTTACTATATGGCTGCTGGATAGAATATTTTTCCACTGGTTAAAGTTTTAATTTTTATTTAGGTCAAAAAAATTTTACAGGTATTAAATAAATTAATTTATCGAAACCATTTGAAAAGTTGTAGGATGGGAAAAAACTAATATGCAATTACTCGGATTGATTCTTCTTCTAGCTAGTAGCTGGTATTTATGGAAATTAACATCAAACTTTCTTGATGAACCAACAAAAAAAGAACTGACTAATAGTTTAAATAACCTCAAAAATAAATTCTCTGAGGGAAAACAAAATTTCTCTAAAGCGAAAATAAGTGAAGCTTGGGAAAAATACAAAGAAGAAGGTGGTGCCTTATCTAATAAAGAAAAAAGCTAGTGGACTTTTTTATTATTACGAGTCTTACTAAAGATATTTCTAGAATTGATCTAATAGGTATTTTGTTTGGTCATTTAATTTTTGGTGTTGCATTGACACAGCTTTTAGATTGGACGTGGTTAAAGAACCTTATGAGTGAAGAAGATAAAACAAGGATGCTTAAAAGTTATACATGGAAAGACTTATTAGTAGATGGAGCAATTGTTACTGTAGTTCTAGGAATAATCTTTTTAATAATTAGCATTTTTCTATAAATGAACATAACTTACATCCTTTTAGTTTTTTTAATGATATCAATTGTGATTTTCACTCAAATAATCAATTTTTCCGATAAATCAAAATAAATGAACGAAGTAGCTAGCAACTCCTCAACTGGGTGGTACTTAATCGCTTTGGTAAGCACTTTATCTTTTTTAGCTTTAATTTACTTCGGCCAAAAAAGATAGCCTAAATTTTGAAAGATTATTTAAATTCATAAAAAAAAACTCTGCAACTTCATAAGATGCAGAGCTTTCAATTATTAAGTAACTGATTTATATAAATCTGTTGATTATAAAGCCTTTTTTCTTAATCAAAGAAAAAGAGACCGATGAATATGATGAAGATACTGAATTCACGGCCCCTTTGATAACCGCATTTTTCGGTAGATACGACAATGAATCACCTCCTTTACTAATGTTTTTTTAAAGATAACTAAAAGAATTAAACAAGGAAAGAATTTCGTTAAAAATTTAAAAGTTTTTTAACAAATTACCGATATCCATCTCTTAAAAATAAAAATATAGATTTTACCAAGGCAAAACTTCTCCGTTAGCATGCCAAAACGTACCCGAGTTATTTTTATTTAAAGAATCTATACGTTTTAAAAGGCCATTTGCTGATTCTTCAGGACTAATTCCATTTCTTGTAAAGCCAGTCATTCTTGTACTCACTAATCCAGGATGCAAAATAGCTACATAAATATCTTCTCTTGATAAATCTATAGAAAGTGATTTTGCTGCCATGGACAAAGCGACTTTAGACATCCTGTAACCATAAGAACTTCCAGATGTATTATCTTCAATAGATCCCATTCTACTTGTGATAAAAGCAACTTTAGAAGATCTTTTTAAAAAATGTTTAAGTGATTGAGTCATACATATTGGGCTCAATGCATTGATTTCAAATTGATGCAAAATACTTTTCTTATCTAAGTTTTCGAAGGAATTAAATTCATAAATTCCTGCATTATGAATTAAGCAATCTAAATTAACTCCAGATAATTTTTTACACAAATTTGTTATGGACTCATTAGAAGAAATTTCTACATTCTCTTCAACTCTCACTCCTAAATCTCTAAGTTCTTTTGAAGCTTTCCTACACGTTGCAATTACATTATCTCCCCTCTTATGAATTTGCCTACATAATTCTAATCCAATACCCCTATTTGATCCTGTAATTAAATAAGTCGGCATCTTTAAACTAAAAAATAAAAAATTAATCTAAATCCAAATATAAAAAAAAACAAACTAGAAAAAGAAAAAATTTATAAAATTCCTTATAAGATTTATTAGAGTTATAATAGTTTGTGACTCACAAAAGAGTTTATAAAGAAAGCAAAGATATTTTTATCATCAAATTTTAATGTATGGAAATTTTCAATCAAGAATTTATACAAGAGATTATTAGGTTAACTTGGAGAAATCCTGCTTTCATGGCTATAGCTATTGCGTTAGTTTGGCTTATCCCACAATTATTTATCAGAAAAATAATGGCAAATAAATATGAAAGAAGAAAAATAGAAATTCAGAAAAATAAAATTCAGAAGCTTTACCCAACTAATACTCCTAAATAAGATTTTTATTTATAAGATGATCTAATGAATCAAAAAAAATACTTTTTTCATCTAAGTAAAATATGACCTACAAAATAATTAGACTTGATGGGAAAGATGACGAATTAACAGCTCAAAGTTTTGATAAGTATTCAGATGCTTACGATTTGTTAGAGGAACTATATGGAGATTTATGTTGTTCAGATGCTGATTATGGAGACTTAACCTATTACGATATTGTGGAAAATAATTTAAAAATTATTAATGGAGAATAAAAAATGGGCTCCCTCCCAAGAAGAAAATTTAGGGGTAATAACAAGTGTATATGAATTCATTAAAGAAGAACTTTCAGAACTTCAAAAAAAAACTGGATGTCCCGATTCATTTATTTATGATTTTATTGGCAAGATTCAGAATGAATGGCATCCTGAATCTTGCCACTCCATAGTTAGAAATAAAAAAAGGAAAAATTAGAAAATATTAAATCTTCAACTCAAATTTATAAAATTTCTCTAATATAATTTGAATTTAAAAATATTAAATCATGATTATTAGAATACTAGGTATTATTCTTATCCTTGGTACGATTGCATATTATGGTTTAGTTTTAACTGGTCAAAGCAACCTTTAGTTTTTTAAATTATTAAGAAATCTCTCATGAAATGGCCTCCTACATTGTGTTGGACAGCACCAAAAACTATTAATGGTAATAGACATTTTCAAGTTAAAGCTTACGGTGGTAAAAATGAAGATAGATGGGTTGACGTTTTCCCTACCAAAAATAAAAAAGATATTAGAAGGATATTATGGGCAAAACTAAAATCAGAATGGACTACTGGATGGTTAAGGCTCCCCAAAGATAAAGATTAATTTGTCTATGTAAACAAATATTATTAACCAGAAAACTGTAAAAAATAATACCTAACTCAAAAATAATAACTTCTAAAATTTTTTTAATTGATGTTTAATATGAAGTCAGAACCGAAGAAAAAACTACCTAATAAAAAAGTTATAAGTTCAGCAAAATTTGAGGCTAAAGAACAATTTACAAAATCTGCATTAGAAAATTTAAAAACAGAAAATGAAAGACTTGTAAATTCACTAAAAAAATCTGGGGAGATTAAAGAGTAAAAAGAAAATAGACTTACAGTATTTAAAATTTTTTATTATTATGTAAATTTATAGATTGAGAAATGATTGAAAAAATCTCTCTAGCAAATTCTCATTTACCTCAACTTATTGGGTTCGTACTAATGTCAATTGGTTACACATTAGGCAATAAATTCTACCTTCCGGAAATCAAACAAAAGTAATAATTTCTAGTTATTAAAAATAATTTTAAATAAATAACATTGAAAATATATTTTTTAAAAAATTTTTCAATATTTTATCTGATTCAAAGTAAAATTTTTAAACTAATTCTGTAATTCAATTAAGACTAGTCTTAGGATGTTACTGACACATAAATGCAACAGTACAGTCCTTAAAAATGTGAAATCCAAAGAAAAAGTAAGAATTCATACTAATTTTTTTTTAAATATGTTACATTTGTTAATAATTCAAGTTAAGGTTTCCTCAGTTAATAAAGCAGAAATGAGGGGATGTTTGATGTTTACAAATGTCATTTACTCTTTGGCTTACTAATTGATCACATATAAAATCTAAAAATGGATGCACTTACTAGTTTTATAGTTGTTATCATCGCAATTACAATTCAATTCTCTTTATACGCCATCAAAAGGTTGCAGGAACCTTTGGAACCAAATTATTTGATAGATAAAAATTCAAAAAAAAATAAAAACTACATTGGTAAATTTTGGAAAAATGCCGAAATAACAAATGGGAGATTAGCTATGATTGGTTTTTTAGCTTTGATAATAAACTACGGTTTTTTTGGGTGGATAATACCTGGTTTTATTTAAACTATCACTACATTAAGGTCTTAAAGAAAAAATAAATCTCTCGTTCAAAACAAACTCTCCTTTTTAATAAAAAATTTTTATTATGAGTAAAAAAGAAATTGAGCAATTCTGATTTTGATAAAAATGGATTAGACAGCTATGGAATACATTGGCTTCAATATGCTGCTTTTACTGTCTCAGGTTTTGCTATATTTACAACCTGGGCATTTTTTTATGATGAAAGATTCCACAACTTTGTAATGAATATTTTCAGGGTTATTAACTGCAGTGGGTTCAACTGCAATGGAGCATTTTAAAAATCTATGGCTAATCCAGATCAAAAAACAATATTAATAGATAATGCTTTTGAGGAAATAAAAAACATTTGTATAAATCTTCAAAAAGATACTGATGCATCGAATTCAGAACTTAAAAGTTTACTTAAACTAATTATTAATGAATGGGAAGAAAAAGAAGAACAAAAAACTGGTTTTGGGTTCAGGTAAATTTAGCCACTCTCTAAGAAGAAACTTAGAACTCAAATCATTTTAATATGAACAGAGATTTTTTACCTTTAAAATTTAATATTTATAATTTACATTTTTAGAAAGAAATTAAAAAGGAATGAATCTCAAAAAAAAGTTTCATTCCAGATTTAGCATTAGTTTTATCTAGATTTAAATTTTATAATTTAATTCCTCTGGTGGACTGTCAATCATTAGATCCCTCCTATTCAACAAGTTAAACATACGCCTTACTTATTAAGAAAGTAAATCAGTAAAAATGCTGATTTATTATTTTCTAAAATGTTTGAATTAAAGATGCCAATTCTGGTGCATCTAATAAAAGTGCAAAAAATGTAAGCACAACTAATAAAAATATGGAAAAGTAGAATTGAATCATGTTTTAAAATTACTTAAAAAGAATTTTTTAAGTTGTATAAAATAATGCTTTGTTTACATAATTAAATATCTCTAACTAGAGAAGTTTAATTAGAGAATAATTAAGATGCTTCAGGGGAAAATATCGTCCTATTTTTTTGCCAGTACTCACAGCCTTTAAGTAAATGATCACCATGCGGTATGCGTTTTTCGTATTTTGGACAGATCAAAATAGTAGCAAAAGTTTCTGTAGTGCTGTAGCGAAAGTGATTGCAAGTAATACAAATCTTTGTTCGTTTTCGTTTTAGGGTAGATTCTTTTAGATATTCCCATTTTGACGGATTTACCTTGATCATGATTACTGGAATTTATTAGTAACAATTTGCCAACCGCCTGAAATTAATTCATTCCATGTCTCACAAGCACACTCAATAGAATGAAGTCTTGAATTTTTAATTTGGGCTGGTTCACCTAATTCATTTGCATAGAAAAGATGAGTATATACTTGTAAGTTATTAGATACAGATTTCTTATAGCTCTCAAAAAAAATTAATAAACAACTTTTTTTGTTAAACAACCAGCCAGTTGGGGGGTCAATAAGGCTGCCACGATAAAAATAAGTCCGAACATTAGCGACTCCTGAAGTCATGAAGATAATACAGTTGTACTATTAATATAAATGTACTACTCTTAGACGTCAAGTATTCCTCTGGAAATTATTTAAATACTAAAATTACTTCCCAGAAATAATCAGCCGTAAACTTCTTATTTGGTAATAGTGAATACAAGAAACTACTTGAAAAGGAAAATATCATTAAAGAGTATGTCCAAAAGAATGCAATGTATCGAAATCCCTTCTATTTAGGATGGAACAAAGGTTGGTCTTTTTTATTTTTTTTAGAGGGTGGCATTGCAAAAATTGAAGCAAAAGGTTTTGGTATTTCTATTACAACAAAAGTTGAGAAAGGAGAATCACCCCTAGAATCTGCGGATAGATTAGTCTCGAAAGAGCAAAGGATTAGAAAATCAAGATATTATTCTTGGGTTAAATCTATTAATGAAAAAACAATAAATTAACCAATCCTTAAATTTCTAAAGTTATTTGTTGACAGTCAATTTAAAATAGAAAATAGTGATTTATTTTTCGTGTCAAATAAATTTTATGAATGGTGGAAAAACCATAGAAAAGTTGTAACCTATGGGGCTTTTATCATCTTGTTTGGTTTTTATTTATCTCCTGTTATCAAAGAAGCAAAATACAAAAACCAATGTATTAAGAACTCCACTAAAGGAGCTTTAACAAAATTTAATAAGGAAGATATAGGAGAAACTTTACTAGAAGAAACAGGTTTGAATATTGATGAACTAGCAAAGATTGAGGGTTATAAGAATTGCATTAATTAAAAAGTTCGCAAAAATACGCTGAGTTTTTAAATGATCAAAGGTATGTTTAAACTTGTTTTATTTGTATTATTACTTGGATTTATATCAATAAGTCCAAAAACAAGATATTTGGTTGGCATAACTCTGAAAGAAATTTCTTCATTTCTTTTATGGACTGTTAAATATGAAGATAGAGAAAAATGGATTATAGATAAACCAAGTTGGATACCTGACCAAAAACTTAAGCCATCATATTAAATGAAGACTTATTTAGAAGAACGAATTGAATGGTATGACGATAATTATAGAAATGGTAATGCTTTAATCTCTGATAAGCAGTTCGACCAACTTGAAAAAAATTTATTAAGAACAAACCCAAATTGTGATTACTTTAAAAAGAAAAATAAACTAGTTTTACCTTCATTAGAAAAGGATTCAATAGATGAATTCTTGAAAGGACTATTATTAGATACCAGATTATTAATTGAACCAAAAATTGATGGTTGTGCTGTTGCCTTGCAATATAGGGATGGAACCTTGGAGAAAGCAATTTCAAGAAAAGGGGCAGATGTTACTAGTAAACTTATTAAAGTCCAAGACATTCCCAATAATCTTCCTTTACAAGGAGTTCTTCAAGTTAGAGGTGAATTATATGCACCCAACCAAAGTCCAAATATCTCCCAAAGAATCGCTTCTGGATTTCTAAGAGCTAAAGAAGGATTTTCTGAAAGTCTTAGCTTCTGCTCATTTCAAATACTTAATTCAACACTTAACCAATATGAGTCCAAAAAGAGTCTTTCAAAGCTTGGCTTCACGATCCCTCAGGATGTTTCATGCAACTTTACAAGCCAAGTTGAAGTATATAGAAAACAATGGTTAGAAGGGAAGCTTTTTAGTAAATATCCAACAGATGGAATAGTAGTAAAAATAAATTCTAGAAAATTACAATTGATTAGAGAAAAATCAAATTTAGATTATCCTTATTGGCAAGTGGCAATAAAAAGTTAATGGAATTAATACACTAGATTTTTCCTACTTGGCATATTTACTTGGATATGTTTTTTGTTGGCTTTGCAACTTACGGTTTTCTAAGAATTAAGAAAAAAATAAAAACTAAATAAAGTTTTTAAATCATCCATGGTCCTTAAGCATGGATTTAAGTTGTTCGGCATCTAATTGTTCAAGATAATTTCTCATCGCCAACCAAGATCTTCTACTTTCTAACTTTCCACTTTGTTTAAATAAATTTGCGGAAACTTGATCTATCAATTCTTTATGAGTCATATTTATATTCTTCATCAAGTTCAATGACAACACCATTAAAAAATTCTGCTAATAATTTTGATGGGTCTTGCATAGATATCTTTCTATCTACTTTTGATAATTTCTTTTTGATTGGATTTAAGTTAGTCATACAGATTCAGGTAATTCAAGTTCTTCAAAAGTCCAACCCTCTAATTGAAGGTCATGCCATTTATCCCAAGCATTATCCAGATACATTTGAGTAGATGATTTAATTGCCATTGGCTCACCAAGATCATTTGCATAATATGTATGAGCAAAAATTCTCATACTATTTCTTGGAGATTTTTTATTCCTTACAAATAAAATTAATCTGCTGCGGTCTGGGCTAAGCAACCAACCACTTGGGGACTCATTACGATAACCGTAAGAAAAATTAGTCCAAACATTAGCTCCTCCTAAAGTCATTACTTAATAATACATGTGTACTACTAATATAAATACATTAGAAATGGATCGTCAAGTATTTTGGCCAATAAATTATTTACACTGATAGAGAGTAAAAACAGCTCAGTTATTCCAAAAAAATAAAATACCTACCAAAGGCCTGTTTTAGCAAGCATTTTGATAGGTAACACCGGACCCCCGTCAGTTCTCTGCTGCATCGACCTGGAAATGCCAGAAGAGGATTCAAAGTGGGCTTTCGTTTCCGATTACAAGATCGGTTTACTACCGCATCACGACAGTCTCCTCATGTCGAAAGAGAGTCAGATCAGAGCACATAAAGAAGAACTTAACCAAAGATCCAGTAATCTAACTCTAACTTATTTTTTTATGCATTTGGAGATGGCCAAATGTCTCTTACCATAGTTAATAAAATTTGAGCTTCATCATATCTTTCTGAATGCGTTTTACCATTTAATAAAAATGTGATGTGAGCCATTTTTCTTCCCAGAATTTCGCGAGATTTGCCATAACAATGAATATTAGAACCCTCAATTTCAGACAACATTTTAATTCTGGTTTCCATTGAGTTTGGGAAATTCTTTTTTAACCCCAGTAGATTTATCATAATTGCACCTTCACAGTTCATTTTAATTTCAGGTGGCATTATCCCAGAAGAAATGCAAACATATTGATCAAACTGACTTGAAGTACAAGCTTCAATAGAGAAATGAGCTGAGTTATGTGTTCTAGGAGCTATTTCATTAATTAAAAGACCATTGTCTCCATAAAAGAATTCTATAGCTAAAACTCCAACGTAATTAAGTTCATTAACTATTGAAGAGAAAATATTTATTGCAAATAAGTTCAAGTCATATTCATTTGTTCCGGGTGCAAGAACCCAATCACAAACATGGTTTGATTGGAACGTCTCAACTATTGGAAAGAATCTTATCTTACCGGTCCTATCTCTCGAACCAACAAGAGCCAGTTCTTTTTCATACTCTATCCATTCTTCTATTAACCATTCATTAGAGTTATTCTCTATTAAAAAAGAATCTAAATCTTCTTTTGTCTTTATTTTTCTGTTACCTTTGCCGTCATATCCACCTTTATTTGATTTTGCCATTAGAGGAAAAGTCCAATTATTGATTTCCTCATCCGAGAGATTTTTAAAATCTTCAATACTTATCCATTTTGGGCAGGGAATATTCATTCTGTCTATTAATTTTTTTTGAGAAAACCTATCTACTAATGGCTTAATTGCATTAAGGCTTGGAACAAAAATATCGTTATTACCAATTAAATTTAATTTATCAATTTTTATCCATTCATTTTCAAAAATTATTTTTTCACACTCATTAATTAATGATTTATTACCTCTTATCTTTAAAGGATCAGCTTCTATGACATGATCTGCTTTTAAACCAGCAGGATCATCAGAAGATTTTGTTTGCACACATACTTCTAGATCTCTTTTTTTTGCTGCCTCGGTTAACATCAAAGCCAGTTGACCACCTCCAATTATTCCTAGGGAATAATTTTTCTTAATATCCTTTATATTTTTTTTAAAACTCATAGCATGATTTTATTACCATTTCTAATTCTTAACAACTGAATTTTTAAGGATCTAGAGCTTAGATTTTGCTAATATATAAAGTATTTAATACCAAATATTTATAAATTTTAACTAGGTAATCAATTGTGAATAAGAGAAAAATATTAGTTCCATTAGGTGATAAGTCATACGAAGTAACACTAGAAGCAGGGATACTGAATAATATCAGCGAAGAACTCTTAAGAATTGGAATAACAAAGAATAGAAAAATACTTGTGATTTCAAATGAAGAAATATCAAATTTGTATGGAGAAAAATTCTTAAATAATTTAAAAGATAATCAATACCAAGCCAAAATGTTCCTTATCAAGGCTGGAGAATCATATAAAAACTTAAAAACCTTAAGTGAAATATATGATGTTGCATTTGAATTTGGCTTAGATAGAAATTCAATAATTATTGCCCTTGGAGGAGGAATTGTTGGAGATGTAAGTGGTTTCGCAGCTGCTACTTGGCTAAGAGGCATCGAATATATTCAGATTCCAACAACATTATTATCAATGGTTGATTCATCTGTGGGAGGAAAAACAGGAGTAAATCATCCAAAAGGTAAGAATTTAATTGGAGCGTTCAATCAACCTAAAGCAGTTTTTATTGATCCAGAAACTTTAAAAAGTTTGCCCAAAAGAGAATTTAGTGCCGGCATGGCAGAAGTAATAAAATACGGAGTAATAAGAGATAAAGAACTTTTCGAATACTTAGAAATTGAAAAAAACAAGAATGAACTTATAAATCTCAAGAATGAATATCTAATTAAAGTAATTGATAGTTCAATAAAAACAAAGTCTCATATTGTTTCGCAAGACGAACATGAAAATGGTGTTAGAGCAATATTGAATTATGGTCATTCTTTTGGTCACGTTATTGAAAATTTATGTGGATACGGCAAATTTCTACATGGTGAGGCAATATCAATTGGTATGAATATTGCGGGGAAAATAGCAATTGAGAAAGGGTTATGGTCTAAAGAAGAATTAGAAAGACAACAAATTCTATTAGAGAGTTACGCTCTTCCTACCGAGATCCCCAAAATAAATAAAGAAGACGTTCTAACAATACTTATGGGCGATAAAAAAGTTCGTGATGGCAAAATGAGATTTATATTACCGAAAGAAATTGGTGCTGTTGATATATATGATGACGTAGAAGATTCATTATTTTTAAAGTTTTTTTCTTAACGCAAACAGGTTGAATTTATATTCATTTTCTTCTCACTAAACTTTTTAAAAACAAACCACTTAAAATCACCTAAACAAACAGGATCAACGAGTCTAAGTAATGCCTCTCTTCTTAGAAGGGCATTTGATAAATCCTCTTTAATTTCTTTCTGAATCCCATAAAGTCTCTCTGCCAATCCAACTGCCAACAAAGCCTCGCCTTGTTTAGTTATTCCAACAGTATCAAATCCAAGAGTCTCAGCATCATTAATTAATGTTTCTATGCACACATGAGATGTTAAATCGCAATTTCCAGGAGAATCAAGAACATTATTCGTCATTTTTTGATTTTCATAAGAAACTATCGTCCCATCAGAATTCTTAGAGGCGTAATATTTTTTGGCTTCTTTAGCGTAATCAATTATCAATAAAATACCATTATTAATTTTTTGATAAATAGCTCTTAACCATTTTGAGTTATCTATGTGCCATTCTGTCGTCCATCCTTCAAGAGCATCTTCAGGCGGAATAGTGATTCCCAACTCACTTTTAGCAAGTTCAATACTTTTTCTCAATTCACTTGTAATTGGCATTTCATCAAAATATAATTTATGAGATTTTTTGTCTACAGAAACTGCTTGTCTGAATAATTTACCTTTTGAGAAGGTTATTCTCTCTACTGGCAAAGCATCCAAAACCTCATTTGCAAGAACTATTCCATTTATATTATTTCTCTCTACTTCTTCCAAACCTTTCCATAAAATATCAATGCCTAAGTTTAAAAATTCTAACAACTTATTTTTTTGTTTTTCTACCATCCCTTTATTAGGTTCAATAATTACAAAAGAAACTCCTTCCAAAAAATTCTTGTTTTTTTCTAAAAAATATTTAATTAATCCACTCATAAAGCTTCCATCTCCTGCTCCAAATTCAATTACAGCTAATTTCTGATTAGATAAAAAACTATTTTTGAACTGAATCAACCAATCTTCTATTTGTTTACCAACCAAAAAAGCAAAATCATCAGATAAAGAAGGTGATGTGACAAAATCTCCTCGAACGCCTAACTCAGCTTTACCGCTGCCATAATAACCATTTATGGGATCATTTAATGCGAAATTCATAAAGTCATAAAAACTTATAGTCCCACCCATTTTTATTATTTTTTTTACTAACCAATCTGGATTATTCACGGGTAAGCTTTTCATCGGCGAAAATATAAAAAGACAGAACTTATTTATGCCTTCAAAGATTAACTATTTATTAGGAATATTTCTATCTATATTAGTTTTAATTTCACATAAACCCGTTTTCGCTATAAATAATCCAAATCTCTTGCCAGAAGAAAAAACACCAGTAATTGATTTAGCTAAAACATTAAGCCCTTATCAGAAAAAGTCTTTAGAGGAAAAGCTCAATAATCTAGAAATTGAAAGTGGGTGGAAAATTAAATATTTATCTCAATTTGAAAGTTCTCCTGGTAGCGCAATAAAGGACTATTGGGATTTAGATGAGACCAGTTTGTTGATAGTTGCAGATCCTAGAGGGGGGAATTTGCTGAACTTTAACGTCGGAGAGGCTTATTTTAATTTTATGCCAAGGTTATTTTGGGTTGAACTTCAAACAAGATTTGGCAACCAATACTATGTTAAAGATCACGGTGAGGATGGTGCAGTATTAGATGCAATTGATTCAGTAAAGATTTGCCTCGAAAGAGGAGGATGCCAAGTTGTCCCTGGCCTGCCAAAAGAGCAATATATTTGGACTTTATGTACTTCTATTCTTGGAGGTTTAGTAGCAGGTTTTGCATCTGCCCCAAGAAAAGAAGGTCAAGTCATATCAATTGGATTTTTAGCTCTTCTTTCTCCCTTATGGGGAATGTTATTCGGAATTTTTGGTTTGGCACCGATAATATCCAGAACAAATGATTTATTACCTTTATTTAAAAATAGTTTAGCTTTTACAGCCGCAGGAATTGCGGGTTATATCTTATCTCAAACATTATTTTCAAGATATGAAAAGCCCAAAAATACTTAAAATATGATCAGAGATATTTAATCCTAAAAAAATTTATCTTCTTCACGAATTACACCAGACTCTGAATACCATCGATGAGAAACATGCCTTAATTCCTTATTTTCAAACTCAATCCATGAAAAGTTAATTAGCAATTTTCCATCTTCATCAGTTTTATATCTTGGCACCACAGCAGTGTTGAAATAAATCGTTCCTTTGCTATCAATTTTAAACATCTCTCTTAAACCAAGATTTCTTTTAAGCCGGTTGTGCATATGACCAAAAATTACAAGATCAACTTTTCTTCTCTTTTGTATTTGAGAAATAGCAGCAGACAAATCCCTATCTCCCCAATCTAAAGAGGGTAATTTCCAGTCTTTCCCACAAATGCTTTTAGGTTCTGAACCTAAACCAGAGGGACCAGCATGAGACATAATTATTAGAGGTATTTCTTCAACAGTCTCTTCTGAACATTTGATAATTTTATTTATTGAATCTTGTTCGGTTATAGGTCCATAAACACCTTTAACTTCTTTTGAAAGATAATAGCCTCCGCCAGAACTACATGGTCTTGCAGACAATAAATTTATTTGATTATTAAAAACTTTCAAATCCCATGCACAATATTTTTCACCAAGAACACGTATCTGCTTTGAGAGAGTTTCGCCTGTAGAATCTTTTCCTCTATCATGATTTCCTAAAATCACAAAAGTAGGAATTTTGATCTCATTGATTTTTTTAATTATTTTGACACTTCCATCAGAAATATCACCAACAAATAAAACAATATTTGGTTTGATAATCGATAAAACTTTCAAGTCTAATTCAGACCATTGACCATGACAGTCACCAACAATAGCAATTTTTAAATTTGTCAGAATTTTTTCTGTTTAAAGGCATATAATCTATTTAGAGATATTCTAAATCCTGACCAGTATAACTTCTACTGCAAAACAGAAATCAGTTCAAAACGAAGAGGATTTGATTTCTGAAATAAAGGAGCGTTGCAAAAAAGCTAATGCAATTATTCTTGCGCACTATTATCAAGCACCAGAGATTCAGGAAATTGCAGATTTTATTGGAGATTCATTAGATCTTTCTAGGAAAGCTGCAAATAATGACGCAGATATAATAATTTTTTGCGGTGTGCACTTTATGGCCGAAACCGCAAAAATACTTAGCCCTAATAAAACAGTCCTATTACCAGATATTGACGCAGGATGCTCATTAGCAGACGATTGTCCTTCAGATAAATTTCAAATCTTCAGGGAAGAAAATCCAGATCACTATGTCGTAAGTTATATAAATTGCACTGCAGAAGT
Organism: Prochlorococcus sp. AG-347-M18; assembly: GCA_003281165.1. Taxonomy (GTDB): domain Bacteria; phylum Cyanobacteriota; class Cyanobacteriia; order PCC-6307; family Cyanobiaceae; genus Prochlorococcus_A. The sequence continues at coordinate 40,745 of QCCT01000002.1, forward strand.
AAAAGCTCAAAGTGATCTGATATGTACAAGCAGTAATGCAGTCTCATTAATTAAAAAGATACCTGAAGATAAAAAGATAATATTTGCGCCAGATCAGAACCTTGGGAGATGGGTACAGAAAAATTCAGGAAGAGATCTTAAATTATGGCCTGGCAGCTGCATTGTTCATGAATCATTTAGTGAAGAAGCACTTCTAAAATTAAAATATCAAAATCCAGGATCAAAAGTAATTGCTCATCCTGAATGTAGTCAAAATTTACTAATTCTCTCAGACTTTATTGGATCAACAAGTAAGCTGCTTGATTTCGTAAGTAAAGATCCATCTAAAACTTATATGGTACTAACTGAACCTGGAATAATCCATCAAATGAAAAAGAAAGAACCTAATAAAATTTTTATTGAAGTCCCAGATGTAGAAGGTTGTAAATGTAACGAGTGTCCATATATGAAATTAAATACTTTAGAAAAAATTCTTGATTGTTTGAAAAATAATTCCCCGTCTATCGAACTAGACCCAGAAATAATAAAAAGAGCTTATGTGCCAATAAAGAGAATGCTGGATATGAGTAATTAATTTAATGAAAATACTTTATCTTCCTTATTAATTTTTAGGAATGCATTAAGATTTGTAGTGTCAGGATTAAATTCACTTATCTGATTCTTTCTATTAATTATATTTATTAGCTCTTTTTCACCAGCTCTATATTGTTTATCTTTTCTCGTTCCTATCTCTCTTTGGAGTATAGGGTTTATATTCATTTTTACTTCTATGTCTGGAATAATTCCAGATTTGTTTATATCAGTGCCGTTCGGAGTTAAATACTTAGCAACTGTAACAGTTAGACCTGAACCATCAACTAATGTTCTCATAGATTGAACTAAACCTTTACCAAACGTTTTCTTCCCGACTAATTTTCCTCTTTTGTTGTCCTTTATTGCACCAGAGACTATTTCACTAGCACTAGCAGAACCCTCATTAACTAACACAACTAAGGGCTTTTTTGTTAAAGCTTGACCGTTTCCTTTTTTTGTTTCTTTTAAACCATCTTTACTTACAGTGCTTACTATTACTCCTTTGTTAATGAAGTGCCTTGAGATATCAATGCTTGATTCTAATAAACCTCCAGGATTACTTCTCAAGTCAAGAACATATCCTGCGACTTTTTTTGTTTCTAAATCCTTAATAGCATCTCTAGTCTCTTTTGATGCATTTGCATTAAATTGTTTAATCCTTACATAGCCAATTGATAAGCCGTTTTTGGTTTGATTGACTTTACTTGATACAGATTTTATTTCAATTTTTTCTCTTGATAAAATCTTAAAAAAGGAATTAGAACCTCTAAGAATTTCAAGCTTTACTTTAGTACCTCTTTGTCCTCTTATTAATTTCACAGCCTCCTCAATATTCATACCTTCAGTAGAAATATCATCTATGGATAATATTTTATCTCTAGCTTTAATTCCAGCATCAAAGGCAGGGGTGCCCTCTATGGGAGAAATAATTATTAAATCATCAGATTCTTTATCTTTAACTATTTGGATACCAACTCCAGTTAATTCACCAGAGGTATCGATTCTCATTTGATTAAATTCCTTAGGTTCTAAAAATCTTGTATAAGAATCATCTAAGTTAGAAAGCATATCTCTAATCGCATCATATGCTTCATTGCTATCTGAATATGTTTTTGATAAAACTTCTTTTCTTAGATTAATCCAATTGGACTTTTGAAATTTGCCGCTTGAATCAAGAAAATCTCTATATACAATTTGCCAAACATGATCAATTACTTCTTTATAACTATTATTTAAAACTGTTGCCTCTGCAAAATTATTTAAGAATAGTCCAGAAAAGGATGTCGCAAACAGAAATATAAATTTTTTTTTAAGCAATTTTCTTATTTTCAAATAATTCGATATTTTTTATTATAAAAAGAATTTATTTATAATTCAAAATTTTGACAAATCCTTAAGGATCAATCCACTTCCCATCATCCTTAATAAGTTGGATTAACGCATTAACCCCCTCATCTTCAGGTACTCTTTTTATCTCTTCTTTCCTTCTATATAAGGCAATAGTTCCTTTACCTTTTCCAACATAACCATAATCAGCATCTGCCATTTCTCCTGGCCCATTAACAATACATCCCATTATTGCTATATCTAGACCCGTTAAATGTGAGGTGGCGTTTCTAACTTTATCTACAACTTCTTCTAGATTGAAAAGTGTTCTACCACAACTAGGGCAACTGATATATTCAACCATTGTTTTTCTTAATCCTAAAGATTGCAAAATTGAATAGCACACTGGTATTTCCTTTTCTGGAGCTTCTGTTAAGGAAACCCTGATGGTATCTCCTAATCCCTCTGCTAAAAGCGTTCCAATTCCAGCAGTACTTTTAATCCTTCCATAATCACCATCACCAGCTTCGGTCACTCCCAAATGTAAGGGATAGTTATATCCTTCTGAGTCAAGCCTGTCTGCAATCATTCTGTAAGCTGCCATCATGACAGGAGCCCTAGAAGCTTTCATAGAAATAATAATGTTATGAAAATCAAGCTCATCACATATTTTGACGAACTCCATCGCAGATTCTGTCATTCCTAATGGCGTATCTCCATAAGTAAAAAGCATCCTCTCAGATAGAGACCCATGATTAACTCCTATCCTTAGAGCTTTGTTTTCAGCCTTTAAAACTTCAACTAAAGGGGTAAATCTTTTAAGTATTGTTTGCTTAATAGTTTCAAATTCCTCATCTGTATATTCAGTTCTTGTAGGGTCTGATTTTTCAAAAACAAACAATCCAGGATTAATTCTTACTTTATCAACATGTTTTGCAACTTCCATTGCAATTTTCATACCATTATGGTGAACATCAGCCACCAAGGGGGTGTTGATATTATTTTCTAATAATTTTGCCTTTATCTCTCCTACTGCTTTGGCATGTGCTAAGGAAGGAACAGTTAACCTTACTATTTCACAACCCACATCATGAAGTCTTTTGATAGCTAAGTAAGCATTTTCGACATCCATTGTATCTTCATTTATCATCGACTGAACTCTTACTGGATAATCACTTCCAATAGCTACATCGCCCACCATTACTGTTCTAGTTATCCTTCTCTCAATATGAGTTGAATATCTTTTGGAGAGACTATTAACCTCTTTTGATTGAGTTAATGACATTAAAATTCTTGATATTCAAAAAGGATTTCACTAAATTATACGGCATATAGTTTACCACTTACATTCTCTAGGTCTTTCAAAGTTAGATGGTAAGGTTTATTGATTTCTTTTGAAGGAAATCTCAACAAATAAGATGGATGAAAAATTACCATAATTTCTCTCCCATCTTTTTTAATCCATTGACCTCTTAAATTACTTATAGGATCTTTAACTTCTAAAATAGCTTTCATAGCAGTAGAACCAGTAAGTAATATAAATTTTGGATCGACTAACTTTATTTGCTGTAATAACCAAGGTTTATGAATATTAATTTCTCTAGCAGTGGGTTTTCTATTATTTGGTGGACGACATTTAATTACATTACAAAAATAAACATCCTTCTTATAATCAATTCCAGCTTGTATTAATAATTCGTTTAATAACTTACCAGATTTACCTACATAAGGTTTTCCTTCTATATCTTCCTGTGCTCCAGGTGCCTCACCAATTACTAACAAATCTGCAAATACACTTCCTCTCCCAATTACTAATCTTTTCACCGAAGATAAAACTTTAAATATTTTTATCTTAAGAACTCAAAACATGAAAATAAAATAGATTAAGAAAATGAACTAAATTAAACCATAATGTGATAGTTTTATTTATTCTTAATTTATGCATTTGTCATTATTAAAAGTCATATTTGAAAAGTCATAAGTCAATGAGTCAAGTTAATTTATCTGATCGGGCACTTGCAATTGAGCCTTCTCTTACATTGCAGATAAGTGCTAAAGCAAATCAATTATCTGCAGAAGGAGTAGATATTTGCAATTTAAGTGCAGGTGAACCTGATTTTGATGCCCCAAAAGAAGTTATAGAGGCTACAAGTAAAGCTATATTTGATGGATTTACAAAGTACGGGCCCGCAGCGGGGAATTTAGATCTCCGAAAAGCAATTGCAAATAAACTTCAAATTCAAAACGATTTAAATTATGAATTTGAAAATGTAATGGTCACAAATGGTGCTAAGCAAGCAATATATAATCTTTTCCAAGTCTTGTTAAATATTGGAGACGAAGTTATTATTCCTTCTCCATATTGGTTAAGTTATCCCCAGATGGTTAGATTGGCGGGTGGGAAGCCAATTTTTACAAATTCTTCTGCAGAAGATGGATTCAAAATAAATATAGAAGATTTGAAGTCTAAAATCTCTTCAAAAACTAAATTTATAATTATCAATTCTCCCAATAACCCTACTGGAAGAGTTATGTCAAAGGAAGAATTATTACAAATTGCCGATTTAGCTAGAGAAAATCCAAATATCAATATTCTTTCTGATGAGATTTACGAACTAATCCTTAAAAAAGAATTTAAACACTACAGTTTATCTTCATTAGCAAATGACTTAAAAGATAGAATTTTTATAATAAATGGGTTTGCGAAAGGATGGGCTATGACTGGCTGGAGGATAGGTTATTTAGTAGGTCCCAAAGATGTAATCAAAGCATCCTCAGCATTACAAAGTCAAAGTACAAGTAATGTTTGCTCTTTTGTTCAAAAAGGTGCTTTAGAGGCTTTAAAAATTAATAATGAGTATTTTTCAATGATAAATAGCCATTATGATCAAAGACGAAGACTTCTCTATGAGGGCCTTAATAATATAAATGGGATTTATATTGAAGAACCTAACGGAGCATTTTACACATTTCCAAAATTACCCAACTCCTCAATTACTTCTGTTGATTTCTGCAATAAAGCTCTTCAAGATTACGGATTAGTTGTTGTACCTGGAAAAGCTTTTGGAGCTGATCAATGTATAAGAATATCTTGTGCAGCTTCAGAGATTAAAATAAAAGATGGACTAAAGAGGTTTGAAAAGGCAATCTCTGAATACTATTAAATTAACTAAGTTATGTTTAATTTAAAGAGTTTCCTAGTAAGTGCATCTCTATTATTTTCTGTTTTTTCATCACCTGTATTTTCAAATCCCAAAGTTTTAAAAGTTGGAGCAATACCTGATCAAAACCAAGATGTTTTGGACAAAAGATTTAATTTATTTTCAAAAGAATTATCCAAACAACTTGATGTAGAAGTTAAATACATTCCTGTTATTAATTATGTTGCAGCAGTAACTGGATTTAGAACTAAAGATTTAGATTTAGTTTGGTTTGGAGGTTTATCAGGAGTTCAAGCAAGATTACAAACACCTAATTCAATTGTCATAGCTCAAAGAGATATCGATAAGGAATTTAAAAGTGTTTTTATAGTAAATAAAAATTTAGAACTTAACTCAATTTCAAACATTAAAGGACTTAAAAAACTTAAGAATTTAAGATTTACTTTTGGCTCTGAAAACTCAACTTCTGGAAGATTAATGCCAGAATATTTTTTAAATCAAGCAGGGGTAGAAATTAAACATTTTAAAGGAAAAAAAGCAGGTTTTAGTGGGAGTCATGATGCCACTATAGCTTTAGTTAATAGTGGGGCATTTGATGCTGGAGCTTTAAATAAACTGGTTTGGGAAAACAATCTTAAAAATAATCCCAAAAGAACAAGTAATTCAGAATTATTCTGGATCACACCAGAATATGTTGACTATCATTGGGTAGCTCAAGGTGATCTTGAAAATAGATTCGGGGAAGGGTTTACAAAAGAACTTACATCAGTAATTCTAAATTTAGATACAAAGCAAAAATCACATAAACAGATATTAGATATGTTCAATGCAAAAAGATTTATAAAGGCAGAATCAAAACAATATAAAAATATAGAGGAAATCGGGAGGAAATTAAATAAAATTAGATGAATAATAATACTGTCTTAGAATTAGAAAATATTTCTTATAAATACAAAAATGATCTGATTCTTAATAAAGTAAATCTAAAAATAAATTCTGGGGAAAAAATTGCACTTTTAGGTAAAAGCGGTTCAGGAAAAACTACACTTATATCAATACTTAATGGTACTATCAAGCCAACTCAAGGTGAGGTTAAATTATTCAATAAAAGTTTCGAGGAATTAGATAGAAAGCAGAAAAGTAAAATAACAACTATATGGCAAGATTTAAGATTAATAGAAGATCTCTCTGCAGAACAAAATGTTAATTGTGGACTACTAGCGGAAAACAATTTTTATTTCGCTTTTAAAAATTTACTAAATATAAGTTCTTTTAAGAAGGCGCATAAATATATGAAATTATGTAGACTTCATACCTCTATTTACGATAAAAAAATCAGAAAACTATCTGGGGGGCAAAAACAAAGGGTGGCTATAGCTAGATCATTAATTCAAGAATCAAATATATTACTTGCAGATGAGCCTTTTAATAATCTAGATCCCAAATTGATAACAACAATTAAAAACCTTCTGCTAGAAAATGTAGATAAAAATAATACAAAAAAATCCCCAAAGACAGCATTAGTTGCATTACATAGATTAGATTTACTGAACGATTTCGATAAAGTTATTGGAATAAGGGATGGTAAAATTTTTTTCAATATCAAAAGAAATAACTTAAAGAAGATTCATTTAGAGGAAATATTTTAATTAGTTGAACAAATTAAAATTAAACTATACCTCATTATCTTTTCTTCCAATTTTGGTATGCATACCTCTAGGGTATCAATTAATAAACAATATTCATTTTGGAGGATTTAAATTATTCCAAGATTTCTTAATTTCTGCATTTAATCCCAAGATCGATAATGAAATTATTATTACCGTAATTAAGCGATTAAATGAAACTATTTTAATTGGTTTTTTTAGTTGGTTAGTAAGTATTATTTTTGGAGCAATTTTTGGAATAATTTCCTCAAATATTTTTTATAAAATCTTTAATATTCCAAATTTTTTCTACCGCATTATAAGGTTTTTTCTAACAATAATTAGATCTATACACGAAGTGGTTTGGGGAATACTATTAATGCAAATATATGGAATAAATTTTTCGATAGGAATAATAGCTATATGTATACCTTATATTGCTGTAAATTCAAAAGTTTTTGCTGAACAATTAGAAACTATTGACTACAAAAGTTTTGAATCTATAAATCAAATAAATGCACCTAAATTTTCTTCTTTACTAACTTTAATATGGAATCCAATAATAAATACATTTAAAAACTTTGGTTTATATCGATTAGAGTGTTCAATAAGAAGTACTGTGATTCTAGGACTTTTTGGGATTGGAGGAATAGGTACCAGTATTTTTTTATCTTTCCAAACTTTAAATTTTAGAGAGTTATGGACTTATTTATGGTCCTTAGCAATTTTGATAATTCTTTCAGGATTAATATTCAAAAAAATAAAATTTAACACTACAAATAAAATCCTATCTATTTTTTTTATTTCAGTTTTTTTCATAACAATTTTATTTTCTTTTTCATATTTTCTTTATTTTATTTTTAACAATAATTTTGAAAATTTTAATTCCGTTAGTTCTCTATTTAAATCAAGCTCAGATTTAGGATTATTTGATTTCTTAAAACTTGTATTAGAAACAATAATTTTAAGTCTTTTATCAACAGGAATCGCAATTAGTTTACCTCCATTAGTAATAGGAATTTTTAACAACAATACTTCTAAAATTTTTATAAAAATTTTTGCATTTTTATTACGTTTAATACCCACCCCTGTAATACTTCTAACTCTATTAACTTTTAATAATCCTTCTGTATCTTTAGCAGCTTTAACATTAGGTCTCCACAACGCTGGTATTACTAGCAAATTACTTTTTACAAATCTAGATAGCCAAGACAAGAGAAATTATATTGCAATGAAATCTCTAGGAATCTCAAAAAAGACTAGTTGGCTATTAGGTTTATTTTCTCAACAAGCAAAAAGTTACTTAGCATATTGCGCTTATAGATCTGACATTATTATTAGAGAAACTGCAATTGTTGGAGTTATTGGAAGTGTTGGTCTAGGTTGGCAATTACAAGAATCACTAAGTTCCTTCGCATGGCAAGAAGTTACATTAGTTTTGATAGCTTATAGCTCCATCGCAATAGTTGGCGAATTAATAAATGGTAAAATCAAAAATAGTTTAACTTGATTTGTAAGAATAATTTGTTAGATCAAGTAATTATTTTTTTCCGGTTATAGTGATTAGTTTACCAAAACAGCTTGTTGTAATTGGAGACAGCTCGGTTTATGGATGGGGAGATAATGAGGGTGGTGGATGGTGTGAGAGGCTTAGAAAAGATTGGTGCAATAACCACAATGGGCCAGTTATTTATCAACTTGGCGTTAGGGGGGATGGGATAGAAAAAGTTTCATCTAGATGGGAAAAAGAATGGTCATCTAGAGGAGAAACGAGAAGAAATAAACCTAAAGCAATCCTACTAAATGTAGGTCTTAACGACACAGCAGCAATTGGTCAGAAAAATGGAAGACATCAATTAGATATAGATGGATTTGAATATGGATTAGAGAGGCTAATTAATGAAATGAACTCTCAAACAAATGTATTTGTTATTGGTCTTACACCAGTTGACGAAAGCAAAATGCCGTTCGCAGGATGTCTATGGTACTCAAATGATTTTTGTAATTCTTATGAAAGGAGAATGGAGGAAGTATGCCTCAATCAGAATGTCCCATTTCTTACTACTTTTAGAGAAATGTATTCTGATAAAAGGAGTAAAAATTGGATTACGCATGATGGAATTCATCTAAATTCCGAAGGTCATTTCTGGCTTTTCCAAAGACTTAAAAGCTGGGAGATTCTTACAAAATGGAAGGAATCCTAGGTCTTTTCAAATATTATTAATTTAAAAAATATGAATATAAAATAAGAGCAAAGATAGCAAAAACAGAAGCAATACTTGTCTGAATAGCATTTACCAATTCATTACTTAATTTATATTTATTTTGAAATTTAGCACCAATAATACTTTCAGAAAGTGTTGCCAAGAATCCAGAAACTACAACAACTATAAAATGATATTTTGTAGAAATAATTGATAGACGAAGCATAATAAAAGCCATAAATATTGATCCCAAAACACTAGCTAATGTTCCCTCTATACTTATTCCCCCTTCAGTTCCCCTATCCACCTTTTTAAGTGAAGTAATTAAGTATGTGTCTTTACCAAATCTTTTTCCAATTTCGCTACCAAAAGTATCCGCCAACTTAGCAGCAAAACTTGCAGCAAAACCTACTTTAAACATCACTACATTGGCGGCATTAAATTTGGTCATAATGGCAAGAAATAATCCTGTAGCTGCTGAGCCCCATACATTCTCAGGACCTCTCCTCCCGCCTCTTTTTTCAGCAATTCCTTGTGCTTTTTTAAATTTAAAACCTATTTTGGTAACGAGGGATCCAAATAATAAATAAATTACAACTGATATCCATCCCTGCCAAGACAAACATCCCCACAAAATTGTGCCTAAGATGCCTGCACTTACCCAACCACTTTTCGTCATCAAAGGAATCCTGCAAAATATATAAATCAAAATGAAATTAATAAAAAAACCTATAAAAAATTGATTTCTAATTAAATCCATATTTATCTAATTCTTTAATTTCAAATCAATTCTCCACTGATTTAGAATTGATGATGCGTTAATACTAGCGGTTGAAGTTCTCAAGATAGTGTCGGAAAGCTTAACAAAGGTAATATTATTTTTTTTAAAAAAATCAATTTCTTTAGCGGACCAACCTCCTTCAGGACCAATTACATTCCAAAAAATACCTCCTTTTTTATTTCCAAATTCTTGTTGTTTTCTTAACCATTTATTTAAGTCATATAGTGTTTCTTCTCTAGTTATAGAAATTGAAACTCTTTCTTGATTATCTCTACTTTTTAGCCATTCAATAATATCCATGCCATTTAAAATAGATGGTTTCCATAATCTCTCACTTTGCTCAACAGCTTCATTGATAATTAAATTCCATCTCAAAAGTTTTCTAGAAAAATTTAAATTTTTGTTTACCTGTCTTTCTGAAAATAATGGCTGTATATAATCAATTCCTATTTCAGTACACATTTTTAAAATATCCTCAAAACCACTTTTTGGTATAACAACGGCTATTCCTAATAAGTGAATTTCTTGTTCTTGAAATAAATAAGGTTTTTTTAATTGAATTATTTCTAAACAATCATTTTTAACTTTTATAGCTTTCCATAATGAACCCTCTCCGTTAGCTATAAATATTTTTTTACCATTTTTTATCCTCATTACTTTATTTAAATAATGAGCCTCTTCTTTAGAAAGTTCTAAATTATTGTTCTTAATATTTTCAATTCTTTCATGGGAAATAATTAATCTTGTTAAGTCTTCCATCCAAAACACTTAATCTTTGAAAACTAAATCTTCATGTTCTTCAACTGACCAATCATTATTTTCACCCCCAATAATTAACTCTTCAATTTTTACATAATTATTTGATATCTCATTCAAAGAATTAATTAATATATCTATTGAAATGGAGTCTGAAGTTCCAAAATCAACCCAACATCTTCCCCAAAGATTTTGATATTCCATAACTCCTAAATTATGCATTAAGGCTGGAAGAGATGCATTTTTTTGGTCATTATCATAGGACATCCAACTTAGATCGGAACCCTCTTCATGAGTTTGCAAATTTTCAGAATTAAATCCACCTAACCTTCCTAAAACGTACCAACTATCAAAAACACCATCTAAATAATTTTTTTCGTCTTGAGTTGGCGATTCCGAAAACCTGATCCATATCCAACAATTAAAAGGATCAACTTCCCTAAAAATAATATTCATATTGACTAATATCTTTTTAGATCTAAAGCTATTATAAGTAAGTTATTACTAGATTCAAATTCATACCTATAACTTAATTAATAATGCTTGATTTAAAAGAAATATCTTATCAACCCCAAACTGGTGAAAGAAAAATAATTGACAATTTAAATTTAAAAGTTCATGAAAATGAAATCATTTTAATTTGCGGCAGTAGTGGTTCTGGGAAAACAACACTACTCGAAATAATAAGCGGATTAACAAATCCGCAAAAGGGAAAAATTACTTGGAAGAATAAAATTTTGTCTTCTAGACAAAGAAGATGGTTTTGTGGAGTAGTATTCCAATTTCCTGAAAGATACTTCATAGGTACAACCATTGGGAAAGAATTAAAAATAGGCCATAAATCTTTAAGAGAAAAAAATATAGAAATAGTTTTAAATAAAGTTGGTTTGAAAAAAATTAATCTGACACAACCTCCAGAACAACTGAGTGGCGGACAGCAAAGAAAATTAGCTGTAGCAGTACAACTACTTAGAAACCCCTCAATTCTTTTACTTGATGAACCAACTGCTGGATTAGATTATTCAATGAGAAATGATGTGAAAAATTTACTTCTTGACTTAAAAAATAAAAATACAATTATTATTGTTACTCATGAACCTGCCTTATTTGAGGGAATTCCTTCTAGGATATTATTCTTGGAAAAGGGGAAAATCAAAAATTTTTTGAAAGAAAATCATGCAGGATAAGATAGTTCGTGCTACTGCAGCAAATGGAGGAATAAGATTAGTTGCGGTCTTAACAACAGAATCTTCTTTAGAAGCAAAAAAAAGACACGGTCTTTCTTATTTAACCACCTGTATCTTGGGAAGAGCATTTAGTGCTTCATTGTTATTAGCAAGCTCGATGAAGATAATGCATGGGAGAGTTACTTTAAGAATTAGATCTGACGGACCTTTAAAAGGATTATTAGTTGATGCGGGTAGAGACGGAAAAGTAAGGGGTTATGTAGGGAATCCTAATTTAGAATTAGATTTAGTCAAAATAGGCAATAATAAATATTCTTTTGATTTTACAAAAGCATTAGGTACAGGATATTTAAATGTAATTAGAGATAGTGGATTTGGAGAACCCTTTACAAGCACTGTTGAATTAGTAAATGGAAATATTGCTGAAGACCTAGCTTCATATTTATATCATTCAGAGCAAACTCCCTCTGCTGTATTTATTGGAGAAAAAATCCAAAATAAAAGTATTATTTGTAGTGGTGGGTTATTAGCTCAAGTTCTACCTAAAAAAGATACTGACCCTCTACTTGTCTCACTACTAGAAGAAAGATGTAAAGAAATTAATTCTTTCAGCGAAGACCTATTTAACTCAAAAGATAATCTTCTTTCGTTAATTAGAAATATATTTCCCGATATTGACGATAAATCAATCTCTGAAAAAGCTCGTTCCCAAGAAATAAGTTTTAAATGCAAGTGTTCCAAACAAAGAAGTTTAAATGCAATGAAAATGCTTGATAAGAGCGAGTTGGAGGACATCATCAAGAAAGATGGCAAAGCAGAGTTGGTTTGTGAATTTTGTAAGAATAAATATCTTATAAATTATGAAGAAATTAAATCGATGATAGAAAATCGATCATAAAAAAATTACGCCTAGCCATAAAATAACCATGGCTGGAATACTTTGAATTTTTTGTATTGATAAAGAGTTGTTTGATACTTCCTGCATGAAAGAATTATTTTCAAGCAATCCCCCAAATATTAATCCTATCGAGAGAAAGGTAACGCTCCAACCCAGAGAACCTATAAACCTTTTCCCCGATTTAATTTGAGTATAGGTAAGTATTAATGTTGAGATAGAAAGTAGAAGTCTATTATTAGAGTCTGGACTGATAAATAACAAAATTAGAAATAATAGCCCAACAGATACTTTTATTGAAAGATTATCAAATGAGGGAGTAGTTATTTTTGGCAGACTATACTGACTTGAGTTCTTGGAGTTATTATTTAAATTTTTTATCTTAGAAAGCAATGAGAAATTATTATTGGTAAATTGATTAATTTGTTTTTCTTTTTTTGAGGCACTTACAGCTTCATAGCTTACATTCCCTGATTGCCTGGCTTTTAAACTCCCCATGAGTAATTGATCAAAGGAAGATTCTATTTTCGCTTTTAAAATTAAATCTTCACCAGCCTCTTTAACTTTAATATCTCTAGCTTTCTGAATGTCCTCAAAAGCAGCACCCTCTTTTACACCTAAAATTTCATAAGGTGATTTTTCGTTATTGTTTGTACTACTGTTTGAATCCAAAATTTTTTACCAATACTAACAGATTAACTAATTTTATAATCCATTAAGACTTTATAGAACAATTGGTTCGACTCCACTAACAACGGGAGCAACTTTGTTTAAATTTAATTGATTATTATCTTCAACAAATTGATTTAGATTCCACTCATTTTTGAAAAGAATAACTGGCCTATTCCAACAATCTTTGACTATTTTACAATTGAATATTCTGCCTAGTTTTTCAATAGCTGGCCATCCATCAGTAATCCATCTAGCTAATTGATATGGCATTGCTTCAAGAATTGCATCTACACCATATTCACTTTTTAATCTGTGAGTTACTACCTCCAATTGCAGTTGACCAACAGCTGCGAGTATAGGGTCTCTTTTGCTCTCATCAAAATCATAAAGAATCTGAACAGCGCCTTCTTCTCGAAGTTCATTTACACCCTTTCTAAAGTTTTTAAATGCTGAGGGATTGGGATTTCTTAGCCAGCTAAATATTTCAGGACTAAAGGATGGTATGCCCTCATATTCCAGATGAGCACCAGTATAAAGAGTATCTCCAATGGAAAACATACCTGGATTATTTAAACCAATAACATCTCCAGGATAGGCATCATCAACTACTTCTCTATCTTGCCCAAATATTTTTTGTGGTCTTGATAATCTGATTGTTTTCCCCGTTCTGGAATGTTTAACTGACATATCCTTTTCAAATTTGCCACTACAAACTCTTATAAAAGCAACCCTATCTCTGTGCTTTGGATCCATATTTGCTTGAAGCTTAAAAACAAACCCACTAAATTCATCGCTTGCAGGTTCAATATCCCCTTTATTACTATTCCTTGAAGTTGGTTTTTGTGCCATTTTTAAAAAACTATCTAAAAATGGTCTTACACCAAAATTAGTCATGGCAGATCCAAAGAAAACTGGGGTTAAAGAGCCATTAAAAACTTCCTCTTTTTCAAATTTTGATCCCGCCTCATCGAGAACCTCCAATTCCTCGAGTGAGTTTTCAAGTAAATCTCTCTCTACATATTTTGATAGTTCTTTATCTTCAAGACATAATCTTTTCTCATTTGATTGTTTCCCTCTCAAGGCTTTATCAAATAAAATCACCTCTCTCGAAAATCTATCAATAACCCCCCTAAATTCCTCGCCACTCCCAATTGGCCAGTTAATAGGTAAAGTATTTAATCCAAGTTCTGATTCAATTTCATCAAGTAAAGAAAATGGATCTCTTCCAGGTCTATCCATTTTATTAATGAAAGTAAATATTGGTATTTTTCGCATCTTGCAGACTTCAAACAATTTTCTAGTTTGAGGCTCTAGTCCTTTAGCAGCATCTTCCAACATAACTGCATTATCAGCAGCAGCTAATGTTCTATAAGTATCTTCGGAGAAATCCTGATGTCCAGGTGTATCTAATAGATTGATTACTGATCTTTCATATTCAAATTGCAATACAGTTGATGTAATAGAAATACCTCTTTGTTTTTCAAGTTCCATCCAGTCTGAAGTAGCTTTTCTCTGATTACCCCTAGCTTTTACTGCTCCTGCCTGTTGAATGGCACCTCCATACAAAAGAAGTTTCTCAGTAAGAGTTGTTTTCCCAGCATCTGGATGAGAAATAATAGCAAAATTTCTCCTTTTATTTACCGCATCCAGTATTTCTTTATTATTTAAAATTTTAGTATTTAAGTTCATTTGTATAATATAAACATCATTCATTTAGTTCTTAAACATTACCATAGACTATTAAATAATTATCACCTTCTTCAAACACATCCAAAGAGGATAGATCATTCTCTAATGTGAAATTTTTTAATTCTTTAAAAGTATAAGAAGCTCTTAAAGATGCATAATAATCATTTGTCAAAATCTCATTATATTTTTTTGAACATTGTGATTTGAGTTCTAAAGCAGACTTTTCGTCTAATGGCCTTTTTAAGTCCTTATGAAAATTCACAGTAATATTACTAGACAAACTTCTTATGGTGTTGAAGAAATCTTCAAGATTGGTAATGTGATGAATCAAACTATTACTTACAAGTAAACTAATTGTTTTTTTTAGTGAAAAATTATTTGATTTAATGTCTTTGATGTCAGAACAAATGTAGCGTAAATTTTTTAATTTTTTTTGATTATTAGAAATACTTTTATTATATTCTGCTCTCAAAATCATCTCTTTAGAACCGTCTATTCCAACCACTTCAGTATTAGGCCATTTTATTGCTAACTTCTCCGAAATATTTCCTGGGCCGCACCCTAAATCAACTATTAAATCTTTTTCACCTAAAGAAATATTTTTTCTCAAAAGATAATAATTTATTTGATTAATTAGATTAACTTCCCCTTCTGAAAAATCAGCTTCGTCATAAGAAATGACCTGCTCTTTTTCTACCATTAATTCAGGTTCAGGGATTCTTTCCATATCCTTTCTTAAAACAAAGATTTCATATTAAACATAATTCTACACAAACCGTTAAATAGTGGTAAGAATAGTTGCAGACGCCACAGGTAGAGTTATTCTTCCAGTACGGGTTATTTACATACGTTTTTTTTATCGTGACTGTTGCACCAAATAAAGCTTCTTCAGAGAGCAATTCCAATAATCTTAAAAAAGATGATTTTCCAAAGACTGCACCTGCTGCTTATCCAGTTTTTTTCAGATCGTACAGTAGAAAAACTTCATCTGGCAAAAGGGAGAACTGGAGCGAAGTTGGCGAAAGGAATTTATCCGGATTAAAAGAATTAGGAAAACTTTCTGAAGAAGAATTGATCCTAATGAGAGAGATGCAAAGTAACCAAAAAGCCCAACCTTCAGGAAGATGGTTATGGATAGGCGGAACCCCTTGGATTAATAAGAACCAAAATTTCTCTGGAGCATACAACTGTACCTCAACAAACTTAATTGATTGGGAAGCCTTCGCATTAATGATGGACTTAGCAATGATGGGATGTGGGACAGGAGCAATAATTGAACCTCATTTCATAAACAAACTACCTACGGTTCTAAACAAAATAAATATTAAATCAGTCAGTGAAGTTGGAATAACTCCTAAAGATCAAAGAGAAGAAAAGTCATCATTAGAAATCAAAGGGAAAGAACTTCACATCAAAGTTGGAGATAGCAGAAGAGGCTGGGTAGATAGCTACAAATATCTGCTTGAGGCATCAAGTAATGAAAATCTTGAAAGAGAAATTGATGTTTATATAAATTTAGAAGATATTAGACCTGCTGGAGAATCATTAAAAGGTTTTGGTGGCATGGCAAATCCTATTAAATTGAAAGATCTCTACTCAAGAGTCGCTTCACTTCTTGGAAAGGCAATAGGCAGGAAATTAAGTACAGTAGAGTGTTGTTTATTAATTGATGAAGCTGCAGTAACTATAGTTGCTGGGAATATAAGAAGAAGTGCTGGAATGAGACAATTTGCCTCAGATGATAAGGAGGCGGCATCTGCAAAAGAAAATCTATGGAGTCAAGATGCAAATGGTAACTGGAGAATAGATCCTGAAAAAGATGCCCTTAGGATGGCTAATCATACCAGGGTTTACCATACTAAACCTACTTATCAAACTGTTCTGGATGCCGTAACAAAACAATTCCATTCAGGTGAGGGAGCTATTCAATTTGCTCCAGAAGCAATCGCAAGATCAAATGCAGATATCCTCAAAGACGATGAATTAAGAAAGGAATTCATCGAAATCTATTCAGAACAAGGTAAGGATGAAGCGAGAAATTGGATAAATAGTAGTTATGGCCCATTTTCTGAAGAAGAGCTAGATCACAGGATGAGCAGATATGGACTTAACCCTTGTGGGGAGATCTTGGGAAATGATTTCCACTGCAATTTGGCTGAAGTTCATCTAAATCAAATTGATCCAGAAAATTTTGAAGAGCAAAAAAAAGCTTTTAAAGCAGCAGCTCTTTCTGTAGCATGCTTACTTAATCATGAATTTGAAGTTGAGCGTTACAGAAAAAGTAGAGAATATGACCCTATTGTAGGGGTAAGTTTCACTGGATTATTTGATTTTTGTGTCCATGCTTTTGGGACTCCATGGTTGAAGTGGTGGGAAGCAGGAAGGCCAAATAGCGAAGAAGGGAAAGCTTTCAAAGAAAAGGAAGCTAAATTCTTAGATTCTTGGAGAAATATAGTAAAAGAAACTGTATGGGAATATTGTGATAAGCATAATCTAAGGAGACCAAATAGATGCACAACAGTTCAGCCGGCTGGTACTAAAAGTCTTCTTACAGGCGCAGCTCCAGGATGGCATCCTCCAAAGGCTCAAAGATTCATAAGAAGAATAACTTTCAGGAAAAATGATCCAATTGCTCTAGCCTGCATGGATTATGGCTACTCAGTTGTTCCATCTCAATCTGATAAAGATGAAAATGGTTGCTTGCTCGATAATCCATTTGATCCAAGATGTACAGAATGGCTGGTTGAAATCCCTACAGAAGTTAGTTGGGCAAATATAGAGGGCGCTGACCAAATAGACATCAATAATTTCTCAGCATTAGCTCAATTTGATTTTTACATGCAGGTGCAGAAATTTTACACAGAGCATAATACCTCTGCAACCGTAGAATTTAGAGAAAATGAAATCGAGGATTTAGCTAAGGCTATTCATAATGCAATAGAAAATAATGAGGGATATATTTCAGCGGCATTGCTAGCTCGATTTAGTGCTAACGCTACTTTTCCCAGATTACCCTTTGAACCAATAAGTAAAGAGGAATATATATCATTGCAAAATAAAGTAATAGAAAGGAAAGTTAATAACGATTTCTTTGACGCTCTTAATAAATATGATGTTGGAGAACTATCTGAAGCAGGGCCAGCAGGTTGTGATTCAGATAAGTGCCTACTTCCTCTTGCTAAACCAAAAGATTAATTTTTGAATTATTTGTAAATAAAAAATATAAATTAGTTTTTAAAAATTTAATTTATGGCTACCTCTTAAATAGGGACATAAATTATTTATGACATTAAGCTTAAATATTGGGAACTTATTTAATGATTCCTCTAGTCATGCATTAGTGGATGAACTAAGAAAAAGAACATCTGAAGAGGATATCTTAGATTTTGAAGAAAAATTTAACTCCAAAAACGAAAAAAATCTACACGTTTACATATGCAGATTTCTAAAAAATAGGTCAATATCTAGAGGGCTAGCCTCTAGATGGTTAATAACCATAATTAAAAATAAAGAATCAAAAATTGATGCTTTGCAAAAATTAAATAATTAGGTCAGTCCTGATAGTTTCCAAAGAGCAATTCCAAAAATTGAGAATCCCATAATAAAAGTAAAAGCCAAAGCATTTACCAATTGAACCTTGTCATTCATTCTGTTTGCGAATGGTAATAATTGAGCAAATAATGGAGTCTCTTCAACTATTGCGGATTTTTTTACTGTAGGTTTTTTGCTTCTAGAAAACATAAAACAAATTTTATAATCTTAAGAATTTTACATTTAAAAGTTCATTAAATAAAAAATACTTCTCAAAAACGAACAAAATGTAACCTGCAAGAAACTACATAAAGAAAAACATAAATTTCTTTAGTAGAAACCTATTTCATTATTAAAATATTAACTTTTTTTATTAGAGACCTAGACAAATAATTTTCTTGAATGTTATTATTAAATTGTAGCAACCGCTACCAAAACGTTCAACTTGCGTTTAGCAAGCCGCAAATCGACTTAAGCCATGGAACGGGGACTTAAGCGAAACCGGAGCTTAGAAAATGACTCTAATTTACAGAGGACAAAAGTACGTCCAGAACAAAGAAGCAGCTAAAAAGCAGCACAACGAACTAACTTATAGAGGTAAAGCTTACACAAGCTAATTAATTTATCCTATTAATATAGAAAAGCCACTAAAAGTGGCTTTTTTATTGGCCAAACTTAATCTAAAAAATCACTTAGTACTCCTAATTAGTATTAAGATAAAATAATTTAATTGCATTTATATATTTGATAACTATGACAGACCAGAAACCTTTATTTAAAGCACCTTATGACATAAAAGATGTAAGTGCTCTTTTCGCCATAGTTGCCTTCGTTTTAATAATCACTGCAATCGTTGGGAATAACTTATTTGGTTTGTTTCAAGAAAATGTCAACTTTGGATAATCTTTTTTTGTTCGCAGGCTGATTTTGAGGACTCCCATAAATAGAATTTTGTTTCGAAGTTCAATATTTAGATAAGAAAATAAATAGAAATCTTTCTTTTAAATTTGGTAATAATAAATTATTGAAAAAATTTTATGAAAAAAAGAAATCTAATTTTTCCTTTTTTTTTAGGTTTATTTTTTATGCCTAACACCTTGGATGCTGCTGGTGTTTTTGATTTATATAAATCTAACAATAATCAAAAAAGTGAAATCTTAATAGCTTCTCCAGGTGGACATGGTAGCGAGGGCGGCGGCGGCGGTAAGAAGGCTCTAGATAAACAAGAAGAAAACCTAAATGACGCTATAAAAAGTTATTACTTTTTTGTGAAAAAATTAGAAGAAGCTGAAGATAAAGGTAAATCTTTTGAAGAAATTCAAAAAATTAGTAACAAAATTGATAAGTGGTACAACAAAATAAAATTACTTGATCCAATAATCTTTAATGAAATGTTTGCGGAAGATGTAATAGATGATAATGGAGTTAATAATGAAACATTAATTACAGAATTAAAAAAACTCGTTACTTCAGAGATTGTGAATGTATTTAATGATGTAAAAAATGATATCGATCAAATACCTGAACTTTATATCGAAGATGAAACGGCCCCTTATATATTGGCACCGTTCTCTAGATGCGGCACTCTTACTGAAAGAGCTTTAGAAGCCGAAGAAAATGGTAATTTAAAGAAGGCATATACATATGCCAAACTAGCCATAAAAGCTGTTGTAAGAGAAAAAAATATTTTAGAGAAACAAGGAAGACAAATAAAAGAAAAATCTATTGATCCAAAATCTTTAGAAAACATAGAGTATTCTCTACTTGGGATTAATAGCATTATTCTTGACGATTACAAAAGTGGAAGTAGGTATATGATAAAAGCATTGGAAAGCGAAAATCAGAATACTTCTAATCTAAAAAGTCTCATAGCATATACAGAAATTATCAATGGAGAAATTGATCAAGGATGTTCGGATTTAGAAGAATTAATAATCGATGGCACTATTGATTTAGTTGATTTAGAAATTATCCCAATAGAAGATATCTGTATAAAATCAAGAATCAATAAATAATTAATACTCACTTTCGCATAAGTTATGCGTCTAAAACTTATTAATTATCTCTAAAAATATTTCTAATTATTTGTATATGAAAAAAGAATCATTACTATCTGCTTTGTTATTAACTGGATTTATTTAATACACGATCTTAGAAAGTTATCGATCAGAATTTTAAAGTTAAATTTGTTAAATTTGTAGATCTTATAGTTTTAAGTTTTTGCTGGAAAGTAAGGATTTTAATTAAGATTTATTTGCTAAATATGATAAACTAATACTTTTTAATAATTAAAAAATTATTAAATTTTTAGACTTTCTATGTTTATTACAAAAAAGATTTTTCTCACCGGTAAGAGTCTTTACGAAAAACTCTACCCTTCCTTCAGTGAACCAGTAAGGACGATAGAGGATATGAATAAAGTTTCTGAACATAGTTTATTAAAATTTTTTTCTAATGTTTACTCTCAGCTCGGTCAGGACGGAATTTTACGGGAGATAATTAAAAGGTTGAATATAAATAAGGGTTATTTTTGTGAATTTGGTGCTTGGGATGGAGTGATGCACTGTAATACTAGATGGCTTTATGAAAATGGCTGGCAAGGTATATATATTGAGCCATCAAGAAAAAAATATGAGATTTTAAAGAAAAATCTTAATCACAAAAGTACTGATAATCTAACCAAATGTTACCAGGGATTAGTTGGGACAGGAACTCAAAATGATAAAAATCCAAGCTTGGATCTTATAATAAAAAAGTTATGGGAAAATAAAAATATTAATTTAGATTTACTTGTTATTGATATTGACGGCTATGACCTTGAAGTTTTTGAAGCAAGTGAACTAAAACCTAAAATCGTCTTAATGGAAGGAGGTTCAAATTTTAATCCCACAATATGTAAACCCTTCCCTTTGTTTAGAATTTATCAGCATCCTCTGGGCTATATTGAATCAAAGATGAGAGAAAAAGGTTATTCTTTAGTTTGCTTTCTTCAAGATTGTTATTTTATAAGGAATGATTTACTTGGAAAATTCGAAAATATAATAGCTAATTTATCGATAAAAGATATGTACTTCGAACATTTTCATTTTAGAGGTCAAAAGAATAGAAAGGTTCTTTTAGAATTAAGGCGTAGCTCAAAAGAAATAATTGAATTTGAAAAATCAATATTGGGTAGTTTTGAACCTGATCCTACAATATAAAAATAATTTTTTATTTATCCCCTAGTTTAATTTGCATAATTCATCGTATATAAAAAGACTTGCCTATTCAATTAATATAGGAATATATCATAGGCCACTCCTAAGGATTCCTTCATAAGAGCCTTCAAATTTGGTTAGAAATATTATTGTAGTCTCTCAATCCCCTTTAGCTATAATAATTAGGAGTGAAAAACAGAATAACTCATTTGGAGGGGTGGCAGAGTGTTTTAAGGCTCTAGTCTTGAAAATTAATTTGCGTTTTAGTTATATCAGTTGTTTTGAAGATAACTTGTCATACAGTTACGAATTGGTTACGAATTTATTGCTTTAGTCTTAACTACAAAAATAATCTATAATCTTGTAAAAATTTTTAGGATCTATATATCTGAAATATTTTCTGATGTTGTTGATTTTTGATTATTAGGATGATAATAACCTTCCTCTTCAATTTTTTTTACTATCCAAGCTGAATAGGTATCCTGCATAAATTTGTAATTTCTTAATTTACCAATTTTTTTTACTAAACCATGGCCTTGATCAATTTTCGATATGACATGGGAGCTTGGCAATTCTAATTGACTTTTATCTTTAGAAATTAAAAATGCTCTTATATCTTTGCAAAGTATCTCATTTGT
The DNA here is from genome assembly GCA_003281165.1 of Prochlorococcus sp. AG-347-M18. Lineage (GTDB taxonomy): Bacteria > Cyanobacteriota > Cyanobacteriia > PCC-6307 > Cyanobiaceae > Prochlorococcus_A. The sequence goes on from QCCT01000002.1 coordinate 63,001, forward strand.
ATCTAAAGAATAATTCTCAATTAATTTTATGTCTTTTAATCTAAACTTAATCATTGCATCTCTTAAAGAATAATTAAGCAAAAGTAACTCATTCCAATCTGTCTTTTTTTCTGGAATTTTATAATCCTGAGTATTTAATTGTTTTTTAAATTCTTTAAAATACTTTATACAAAGTGTAGTAATTTCTTGTTTGAATATTTTTAAAGATTCGGAAGATTCCTTACTTTCCCCATTAGCACTAATTTTAGGATTTTTGAGATCATTAATTTCTACAGAATAATCCTCTAGATCTTCTACAAGTTTCAGCGCGCAATAAATATCAAGAATCTCTCTACATCTTAGGCTCTGTGTCTCTTGCCTCATCAAATTGAAAACATTTTTAAATTCAGCTGGAGCAATTAAAACATTCTTAGCATACACATCTGATCTAACTGTCTTTGACTTAAACTGTTGACCAAGTGTAAGGTATTGGTCTTCAACAGCATTAATATATAAATTTCCAAAACTAGTATCCCAGGGTAAAGAGGGTGTATTTGTTTCTTGAATTATTGGAATAATCTCAAATAACTCAGGCTTTTTGGGTTTATTTTCATAATCGACGCAGGTTATATTAAATAATTTTATAAAAGTATTGAAAGCAACTCCTGATTCAAGCTCAGCAACTTTTTGTTGAATAAGATCTCTAAATTGAAATTTAAGAGACTCTGATTTTGCCTGTTTAAATGACTGCAAGTTCAAATAAATATTATCTAATAGATCTATTGCAGTTTTAGCTGAGGTAACTGTAGCTTTTATATCTTCCTGGTTAAATTCACTTAGAGGTTTTTGAATTAGATTGATCTCATTTAAATCAGACACTTTTACATCATGTTAGTAATAATAGAAATTATACGTCAGATTTCGAAATATCCAAGGATTTTAGGATAAAAGTGGCAGATAAGGCCGAATAAACAATAATTTAAGCTTGTAAATAGGAATATAATTGTCTTATTAAGATAACAAATTGTAAAAGAAAGTTCATGCATCGAACTTTCGAAGTAGAGTTAGTCGTAAGTTATTTATTTGTTATCTATTCAATGAAGGGAAAAAAACTTGGCTGTTCTCTGAATTATCAGAATGGGCAGAAACACTATTTTCGAGTAATTAAAATGTGGCCCTGTTCTAAAGGGAAGGGTTTCATTGGCTTTGGAGAACATTTTCACACAAAGGATCGATTTAGAATTTGGAGCGAAAAAAATTTTTATCCTGTTAATGGCCCAGTTTGCTGTTATGAAATAATTGATATAGATTTATTCAAAATATGTGATCATACATCAGAAATCATTTGTGATATGGGTCCATTAATCGATCAATATCAACCAAAATTCACTATATTAACAATTCCAGAGGGTGAGGAATATCAAACAGAATTATTTAATCCAGAATAATTTAGAAAATATCCATGGAACTATCATTAGCCAAAGATTATCTTCTATATAAAAAAATATATCAAAGAAGACTTGAACAACAAGATGAATTCAATGCGAATCTAGCTATTGAATTAAGCGAAATAATAAATAGATTAGAGTTAATAGACAAAAAACTTAATTTTCTTGAACAAAGAATTGAAAAATTAGAGCAACAATCAACTAATGGCTTTGCTCAAGAAAATGAATTTTTTTAATTAAAATAAAATTTCCTTTTCGAACTAATGATGCTGTTATAATTGGAAAGTTAAATTAAATATTTAACCTGGAGGGGTGGTCGAGTGGTTTAAGGCTCTAGTCTTGAAAACTAGCGTGTCTGCAAGGGCACCGTGGGTTCGAATCCCACCCCCTCCGTTCTAAAGAATAACTTTCTAAATTTAAAAATTGAATTTAAGAACTGTTTATAACTTATTTCACATTTCAATTTCTTGAATATTTCCTAATTAAAAAATGTCAAATAAAGGTGAGATAATTACAGAAAATAGGCTCGGTTTCGAAAAGTCTAATAAAGCATTAGGTTTTCTTTATAAGGAATGGTATGAACTTATTTCAAAACTTCTTTCTGAAATAAATGGGATTAATATTGAATTGGGTTGCGGTGCAAGTTTTATAGATCAGATAAATAAAAGCATTAAAAAAACAGATGTTTTTTTAAATTCAAATACTGATTTCAAACTTAATGCAATGGATATAGGAAAAAGCTTTGAAAACCAAATATCAAATTTAATCTTAGTTAATGTTTTTCATCACATAAGTGATCCAGAATTATTTTTGAAATCAGCAGAAAAGTCTCTTTTGGTTGGAGGAAGAATAATTATGATTGAACCAAGCAATAATTACTGGAGTAGGTTGGTCTATAAACTTATAGGACACGAACCCTTTGATACAAAACAAATTGAATGGAAATTTGAATCCAAAGATCCACTACTAGACTCAAATCAAGCACTCTCATGGATAATTTTTGAGAGGGATTATCAGAAATTCAAACGTTTATTTCCTAGGTTTTCTTTGATTCAAAAAAAGAATATGATGCCATTTTCTTATTTATTAAGCGGAGGGCACTCTTTCAATACAAGAATTGGTAAGTTGATTAGTATAACTAGAAGTTTTGAAAGATTCTTCTTTGATAAATATTTGGGGATATTTAATTTAATATGTCTAGAAAAAATTTAAATTTAAAATCAACAATTTTTAAAATTTTTATTTTTTATATAATCATTTATTTATTTGCTTTTTTTCTTAGATACAACAATGGCTTTGAGAATATAATAATTGACATTGAATATAGATATTTGGCATTAATAAATATTATTTCTATCTTTCTAGGCCTACCTTTATCCATCGTATTTGACTTTATATTGATAAAGTTTTTCGGTTTGAAATATATTATTTTTTTTGCACCAATCTTAACTACTTTAGGGGTTGCTCAAATCTTACTACTCAGAAAAACAAACTTTAGATTTTCAAAAAACATTCCTTTGAAAAAAAATATAATAAATCATCGACTTAAAAATATATTTGAAAATATTACTTTCAAACCAATTTTCATATTAATAATACGTACTTTCCCAATATTGCCTTTCTCCTTAGGAAGCTATTTCATCGCATCATCGGAAATAAATAAAAGATTGATAATTCTGTATTCACTTTTTGGAGCATATTTCTACTATTTTTCGCTTCTCTTTATTATCAAAAGTGCTTAATAGAAAAAGATATTTTATTATTAATTATTTTGCATGTAAAAAGTTCTACATTATTTTCCCCTTTCGGGATTGTTATAGAATATTTTCAGAAAATATTAATTAAATTTTGAAATTAATTAAAACACCATGGGGTGAAATATCTTCGGAGGTGAATTTATTCCCCATTTATTACATTCTTTTTATTTATGGATTTGTTTATATTCTTCCTTATGGGGAAAATATTGTTGGTTTAACATGGTTTGATTTATTAAAACTTGAAGATGGTCCTTTGGAGTGGCTTCAGTTTTCTGAATACTTAATTTCATCAATATTTGGTTTTTTTATCTATTTCAAAAGTAAACATAAAAATACAATAAATTCATTTATTTGGTTAATTCTCAGCGCTTTCTGCTTCTTCGTTGCCGCTGAGGAAATAAGTTGGGGGGAGAGAATAACTGGTTTATCACTAGATTCATTAACAAAAATAAGTATTCAAAGTGAAACTAATTTACATAATCTTCCGTTTTTTCATGATTACTTTCTTGATCCTATCTTGATTGCAATTTGTCTTTTATTTGGTTGGATAGGTTGGAGAAAGTGGCCATATTTGAATTCAATCCCAAATAAAAAATTAAGCTTATTTTTCTTAATCACAGCTTTATATATTTTCTATTATGAAATCTCATGGGCTTCCACAGTAGAACACATAAGAAATGATTTAGAAATTTATGAATTTTTACTTTCAACTGGTATATTTTTGCATTATTGGAACAACTTCAAATTATTTCTTAAAGGAAATTCTCAATAATTTGAATTAAATATAATTTGTTTAATTAAAATTCCTTCAACAGAAACAAGGCTTAGACTAAAATTTGCTGTAAATAATAACTTGCATTATTAAAGCCCTAGTAATTAAAATTTATAATCAAATTTTACACTCTTCTTTTTTATTCTTGTTATTATTTGTTTTTAGTAAAAAAGATAATGAGTAAGGGATTCGCGTATAACACATCTAAGTCTTCAAAAACAAAAAAATTGACTTATTCTAATGAACCTCAAGGAAGACTGATTTCTTGGTCTCCTTGGCCTCCTGCTAATTTTCAAACAAGATATCCTGCTTTCCCTTTCGTTCTTACAATATTAATTATAGTAATCGGGCAATGGTACCTTTCTTTACTAAGGTAGCCTGAAACAGGTTTTCTGTTTAAATTTTAAATGAATTGAGTTTAAGAATTTTTATTGTTTTTTTCAATTTTATTATTAGCCCATTTTCAAGCGGCAATTATCCCAATATTATTAGGAATTAGATCAATCAATAAATTCCAACATATAAGAAAGAACAACTTCATACCTTTCGGTTTTATTTTTTTAGGATTGGCATCGATTTCTGAAATGATAGATCATACCCAAACATCTTGGATTTATGTAGATCATTCCTCTTTATTTAATTGGTTATTTTATTCTTTCCTATCTTTAGGGCTAACATTTTTATCGATATCAGTTATAAAAAATAAATTTATTCAAAAAACTAATTTTTGTATTTCTTTATGTTCAATAATCTCATATTTTTTATTTGATAAATCTATTTCTCTTCTTTTTCAAGTAATAATTAGTATCCTTCTAATTATTAATTGGCAAAGAGTTTTTAAAGATTGGCTTTTTATCCTTTACCCAATATTTGGTATTTTTTTTACGACTTTCTTTGGAACAAGGCTCTCAATTAGTGGCGATCAATTTTGGCATGTTTTAATAGGCCCATCTGGAACAATTAGCGTTCTAACCTTTTATTTAGTATTAAAGAGATCGGGCAAAAAATTTACTTAAGATTCTTATGAAAATATTTGTATTTACAAGTTTTATAGTGTGCTTAGTCACAATAATCTCTCCAGTAAGAATACTTGCTGATACGGCACTTGATGTGTACATGAATGATTTTTATTCTAAATCGAATGAAGCTAGCCAGATTCTTAAAGAAATCGAAAATAGTCTAAAAGAGGGATCAAGAAAAAAAGTATGCTCTCGACAAAGAGAGGCAGCAAGATTAGGACTATTAGCTAATAAATCATTAATTAAAGCCTTTGAAATAGAGGGAGCTAATCCACCAATGCAAGCAATAAAGGCAAGTCAACAAAGATGGGAATCTATTCTGAATGAGTGCTGAAGAAAGTCAGTAAACCAATAAATCTTTTTAAATTTGCATTCTTACAGATTTACTAATTAAGGGAATTTCAGGTTCAACTCCATAAATACATTGAAAAATCGAATATATAAAAATACAAAGTGTAGATATAAAAATAATTGAGCCTAATTCAACTATGGGAATTATTCGCAAGAGATATGAAATTATTATCAAAGCAATATCTATGAGTAATGCTTGACATGCGTTATATCTAACGAAATAGGGAACTTTTGGATTTCTTGCTAATCCAGCAAACAAAATTATAAATAATAAAAAGCTACCAAAAGGCAATGATTTTTCAATTATTGCTATTGGGAAAGTTAGTAATAAAAGTATTTTTAAAAAAGAATATTTATAAAACAAATAATATCCAAAAGGTATAGATGCCTTTAATGGCAAAGTGTACAAGAATACTGATGAGAGTCTCTGGAATATCTGATTCAATATTTGATAGCGTAAGTATCAGTATTTTAACCTAATTTTTTGAACATAATAAAAAGACTTACTTTCGAAAAAATCAACTTTGGCAGATGGTTATTAAATATTAGATAATTGATTCAGGTTCATAATTCAAAATGCGTATCCTACATACAATGTTGAGGGTTGGAGATTTAGATAAATCCATTGATTTCTACGTCAATAGATTAGGAATGAATTTATTACGAAAAAAGGATTACCCTCATGGAAAATTCACTTTGGCATTTGTTGGTTATGGCTCAGAAAAAGAAAACTCAGTAATTGAATTAACTTATAACTGGGACAAAAAGTCTGAAGACTATGAGCTTGGAGATAAATATGGTCATATAGCTATTGGAGTAAAAGATATTCATCTAATTTGCCAAGGATTAGAAAAAAATGGTTGTAAAATAACAACCAAACCTAAAACAATGAAAAACAGTACTACTGTCTTGGCTTTTGTTGAGGATCCTGATGGTTATAAAATTGAACTTATTGAAAGAGATTAAAAGCTCAGAAGTTTTTAATTAAATAAACAAATAACTAAATTTTAAAAAGATTGAATTATCAAATATATCGTTTTCCATTGGCGAAAATACCTCTAAGATCACATTGGATGGATTCTGCAGTTTCAGTTATTGTAAAAGATTATTTTTAAGACGAGGAATTATCAAAAATAAAATTAAACTTTAAGCAATCTATATTAAATCTATTCAGAATGAGTAGACAATCTATATAGATTTATATATCATAGAATTATCTTATAAAGCTTATGCCTAGTAATTGGTCAAAAATAAGAGATGAATGGCTTGATAGAACCGCGGTTACGAAAGATGATGCTAAATGGGCATTAGAAGCTTTAATTAATTCTGAAGAAGAGTTATTTGAAATAGAACAAAAAATAAAGAATAAAGAGGACACTATAAGCCAAGTAAAATTTTTGAAGAAAAAAGTTAAAGAAACCATTTCCTCTAAAGAAATTAGTCTTGATGATATTGCATTAAATACTTCAAATTCAAACAAAGTACAGATCTCAGTACCATCAAATCTTACTTATCTTTTGAAAGTTTGGGCCGCAGCAGAAGGAAGAGATCTATCAAGTGTTGCTTTTCAATGTTTAGAAACTGGTATAAGGGAAATGAAAAGCAAAGGTTCAATACCTTCAATAGCAGTAAATAGATATGACTCGGCCTGTCAAAAGAGGATTGCACTAGCAGAAGTAAACAATCTATTGGAGAAATACGAATTAGCTCAGGATGAAATTAAATAATTATGAATAACAGAAAAATCATTAAAGGATACAAAACATTAATGTCATCAAGATTTAATATAGATACTTCTATAGATAAATCTAAAGATGGAATAATTTATACTCTTTACTCTGATGCATTTAATTCACTTAAAGTTGGTTTTGCTGAAAATGAAAAGGTACTAGAAAAAAAATTATCAAGTGAAGCATTGATATTATTGGATATGAAAAAAGGCAGAAAGAAAGATCTATGTTTATTAATAACAACTCTAAATGAACTTGGCATCAAATATTCGGACAATTTTTATTTCAAATACTCAGGTTCTTTAATGAAACATTTATCTACTTTAGGTTGGCCTGTTGGAAGATCACTTTATAAACAAAGAAAGATTAAAAAAGAACTTGTATGTGCATAAATTTAAATGTAATCGCACTCTAAAGTTTCTCTGGTTTCTCTATTTGTAATTGGATTAGTTCCAGTAGCGCTTTCACAAAATTTCCTAATAATATCTTTTGGCAAAAAAACATTTGTGAAGTCTGCACCTTGTATTTTTACATTTTCAAACTGGGTGCTATAAGCAAAAGAATCCTCCAAGTTAGTATTTGATAAATCTGTTCCGTCTAGTACAGCCGAGTCTAAAGTTACTTCTCTTAAGTTGGAGTTACTTAAATTAGTATCCTTCAATTTTGCTCCGTAAAGTGTCGCATTTTGGAGCTCACAACCTGACAAATTTGCGTCTTGTAAATCAGTTAAATAGAAAGTTGCTCCTTTTAAATCAGATCCAGAAAAATCAGCCCCTACTAAAGATTGTTTACCATAATCCAACGCGGCTAAGCTTCTAGAAGGGAGGGTTAAAACAACTATTAAAAAAGTTAAAATTATAAATCTCATTTGTTTGAGTAGTATTTCAATAAATTCTAACTTCTTAAGCTGAAATCTAAAAATTAATTATTTACTGAATGCTATATTTATTTAAATAGCAAATCACGAAATAGGTTTTGGATATAAGTCCTTATGATGCAATTGTGGTTGGTTCTGGAGCTACAGGAGGAATAGCAGCACTTACATTGGCAGAACAAGGGTTCAAAGTTTTAGTAATAGAAGCAGGGCCTCAAGTTAAAAGGCATGAAGCTAGTAATCATGAGCCAAAAAGTACATTAAAAAGATTATCAGGAGTCATAACAAAAAAACATGCCAATCAGTGCCAACATCCTGGTTATTGGAAAAATAATCCTGACTTATATTCAAATGAATTGAAGCATCCTTATGAATTCCCCAAAAAAAAGCCATTTCTTTGGACACAAGGTAAACAATATGGGGGGAGATCATTAACTTGGGGAGGCATAACATTAAGACTTTCCTCAGAAGACTTTCATCCGGCTAAAAAAGACGGATTCGGGCCAAACTGGCCTATTTCATACGAAGAAATTTCCCCGCACTACGATTTTATTGAAAATTTCTGCGGAATTTATGGACGAAAAGATGATATCAAGGAGGTCCCAAACGGTAAATATATTGGTGAAATTCCTCTTACAGAAAACGAAAATATTTTTGGCAGCAAAGTAAAATCAAAATTAAACTATCCATTTATCCAATCAAGAGGATTTGACCGTAATTCATCTGCAAAAGAAAAAAATTGGCCCAAGTCCTCTAGCGTAGGAAGCTCTTTAAAAAAAGCTTTAGATACTGGAAATGTACAAATAATCTCTAATTACCTAGTGGAGTCTTTTGAAATTAATAAGATAACAGAGCTTGCCTCAAAACTAACGATTGTAAACCTAGAAAATGGACACAAAGAAGTATTGGATTGTGACTTAATTCTTCTTTGCGCATCAACAATTTCAACACTGAGAATACTACTGAACTCAGAATACAAATTAAATTCCTCAGGGTTTAAAGATAATTCTGGGAAATTAGGTAAATACCTAATGGATCACATATCTATCTGTAGATTTTTTTCAGTCCCAAAAGCAAAAAACTCAGAAAAATCACTAGATAATCCTCCCGATCTTTCTGGAGCTGGAAGCTTCTTTATTCCTTTTGGTTCAAATTTACCAGAAATTGACGACATAAATTTCCATAGAGGTTATGGAATCTGGGGGGCAATAGATAGATTAGGCATACCTAAATCGTTGCAAAAAGACGCAAACAAATCCATTGGTTTTCTTATCGCCCATGGTGAAGTCCTTCCTAAAGAGAAAAACTCAGTTTCTCTCTCAAGAAAAACAGATGAATGGGGAATACCAATTCCCTACATTGAATTCGAATGGAGCGAGAATGAGTTAAATATGGCAAAACATATGGAAAAAACAATACAAAAATCAGTCAAAGCTGCAAATGGGAAAATAAAAAATATTGATGAACTAATGAATATTCCATTAGGTAGTTTTTTTACAAAAAATTTGATTGCACTTTCAGATAGTCCTCCTCCTCCCGGATATTATATTCATGAGGTAGGGGGAGCACCAATGGGGTTAAATGAAGAAAATAGCGTAGTTGATAAATTTAATAGATTGTGGAGATGTAAGAATGTACTTGTACTAGATGGAGCATGCTGGCCCACATCATCTTGGCAAAGCCCCACACTTACAATGATGGCCTTGAGTAGAAGAGCCTGTTTAAATATTAAAAAGACTTAGAGGGTGTAAATAATTGATTTAAATAAATTTCTGAGACAGAATTATCTTTACAACCATTTTGAACAAGAAAAGTAGCTAATGCTGAATTTATAAGCTTATACTGATCCCAAGTCGGATTACTTAATACGAAATCTTTCATAGTGTTATAAAGAGTTTCTGAAAGCTCTGTTTCTAATGAGACATTTTTTGAAGAGCACTCTACGAGTTTCTTATCAGTTAAATTTGTTTGGCTAATTTGATCCATAAATTTATTTTTCTACATCAACAATAATGATATTTTTCTCTAAAAATATCAAGAAAAATCTTCTGGTAAACTTTTCAAATTATCAAATAAGACTCATGTAATAAGTGGGTTTTTAAAAAACTTCTTTTTCAAATAAGGAAATTGAAAAGAACTTAAAAAAAAGTCAACAATAATGTTGAAGTCCTGTTTTTTTTAAAAAATACTGCCATTTCTAATCCAGTGTGGATTTGGACGTGGAAAACAACCTGCAAATTGTGGAAAATCTAGCTCAAAATACTTTCACGATTTTATATTAAGAATACTTATATGTAGTGAGTCTATTAAGACTAAGTCGAGAAAGAGACAGGTGATTCATTGATTTCAACGGATTTTCTTAAGATTTAGTCTTTATTAGGCAAGCGAAGCGTGACAGGTCCTAAAGGGTGTTTTGAATTTGGATAAATACTATGGTGATGGTGTGGGTGATTATGTTCATGTTGATGAGCCTCTACATGTTCATGTTCTAAGTAATCGCCTACTCCTGTATCTGATTTTTCTTGATTATGAGTTGGGATTTGATTTTGTATTTCACAAGCACCATTACATTCAGGATCACATAAATCACAGCTGATACCCAAGCCCTCTACATGGTCATGATGACTTTCTTGGACCATTCCAACTTCTTTTTCAAAGCCAAATAAATTTGATCTATATTTACAAGTTGAGCAATTCATAAAATTATTACTTTTGTTATTAAGAATCTCTTCAATCCTTTCTACAAAAGTGTCGACCACATAAGACTGTGACGAAAGATATTTTGCATGTATAAATGAAATATTTGGATTATTAATCGCAACTAAATCACTTTGCCTTTTTATTCTTGTAACAAGGACACCTGAGAAAAGAAAATAAGGGAAAACAATTATATTTTTATAACCAAGTCTCACAACATTTTTCAAGCCAGGTTCAACAAGTGGGAAAGTTACTCCAGAAAAAACTGTTTCCCCCCACCCTAAACCAATACCCTCTACGATCATTCTCGTAATTTTTGAAACATTGGAATTCGCATCAGGGTCAGAAGAGCCTCTACCCACAACAACTAATAATGATTCTTCAGGTTTGAGATTATTATTTTGTTTAAATACATCTTTTACTCTTTCACAAGCTGCACTAATCATTAAATTATTAATACCTAATTCTCTTCCATAAATAATTTCAATCCCTGTTTTACTTGAATAATTCATAAGCAGGCTAGGTATATCATTTTTTACATGGCCAGCAGCGAAAAGCATTGCAGGTATTGCAATTACTTTTTTTATAGAAAGATCTTTTAACTTGTTTAAAGCATCAACAATCGAAGGTTTAGCAAATTCCAAGAAACCATATTCAACTAAAAAATTTGGATATCTTTTTTGGATGAAATTAGTTAATTCTTGAAATTCAGTAATGGCTAGTTTATTTCTACTTCCATGTCCACAGATAAGTATCCCGACTTGATTATTTAACTTCAAATCTAAATTATCCAAATTCAAATTATTACTTATACCATAATAGTAAAGAACAATATCATGTAGTGAAAAATAATAATAACTTGCTTGAAGTTCCAAATATCAACTCAAAGGATGCAAAATTAAAGAAATTAATTTATGACGTGGATGAATCCTTATTTAATGAGGATAACTATTCTTACGAAAAATTCGAGCACCTTTGCGTGTGTAGTGGAGGTACAACTTCTAGCTGTGCAAAAAATGGTTTTACAACTCTTGATCTAAGAAAAAATCACAGCAAAATTCATCTTGATAGAAAAACCAATTTAGTAACAATTGGGGGTGGTGTAATAATGGGGGATCTATTAAATCATTTACAAAAATATAATCGAAGTTTTCCAATAGGACTGTCTAAACTTCCTGGAGCAGGATATATACTTACTGGTGGAGTAAGCCCGCTCAGTAGAACCTACGGATTAGCCATTGATAATATTGAATCAATAAAAGGTTTCTTGGGCAATGGCACATTTATTTCTTTAAGAAAAAATCAACTAAATACAGAAGAACAATTAATTTGGGAGGGAATTAAAGGCGCAGCACCCTTCTTTTCAATTATTACCGAAATAGAACTTAAGACTATCCAATCTAATTCAATTAAGGTCATTGAAGGATTTGTAAATCTAAATGAACTTACAGAAATAATAAACCTATCAGAGGAATTTCCAGAAAATATTAGTCTTCAATGGATTTATGCCCAAAAAATTTACATATATATTTTTGCTGAACTCAAAAATAATTTAGAGGATGAAAGAACAGAAGAATACCTAATACTTCTAGACAAATTCCCTACTCTAGAAAAACAATTTTATGAAAACTTTAACAAAATAAATTTCTTCCCTAAGGAATTGAATTTATATGAGCTGAATGCAAATAACCATTCTGAGGTAATTAGTCTTCTTGGAGAAGATTTAAAAAATGATATCCCAATTTTCATAAAATGTTTGGATGAAATAATGGATAATAAACCTAATAATTCCTGTTACATTGCTTCTCAACAATTAGGTTGCAAAACTAAAAAGTTAAATCATGGCTCAAGCTTTTTTGTTCATAGAAAAAGCACTTGGAAACCATGGATTTATGCATCATGGAAAAAAAATGATCTTAAAGAAAAAGAAGTAGCTTTGGAATGGATTTATAAATCGTGGAGCAAGCTAAAAAAGTTTTATCCAAATATTCACTTAGCCCAATTGCATAATCATTTGAATTCGCATGATGAAGAAATTACATTAGCCTTTGGAGATAGAATCAATGAATTAAAAACTTTAAAGAATATTTTTGACCCACAAGGTATTTTGCCTCCTTTATGAGGTAACTTCTTAATTATAAAGAAACTTAAAATGTCAAATTTCTCAAGATATTTATCTAAAAATTGGTTAGATGATCCAAAGTCAAATATTCTCTCAGGCTTAGTTGTTGCTTTTGCAATGATCCCAGAAGCAATTGCTTTTTCAGGTATTGCTGGTGTAGATCCTAAAGTTGGCCTTTTTGGTGCATTTTGCTTATCTATAACAATTGCGATTGTTGGAGGAAGAAGGGGGATGATCACTTCAGCTACAGGTTCAACAGCTCTTTTGATGACTGGACTTGTTGCTTATGGAGAATCACAAGCTCCTGGATTAGGAGTCCCATATCTTATTGCAGCTGGAATATTAACTGGAATTTTCCAAATTCTTTGGGGATATTTAAGACTTGCCTATCAAATGCGATTCGTGCCGACGGGAGTATTAAGTGGATTTGTAAATGCACTGGCGCTTTTAATATTTCAGGCACAACTGCCTCAGTTAGGAATAGGTATTAAAGAATCAAAAGGATTAATTGAACAAACTTTGAGTCAGTATCCAGTTAACTCTCAGATCCCAGTAGTTTGGATTCTTGTAATCCTAGGATTAATAATTATCTATGGGCTTCCAAAAATCACAAAAGTAGTCCCTTCTCAACTTATCGCGATAGTAGTAATTACTCTCATAAGCATATTCTTGAATCTAGATGTCCCAACAGTTAGCGATTTGGGTAAATTACCTGATGGATTACCAAGTATTTCTCTTCCTTTTGGATCAATAGAAAATGGAAAAGTACCTTTTAGTCTTGAAACATTAGGAATTATTTTACCGACTGCACTTGCAATATCTCTCGTGGGTTTAATGGAAACCTTTTTAACTCAAGACATTTTAGACGATGTAACTGATACAAGTTCTAATAAAAATAAAGAAGCAAGAGGACAGGGAATCGCAAATATTGTGGCATCCTTATTTGGTGGAATGGCAGGATGTGCCTTAGTTGGGCAATCTGTTATGAATACTGAAAATGGTGGTAAATCTAGATTATCAACTCTCTCCTCAGGTATATCTCTACTAATTATGATTATCCTCTTGAAGTCTTGGATTGGAGCAATACCAATGGCTGCTTTAGTAGCAATCATGATAACGATCGCAATAAGTACAGCAGATATAAATGGATTAAAAAATATTAGAAAGATACCTAAAAGTGATACTGCAGTAATGCTTATGACTTTTGCGGTAACAATGCTGACAAAACCTCATAATCTTGCACTTGGAGTTATTGCTGGAGTTTCATTAGCTGCAATCCTTTTCAGCAGAAAAGTCGCAAAAGTTATAATTGTTTCAAGAGCTAAAGAAAATAATTTGACTACCTACAAAGTAAAAGGACAATTATTTTTTGTAAGTAAAATTTATTTCTTACAAGGATTTGATATCCATGAACATCCAGAAAATATTGTAATTGATATGTCTTTAGCTCATATTTGGGATCAAAGTGGCGTTGTTGCTCTTGAGCAAATTATTAGAAAGTTCCAGAATGGTGGTTCTAAAGTTGAAATTGTAGGATTAAATAAAGAAAGTCTTAACTTATTTGAAAGACTAGGTGGTATAGAAAACGCTCATTAAAAAAGTTAATTAAGACTAACTTGTTGATAACAGAACCAAAGCCATTGTTGAAAAAGCAAATTCCTATGAGACCTCCAAGCGGTTTTTGAACTATTTGGATCAAAATTTTTAGGAGGAGGAACATCTCCCTTTTCTTTGTCTCTTTCAATTTCACTAATAATTCTATGCACCGTATATTCAGGATGACCTAAATGCATAAGTTGTTTTTGATCATTAGATTCAAATATTGTATATCCAACTTTTTCTCCATAAGCCAACAAATTCAATTTCCCTTCTTTTTGAGCTTTCTCCATTTCCAAATCTGGTAATCCAGCAAATCTACTTTGAGGACAAATAAATTCATCATCTTGAGTACCCATCAAAGGGTGTCCAGGGACAAGACTTTTTAAAGGGAATACCCCAAATAATTTCCTACCAAAAACTTTCTTATCGACCCCTGCCAAATAAGCCAGCGCAAAGCCAGCCCAACATAATCCAAGAGTACTCGCACAAGAATTTCTGGCTTCATTTACAATTTTTACAAATTCATCCCAATACTTAACCTCCTCAAAGGCTAGATGTTCAATAGGTGCTCCAGTAATAATGATTCCATCTAACGGTTCTGGATTATTTGCTTCTTCCCAAGTAATGTATAGATTATTCAGATGATTAAGATCCCATGTTTTATAAGAGTGAGTTTTAAGTTTTATCCAAACTGGCTCAATTTGAAGGGGAGATAAACCAAGTGGATGTAGCAAGTTAAATTCATACTGCTTACCTAGAGGCATGATATTTAAAATACCAATCCTAAGAGGACGTATATCCTGTCTTTTTGCCAATTCTGGTTCGATCCAAGATATATGATTTTTCTCAACATCACTAATCTTGTGATAGTTACTAGGAATTATTAAAGCCAATAAATCTCCTTTCCTATTTGATTTGTGAAAGTGCTTGTTCGAAATCTGATTTTATATCATCAATATGTTCAATTCCTACAGAAACTCTCACCATAGTGGGAGTAACACCTGCAGATAGTTGTTCTTCTTCAGATAATTGCTGATGAGTTGTTGAAGCAGGATGAATTACTAATGTTTTTGAATCCCCTACGTTAGCGAGGTGGCTCGCCAATTTTAAGGAATCAATAAACTTTACTGCATTTTCATAACCCCCATTGAGAGAGAACATAAGCATGCAACCCATTCCCCTTCCAGTAGTATATTTTTGGGCACTAGAGTAATATGGATCAGATTCTAGGCCAGGATAATTAACACTACTTACATTAGAATTAGAATCAAGCCATTTTGCTAATTCAAGAGCATTAGAAGTTTGTCTTTCTATTCTTAAACTGAGAGTTTCCAAACCTTGCAATAGCAAGAAAGAATTAAAAGGACTTTGAGCTGATCCCCAGTCTCTGAGGCATTCAAGTCTTGCTCTTAACGCAAAAGCTATATTTCTATTATTAGGAACTCCCAAAGATTTACAGATATCACTACCGAAACCAAAAGCATCCCAATGAACGAGCCCATGATAAGCAGCGCTTGGCTCACTCATTAGTGGAAATTTACCATTTCCCCAATCAAAGGTTCCGGCATCAACAATAACCCCTCCGATACTTGTTCCATGTCCACCGATCCATTTTGTTGCACTTTCCACAACAACATCTGCACCAAAATCAATTGGTCTTATTAAAGCACCACCAGCACCAAGGGTATTATCCACTATTAAGGGAATTCCATTTTCCCTCGCCAAAGCAGAGAGTCCCTCAAAATCCGGGATGTTGAATCGAGGATTTCCCATTGATTCTACATATATTGCTTTGGTTTTATCATCAATTTTATTTCTAAAACTATCGATACTATCGCCATCTGCAAATTTAACTTCTATTCCTAATCTTGGAAATTGTACTTTAAATTGATTGTAGGTCCCACCATATAGAAAAGAAGTAGAGACAAAATTATCCCCTGAAGTCATACAGTTCACTATTGCCAAGAATTGAGCAGCTTGACCTGAGGATGTTGCAAGTGCTGCCATTCCTCCCTCCAAAGCTGCCATCCTTTTTTCGAAGACATCTGTGGTGGGATTCATAAGTCGAGTATAAATATTTCCGAATTCTTTTAATCCAAAAAGATTCGCGCCATGCTCAGCATTATCAAAGACATAAGAACTAGTTTGATAAATGGGTACTGCTCTAGAATTTGTAGTTGGATCAGGCACTTGACCTGCATGTAACTGAAGAGTCTCGAACTTTTGGTTGCTCAAAATTTTTAAATAATCCTATTATCTATTTAACTTAAAAAAGTCCCAAAAAAAAACAAAAAAAAGATAAAAATTTATAAATCCTTTTTTAATGAGGGGTAATTATCATTCATATATGAGCTTAAATCATCTTTAATCGCAGATCTGAGTTTCTCAATATTTACAGAATCAATTATTGGAAAAGTTTTATTAGCATTAGGATCTTTTTCAGTAATTGATTTCCAATTCTTACCTACATCTTTTTCAGAGTTGTTAAGAACCTCATCAAAATTGAAACACTTATCATTGTTCTTAGCATCAAATTCGCTAAAAGCTTTATTTATAAGCTCTTTTCTATTTTCGAATAGATTCTTAGCTTTTAAAGTATCTGGAAGACCCATAACTGGTTGTAATTCCTTAAGAAGTTTTATTTCCTCTTCAATTAAAAGTGTCCAAACACCATATTTATTTTTTGGAAGATTAGAATTACTAAAAATATTAATTTCATCGAGGTAAAAATTTAACCATAGATAATAAGATTTTTCTTCAATAGTTTTTTTAACGGATATCTTTTTATTTTGGATCTTTGGGAGTAACTTTTCTGCCTTCTTTAAAAACTGTCTGTCTTCTCTTTCTAAATTTATTAATCCCCATCTTTGACTGTAGTCCCATAAATCTTCGTATCTTGATAAGTCTTCTTGATTCCAACCAAGAGCTTTAAGTTCATGAGAACGATGAGTTAATTCCTTTTTCAAAAAAAAACCTTTTAAACAATAATAATTCTAACCCTGCAATCAAGATTAGTAAATAAATTAAGAATTTTGCTTTCTAGCAAATTAGAAAAATAATCAATTATTAAAATATTTATTAATAATTTTCATTACATTGATATAACTAGGATTTTTTTTAGAAATTTGATTAATGTATTTATTTTTTTTAAGGGCGTTTTGTTCTTTGTCAATAAATAATTTCTTATAAAAGTTTTCAATATCATCAAAAAGATAATCTCCTTCTAATTTTTCATTTAGTTCGAAAGATAATTCAGATTTCACAGATTCTTGGCAAAAATTAGTGATTTCTTCTGAACTAATTAAAACCTTATAAATTTCTTTTTTTTCTTCTGAATTAGCATTAAAGCATAAATAAATCAGATTAATCATTGAACAATTGTTATTTTTGATTTTGAATTCTTTATAAATATCTGGCCAAAATTTTAAAGATTTTAGACCTTCTAAACCTCCTTGACTGAGAGAGTACTTATTACACCAATTTACAAATTCTGAGACATCTTTTGGACATCTGTTTAGTTGCAAAAGCATATCTGATAAAACTTGTCCTGCTTGAAAATTACGTGTTGGTTTTCCTTCAGTTGGTAGAGTCATACTCCCTAGGACATCAGCCTTAACAGCATTTAATTGAGAAAAAGTATAATCTCCTTTTTCACAAAATTTATCATTAATTATTTCCCTTGCACTTATTATTTCTTCACCATAACCAAGTTCTTTTAATGAAAGATATTTATTCTCTAATTCATTTTCTTTTCTAACTTTTATTGATACTGATGCGGCCTGATCTAGACATTGAGTTAACAAAATCGTATTAATGGTAGGCAGCATTCCTGGCTTATCGGAATGAAAGTTATTTACAAAACCTGCAAATATTGATGAGATATTTTTAATTGATTTTATATATTGACATTCAATATTGTGAACTCCAGGAGAAACTTGAATTTTCGGTGATAATTGATTCAAAATGCGTGCACCTATTAATGCTGTTAACGCATCAGGATGGCAAAAATTTGCAGTAAAACTATCATTAGGATTTCGTAAAGCTCCGTGACGATGAAATCCTGTAAAAAAAGCTAAATTTGGATATTTATTACAAAGAATAAAAGGGTTGTTATTTTTATTATCAATACAAAAAGAACCGACTAGACAGCCAAGAACCACATTTTCTCTTTTTAAATTTTTTCTGAGTTCTAAAGCATTTTTAACATCATCTTGTATGTGATTACTATTTGAAGCAAGAATAACTATCTCACATTTCAAGAGAAGATCTTTTAGATCAAAAGACTTTATTTTTCCCTCTGAAGAATAATTCCCCATTCTCTTAATCTTTTCAATAATCTCATTATCCATATCAGAAATAACATCATTTGAGAAAGCACCTAACAAATCTCTATCTTCCCTAGGAGCCAAGAGAATATTATTTGATTTTCCATGCATAGCACAGTTGTATGCTAGTGATGCAGGATATAAACCAACACTGTAAAATCCAACTTTGCTATTCTCTATATCTTCAATCAATGAATAAAAATATTTTTCATCTTTGATGTTTTCTACGAAATTATTCTTCATTTTTGGAAACTCTTGATAATTTTTTAATTTCTAACCCATACCAACATTTTTCTACATTAAAGCAATTTTTGACCATAGCAAATTATTTATTGAAAATATTGAGTTTTTTAATTTATAATTTCTAAGAAAATGAGAATTAAAAGAAAAATAATTATAAGTATGGAATATATGGCAAGTAATTTAAATGAACAAAAACAATTAATTTCTTCTAAAAATATCTTATTTATTCAAGACATTGACGGAGTTTGTATCCCTTTAGTTAAAGATCCAATGACTAGAGAATTAAAATCCAAATATATCTATGCAGCAAAAGAATTTGCCGAGGAATTCTTTGTATTAACTTGCGGGGAACATGAAGGTCCAAGAGGAGTTAACAGAATAATAGAGAGGAGTTTGAGGAGCACTACTGAGCCTAAAAACAAAGAACTATATTTAAGAGGTTTAGCTGCCTGTGGAGTAGAGTATCAAGACAGTAATGGTGAAATAAGTTTTGAAGGAGTCTCAGAAAAAGAACTAAGTTTTTTATCTAAAGTACCTAATTTAATAAGACCAAAATTTAATCATATAGTTAAGAATATTTTTCCTGAACTTAGCCAAGAGGATATCAATTTTCACGCACTAAAATCAATATGTGAATTACGCTTCTCGCCAACGATTAATTTCAATAGTCTATTTGATTTAGTTCATGAAGATTCTGATAAAAGAAAGCTTATTCAAATTAGTTTTGAAAAAATGATGAATGAAATAATTTTAAAAGCTGAATCAGAAGGCCTAAAAAATTCATTTTTCCTTCATATTTCACCAAATTTAGGTAATAAAAATGGTATAGAAACAATTAAACTTTCTTCTCAAGATGATATCGGTTCAACAGACATACAATTACTTATTAAAGGTGCAGTTAAAGATTCTGGAGTTTTATTTCTTTTAAATAAATTTATTGCGGATAAAACTGGTAAAGCTCCTTTTGGAAGAAATTTTAATTTTAAAAATTCTCCAAATTCCGTTACAGAAAAAATTGATTTATGCAAAAGAACTATTCAAAAAGAAGATATGCCTTTGATTGTAGGAGTTGGTGACACAGTCACATCTAAAATAAATAATGATGAAAAAAGTTATTCAAGAGGAGGAAGTGACAGGTCTTTTCTAGAATTAATACAAATATTAGGTAATGAATTTGGGATTAAGAATAAAATAATTTTTGTAGATAGTAGTTCTGGTGAAGTTGAAAGACCCTCTACAAAAAAAACTGGTTTAATAGGGATCAGTGATGTTGATGACAATTTAAAATTTGACATAGTTTTTAAAAATGGTCCCAAAGAATATATAAGTTGGTTTATTGAACTTGCTAATGAGAGATCAAACTTTAAAAAAAATGGTTGACTTTTTTATTTTCGAATGACAATTTATAAATAATACATTCATGAAAGAAAAATTCCCCTCAATATATAAAGAACCTATAGAAACATTGCAAATTAACATAGGTTATAAATGCAATCAGGCTTGTAAACATTGTCATGTCAATTCGAGTCCCCTAAGGACTGAAAAGATGTCCAATGAAATGATATCTCTTATTCCAAAGATAGTTGAAAAATACAAAATCAAGACTTTAGATATTACAGGTGGTGCGCCAGAACTTCACCCAAAATTTAAAAACCTAATAACCAGCTTGAAAACAAAACAAGTTGATATTATTGATAGGTGCAATTTGACAATTTTTTTTGAAGAAGGTTATGAAGATCTTCCTCAATTTCTTGCAGATAATAAAGTGATAGTTACTGCTTCGCTACCGTGTTATGAAAAAAATAATGTTGATTTTCAAAGGGGTTTTGGCGTTTTTGAAAAAAGTATTAATGCCATAAAAATTCTTAATGATTTAGGCTATGGAAAGAAAGAAAATGGATTAAAATTAAACCTTGTTTACAATCCTGTAAGCCCAATTCTTCCTCCTTCTCAGGAAATATTGGAGAAGGATTATAAAAAAATTCTATTTAAAAAATACAATATCGTTTTTAATAATTTATACACAATAACTAATATGCCAATAAATAGATATGAAGAATCTCTTAGAAGAGAAGGGAAACTAAATACTTACTACAAATTACTAAAAGAAAATTTTAATGAAAAAAATTTAGAAAATCTTATGTGTAAAAAGACAATTAGCGTAAATTGGCTAGGAGAAATTTATGATTGTGACTTTAACCAACAGATAAATTTCCGAGAGAATAATGGACCAAAGACACTTTTTGATCTGTTGGATGAATCATTTACTTTTGACTACGGGGTAGCTGTAAAAGAACATTGTTTTGCTTGCACTGCAGGTGCAGGTTCGAGTTGTGGTGGGACTTTAAGTTAAAACTTGCTAAATGCAATTAGGACAAATTGCTCTTACATTTAAAGAGGATTCAATCAGTTTAAAACCATTAACTTTTGCTGCAACTTTGCCTGCCTCTAAAACCTCATCATTTTCGAATTCTTCTGTTCTCCCACACCTAATGCAAATCAAATGATGATGATCCGGTGTGTCGTTACTAAGCAATTCATATCTGTGTCCACCCTCACTGAGTTCTAATTCATGAAGCAAACCCATTTGTACTAAAAGTCTTAAAGTTCTATAAATTGTTGCTAGTGAAACTTTGGAGCTTGTTTTAACTAACTTTTCATGAACCTCTTCAGCACTAAGATGCTTTCCAGAGCCAATATTTTCAAATAAATTAAGAACCTTTAACCTCTGAGGAGTTAATCTCTTCCCATCTTTATGTAATCCATCACCAAGAGGAGATGTGATTACTTTGTATTGAGAGGATAATGACAAAATCAATTCTTGGCTATTCTCAATAATAACTCTAGATGAGAGTAAAACAACTTATTTATTTAAAATGTTTACTAAAGTTCTTCAAAATATTATGTTAAATATATCTTTATATGTAAATGATGAATGATCAAGAAATCTCTTCTGATAAATTATCATCGAAAGTAAACGCCTTGATAATTATTGATATTCAGGAAAAAATAATAAGACAAATTTTTAATAAGGATTCAATAATCAAAAACATTAAAAAGCTTATAAATGCTTACCAAATTTTAGAAAAACACATCTTTATATCTGAACAGAATCCACTCAAATTGGGAGTAACGATACCTGAATTATCACCCATAGCAGAATTTGGAAAATTTGAAAAAATGGAATTCAGCCTAGCTAAATTAGAAGATTTTTTAAGAGAACTTAAAGAGAAGAAAATTACTAATTTGATAGTTTGTGGGATCGAAACGCATATTTGCATTCAACAAACAGTCTTAGATTGTTTACAAAAAGGATTTGAAGTTATTCTCATATCAGATTCCATGGGAAGTCGAAATAGGGTAGATCATGAAATAGCTTTACAAAGAATGACTCAGAGTGGGGCGATCTTAACAACAACTGAATCAATAATTTTTGAGTTATGCAAAACTGCGGATAGAGAAGAATTTAAAGAAATTAGAAAAATAATTATGAGTTAAAGAAAAATAAAGGCTGGTTTGTTGTTTTGAGATAATTTAAAATTTTATTAAAGATAAATTTTAAAGGATTATTTGAAAATGAAATTAGTTACTGAAAACTTCCTTCTAGCAATATCTATTTTTTTTATTGGAACTTTATTGTCGATAATAATTTCAAAAGTTTCAAAAATATTTTTTAAAAAGATTTCCAAAAGAACAAAAACAAATTTCGATGATTTTATTTTTGAGGTGATCTCAGGAATTATAAAACCTATAGGTTTCCTCCTATCATTTTATTTTTCAATTGACTATTTTTTTGCTGATGAAATAACTTTCATCTCTGTCTTATTGAATATTTTGAAATTATTCATATTAATAATCATCATAAAAGCTCTCAACAAAGTTTTAATAAGATCTTTAACAGAATCGACCTCGAAAATTAATGATTCCTCAATTAGTTCGATGGTATCTTCACTAACTCCATTGATAAAAGCATTAACATGGACTGTTGGCTCAATTTTTTTCTTACAAAATATAGGTGTTCAAATGACTGCTATTTGGGCTTTACTAAGTGCAGGAGGTATTGGAGCAGGATTAGCTTTGAAAGATCCAGTTCAGGAGTTCTTTGAATATATTACAATTTTGCTTGATAAACCTTTTCAAAAAGGTGAGTTTATAAAATCTGATGGAGTCCTCGGAATGGTTGAGAGAGTGGGAGTACGATCATCAAGGATAAGAAGTATTAATGGAGAAGTAATAGTAATGAGCAATAGCGCTCTAACAAATGGAATAATTTCAAATTACGCACAAATGGAAAAAAGAAGGTTAGTGCATAAATTGGGAGTTGTTTATGAAACCTCTCCAAAACTTATGAAATTGATTCCAATAATAATTAAAAAAATAGTTGAAGAGACAAAAGATGCTTCTTTTGATAGATGTCATTTCACAGATTTCGGCGACTTCAGTCTTAATTTCGAACTTGTTTATTACATCCCAACAAATAATTATCTCGCCGCAATGGAAGCTCAACAATCTATAAATTTAAGAATTATTGAGGAATTTGCGGTTAATAATATAGAGTTTGCATTTCCAACACAAACCTTAAATATTGAAAGTAACAAAGCCAAATGATCTACAAATCTCTTCACTTAAAATCCAGAGTTTTGAAGCCAACTCAGAATTATTTGCCTCATCACTAACCTTACTTTCAACTAATTTATGTTTTTTAAAAGATATAAGTTTATTACTTAAATGAATGTAACCAATATTATTTAAATTTGAATCAAAAACAATTTCAGAAAGTATCCTACCAGCATTTTCTATACTTTCAGAAATGCCTAAAATATTTTTTGCAGCTTTAGAAAAAATTAAATATCCAAATAGATTAAAACGCTTACTGTATCTAAAAAAACCAAGATCATCATTTGGTATTACTAGACCAGGAGCCCAAGTAATTACAGAAATTTTACTAGAGGAAATTTTTAATTTTTTTTCAAGTTCTTTAGCAAACAAAATATTACATAACTTACTATTTTTATAAGCTTCATCAGCATTAAAATTTAAAAATTGCCCAGATACTTTTTTTCTTAAATTAACTAGGTTATTAAGTCCAGCTTTCTTTCCTATATTGCCACCCGAACTTTTGGGGTCGTGTACATCTGATGATGTAATAATGATTCTAGATTCTTCTTTATCTTTAATAAAATCTTTTAGAACATTTACCAAGTAAAAATGTGCAAGATGATTTACTGCAAAAGTTAATTCTATGCATTGTTTTGATACTTTAGGATAAAAAGAGCCTGTATATTGCAATCCTGCATTTAAAACAAGAACATCTAAAAAAATCTTTTTACTAATAAAGTAATCTTTAATTTTTTTAATATTCTCTAGATCTGAAAGATCACAATTTTCAATAATATTTAAAAATTTACTAAGGTAATTTTTATCAAAATGTTTCTCGATTTTTCTGAGAAATTCATTCTTTCTAAATTCGTTTTTTATTACAACATATACAATATTTTTCGTCTTCAGTAAATTAATAATGGCAAAAAAACCTATGCCTGAATTACCTCCAGTAATTAAAATATTTTTATTTTTAATCATTTAAATTCCTATATTTTTTTTATGATAAAAAAATAAATAAAGTTTTTTTTTATTTTGTAATCTTATAAATTATTGTTAAAACACTGAAAACTTAGTCACTAGTATTTGAGTAATTTGATTATTATAAATCTACTCTCATCATAAGTATTGGATGAAAAATATAATTCTAGTCTCAGAAGTAATAATTTATTCCATAAATTTCTTTAATCATAAGATTTATATTTAATGTCAAAAGAAAATATGCCAGATGTTCTTGTTTTGGGTGCAGGGCCTGCAGGTATGGCTATTGCATCAGCTTTAGGGAAGGAAAAATTAGATGTTGAAGTGCTTTCTCCAAATGGACCAGATGAACCTTGGCCGAATACATATGGCATTTGGGGTAAAGAAGTTGATCAACTCGGGCTTCAGGATTTACTTGAATATAGATGGAAGAATACTGTAAGTTTTTTTGGGCATGGCGCTTTAGAAGAGCAGGACGACGAAAATAAAGCCACGGAACATTCACTAGATTATGGTCTATTTGATAAGAAGAAACTCCACAATTATTGGTTTAACGAATGCAATAAGTCTTTTATTAAATGGCATCAAGGCTTTGCAAACAAAATACATTTTGAAAAATACAAAAGTACAGTAACTACAAAAGATGGCAAAACTTACTCTGCAAGATTAGTAGTAGATGCAACAGGGTATGATCCTGTTTTTCTAAAATTAAAATCCTGTGGTCCCTTAGCAGTCCAAACTTGTTATGGGATAGTAGGTAATTTTAGTAAACCTCCACTTAAGAAAGGGCAGTTTGTATTGATGGACTATAGAAATGATCATCTTAACGATGCGCAAAAAAAAGAACCGCCAACTTTTCTTTATGCCATGGATATGGGGGATGGGAAATATTTTCTTGAAGAGACATCTCTTGGTTTGATAAATCCTTTAACAATGGAAAATTTAAAAGAGAGACTAGAGAAGAGGCTTTCTTATCGAAATATATCAATCACAAGCATGCAGCACGAAGAGCTTGGCTTATTTCTTCCTATGAATATGCCAATCCCAGATTTCAAGCAACAAATACTTGGATATGGTGGTGCTGCTTCAATGGTACATCCTGCATCTGGATATTTAATTGGTAATCTTTTAAGAAGAGCTCCACTTGTCGCAAAGGCTGTCTCAGAAGCAATTAAAAACAAAAATCTAAGTACCTATCATATTGCTAGAAAAGGTTGGGAAACTTTATGGTCAAAAGAATTAATCAGGAAGAAATCACTCTACCAATTTGGATTAGAAAAACTCATGAGGTTTGATGAGAAATTATTGAGAGAATTTTTTGGCAGTTTTTTCCAACTACCTAAAAATCAATGGTATGGGTTTCTAACTGATACTCTTTCTTTAAAAGAGATTGTATATGCTATGTGCGTAATGTTTATAAAGGCTCCATGGAGTGTAAAGAAAGGTCTGATGATTATGCAT
Source organism: Prochlorococcus sp. AG-347-M18 (assembly GCA_003281165.1). Taxonomy (GTDB): domain Bacteria; phylum Cyanobacteriota; class Cyanobacteriia; order PCC-6307; family Cyanobiaceae; genus Prochlorococcus_A. The sequence goes on from QCCT01000002.1 coordinate 88,958, forward strand.
GGAAGAGAATTTAGAATGTTACTAAGGATAATATTTCCAAACATATAATTAAAAAATGAGAACCATATTAATAAGTGGAGCCAGTAGAGGTATTGGACTAAATATTGCACATAAAGAATTAAAAGAAGGCAATAGAATTAGTGTTGGCATAAGAGATTTAGAATCATTAAAAGGAAGCGTTATTGATCCCAAAAAATGGCCAGAAGGGAAAATTATAATCAACCACTATGATGCTTTAAAAAAAATTACAGCCGAAAATTGGATAAAGAATACCGTAGATGAATTTGGAGGATTTGATTCAGTAATAAATTGTTCTGGAGTATTATCGAAAGTTCCTTTCTTATACAAAGATAGTGATGAAGAAGATATTTTAAATACATTAAATATCAATTTTTTGGCAATTTGGCATTTATGTAGGCTTTCTTGGGATCATTTATGTACCTCTGAAAGAGGAAGAATTATTGTTTTAGTTTCAATGAGTGGGAAAAGATCCAAAGGTGATTTAGCCGCTTATTCTTCTTCAAAGTTTGCTTTGATGGGATTATGCCAAACTATGAAAAATAAAGGTTGGGATAAAAATATAAGGATTTCTGCAATTTGCCCAAGCTGGGTTAATACAAAAATGGCCCAAAATATCTCTTCTTTGGACAAATCAAGCATGACACAACCTGAAGATATTGCTGAAATATGCTCAACTATTCTTAAGTTACCTACACAATCAGTTCCATTTGAAATCGCTTTAAATTGTAACTATGAAATTTAACCTAAATTAAAAATTAAGTAAGAAATTGAAAGCATTGCAATTGCAATAAATAAACCTTTTATTCGATTAGTTAACAATGAAAAAAGGGATAAATCTTCAGAAAAGTATCCTCCAAAACTACCTGTTATAAATAATATAACCATTGGTAGAGATGCCATTCCGAAAGAATAAGATATAGATCTTACAAATCCAAAATTTAAATAATTAAAAATAAAAGAACCTAATGAAAACAATAAAAAAGATGCAAATAGAGTTATGGAAACTTCAGCATCTAAAGTATGAGGTAAGCTACCCTTTAATTCAAATTGCTTTTTACATTCTTTAATTTGTCTTTTAGATAGCTTTAAATAACCAGTTTCAGGAATTCTTTGCGACTTATATTTTCTGAGTAATCTTGCTTCAAGAGTTTCTGGCTCCTTAGTCATAATTGATGTTAATAACTCATCTGGCTTTAATTTTTTAATTTTCTTTTCAAGATTATCCGTTTTCCCAATCCTATAGAGGTCTCCTACTCTAATAAGGTAAACATATCCCGACATTTGCGTTGTAAAATTAATACTGTTCCTACTTAAATAATACTAAAAGAATTAGGGAAATTAAAAGTTTTTACAATATGAAAAACGATATTTTATATTCATTTCGAAGATGTCCATACGCAATTCGTGCAAGATGGGCCCTGTTAATTTGCGAAATAAAAGTAGAGATAAGAGAAATTGATTTAAAAAATAAACCTCTAGATTTTTTAAATCTTTCAAAGACGAAAACGGTTCCAATTCTTATAAAAAAAAATAGTGAAGTTATTGAAGAAAGTCTTGAAATCATACTATGGGCTCTCTCAGAGTCGAAAAAGGAAAACATCAAATTAATTTATTTTCCTGAGAACAAAAAGGAAGATATTTTTGAAATAATTAATGAGAACGATAACGAATTTAAATATCATTTAGATCGTTTTAAATATTCTACAAGATATAAAAATAATGATGAAGAATTTCATTTCAGAAATGCTATTAAATTTATAAACAGATGGAACGAACTACTTGCAGAAAACAAATATTTTTTTGGAGATAGCCCCACTATCGCTGATTGGTCTGTTTGGCCTTTTGTAAGACAATTTAGAATCGCTTGTGAAAGTCAAAAAAGGATAAATTATTTTGAACCATCGATAAAAAACTGGTTAGATTCATTTGAGAAAAATAAAGAATTTAAATCTTTAATGTATAAATACGAATTATGGGAACCAAATTATAGAAAGAATTATTTTCCTTTTAATTAACTTTCTAACAACTTCCTTCTCTCAATTATTCTTGCTAACTCCAAAAAATATCCTGCAGTCCTAAATTTTCCTATATTTTTTTCCTTAAAATCAAGATCGCTTCTAATTTCTGCAGTCTCCGCCATAATCAAATCTAAATCATTTGATCCAAGACTATACAATTCACCAAGTTCGATTTCCCTTCCAAGTAAATGACTCCTAAACCACTTCCCTTTATTTTCTTGAGGTGGAATATCGTAGGAAGTAAATGACATTAAAATAAAATTAAACTTAAAACTATTCTAGGGTTATTATAGAAACTTTTTCATCTCAGCTTTATTAAAAATCAATGCAATAAAAAGAATTGCGAGCGTAACTAGTGCACAAATTTCTGTCCAATAATCTAATCCAATTTTTGAAATCATTAATGGTGCAAGAACTGTGAATAGACCCCCAGAAAGAATTAACTGAGCAAATAGCTGTTTTGAAGTAAAAATTGGTAAAGTCTTAGAGATATTTTTAGGATCCGCAAGCCTTAAAAGAAGTAATCCAGAAGCTACTACACCTGTAGAATTACCAAACTCTATTAAACTTTTTTCAAACCAATAATCATCAAAAATAAAGTAAGCAAAATAAGCAATGCAAATTAAATTCCAAAATAACCCAAAAATAGTAAACACTAAAATAAGTAACCAATTATCAAAAACAACTGCAATATCTAAACTCGCCATAGCTGTAAAAATCAATAAATCTGTAGATAAAATACCAATTTCCCTTTGAAGAATATTTGAAATAAATTCTGTATTTTTGGTTTTTTCTAAAATATATCTAATAAGGAGTGAACCTATAAGGATAAAAGGGAATACCGGTAGTGAAAAAATAATTTCCTTCGAAAAATCACCAAAAGAACTTGAAATATACCTTAAAAAATGAAGGAGCAAAACACCAAAAGAAATTGCCAAACCGGCGAATCCAAGATTTATTATAAAAATTCTTAAATCTGCAAAAATTCCTATCTTATTTTTTTCCTTTGAATTTTCTTTTTGTTCAAGAATTTCCTCAGTATCTGAAAGACCTAAAGTTCTACCAAGAAAAATAAATATACTACCCAATATTGAAGAGGATAAAAGACCCATTGTTGCCATAGCCAAACCAAGATCTAAACCATTCGGGAAACCTAGTTTATTAAAACTTTCGCCGATTATCGATGCAGCGCCATGACCGCCCTCAAAACCGACCTCTATTAAACATCCCATTAGAGGATTTGTATCCATAGATGGAGGTAGAAAATATCTAACAACTAACCCGCCAACAAAAAACTGGCCGAAACCTAGGGAAAGAGCTAATAGAAATTGATTAAAAATTGGTTTAACTAAACCATTTATATTCGGGATAGGTCTTCCCATCATTAAAGTTGCGAAAACCAATGATAAAAGAGGAGTAGGAAAATTACTCCAAACATTGATAGTTTCTTTTGGTAAAAAGTGTATCGCCCCGAATGGGCCTATAGATATACCTAAAATTCCTGATATAACTGCTATTGGTAAGCCAAACCTCTCAAGTTTTACAGCTAGTTTAAATTTCCTCCCAAAAATCAACAAAAAAAATATTATTAACAATCCCAAAAAACTTATTAAAAGAGAATTTGAAAAAATATCTTTATTCTGTAAAGAAAAAATATTCAATGATTTCCAAAACATATAATTCTAAATCTAAATTAATAAACAAAATTTTTCAAATAAAAAGGCTCCTGCAAGAGGAGCCTTTTGATATATGTAATTAAATTTAAGAATTAATCTTTAAGAGTAACTGTTGCACTATCAATATTACTGATAGCATTTGTAACTCTCTTAAAATCAAAGCCTAGTGCTCTTAAAGCGTGCCATAGATGACCTTGAATAAAGAAGAATCCGAAATAGTAATGAACATTAGCTAACCACGCCCTTGAAGTGTACTCACCATCAGGAAGATCAACAGTATCTACCCAATAAGGAGAAATACTAAATTTCAATTCAAGTGGTTCACCAAAGAATTCAGTTGGATAAACTGTTGTGTTAGCTGCACTCCAGAAGGCTGCAATAATAGCCATCCAGCCTATTCCAGCTAATGACCATGAAAGAACAGCTTCCGCTGAGAGAAGACCTTTACCTTTGAATTTGGTATATTCACCAACTTGCTTAGTAGCAATATGCCAAGCTCCACCAGTAATCTCAACGAAAGCAAGGAAAGCATGACCTCCCATTACTTCTTCAAGACTATCAATAGTCAAAAAGTCTGTCTGATGATTCCAAATTTTGGCCAAATTTAATTCATACTCAACCTGTCTTACAGAACCAATAGCTGGATCATAAATTCCATGAACTCTTGCCCATTCGACAAAAGCAATAACTGCGAAACCAAGAATAATTAGATGGTGACCAAGAATAAATGTCAATTTGTCTGGATTATCCCATTCAATATTGAATTTTCTAGCTCTTGCTACATCAGAATCTTCAAGATTTCCAGGAAGAAGTAAAGAATGTAAAAGTCCCCCGGCTGCTAAAACCATAGAAGAGACTAAGTGAACTATTGCTATCGCTAGAACAGGTTTAGTATCTCCCATAGCTACACCATTAGCATCGAACCCTATTCCAAGAGTTGCTAAATGAGGAAGAACGATTAGAGGTTGATGACCCATTGGGACACTTGGGTCAAATCGTGAAAGTTCAAAAAGGGTGAATGCACCCGCCCAGAAAACAATTAATCCTGCATGAGCTACATGAGCAGCAATGAATTTTCCTGAGCGATTCGCTACACCTGAATTACCAGCCCACCATCCATAGGTAGTATCTGGATTTCCATAGGTTTGCATTTAGGAATTGATTAGCTTAAACGTTTTGAGAATACTTTATATTTCACCAAACAGTTGAATTAATAACAAAATTGTAAAGGTTAGTAATCCTAGTAATTACTAAACAAAAAAATCTTCATAAGGCAATCCAAGAGCTAAGAAGGTAGGTTTAATGAAGAAAAATTATTCTCAGAGATATAAGTTTCATAAAATAAACCATTATTTTCTAATTCAAATAATCTTAATAAATTTCATTTTGCTGACAATAAACGATGTTTTGTTTCATTACAACATGATGATTATTGCCTCATTTTCAAACAATTATTAAATATGAGATAAGACATCTAATATTATGACTACTTCTCAAGAGTCTTCTAGAAAATTTTCACTAGAAATGAAATCTGAAGTTCATTACAAAAAGGCTGCAAAATCTTACAGAAAATCAAAACAATACATAAATATGATTAACTTATATCCAACTTTGCAAAACACCCTAATTGAGTGTAAGGATGAAAATCTAATAGAATAAAAATTTAAAATATTTTCCAACTTAATCAAACAAACATAATAGTTTTCAGGCTGCTATATCATAGTTTTCTTCAGAATAAAATTTATTAATTAATTGTCTGCACATTTTTATATTGTATAGCGCTTTGGGTTTCCAAGGTTTTTTCTGACCGAGTGGAGAGCTTTTCCAATGAATCCCAGGCTTGAGTATTCCATTTTCGCGTAAAAAAGAAAGTTTAATTTCAGTTATCCCCAGTTGTTCCGCAGTCAACTCAGATGAGCTCCACATATCCCCTAACATTGAATTAAGTAAATATTATTAATCCTTGATAACGTTAATTTTATTTTTTTGAAAGGGGTAAAACTTTTAAATAATTATTAAGTAACAAAAAACCTAGTATTCACGAAGAATAGAGAGAATTGAAAGATTTATATCAAATTAAGAAATATTAAATAAAGAATCTTCATTAATTAATATCTCATCGATACCCTCTCCTTTGTTGATGGATTTATAGTTAACATATTCTTCTGTAATCGATTGATTCTTTGAAAGATCGATCCAACCCTTGTGCCAATTACCACTATTTATTAATTCTTCATAAGTAGTTTTTAAGTTAATTTCGGAATCAAGGACAGAAACCATTAAAAAACTAATATTTCCTTTTTCTTTAGTCTCATTTACTAAAACAAAATGTCTTAATCCATTTATGGTTTTATTAGAAGTCCAGTAATTTTCCATAATTATTTTTTCTTAAAGTTCTCCTCAGAATTTTTTCTAGATATTTTCTTATATTCATTTCTAATTTCGTCTAATAAAAGTTTTCTTTTATCCATGTAGTTAAGAGAATCTTGTTTTGTTAAGTTATATCTTTCTTTTTTAGTTAAATTCATCCAATTATTAAGATTCTTTTTATTGAAAGTTGTTATTTTTTTAGAATTAAAAACTTTTTGTTTTCTATTTGATTTAAAAAAATTCCTTAAATTAAAAAAAATAAATATAAAAAGAAAAATTATCACTATCTTCAAGAACATCACTTTACAAGTAAGTTATTGTTTATCCAATTTTCTAATTTAATATCATTCTCAAAAGATATAACCTCCTCTTCATTCCCATTACCTGATTGATCAAATAGCCTTATAATGAATTCCCCATTAACTGCCTCATCATCACCAATAACAATAATACTTTTAGATTTAAGTTTATTTGCCTTTTTAAATTGCTTAGAGAATGAGGCTCCGCTTAAATCTAATTCAACTAACAAATCGTAATTTCTTAATTTTCTAGATAAATCCATTGCTAGTGATTCAGCAATTAAGCCTTGATTAATGATATAGATATCAGTATTTCTCGGAATTTCAAGCTCTTTTCCTGCGAGTAAAATTAATCTTTCTAAACCAATAGCGAAACCAATTGCAGGAGTGTTTGGCCCTCCCATTTGTTTTATTAAATCGTCGTATCTCCCTCCTCCGCAAACTGTAGCTTGGGAGCCAAGAGCCCCACTAGTAATTTCAAAAGCTGTATGAGTGTAGTAATCTAAACCTCTTACAAGATTAAAATTTTCTACATAAGGTATTTTTAAAACCTCTAATTGTCTTTTTAAGTCTAAATATCTTTTATGACTTTTCTCAGATAAAAAATTAAATAATCTTGGTGCATTTTCAAGAACTTTTTTAGTTTGAATATTCTTTGAGTCCAAAATCCTCAAAGGGTTTTTTGAAATTCTATTCTGAGAATCTAAATCTAGAGAATCTTTATTTATTTCTAACCACTTTAAAAAAGATTTTTGAAAATTTGATCTGTCATTAGTATCACCTAACGTATTTATTTCAAGATTGAGTTCTTTTATTCCTAATTTACCTAAGATATCCCAAGCTAAAGCAATAATTTCAACATCACTTCTAACTGAATCATGTCCTATAAACTCAACACCTAATTGATGAAACTGTCTTTGCCTACCTGCTTGAGGTCTTTCGTATCGAAACATAGGACCCATATACCAAAGTTTATGAAGAGGATTAGACGATATTCCATTTTGTATTAACGCTCGTGCGACTGAGGCTGTTCCTTCAGGCCTAAGAGTGCAGGATCTCTCCCCCCTATCAAGAAATGTATACATTTCCTTACTGACAACATCTGTTCCTTCACCAATTCCTCTTATAAATAATTCGGTCATTTCCAATATTGGTGTTCTTATTTCTTTGATAGATGCTCTAGAAAGCTGTTCTAATAAAATTTTTTCAACGTTTTGCCACTTTATTAATTGATCAGGAAATAGGTCTACTGTTCCTCTTAGGTTTTTTAAGTTATTCAAAGTTCTAAAAAATAATTCAAAATTTTTAATTCATCTAGAAATTAATCTTTGATTGGTTATTTTGTGAGACAATTTTAATTTAACATTTAGAAAAACTATTGGGAATTAATAAAAGTAAAGAGAATCAACATTGCGGAACAAAACCAAAAAAAATTGCTTTTGGAATAGCACCTCTTGGTATAGTTTCAATAGGAATAGTGCCAATGGGAGTAATAAGTATAGGGGTAGTCCCAATGGGTGTATTTTCTTTTGGTGCAGTCGCAATGGGAATAGTCAATTTATCAGTAGTCGGGATGGGAATTATCTCTGCCGGTGTTACTACTATGGGGATATGGGAGTATTCACCTAATTCTCATAAAAATCATCATAATCATTCCAAACAAATTTCAAATTCAAATAAGGAAAATATGATGTCAGATCTATTTATCACTAAACAAGAGGCTGAAAAGGCTGCTTCGAAATACGGATGTGTTGGAGCACATAAAATGGGTAATAAATGGATGCCTTGTAAGATGCGCTAAATATTTTCTTAGTCAAAAATTAAATCAATATTAATTCAAAATCTCAACTCTAAAATCAAGATTTTTTGCCTCATCAGTAGTTAATTTTCTTGACCAAGCTCCTTGCACAGGACTATTCCATCTGAACCCAGCATTTTTAGCTAAAGACCTATCTTCATAACTAACCAAAGCCTTGTATAAAAACCTCGGTTCAGTAGCTTTAAGTAAAAGTTCCTCTAAGTTGTCGCATTTTTTGAAGACCTCAGATATATATAAGCAATCAGATAAAGCTCTATGTAAATTCCAAACTGGTATTGAAAAAGATAAGGCTAGATCAGTCACTGAAGGTCTTGTTTTTAGTGATTTTTGAAAAGACCAATTAATATCCTCTAAACTACATATCCATTTCTTATTAAGCTTAGGCAATCTTCCTTTTCCAAACCATTTCTTATCAAACTCCACATTATGAGCAACGATGAAATCTGAAGAATCAACAAGTTTTAGAAAGAAATTCAATCCATCTTCCCATGGTTGAGAGATATTAGTTACTTCTGCAGATATACCATTTACATGTTCGGCTTCATTATTATTAACTGGAAATAAAAAAGAAACTTGTGAAAGTACACATTTAAAAGATACATCAAATAAGATACAACCTATTTCTATCACTTCATCTTTATTTTCGTCTAAACCTGTTGTTTCAGTATCAAGAATTAAAATTTTTTCAATTTTTTTACTTTTATTCTTTACTCTCTCTTCAGAGGGATTGGTGTTAATTTGATTATGAAGAAAATCCAATTGATTTAATTCTTTTTTGTTAAATAGTTCCAATTAACTCAAAATACTTTCATTTATCTTGACGCATTTAATAAATATTTCTTTTAAATTAATATAAATTAAAAAACAGGCTAGAAAATATTTTTTGAAACATTTTTATTTTATGAAAGATGACTTTTACAAAATTTCAATTTAACAATTTCTGTTATTGGCCTTCAAATCCAAAAAAAATTGTTGAATTTATTGGTGGAAGTTATTTAGCTTCTAAACCAGATTTAACTTATAGAAGATTCATAGAGAGTTTAATTATTAAAAATTATGCAGTACATGCATATAAATACACACCACAATTTGATCACCAACAACTTGCTATCAAAGCATGGAAAGATTTTAAGAATTGCCGAATATCTTTATCCAAGAGAATAGGAGCATCAATTCCTTCAATAAGAATTGGTCATAGCCTGGGCTGTAAACTTCATTTAATTTCTCCTGATGGTGGAAGAAATTGTGAAAAATTCATATCAATAAGTTTTAATAACTTCAGTGCTAATAAATCTATCCCATTATTGAAAAAAATTTCTCAAAAATTAGAATTCAGCAGTGAATTCTCCCCAAGCCCTGAAAGAACTTTGCGATTAATTGAAAAAACATATAATCAAAAAAATAACTTCCTAATAAAATTCAACTCAGACGAATTAGATCAAACAGATAAATTATTTTCTTGTCTGAAAGCAAGAAAAGAAGATAATTCTAAAGGGGTAATGTTAAAAGGTACACACACTATAATTGCAAGCGCTGGACTAAGAGAAAATTTTTTGGGAGACTGGGCTGATGATGAATTCAAAAGAAATACTATAAAAAAAATTTCCAATTTAATTGATGAATCTGATTAGGATAATTCTTTTAGCTTTTCCAAAACAGAACTATCTTCAAGAGTGCTTATATCACCGCTAATTTTTTCTCCAGCAGCCAAAGATCTTAAAATTCGCCTCATAATTTTTCCACTACGCGTTTTTGGAAGAGAGTCAGAAATTATAATTTTTTCGGGCTTTGCAATAATTCCAATTTCATTAACAACATGTTTCTTTAGATTCTCTACTAATTCTGAAGAACTGCTCACGTCTCTCTCTAGAGATACAAAAGCAACTATAACTTCACCTTTTAAATCATCTTTTTTGCCAACGACTGCAGACTCTGCAACTGATTTATGACTTACCAAGGCAGATTCAATTTCCATTGTTCCTAATCTATGTCCTGAAACGCTTATGACATCATCAACTCTTCCCATAATCCATATATATCCATCTTCATCAATTCGTGCTCCATCTCCAGCAAAATAAACATTTTTTTCTCCTCTAAAGGAAATATATTCCCAATAACTCTCCAAATATCTCTCTGAGTTTCCGTGAATTGTTCTCATCATTCCTGGCCAAGGTTTCTTAATAATTAAATAGCCGCCCTCGTTCTCTTTAACCATATCTCCATTCTTATCGACAATTTCAACTTCGATTCCTGGCAAAGGGAAAGTAGCTGAACCTGGCTTTGTAGCAACGACTCCAGGCAAAGGACTTATCATGACACCACCAGTCTCAGTTTGCCACCAAGTATCAACAATAGGGCATTTATCTTTACCAATAACTTCCTTGTACCAAATCCATGCTTCGGGATTAATTGGTTCTCCAACTGTGCCCAAAAGTCTAAGACTCTCCAAATTATATTTATCAGGTATTTCACGCCCAGACTTCATAAATGCTCTTATTGCTGTTGGTGCAGTATAAAAAATAGAAACCTTATATTTTTGAACAATTTCCCAAAAAGCTCCTAAATTTGAGGGTCTTGGCACTCCCTCATACATTAAGGTTGTAGCACCATTAGATAAAGGCCCATAAACTATGTAACTATGACCTGTAATCCAACCAACATCAGCAGTACACCAGTAAATATCGTCATCTTTTAAGTCAAAAATCCATTTAAATGTCAAATGGGACCAAAGATTGTACCCACCTGTAGTGTGAACTACACCTTTGGGCTTTCCAGTAGAGCCTGAAGTATAAAGAATAAAAAGTCTATCTTCGCTATTCATTATTTCTGGTTCACAATGATCTTTTTGATCTTTTAATAATTCGTGCCACCAAAAATCTCTTTCATCAACCATCGAAATATTTTTTTTGGATCGTTGAACAACAACCACTTTTTCAACAACCTTATCTGCCCCACTTTCAATGGCCGCATCAACTGCTTTCTTAAGTTCAATCACCTTATCTTTTCTAAAGCCACCATCAGCAGTAATAACAAATCTAGCGTTTCCATCAATTAACCTATCTTTTAAAGCTTCTGAAGAAAATCCTCCGAAGACAACTGAATGAGGCGCGCCAATTCTTGCACAAGCTAACATCGCAAACATCGCTTCTGGAATCATCGGCATATAAATACATACCAAATCTCCTTTTTTTACACCAATTGTTTTTAATGCATTAGCTGCTTTACATACCTCTTTTAGAAGTTCTTCGTAAGTATATTTTTTGCTATCTCCGGGTTCGCCTTCCCATATAAGTGCAGTCTTTCCTCCTTGCCCTCTATTAATGTGTCTATCTAAGCAGTTATATGTAATATTAAGTTTCCCTTCTTTGAACCATTTAAAAAAGGGCGCATTTTCGTTATCTAATACAGTTTGAAATGGCTCAAACCAATCTAATTCAGATTTTGCAAAAGATTCCCAAAATTGAATAGGATTATCTGATGCTTGTTTTTTTAGACTTAGTAATTCTTCTTGAGTACTAATATTTGAGTTTTCTGCAAATTTTTTTGATGGTGGGAAAATTCTCTTTTCTTCAAGTATGTTATTGATGGAATTTTTTTTATCTAATGACATTAAATAAATCTATGCTTAATAAATTTAATCTAAAAAATTAAGGTTTTCAAAAATTTTAATATTAATTTAGCTCAAAGAATCATTTCTAATAAATTTAATAAATACGGCTTATAACAAATTCTGGGAGAGCCATTAAAGCTCTTTTATATTCTGAATCAGGAAGCCAGACTATAGCTTCTTTGGAAAGCATTGCAAAATCCTCAGCTAGTTTCCTAGAACTTTCAATAGCTTTAGAGTTCATGATGATATTAAGAGCATCAACTAAATCATCTTTTTCAGCAAGTTCTCTGTTTATAAGAACTGACAATTGTTTATTTTCTTCTAAGGCATATAAAACTGGGGCGGTAAGATAACCACTAGCAAGATCACTTACAGCAGGTTTTCCAAGTTGTTTATCATTGCCAGTAAAGTCAAGAATGTCATCTACAACTTGGAATGCTAAACCAATATTCTTGCCAAAATCGTACAATGAGGTTAAGTTTTCGTCATTAATCCCACTCAAAACTCCAGCTGCTTTACAACTATTGGCTATTAATGATGCTGTTTTACAATAACTTTTGTTGATGTATTTGGAAAAAGATTGAGCCGAATCAAATCTATTTAAATTTTGTTTGATTTCACCCTCTGCTAAATCCATTATTACTCTACTGAGTAATTTAACTACATTTACATTATCAAGGTTAGCTAGGTGCCAACTTGCTTGAGCGAATAAAAAGTCACCCGCCAAAACAGCTACTCTGGTATTAAATCTGCTATGAACAGTATCGACTCCTCTTCTTGTAGAGGCCTCATCAACAACATCATCATGGACTAATGAGGCTGTATGAATCATTTCAGTTATCTCAGCAAGCCTTTTATGTTTGCTTGTTAAGCAAAATTCAGGAGATATAGCTTTTGAAACCAATAAAACAATACCAGGTCTTAATCTTTTCCCGCCAGCACTAAAAAGGTGTTCTGCTGCGGCTTGAAGAATAGGGTGTCCAGCTCCTATTAGATTTTTCAGTTCTAAAATAAGATCATCAAGATCATTTTCAACTGGTTGTAGTAGCTCTGTTACTGTATTCATGATTAACCTCTTCTATATCTTAAGGAATCAAACATTACTTCGGAGGTTAACCAACCTAATTTCTTTATTAATTCCAAGCCAAAATTTTACTTTATTGGAAAACTCATCTCTTTCTGAAGTAACAAAAAATTTTACATTTTCGAAAGAAATACTCTCATAGCCGTCAGTTTTTGGAATAGCAAAAGATTCATTAAATTTTTTTATTAATGCTACCGATGGATCAATAATTTTTATATTTGAATCTAATTTTTTTCTTAAAAAGTCATAAATTAAAGGATAGTGACTACATCCAAGTATTAATTCTTCAATATTTTTGTTTATTAAAGGTCTTAAGTATAAGTCTGAAAGACTATTTAACTTATCAATATTTAATTTTTCTTTTTCAATTTCTGATACAAATTCTGGACATTCTTGCTGAAATATTATCGTATTCTCTTTTTTAGAATTTATTGCTTTCTTGTAATACGATGATCGAACAGTTGTTTGTGTTGCTAGGACACCAATTATTTGCTTATCAACTATTTCCGATACTGAGTTTATAAGGTCAAAACAAGGAACCTTTAAATTATCCTCTAGAATATCCAGCGCACACGCATTTGTTGTATTACAAGCAACTAAAAGTGCATCCAAATTCTTATCAACAAAAAAAGTACAAATCTCCTTGGCAATTAATCTTATCTCTTTTGAATTTTTGTTCCCAAAAGGTATTCTTTTTGTATCCGCCAAATAAAAAATTTCTACATCTTGACATGTTTTTAGCAAAGAATTAAGGATGGTAAAACCACCTATTCCGCTATCAAATATACCTATTTTAAGTTTCACCCTACTTTATCTAGATATTCGAGGATACCTTTTGCAATTGCATATGCTAATCTTTTCCGATGGGTTATTTTTTCTAATCTTCTTGAATCTAATCTTCCCGTTAAAAATCCAATTTCTACAAGGACTGCTGGCATCCTAGTATTTTTAATTACATAAAATCGACCTTGTTTAACTCCTCGATCAGGACTCCCCGGGGAAACTCTTAAAATTTGTTTTTGAATTCTTTTCGCGAGTAATCTTCCTCTCCACCCTCTGTAATAAAAGGTTTCCAATCCATTTATGTCCCTTCTTTTGCCTCTTGAGGCATTTGCATGAATACTTACAAAGATATCTGCATCCGTATTATTAGCAATTGAAACTCTTGGAGGTAAATCCAAATCAACGTCATTTGTTCTAGTCAACCTTACTTTGACACCTTTCTCAGAAAGTAATTTTTTAATTATTTTTGAAACCTCTAGAACAACATCTGTTTCTCTAATACCACCAATACCTATTGCCCCTGGATCAGGTCCTCCGTGACCTGGGTCGATAACAACCCAAAATTTATTTTGTTTTACATCTGGTAGTTTCAAGTAACCATAATTGTTTTTCTTCTTATGAATTAAATTTTGATTTGCTTTGATATTTCCTCTTTTCTTTTCAATTAAACCTTCACCAATCTTTTTAAATGAATATTTTGGGTTAAATAGTTTAATTCTCCATCTATTTTGATCTAAGCCAACCATTTGCCAAGTCAATGGTTTCAAATAAGTGTCTTCTTTAAATTCAATTACTAGTCTTGTCTTACCCTTATTTGGTTTACCTAACCTAATTTCTTTTATTGGGCCATTACCTTTTATTTTTCTAGGATTTTTTAATTCCCCAGGAAAATCTACCCAGAATCTATCTCCATATAATTGGTTGGCATTCTGAAAGTATGCTTTTAAATTTGAATTTGACTTAGTTCTTAATTCTAAAACCCCATTAGTATTTATCGCCCATGCTGCCAGAGCACTTGAAGATTTAACTGGGAGAATTGAAGAATTTAATAATAAAAAAAAAGCTAAATAACGAAAAAGTTTATTATCTAAAAACTTTATCATTAGTTTGAAAACAATTTATTTTTTCTATGTTTAAGACTTGGCATCTGCTCCCTAATTTTCTTTACTCTTTTTTTATCCGCTGGTGCTATTGCAGCTCCCTGAGTTTTTCCGGCATCAGATAAAACTGTGCCCCATGGGTCAATCACCATTGCATGGCCATGACTCTGCCTTCTTCCATAATGAATTCCAGTTTGAGCTGGAGCAACTACATATGCGGTATTCTCGATAGCTCTTGCTTGCAATAGGATTTGCCAATGATCTTTTCCTGTAAATGCAGTAAAAGCTGCGGGGATCATAATTAACTCTGCACCTTTAGAAGACAAATATCTATAAAGTTCAGGGAATCTAACGTCATAACAAATTGACAATCCTATTTTGCATAGACCTGGGACATCTACAACTGGTGGATATTCCTCCCCAGATAAAATAGTAAATGATTCTTTATATAAATTACCATCTGGCAAATCAACATCAAATAAATGTATTTTGTCGTATTTTGCTAAAACATGTCCATCTCTGGCAAATAATGCTGATCTATTAAAAGTATGACTTTCATCACCAGCAGGGACAGGATACCCTCCCCCCAAAAGATATACTTGATATCTTTGTGACATGGTTTTGAGAAAATTTTCACACTTCTCTGACAATTCAGATGCTAATCTAAGTTTTTCATTATCTTCTCCTAAAAAAGCAAAATTTTCAGGTAATCCTATTAACTCAGCGCCTCTTCTTGCAGCCAATTCAATTTGTTCTTCTGCTTCAACAAAATTTGCTTCAACATTTGAAGTACTCGTAATTTGCAATGCAGCTACCAAAAAATCAGTCAAAACTTTACTCCTAGTAAACCAATTCGTAAATCATGAGGCACGAATCACACCTCTTTCAACTTGAGCTGGAACAATATCTAAGCAATCAAGTTCAGAGCAACATTTAAAATCATCCTCATAATCTCCAAGACTTGTCAATCTTTTGCCATGAGTTGCTGTTTTTAAACATTTCAAAATATCATCTTTCCAAAAATCCCAAAGTACCAAAGCAGCTTGTAATTCGTCATTCATAATATTAATTTCGAAATTACAGTTCTGTTTTAGGTATGAGGCCAAAGCACCAGCAGCTAAAGAATCCTCGAGTGAATAAGAGCCTTCCCAACCACTACCAAGTATTAAAACATTTGCACTTTTTAATGAAATGATTTTTTCCGCAACTGCTTTCCTATTAGGGAGACCCATAGCAAATAAATGTTTAGCATTTTGAACTTTTTTCAATGATTTAGTCCCATTAGTCGTACTCATAAATAATCTTTTACCATTAACAATTTTTTTTGTAACTGATAAAGGAGAATTTCCTAAATCAAAGCCCTCAATCTTCTTTCCACCTCTCTCTCCAAGCATTAGTCTCTTCTCAGCTTGCCACTTAATTGCAGATTCTTTTAATAAATCTAAATCTGCAAAAACTTGTATTGAATCAGCTCCATTTTTTAAAGCCCAAGAAATTGTGGTTGTAGCTCTTAAAACATCAATGACCACTGCAATGTCTGGATTTATTTCTGGAACATCCTTTGCGACGTGATAATAAGTAAGATTAATAATCGAGTCCTTTTACTAGTTTTATTATAGAAAACAGTTACTTAATTTGATTATTTTTTTTTTAAAACAAACTTATTGATAATATATAAATAATTTGTTTTTACATAAATCTTATCAAGTATTAAATTTGAAAATGAATAATATCCGCACAATAAAAGGTGGAGTCAATTTAAAAGGAAAAATAGAAGTACCTGGAGATAAATCTATTTCTCATAGAGCTTTAATAATAGGAAGTATTGCTAAAGGTGAGACGACTATTGAGGGTTTTTTACATTCTGAAGATCCACTTTCAACTGCTGATTGTCTGAGAAAATTAGGTGTAAAGATACCAGAAATAAAAAAAAATGAGCCTTTTACAATTTCAGGATTGGGTCTTGATGGATTAAAAGAGCCCAAAGAAATTCTAAATTGTGGAAATTCTGGAACCACAATGAGATTATTAATGGGGTTACTTGCTGGTCAAGAAGGTAAGAATTTCATCTTAACTGGTGACATTTCTCTTAATGAAAGGCCAATGGGAAGGGTTGGCAAACCATTGTCGATGATGGGTGGCAAAATTTTTGGGAGAGAAAAAGGAAACAAAGCTCCAATATCAATTGATGGGAATAAACTAAAAGGATGTTTGATTGGGACCCCAGTAGCAAGTGCTCAAGTAAAATCCGCAATCTTATTGGCAGGCCTCAAAGCTTCAGGAACCACTTCGGTTATTGAACCAGCATCTTCAAGAGATCATACTGAGAGAATGTTAAAAGCATTTGGAGCAGACATCAATATTAGAGGAGAATTAGGAAGGAATGTAGTTATCAAGTCAGGGGGCAACTTAATTGGCCAGAGAGTATTGATACCCGGAGACATAAGCTCTGCTTCTTTTTGGATGATTGCTGCATCGATTGTTCCAAATTCAGAGGTTTTAATTCAGAATGTCGGATTAAATCCTACTAGAACAGGGATTTTAAATGTGATGGATTCAATGGGGTGCGATTATGAGATATTAGATAAATCGACTATTGCAGGTGAACCTATTGGATCTATTAAAGTAAGGACTACAAATAATTTAAGATCATTCTCTATTGAAGGAGATATACTCCCAAAACTTATAGATGAAATTCCTATCCTTACTGTGGCTGCCTGTTTTTGTAATGGAGTTTCTGAAATTAAGGATGCACAAGAATTAAGAGTTAAGGAGACAGATCGATTAAAAGTCATGGCACGACAGTTACGAAAATTCGGTGCTGAAATAACAGAAAAAGAGGATGGGTTAATTATTAATGGTGAATCAAAATTCCACTCTGCGGAAGTAGACAGTGAGACAGATCATCGAGTAGCAATGAGTCTTGCTATTGCTTCACTTCTTGCCAAAGGTACCTCAAAAATCATGAGGGCAGATGCAGCTAGCGTTTCGTATCCCACTTTTTGGGAAGAGCTGTCCAAACTATCTAACTAGCCTAAAAAGTTTTTGTCCGAATTAATAGAAGTTTTAACTAAAGACGGTAGTTACTCTTTAAGAAGTGTGTTTTTTCAAGAGAACTTCCATAGTTTATTGGGCGCATTGGAGGAAACAAAGTTAAAGTTTACTGCTACTTCTAATTTGCAAAGATTTAAGGATAAATCTCTTAATGTTTTGGATATTTGTTTTGGTTTAGGCTACAATTCCGCTTCTTTATTAGATGAATTAATTAAACAAAAATCGTATTTGAATTTGTATGCTTTAGAGATTGATAAAAAGCCTCTTGAATATTCGCTTAGAAATGAATCATTCCTTAAATTATGGGCTCCAAAAGTCAAAAAAATATTTGAATCACTTTATCGAAAAGATTACTTTGAAGATCAATTTTTTAAATGCAGTGTTTTATGGGGAGATGCTAGAGAAAAAATCAATATTATTCCTTCCTCTATTAAATTTGATTTGATTTATTTAGATGGTTTTTCTCCGCAAAAATGCCCACAATTATGGACAATTGAATTTTTATCTAAAGTCACAGAAAAGCTAAATTCTCAGGGTTATTTAATAACTTATTCTTCTTCAGCGGCAGTAAGAAAAACCTTAAGAAATCTTGGATTAGAAATTTTTACTATTAAGCCAAGTTTGAAAAACAGAACTTTTTGGAGTCAGGGAACTGTAGCAATATCAAAATTTGATCAAAATAAATTGAAACCTAATTTCAATTTTGAAAAGTTATCTTTAATGGAAGAGGAACATCTCTTAACTAAAGCTAGTGTTCCATATAGAGATCAAGATTTGAACTCGAGCAAAGATGATATTATCAAGAGAAGATTAGATGAGCAATTATTCTCAAATCTATTATCTACAAATAAATGGAGAGAGAAGTGGGGAATGACGAAATTATCCGTTTAGAGTTAGATTTAAATAAGGATTTCAAATAAACATGTTAAGTGTTGCGATATTAGCGGCAGGCAAGGGCACTAGGATGGAAAGCTCATTGCCAAAAGTTTTACATAAAATTTCTGGCAAAAGTCTTTTACAAAGAGTAATTGATTCATGTGTCGAATTAAAACCTGATCAAATTTTCGTAATTACTGGACACAAATCAAAAGAAGTACAAAAGTCAATCCCTAACGATAAAAAAATCCATGTTGTAGTTCAAGAACCTCAATCAGGAACAGGTCATGCTATCCAGGTACTTTGTAGAGAATTTAAAAAACATGAAGGAAAACTTTTGGTACTTAATGGCGATGTGCCACTCATTAAGCCTAGTACTCTAAAAAGACTTTTGTATTTACACGATTCAAAAAATGCTGATGTTTCTTTAATTACTACAAAGAAAACAAATCCTCATGGATACGGCAGAGTTTTTTTGAAGGGGGATTTTATTGAGAGAATTGTTGAAGAAAAAGATTGCAATGATCTAGAAAAAGAAAATCCATTAATAAATGCAGGTGTCTACTGTTTTAACTGGGGTAACTTGTCAGAAATAATTAATACCTTGCAAAGCAATAATAATCAAAAAGAGATTTACTTAACAGATACAATATGTTTGCTAAAAAATTCTTTAAGCCTTGAGGTAGAGGATAATGGCGAACTTCAAGGAATTAATAACAGAATTCAACTATCAGAATGCGAGGAAAGTATTCAGAATTCAATTAAAGAAAAGCATATGCTTAATGGCGTAACTTTTATAAATAAAGCAAGTTGTTCAATTAGTGAAGACGCCGAAATTGGTAAAGATGTAATTATTGAGGCTAATACACATATAAGAGGAAATACCAAAATAAATAATCATTGCATTATCGGACCAAATACTTTTATTGAGAATTCTAATGTGGGATTAAATTGTGAAATTTCAAACTCTACTATTTATGCTTCTCAGATAATGGATCATATAAAAATTGGCCCTTATAGTCATATAAGACCTAATTCCAAAATATCTTCCTTCAGCAAAATAGGTAATTTTGTTGAAATCAAAAATAGTCAATTAGAAGAGGAATCTAAAGTAAACCATTTAAGTTATATTGGCGATTCTATTATTGGAAGATCTACAAATATTGGAGCAGGTACTATTACTGCAAATTTTGATGGTCAGAAAAAACATCAAACAAAAATTGGTAAAAATTCAAGTATTGGTGCAAATACAGTTTTTATAGCGCCAATAAATCTCGGGGATTCAGTTACAACAGGAGCTGGTTCTGTGATCACAAAAGACTCTAAAGATAATTCATTAGCAATCTCAAGAACTAAGCAAGTAAATATAGAAAATTGGGAAAGAAAGAAACCTTGATCTAATTAATTAATTCAATAATTTTTTCCAGTTGCCAACATCTACTCCCTTTTATAAGAATAGAATCACCTTTTTTTGTAGATTTATTTATCTCTTTAGGTACATCTTCAATATTGTTAAAAACTAAAAATTTTTTCTTATCTTTTAAATAATTGGTATAAATTTTTTCATTTTTTTTCTCGCAAATAAATAAACACTTCTCTATATCTGAATTATTTATTAAGTTGAATATTTCTTTATGATATTTTTCAGATTCTTCTCCCAATTCTTGCATACTTCCAAATATGAAAAATTTGTTTCTTGGTTTTTCAAGAAGGTTTTTAATACATGCTTTTACTGACTCTGGAGAGGCATTATATGATTCATCATATATTGTTGTTCTTGCTGATTTAAGAATTTTATTCCTTCCACCTAAACTTACAAAATCAAATTTATTAAAACTTGCAAAATCAATTCCGAGCTCTTTAGCAACTGCATAGGCAAATAAGAAATTCGAAGCATTATGAAATCCCTCAAATGAAATTTCAAAGGTATTTTCTTCAATTAAAATTGTTTTATTCGAAGGATTATAAAATCCTCGCAAATTATCATCTTTCTTAAAACTCTCCTTGTAATTTTTTATATTTAATAGTTTTACTTTTATTACTCTACCTTTCCAAAATTCTTTTAAAGTTTTTTCTAGGAATAGATCATTTGATGGAATTATTACAACTCCTTCTGGATTTAAGAACTTACTAATTTCACACTTTGCATGAGTAATATTTTTTTTTGAGCCTAACAATCCAATATGAGCTGTGCCAATGTTAGTAATAACTGCAATATCGGGTTCACTATATTTAGATAAATTCTCGATCTGTCCAAGACCTCTCATCCCCATCTCGAGAACTAAAACTTTATCTTTTATATCCGTGGCAAGAATAGTAAGACCAACTCCAATCTCATTATTGAAATTTGCATGAGATAATTTAATTCTTCCAAATTTATTTAAAACTTCACCAATCATTTCTTTTGTTGTTGTTTTACCCACTGAGCCAGTTATTGCAACAACAGGAATATTTAATTTTTTTCTTTTTAGCAATGCTAATTTTTGAAATGCCTCTGTTGTGTCATTCACAACCCAATAAGGAAAATTACTAGGAAGTAATCTCTGCATCCCTTTTTGTATTACTACTGATTTGACTCCTTTATTTAAAACCTCTGAAAGAAAACTATGTCCGTCAAAATTTTCACCCTTAATAGCTATAAAAAGATCATTTTTTAATAAAGTTCTACTATCAATACTTATATTCTTAAAATTAAAAAAATCTCTTTTCCCCTCGCCCAGATTTCTAATATCCCCCAAAACATCGTTTAATTCTGATAAAGAGAATTCCATTAAAATATTAAGTCATACTTTTTTTTAAAGATGGATCAGCAGATTGTCCGTAAGAGAACTTTTCAACTTCAGCAAAATCTGGAGATGGTTCTTTTATTCCACAAACATCTTTATACATAATTTCGTATTCGAGCGCGGATCTTTGCCAACTAAACTCTTGGCTCATTGCTCTTTTTTGCAATAATTCCCAACTATCTTTATGCCTAAAGGCCTCCCAAGACCTTACTAAAGATGTATAAAAATCTATAGGTTCAAAGCGATCGAAGCAAAAACCCGTGCCACTATTATTTTCCGGATCATGAGGTAAAACTGTATCAACTAAACCTCCTACTCGCCTTACTATAGGAATAGAACCATACCTCATAGCGAGTAGTTGACTAATACCACAAGGTTCGAATCTACTTGGCATTAAAAATGCATCAGAGCCACCATATATAAGTCTTGATAAAGAATCATCATAAGTAAGAAATACAGAAAATCTTCCTGGGTAATCTAATGCAAGTTGCCATAATCCTGACTCTAAATATCTATCTCCAGTACCTAAAACAGCTATTTGCGAATCTGTATATGCTAAAAGTCTTCTTGAAACTTGTAAAAGTAAGTCAACCCCTTTCTGATCAACTAACCTACTGACCATACCTAAAAGATATTTTTTTGGATTAACTTCGAGACCCATTTCTCTCTGCAGTATTTTTTTATTTTCTAGCCTATTTTCTAAATTATTAATACTAAATTTTGCAGGTAAAACTGGATCTTTGGCTGGATTCCATTCATCAAGATCTATGCCATTTAGAATTCCCCTTAATTTACCTGAAATGTAATTAAGTAATCCTTCAAGGCTTTCCCCATATTCATGGGTTTTAATTTCATCTGCATAAGTCGGAGAAACAGCATTGACTCTATCCGCATACAGCATTGCCGCAGCCATTGTATGGTCTCCATGCATATACCAAGGACACCAAGTCATTTTTTCAAGTTTCCATCTCCAAGGGCCTTGATATTTTAAATTATGAATTGTGAAGACAGTACTAATTTCGGGGTCCTGATGCATCCACACAGGAATCATTCCAGTATGCCAATCATGGCAATGGAGAACTTGAGGTTTCCAACAATTCCAGGCAAATTCTGCAGTGGCACTAGCAAAAAATGTAAAGCGCCAGTCCTCATTTTCGCCTCCGTATATTTGGTCAGAGTCAAATGTAGGATGACCTACTAGGTAAATCACATAATTATGAATGGGATGTTTTGCCTCATATACGGCGAAATCAGTGCCCATTGTATTTGCTCTAAAGACTGGTTCATTTGATACCTCTAAAAGACTCCACAATTTTCCATATCCTGGAATTATTACCCTTACATCGTGACCAAGTTTTATCAAAGATGGAGGTAACGAACCAACCACATCTCCCATACCTCCAACTTTGATCATTGGAGCACATTCAGCAGCGGCAAGAAGAATTCTCATTAATAATTACTTAAAAAAGTTCTTTTGAAAATTAACTAGGGTGTCCACTTATAGTCAGAAAAGTCTGGTGGACGCTTTTCAAGAAAGGCATCTCTTCCTTCTTGAGCTTCTTCAGTCGAATAAAATAATTGAGTTGTGTATCCAGATAATTCTTGAATACCCGCAATTCCATCATTCTCCGCATTGAATGAAGCTTTGAGGATACGAATAGCAGTTGGACTATTTCGTAAAATCTCTCTTGCCCAGATTACACCCTCAGCTTCTAATTCTTCAATCTTTGTAATTGCATTTATCAAGCCCATCTTAAGAGCTTCCTTGGAATTATATTTTCTACATAAAAACCAAATTTCTTTTGCTTTTCTTTGCCCAACAAGTCTTGCCAAATAACTAGATCCAAAACCCGCATCAAAACTACCAACTCTTGGACCTGTTTGACCAAATATTGCATTTTCAGAGGCGATACTGAGATCACAAATTAAATGAAGTACCTGTCCTCCTCCAATTGCAAAACCAGGAACTAAGGCAATAACCACTTTAGGCAAACTCCTTATTAATCTTTGAAGTTCAAGTACATTTAATCTCTGCTTCCCTTCATAATTTTTATATCCATTTTCACCTCTTACACTCTGATCGCCTCCAGAGCAAAAAGAATAAATACCTTTCTTGTCAGGTCCCGCACCTGTAAGGAGAACAACGCCAATAGTTTCATCATTTCTTACGATATTAAATGCGTTAATAAGTTCATCTACAGTTTGTGGCCTAAATGCATTTCTTTTTTCAGGCCGATTAATAGCAATTCTCGCAATTCCCTCATCTGCTTTGTGAAACAATATATCCTCATAAGATTTGCATTCTGACCAATTTAAAGTTGTTTTACCTGGTAATACTTTCATGAAACCTAATTATTCAAAGATAGAAAATGATAAATTTAACTGCCAATTATTGTTTCTAACAGGGCATTCTTTTCACAAATTTCATTTTCTGGATCAATATCAACTTTAATTATTACAGATTTTTGGATAGAAATGCTCCAATCGAATGCCTCTCGTAATTTTTTAAAATTTGCCACACTTTTAAAGTTTACTTGATAGCCCTCTGCGAGCTTTGGCCAGTTTATTTCTTTTGGCATAAGAAAAAGTTTTTTTAGTTCATCTTCTTTTAAATTTTCTTTATAAATACGATTAAATATATTTCCTCCATTATTATTTATCAGAAGAATTGTTAAATTCATGTTGATTGAATTTTCAATCAGCCAACCGTTTATATCATAAATAAAAGCCAAATCTCCAGTAACAAGAAGTAGAGGTTTTTTAATTCTAGAAATACCTAATGCAAGAGATAAAGTACCGTCTATGCCAGAAGCTCCCCTAAAGCTGAAACAATTTCTTGTTAGAGTGCCATTCTCAGAAAATGTAAGCCAATCTCTAATTGGGCTACTTGCGGAGAGCATTATAGGATTTTCAGCTGGCCAAAGTTTTGGGACAAGGTTTGCGAGCATATACTCAGTAATTTTATTATCTTGAGTAATTTTCTCATTTAAAACACCTCTAATCTTCTCTCCTTCCTCTATTAGATCTAAAGCCATTGGAGTAAGAGATTTTTTGTTTTTTTCGTTAATTGATAATTCTTCCAGCAATAGAGTAGTAAAGTTTGAAAGCCCAAAATCATATTCAAATGATTTTTTTATAGGGTCCAATTTTCTATAGTTTTTTTCTTTTATAAGAATTTGTATACCTTCGAAAGTTGTTAAAAATTTCTCCAAATCAATTGAAGATGACATGGGGCCAAGCCTCAAAAGTTGATGACAATTTATTGAATTTTTATTTTTTCTTAAGACTAATTCCCAATTCACAACTAATCCTCTCAAATCAGAATTAACTCCTGAAACAGGATCAGCAAATACTGGCCAACCAGTAATTTCTTGCAATATTTCTAAAGATTTATTAAAAGAAATTAAATCATTTATGGAACCTTGATAGGGACCTACCAAAATTATGCCGGATTCATCTAAATTTAAATTTTTTGAAATTTCTAAGAATTTGTTTTTATCAGATTTTATTTCAACTTCCTGAAATATATATTTTTTCTTTAAATAAATTCTTTCAAAAACCTCTAAAACATTTTTTTTATTTAAAAGTGAAATACCTAAAGGCTTATCAATAGGAATATTTAAATGAATAGGCCCTGGGAAAGTTGATATTTGTTTCTCAGTAATTCGAACTAAATTCAGGATTTCGTTTTCTTGTGTTTCATGAAGTCCATTTAGATTTGTACTTAAAACCCTTCTGCAGACTGAAGTCAAAAAATCTTCTTGATTTACTGTTTGATTAGCGCCACAATCTTTTAATCTTAAGGGTCTATCAGCAGTAAGAAATATAATCCCTTTACAAGATCGGTCTGCCTCAACTGCTGCTGGCAATAAGTTACTTACGGCAGTTCCAGAAGTGGTAATAACTAAAGAAAGATTACCTGATGCAGCAGAAATCCCAAGAGAGTGGAATCCCGCAGATCTCTCATCTATTGAATTAAAAATATTTACCAGACCTAATTTATTTAATTCTCCAGCAGCTATCGCTAGGGGTGCTGATCTACTACCTGGACATAGTATTAAATTTTGAACTCCTATTTTTATTAAGAGATTCAAAAGTTGTAAACTTCTAAGAAAATTTTTGCATTCAATAGATGATGTCATAATTTATATAAATGCATTGGGATTTTCCTTATAACTGAATTAAATAAAACATGTCTACAACTCAAGAAAAAAGAAATTCAATAATAAAGGATTTAAAAAATCTTTTAATCTGGATATCTATAGCTTTAATTATACGATGGCAGGTTATAGAGCCAAGATGGATCCCCTCCGGTTCAATGCTTCCAACTCTTCAAATACAAGATAAAATTCTTGTTGAGAAAGTAACCCCCAAAATCACTTCTAAATCAAATCTTTCAAAATTAAAAAATAAAATAGTTGTTTTTAACGTGCCGGAGCAATTAATTAATGCTGGTTATGAAGCAGATACTGCACTAATAAAAAGAGTAATTGGAATACCTGGAGACAAAGTAGAAGTAAGAGACGGTAACCTTTACTTAAATGATATCGCTCAAAAAAATTATGTTTTTGACAAAAATATTAATTATTCTATAGGGCCTTTTATTGTCCCAGAAGAGTCATTATGGGTAATGGGAGATAATAGAAATAACAGTATGGACTCACATATTTGGGGATTTTTACCTTATGAAAAGGTTATTGGTAAAGCTATTTTTAGATATTGGCCGTTTAATAAAATTGGACCTATTCGGTTCCCTGCCCTTAATAATTTAGATTAATGGGTACCTGATGTTGTAGGGTTTTTATATCTTGAAGTTGTAGAAATGTTTAATCCAGAATTTCTTGCTACTGAAAATAATGATCCAAACGATGAGAATGATTTAATTCAATATTTACAAAAACAATCTCCAGAAGTTTTGCAAAGAGTAGCAAAATCAGCTAGTGAAGATATTCAAGAAATTATTAGACATAATGTTCAAGGTCTTCTTGGAATGCTTCCTTCAGATCAATTTGATGTAAAAATAACATCTTCAAAAGACAACATTGCTAATTTATTATCTTCCGCAATGATGACAGGATATTTCTTAAGACAAATGGAGCAAAGAAAAGAGCTGGAACAAACTCTTAAAAATGATGAGAACATGTCCATTGAAGAATAATTGTTTTAGAGATTTACTTCTTCAGGAATTATTCCAAGTTCAAACAACTTTTTATATAAACCCATCAAAAATTTATTATCCTCAGGAAGTTTGTCCCACTTTTCAGAATTAATTTCATTAATTAATTTTTGACAATCTTCTATTGTAAATTTTATAGGGGCCGTAAAATGAGCTGGAATTAAATATTCCATATCTTCAAAACACTTGATATTTTCTAACCATTTTAGTAAAACTTCTTTTGAACGCGGAAAAATTAATTTCTGTAAAACTGGTGCAATTTGAATCTTAGGAGTATCTTTACCCATTATTTCAACAAGAGAAGATTCCCAATCTTCGTCCCACAAAAAGGGATAAATACCGAAATGTGATCTCCAATTCCTGAGATCTTTTTTGAATGAATACTTAACTATTTTTTTTAAAGGCGGAATATTTAATTTACCTGGTTTTAAAAAAGATGAAAACAAGACTAACCTTTTCCATCCTTTTTTTCTATGTTCGATGGAGTCAATCAAAGGTTCATCTCCTCTCTCTCTAGAATGAAAAAGAAGTGGAGTTGGATCAAAATCAAATATTTCAGGAGGATTGGATTCTATTCCAACTATTGCGTCTGTCACATGAAGTGTTTTCGTAGGATAATGGAAACAGCTTATCTCCTGATATCTTCCAAGTCCTAAATTCAGAGGGCCTAATGAAGACCATTTAAAGTAGTTTGTATGCGGAGTACCTTCCTCAAAGAGTATTCTTGATCTTTTTGATGGAATTCCTAAGAAATCTAGTGGTAGATTTATGGGGAAACTCCATTGTCCAGGACAAAGCCAAATTTCTGCATCTTTAAAAGTTCTTGAAAGAGCTGGCAGTCCGATTTTATGTTCTAGTCCAGAGGCACTCGGTAGAATTATTGTTTTTACTTTGCCATGAATCGCAATTAATTTTTCTAACTCATTTATTAATTCTTTTGTCGGAGGCAGTGGATTTATTAGCATCAATCCATTATCAACCTTTATTACCGTCATTCTTATTGGAACCGCAACATAATAAAGTCCCTGTATTTGTTCCAAGGACCATATTTCATCAGGAATTAATTCTTTTAAAATTGTTTTCTTTTTTCCATAAGGATATAAGGGGAATAATGGCCACCAATTCCATTTTTTATTTAAAGTTTCATCCACCACAATCATTTATACCCAACAAATAATTTCCTTAACTTAAATATTCCGTATCTTGGAGCGAATAAAAAAGCAAATAAAAATATAAAAGTTTGTGCCAAGACAATTGATCCACCTGTTTCAAGATCAAACCAAAAACTAACATAGATTCCTATAAGGCTTGAGATGATTGCACTTAATACTGAAATTAATGTCATATTATCAAACTTATCAGTAAGTAAATATGCTGTAGCCCCTGGTGTAATCAACATTGCAACTACCAAAATAATTCCAACAGACTGTAACCCCACAACAGCTGCCAAAGATAAGCATGTAAGGAGTAAATAATGGAGAAAAAATACATTAATCCCAACTGTTTTTGCATGCCTAGGGTCAAAACAATAAAGCATTAAATCTTTTCTGAAAATTGATAAAAGGATTACTACTAATAAAGAAATTAATATAGTTTGTTTTACATCTGAAAGTGATATTCCTAATGGACTACCAAAAAGAATAGAGTGCAGATCAATATTACTTTTAATCTTAGAAACCAATACTATTCCAAGAGCGAAAAATCCAGTAAATACCAACCCAATAACGGTATCTTCCTTAACTCTAGATTTCTGCTTAATAAACCCTATCAAGGCTACAGAACCAACTCCGAAAATAAATGCCCCTAATGAGAAAGGAAGACCTAATGCATAAGCAACCACAACACCTGGCATTACCGAATGTGACACTGCATCTCCCATTAAAGCCCATCCTTTAAGAGTCAAATAACTTGATAAAAAACCACAAACAGCTGCAACTAATGAACTCATAAGAAGTGCTTTCCTCATAAAGTCATGAGTTAAAGGATCTGTGATGAATGAATCTAAAGTTAAAAAAGAACAGAACTCCATATAAATTAAAATTTAGGATTCAGGTCCAAACAAGAAATCAGGTGAGATCCCTCCGAAAGTAGTTGTAATATTTTCAGGGGTAAACACTTCAGAGGTTTCGCCATAAGCTACAACAGTTTTATTTATTAAAAGAACCAAATCACAAAATTCACGGACATGAATCATATCGTGCGTTGATAATAATATGGTTTTCCCCTCATTTTTAAATTGAATAAATAATTCCGAGATAAGTTTTTCAGTTCTTATATCAACACCTGAAAAAGGCTCATCAAGAAGAAGTATTGATGCTCTTTGCGCAATTGCTCTAGCTAAAAAAGTTCGTTTTCTCTGACCTCCAGATAAGTTTCCAATAGGTGTCGATAAATGATCAGTAAGATCAACTCTCTCAATAGCATCTTTAACCGCCTGAACATCAGACTCTCTAGGAGACCTAAAAATATTCATCGAACCATATCTTCCCATCATCACTACATCCCAAACACTTATTGGAAATTGACTATCAATTCCCTCATTTTGAGGAACATAAGCAATTGTCTGATCTTTTTGAGCAGATCTTACAGACTCTCCATTTATTCTAATTTTTCCCTTTGAAATATTAACAAAGCCAGTTAAAGCATTAAAGAAAGTTGTTTTACCAGCCCCGTTCATCCCTACTAACCCACAAATCTGGCCAGGTTTCAATCTTAAATTGGCATCATACAAAGCCACCTTACCGTTGTAATCTACGCAAATATTCTCTGCCTCAATCCTAAAGTTTTGATAATTGATTGTTTCCATAATTCAAAAAAGTCCTTTTTTAATCAAATCCAAATTATGCTCAAGCATTTTTATATAGGAACTAGCAGGCCCACTTTCATCAGATAATGAATCAACAAAAAGATTCCCTCCAAAATTAGCCCCAGTTTCGTTTGCAACAACCATTTGTGATTCGTTACTTACAGTACTTTCGCAAAATACAGATGGAACATTTTTTTCTTTAACTAGTGAGATTGTTCTTGCCATTCTTTTGGGAGTAATTTGACTCTCAGCATTAACTGGCCACAAATAAACTTCCTCTAATCCATAATCATTTGTTAGATACGAAAAAGCACCTTCACAACTTACTAGATACCTACTGTCTTTATTTAAGTTATTAATAAAAAGTGAGAATTCTTTATCTATTTTAGATAGTTTATCTTTATAAATTTTTCCATTTTCTTCAAATAATGTCCGTTTGGATGGCCTCAATTCTGATAAAGAATCCACAAGAATATCTACGTAAAGGATCCCTCTTTTTGGAGAAATCCAGGCATGAGGATTGGGTTTCCCTTTATAAAAATCTTCACTGATAAAAATAGGATCCAAATCTTCCGCAACAGTAATTCTTTTAACTTTTAAATTAGAGACAAATTTTTCAGCCCATAATTCAAATCCAAACCCATTATCAATAAAAACAAAAGCATTAGAGGCATTTACCAAATCGCTTGGAGTTGGTTGGTAGCCATGAACTTCAACTCCAGGTTTCGTTATTGATCTAACAATAAAATCATCTTTAGCAACATTACTAATTATATCCGCCAAAACAGTGAAACTTGCCAGTATTACTTCTTTAGTTTCATTTTTATTTGATATTCTCTTACATGAGCCTGAAGCAATAGAAAGCAGAAGTATCAAACTTAAAAAAAAAATATTTTTTTTCATTTTTAACATCCATCCCAAGATCATGAATTAAAAGATAGTTTCATAAGTGGTTTTCTAAGATCAGAAATAAATCCTTTCCAATTTATTTTTTCTTTTTCAAAAGCTTCTTCAACAATTTTTTCAGAATTTTTCTTTATGAAATCCAAATCAGGTTCTTCTACTCCTTTTGTTATTGCCATAAAATCAGCCAAAGAACTTGATACTACTCTTGTTAAATAAGCAGCACTGACAGCCTGAAATGTTCCAGAGACAAGCCAATTTGGGCCATGTAATTTTGTTATACCAATTAGAGTCTGTCCACTCCATTCAATAACTCCCTGAGCAATTGCAGTCTTTAAAATCTCTTTGGATACTTTATCTAAAATTTCAGGAGACCAATTACATCCCCATATAGCCTTAATTTCTTTAATCATTAAAGAATTTAATACTGTCATTGCCATAACATCAATTGATGGGATAGGAGATAAGAAAACAGTTGTTGCGACAAGAATTTGATTTTTTCTTTGTATACCCTTTAACTGCATTCTTCTTATACCTTCAATTTCAGATTGCCAGGCAGTATGCAGTTCTTTCAAGAGCCTTTTTTTTGTATTTTCAATATTTTTAGATGAACTTATGAAAAACTTCCTTAAAGAAAAAGGTATATTTGTTATTTCAATCTTATTCACATCAAAAGTAATAATTTTGTTTGTAAAGTCACCTGAAATTTGAGACTTTAAGTCTTCTATCTGATTTTTGGCTTCTATTTGGTTGGAAGTTAAAGCCACCAACCAGATTGGCATATTTTTAGGAAACTTTTCCAGCCACAAAAAATCATTTGCCGACAAAGGCAAGTTTATAAAATACAAAATTGCATCACTCTTCAAAGCTTCTTCAGGAATAACTTGAGAAGAATTGTATTTAGGCAGTTTTTCGTATAAATCAAAGTCAAACTTATCTGCTTTGAAATTACTTTTCAAAGCAGATTTAAAACTTTGAAAATCTTTTTGTCCAATGCAACTTATTTTTTCTTTTTCACATCTATTAATAATAGATTCAAGTTTTTTTTGTCTTTTTGAATTCTGTTTTTCTAATTCATTTTTTGCTTCAAGTTCTTCAAAAAAATTTAAATCTTCATTACATAGGTTTATCCAACCATCTAAATTACTTGGCTCATTAAATTTAGGCCTATCATTCTTCAAGTAAAAATATCCCCCCAAACACAACGCAAAAAATCCTATTGAGCCTCCTGCAAAATGAATTAAGTCACTGACAAACCATTCCCCAAAACCTAAAAATAATAAAATAATAAGAAGATTTTTTTTTGGAAACTTTATGAAATCCTTTAAAAGGTTGTCTTTACTAATATCAAACACAATACTTTATTTTTCTAATTTTATTTTAATGCAAGTTGTGAATGAGAAAAGTAAAATTTCATAAGTCGTTAATCAAAAGATAAAAATTTAAGCCTTTTAAAAAGACTTATTGCATAACAAGATGCTAAGTTAATAGACTATTTAAATAACTTAAGAAACATTAAGATGTCTAATTCAAATTTCAGCAATAATCCTGGACAAGAAAATTACAGAGGTCGTTCTAACAATGAAAGGTCTAATTTCAGAGATAGATCGGGCGGCAGAAGAGATGGAGGAGGATTCCGCATAAGATTGAGTGATAACGAAATGAAAGCTGTTAAATCAATACAAGATACCTTTCAATTAAGATCTACCGTTGCAGTTCTGGGTTTCTCTGTTAGAACACTTAGCGAAATGATCAAAGACGAAAAATTGATTGAATCAATCAAAGAATATGCAAAAAATAATAAAAACTCTTCTCCAAGTAGACAATCACAAAATTCTTATGAAGAAAAGACAAAAACAGCACTTGACCCTTTTGCAAGACCTGTAAAAAGTACATCAACTGAAGAGATCCAATCAAGCGAAGTAAAAGAGGATGGCAAATAAAAAAAGAATTCTTTCGGGAGTTCAACCAACTGGTGATTTACATATTGGGAATTGGCTTGGGGCCATAAATAATTGGGTTACGCTTCAGGAGCAATATGAAACATTTCTATGTGTAGTTGATTTGCACGCAATAACAGCCTCATATAATCCCAAAGAATTATCTAAAAACACTATCTCTACAGCGGCTTTGTACGTCGCTTGTGGGATAGATCCAAATATATGTTCAATTTTTGTCCAAAGTCAGATTTCAGCGCATTCAGAACTTTGTTGGATATTAAATTGTATGACCCCTATAAATTGGATGGAAAGAATGATTCAATTCAAAGAAAAATCTATACAACAAGGTAATAATGTATCTATTGGATTATTTGACTATCCAATACTTATGGCTGCAGACATCCTTCTTTATGATGCTGACTTCGTACCAGTAGGTGAGGATCAAAAACAACATCTTGAACTTGCTAGAGATATTGCACAACAGAGAATTAATGCCAGATTTAGTAAAGATAAAAATATTTTAAAAATCCCTCAACCAATCATAATGAAGAATGGTTCAAAAATAATGAGTTTAATTGATGGTTCAAAAAAGATGAGCAAAAGTGATCCTAATGAGGGCAGTCGCATTAACTTATTAGATCCACCTGAAATAATCACAAAAAAAATTAAAAGAGCAAAAAGTGACAGTTCTATTGGAATTGAATTTAACAACCCTGAGAGACCAGAATCTAAAAATCTTTTGATGATTTATTCAATATTATCTGGCAAAGAAATTTCTCAATGTGAAAATGAATTCTCAGAGACTGGATGGGGGACATTTAAAAAATTAATTACCGAACAACTTATTGAATCACTAGAACCTATTCAGAAAAAATATAAATTATTAATTAATGATCCCTATCAACTAAATAAAATCCTTAATGAAGGGAAGGAAAAAGCTGAAGATTTAGCGAATCAGACTTTAAAAAGAGTTAAATCAAAATTGGGATTTTTAGAAATGGAGAAATAAATTATGCCAATAATTACCTTGCCTGATGGTTCAAAAAAGGTTTTCGAAAAATCTGTAACTATTCTAGAAATTGCCCAGAGTATAGGCGCTGGATTAGCTAAAGCAACAATTGCTGGAAAAGTAAATGATGTTCTTCTTGATGCAACAATTCCTATAAATAAAGATTCCAAAGTTGTAATCATCACATCAAAAGATAAAGAAGGAATTGAAATAATAAGGCATTCTTTCGCTCACCTTATTGGTCATGCAGTAAAACAAATTTACTCTGATATTAAAATGGCAATTGGGCCAGTAATTGAAGATGGTTTTTATTACGATATTTTTTCTAAATACAGATTTACTCCTGAAGATTTAATAAAAATCGAAAATAGAATTAATAAATTAATAAAAACAAATTATGACGTTGAAATTTTACAAGTTTCTAAAGAGGAGGCAATTAAAACTTTTAAAGAAAGAGATGAGACTTTTAAATTACGAATAATTGAAGAAATTCCGGAAGATGGTCTTATCAATTTATACAAACACGAAGAATATATCGACATGTGTAGAGGGCCTCATGTACCCAATACTAAACATTTGAGACACTTTAAATTACTTAAATTATCAGGTTCATACTGGAGAGGGAATAGCGAGAATGAATCATTACAGAGAATATATGGGACTGCATGGGCAAAAGAAAAAGAGCTCAACGACTACTTAATAAGAATTGAAGAAGCGGAAAAAAGGGATCATAGAAAACTTGGTAAAAAACATTCACTATTTCATATACAAGAAGAATCTCCAGGAATGATTTTTTGGCATCCAAATGGATGGACAATCTACCAAGTATTGGAAAAGTACATTAGAGAAATACTCAAAAAAAATGATTATTTAGAAATCAAAACACCGCAAGCTGTTGATAAATCTCTTTGGGAAAAATCCGGTCATTGGGAAAAATTTAGAGACGATATGTTCACTACTGCTTCAGAAAATCGAACTTATGCAATTAAACCAATGAATTGTCCATGCCATATTCAAGTATTTAATCAAGGTTTAAAAAGTTATAAGGATTTACCTATTCGTCTTGCTGAATTTGGTTCTTGTCACAGAAATGAGCCCTCTGGTGCGCTACACGGCTTAATGAGAGTAAGAAACTTTACTCAAGATGATGCACACATATTCTGCACAGAAGAGCAAATTCAAGAAGAGGTATCAACTTTTATAGATCTTGTTTTCGAGGTTTATAAAACTTTTGGTTTTGATGAAATCATTATCAAATTATCAACCCGTCCTGAAAAAAGGGTAGGTAGTGAAGAGATTTGGGATAAATCAGAGGAGGCTCTTACCAAAGCTCTCGATAATAAGAACCTAAAATGGGAACTTCAGCCAGGAGAGGGAGCTTTTTATGGTCCAAAAATAGAATTCTCCTTAAAAGATTGTCTTAATAGAGTTTGGCAATGCGGTACCATTCAGGTTGATTTCTCAATGCCTATAAGATTGGATGCCACTTATGTAGATATTGATAATGAAAAAAGAAATCCAGTTATGCTTCATAGAGCAATTTTAGGATCCTTTGAAAGATTTATCGGAATCTTAATTGAACAATATGAGGCGAAATTTCCAATTTGGCTTGCGCCTTATCAAATAATTTTATTGAGCATTACTGATAGAAATATTGAAAAGTGTTTAAAGTTTAATGAATTAATAAATAATAGTGGTTACCGATCAAAAGTTGATGTTAGGAATGAAAAAATAGGATATAAAATAAGAGAGGCAACTCTCGGGAGAGTTCCTTTAATTGCAGTTATTGGAGATAAAGAAGAGGAAATTGATTCAGTCGCTTTAAGAGCTTTGGATGGAAGAAATTTAGGAATTTTCGACCTACCTAATTTATACAAATTAATGGATGAATTAATAGAAAAAAAAGGGAGAACAGAATAATTTAAAATATATGAATTTTCTCGCTTGTGATCTAGGAGGTACCAAGGTTCTTTTAGGAATATTCGAGAGAGTAATAAATGATGATTCGCCTAAATTGTTATTCAAGAAGAAATATATATCTTCTGATTGGGATTCTTTTGAACTAATCCTTGAAGATTTTCTCAAAAATGAATGCAAAAATATTACTCATCCTTCTTCTGCATGTTTCGCTGTAGCTGGTCCTTTATCTAACAACAACGCAAAAATCATGAACTTGTCATGGAATATTTCAGGAAATAAATTAAAAAATAAATTTAAATTTGAACAATGCGAGCTAATAAATGATTTTGCAGTACAAATTTATGGAATTCCTTTCTTAAAAAAAAATCAATATTCAACTATCCAGAATGGATCGCAATCTGAAGGTACTAACAATGATTTGCATGCCATTGTTGGAGCCGGCACTGGTTTGGGTATTGCAAGAGGTCTAATATCAGGAAATGAAGTAAAAGTTTTAGCCAGCGAAGGGGGACACGTTGAATACTCTCCAAAGTCAGAATTAGAGTGGGACTTAAAGACTTGGCTCAAAAATTCTTTAAATATTGAGAGGATATCTTGTGAAAGGATCATTAGCGGCACTGGTTTATCAAGAATTGCTGAATGGAGACTTAACAAATCTGATGCCAAAAACCATCCTCTACAAAAATTTTTTAAAGAAATGAAAATTAACGACGCTACAAGAAAAGAACTACCTGAAAAAATTTGCAATCTTTCTAAAGAAGGGGATCAGCTAATGATTGAAGTTGAAAGGATTTGGTTAGGTGCTTATGCCTCTTTATTGGGCGATATTGCTCTTCAAGAATTATGTTTTGGCGGGTTATGGATTTCTGGAGGAACTGCACCAAAACATTTCAAAAACTTTAAATCGGATTTATTTATGAAACAATTTTTTGATAAAGGAAGATTAAAAGATATTCTTAGAACAATACCTCTGAAAGTAATTTTAGATGAAGAGTTTGGACTTTTTAGTGCAGCCTGCAGAGCAAAAATGCTTTTAAAAAATTAAGTAAAAAATGTATATTCCTGAAGTAGGTAAAAAAATAAAAGTAACAGTCCCTTCTACAACTGCCAATTTAGGTCCTGGTTTTGATTGCCTTGGAGCAGCATTAGATTTATATAATGAATTTATTTTTACAAGAATAGAGGGTGGTGGAGATAGATTTGATTTAATAATGGAGAGTGCAGACGGTAATCATTTAAGAGGAGGACCTGAGAACTTAGTTTTTAGAGCAGCACAGAAAGTATGGGAGAGCGCCAATATGGATCCTTTTGCACTTGAAGCAAGAGTTAAATTGGCAGTGCCGCCTGCACGCGGACTAGGAAGTAGTGCTACAGCAATAGTTGCTGGACTAATCGGAGCAAATGCAATAATGAACTCGCCATTGTCTAAAGAAAAACTCCTTGAACTTGCCATTGATATAGAAGGTCATCCCGATAATGTAGTTCCCTCCCTTCTAGGCGGGCTCTGTTTGACTGCTAGGTCGTCTTCTCAAAGATGGAGAATCATTAGATGTGATTGGCACGATTCCATTAAGGCTGTTGTTGCAATACCTGCTATTCGTCTAAGCACAAGTGAAGCAAGAAAAGTTATGCCCAAGAATGTACCAATATCTGACGCAGTAACAAATATGGGGGCACTTACTTTGTTGCTAAATGGCTTAAAAGCAGGAAATGAAGAATTAATAAAAGAGGGAATGTTTGATAAATTACATGAACCCTACAGATGGAAACTTATCAAAGGGGGTCTAGGAGTCAAAGATGCCGCACTAGATGCAGGTGCTCTAGGATGCGCAATTAGTGGCGCTGGACCAAGTATCCTAGCTTTGTGTAAAAAAGAAAATGGTAAAATCGTTAGTCAAGCCATGGTAAAAGCATGGGAGAAGGTAGGTGTAGCTAGCAGAGCACCATTTTTAAATGTTCAAACAAAAGGCAGTCAATTTAGCAATATCTCTGGTAAGTAGTTTTACTTAGGCATTTTTAATGTTATAGTCTCAAGCTAGTACAACTTCAACTAGAATAAAAAAATTATTCATTCCATAAATGAATTTAGAATCTTTTCCTTGGCTATCATCTATTGTTTTACTACCTTTAGTTGGTGCTTTAATAATGCCTTTCTTGAGTTCAAAGGAAGGAGAAGATAATACACTCCCTAGAAATATCTCATTAAGTTTTTTATTTATAGATTTCATACTAATAATCGGCGTACTTTTTCAAAAATTTAATACTGCAGATAGCTCTTTACAACTTGTAGAAAGAGCGTCATGGTTACCCTCAATAGGTTTAGAGTGGTCTTTAGGAGTTGATGGGTTATCTGCTCCATTAGTGGCTTTAAGCGGGTTAATCACATTTTTATCAGCTGCCGCAAGTTGGAAAATCAAGAAAAAATCTAATTTATATTTTGCTCTTTTATTAGTCCAAGCATCAGCACAGGCTCTAGTTTTCCTTTCTCAGGATTTCCTATTATTTTTCTTGGCCTGGGAACTTGAATTGGTTCCGGTATATCTTCTCATTGCAATTTGGGGAGGGAAAAAGAAATTATATGCGGCCACTAAATTTATTCTTTATACAGCTTTAGCTTCTTTATTAATCCTCATAAGTGGCTTAGCACTTGCGTTGAGCGGGGATACCTTTACTTTAAATATTACCGATTTAACCAATAAACACGTAACGGGTAGCCTGGCATTGTTATCTTACCTAGGATTTCTAATTGGTTTTGGAGTAAAGCTTCCAATCTTTCCATTACATACTTGGTTACCTGATGCACATGGAGAGGCTAATGCACCAGTTTCAATGTTACTCGCTGGAATACTTTTAAAAATGGGAGGCTACGCTCTCCTAAGATTCAATGTTCAAATACTACCTGAAGTACATCTACAAATTGCACCTGCATTAATTATTCTTGGAATCATTAATATAATTTACGGAGCACTTAATGCATTTGCTCAAGATAATGTCAAAAGGAGAATTGCATGCAGCTCAGTGAGTCATATGGGTTTCGTCCTATTAGGGATTGGAGCAGTGGATGCTCTAGGGATTAGTGGAGCAATGCTCCAAATGATAAGCCACGGGCTTATAGCGGCAGCTATGTTTTTTGTTACAGGCTCATTTTATGAAAGAACAAATACTTTATCTATCCCAAATATGGGCGGTTTAGCAAAGGTCTTGCCAATAACTTTTGCTTTTTTCTTAGCGAGCTCTTTAGCCTCTCTAGCTTTACCTGGGATGAGCGGTTTTATTAGTGAAATAACTGTGTTTTTAGGTATCACTAGTCAAGAAGGATTCAGCTCTCTATTTAGATCAATCACGATCCTTATTGCAGCTATTGGTCTGGTCCTTACTCCAATATATTTACTTTCTATGTGTAGAAGAGTATTCTTTGGCCCTAGAATTCCTGCACTTGCTACAGTTAAAGAGATGAGTGGTAGAGAATTGACAATTGGTTTCAGTTTATTGTTGCCTACTTTAGTTATAGGTTTTTGGCCAAAAATCGCCATAAATTTGTACGAATCTTCAACCAATGCTCTCAGTCAGCAGCTTACTTTAGCTAAATTAATAGGATTAATACCAACTTTTGTTAATTAAATTTATTGATAAATGGATACCTCAATTTTTAGATATGGAGAATTACCAGAATTTAAAGAATTTACTCCCGAAAACATCAGTAATCAATTTCCAGTAGTACTAGAAAACCTAGCCGAAGATTTTAATAACATTGAGAAAAATTTATCTAATTACCTTATTCAAAATAATTTAAATTGGGATAAGGTAATAAATCCATTAAATGAATTAAATGAAATTCTCAGATGGAGTTGGGGAGTAATAAGTCATCTAAATGCTGTAAATAATTCTGAAAGTCTTAGAGATATTTATTCAAAATTTCTTCCCAAGATTATTAGCTTGAGTAATAAATTCGGACAAAGTAAAATAATTTACAAATCTTTAGTCAAGCTTAAAGAAACAAATAATTTTGATCAAATCAGAAACAGAATTTTAGATAAAGAAATTCTTGAGATGCAACATAGAGGAATTTCACTACAAAAAAATGATCAAGAAAATTTCAATAATATTGCAGAAAAGCTTGGAAAGTTATCAACAGATTTCAGCAACAATGTTCTAGATGCCACTAATAAATGGTTTTTGATACTAAATAAAAAATCCGAAGTTGAAGGTCTTCCTGAACGAGTACTTGAATTGATGGCAATTTCTGCACAAAATCACTTAAAAAAAGACAAAGAAGTTGATATTAAAAATGGTCCTTGGAAATTAAGTTTAGATATACCAACCTATACTTCATTTATGACATATGCAAACGACCGTAACCTTAGAGAGAAACTTTATAAGGCATTCGTTAGTAGAGCGTCTCAAGGAGAAAAAAATAATTCTCAAATCATTGAAGAGATATTATCTCTTAGAACTAAACAGGCTAATCTTCTCGGTTATAACAGTTGGGCTGAATTAAGTTTGTCAACGAAAATGGCGAAAGAAATTAAAAATGTTGAAAACCTTTTAGAGGAATTGAGAGAACCAGCATTCAAAACCGCAAAAATTGAATTAGAAACTCTTGATAAGTTTTCTAAAGCTAATGGATTTCCAAAATCACAGGATATTGAGCCATGGGATATTAGTTATTGGTCAGAACTTCTTAGAAAAGAAAAGTTTAATTTGGATCAAGAGTCTTTAAGGCCTTGGTTCCCACTAAATGATGTTTTGAAAGGTTTATTTAAATTAAGTGAAAAGCTTTTTGAAATAAAAGTGGTAGAGGCAACTGATGAGGCTCCTTTATGGAATGATGACGTCTTGTTTTTTAATATCCTCAATAAAGAAGATAATAAAATAGCATCTTTTTACCTCGACCCATATTCTCGGCCTGAATCAAAAAGAGGAGGGGCTTGGATGGATGAATGTTTGAATAAAAATAATATCGGTAAAGAGACTCTCCCTGTAGCTTATCTTGTTTGTAACCAGACTCCCCCATCAAAAGACAAACCAAGTTTGATGAGTTTTGAAGAAGTTCAGACACTGTTTCATGAATTTGGTCATGGTCTCCAACACATGCTTACTACTGTAAATCTTCCTCAAGCAGCTGGTATCAATAATATCGAATGGGATGCAGTAGAACTTCCAAGTCAATTCATGGAAAACTGGTGTTTCCATAAAAACACACTTTTGAATATTGCTAAGCACTATAAAACAGGAGAAAAATTATCCGACGAAAATTTTGAAAAGCTCCTAAAGAATAGAACTTTTAATTGTGGCATGGCTACTCTTAGACAACTACATTTCGCGCTAACAGACCTCAGATTACACAGTATTATTGATAACAACAAAGGTAAAACAGCAGATGAAATAAGAAGAGAAATTGCAAAACAAACTACTGTTATTGAACCAATTCAAGAAGATCAATTTCTTTGTTGTTTTAGTCATATATTTGCAGGCGGATATTCTGCAGGATATTACTCATATAAATGGGCTGAAGTTCTAAGTGCTGATGCATTTTCAATGTTCGAAGAAGCTGATCTAGAAAATTCTGAAGATTTAAAGCTAATAGGAAAGAAATTTAAAGATACAATACTTAGCCTAGGTGGAAGCTTACCTCCATTAGAAATATTTAAACTTTTCAGGGGGAGAGAGCCACAAACTGATTCATTAATAAGGCACTTAGGTCTTTCTGGGACTACATAACAATTTCATCGATAATTTTTTCAACCACAGATTTATTTCTTACAAGATTTCTATGTTTATATACTTTTACTGATATTTTTTTTCCAAAATTTAAATTTGTCCACCAGCTAGGGAAAACCATTAGATCCCAATAAGTAAAGAAATTTATACACTCGATTTCATCAAGAAAATAATCATTATTTGCGAGTCCTCTTAAAAACTTACTATTTATTTTCATTTCTGATATTCCTCTAAAAGGGTATTTAGGTATTAATTGAGCCATTAAAGTTCCTTTGTGAGGCGAACCTATAGATATTAATCTTCTTGTTCTTTTATATCCATTAAATTTTTGAAGCCAGTGCCTGCCAATTATTCCTCCCATAGAAAATCCCAAAATATCTATTTCTTTTTCTAAACCATATTTCTCTAAAATTAATTCGTTTAATTTATAAGTCAAATCCAGAATTGAAGTCATTCCATATGAATGCTTAAGAGTTGGGGCAAAATATTCAATACCAATATCATCAAGTTTTTGGGTAATAGAAGAAAAAATACTTGAATTATTCCAAAGACCATGAATCAATATAATGGGATTTCTTTTTGCCAATACTTTAATTATTTTCAAGAATTCTTACTATTGAAACCTTTCCATCGAAACCTGTGATTGGAGGATTGCATTTTGTCAAAATAATTTTAATTTTAGAAAGCTTAAATTCCTGATCAATGATTTCTAGAATTGCGTTTGAATATTTTTCGATTGTGAAGCAATATATTTTCTTTGATTGAACTTTTAAAATTTGAACTAACTTTGAATAATCAACTGTTTTTTTTATATCATCATTTAATGTACATTTTTCAAAATCAGTCCACAAAAATATATCTAAAATAAATAATTGTCCTAATTCCCTTTCTTCATCAAGAACGCCTACCCTAGCCCAAAGTTTAATATTCTCAATTTTTAAAAAAGTTTCCATCTTTAAAATTTTTAAAGATTTTTATGTGTATATATAGCCTTTCCTGATGAGAAATCATCAACTATATTCCCATCACCTTTAAGGAAATATTTATAAGTTACCAAACCTTCTAGACCTACAGGTCCCCTTGGTGGAAGAGTTTGAGTAGAAATACCAACTTCAGCTCCGAATCCATATCTAAAGCCATCGGCAAACCTTGTAGAGCAATTATGAAAAACACCTGCACTATCAACTACATTCATAAATTTATTAGCAGTATTTGAATTTTCAGTAATTATTCCATCTGTATGTTTTGAACTATATTTTTGAATATGTGTGATTGCTTCCTCAAGATCATCAACAATTTTTATCGATAAAATTAAATCCAAATATTCAGTTTTCCAATCTTCTAGACTAGCCTCATACTTTAACCCTAATTCAACTGATCTCTTATCTCCAATTAATTTAACATCATTAGAATTAAACAAAGGGATGGCCCTTTCTAAAAAAGCTGGTGCTATATCTCTATGGACTAATAAAGTTTCGATAGCATTACATGCTGCAGAATATTGAATTTTGCTATCTAGAGCAACTGATAAAGCCATCTCTAGATTTGCCTCAATATCTATAAACAAATGACAAATTCCATCAGCATGGCCCAGCACAGGAATTCTTGTATTCTCCTGAATAAATTTAACTAATTCATTACTTCCTCTTGGAATAA
This sequence comes from Prochlorococcus sp. AG-347-M18, assembly GCA_003281165.1. Taxonomy (GTDB): domain Bacteria; phylum Cyanobacteriota; class Cyanobacteriia; order PCC-6307; family Cyanobiaceae; genus Prochlorococcus_A. Next base: position 131,585 of record QCCT01000002.1, read on the forward strand.
TTAAATTGATATAGTTCTCAAGATTTAACATCGACATACTATCTTTTCTGCTTGTAAGTAAGCATATTGCATTTTCATCAAGACCTGATTTATTTAACCCCTGTTGTAAGGCATTGACTATTGCAATATTCGTTAAATTAGCTTCACTTCCGCCCTTTAGAATTACTCCATTACCTGATCTTATTGCTAAGGAACTAATCTGCATAACAGCATCTGGCCTAGATTCAAAAATAACCCCTAATACACCTATAGGTACAGTTTTTCTTTCAAGGATCAATCCTTTGGAAAGCTCTCTTTTTATCTGAACTTGATTTACTGGATCTGCTAAGTCTCCAACTTTTCTTACCCCAACAATTCCTGAATATAATTTTTCTTTTGATAACTTTAATCTAGAGAGTAAGGCCTTTGAAATCCCCTTCTTTTCAGCTCTTTTGTAGTCCTGATTATTAGCCTCTAATATTTCTTTAGTATTTTTTTCTAGATAATCAGCCATAAAATTTAAGGCCTTAATTCGATTTTGATTTTCAGTCTGACTTATTTTTATTGATGCCAAACGAACTTGATCTGCTTTTTGTAAAAGATCAGTACCTGGTTGAGGGACTTCAAAGATATTGGCCATCTATTTTTTTTAATTAATTTAATAATAATTCAAATCAAGGATTCTTTAAACAAACTTTCTTTGTAAATTAATATCTAAAAAATAATTGAACTTGACTTTTCCAGTCTCCATTAGAATCATAGGAGCCTAATAATTCTAAGTTTGGATTAGCCTGAAATGTCAAAATTCCTGTAGGTGGGAGATCTTCTCTACCTGGAACACTCTGAAATGCAAAATTTATTGCATCAGTAATATCAAGTCCTATTTCAGCTACCCAAGCTTGAGAAGAAAATTCCTCATTAGAAGATGTTTGCCCATCATTTTCTATATCTAAGTTCTCATTAGAAAAAATATTATTTAAAGAATCATTATTTTCTATTAAAGCTGGATATAAAGACAACTGAAGCCTTTCATTAAAAGCTTCAGCATTATTAAGTTGAGAAATAAATGCTCTATTTATTAAATTTGCAGAATTACCTCCAATTAAGCCGATTATTTGAGACCTGTTATAACTTGGAGTACTCCTTAATTGAATCCTTTTATTTTCATCTTCGAAAGATAACTGATCTAAAAATCCTTCGTAAGAAGCTTCAATTCTTATAAGTCTTGTATTGCCAATTCCAAAGGAACCAAAACCACTTGAAGTCTCATCTGCATCAAGATCACCAGAGATATTTGAATCCTGATTATTTTCACTTATCGGTATAATCGAATCTGGGACTTTGCTAACTAGAGAAAAGTTAATAAATGGTACTACGCCACTTCTTGATGCAAATAAAATATAATTATCCTTATTTTTATCAAGTTTAAAAGGGGTAGTATACAAATTCGCTCTCCCTTTTTTAAGGTAAATAAGACCTCTAGCATTTAAATCTTTACCAACCGCTCCATTTATATTAAGGTCTAATTTAGTATCTATATAAGCTTGAACTATCTCTGAATATTGAAGTTTAAACTCTGGTCCAAGCTTTAATTTAAGATTATTAAAACTCAAATTATCCAAATAATTAGGCAAAGTTTCTCCTAAAAGAACTGAATTCAAAATTGTTTCATTAGAAATTATTTCAATATTTTCATTATTATTCCAATAAAGTTCTGGCCAATCTTTTTTATCTTTTTTTCGTTTAATATTATTTTCTTTTTTATTATTTTGATTAGTGCTATTAAATTTCATAAATCCATTATTAAGAGATAAATTACCCCCTAAAACAGGCTTTTGAAATGACCCATTTAAATCTAAATCTGAATCAACTAAAAAGTTGAAATTATCTGACTTTATTTTGAATTTATTAGTTTTTAAATTAATCTCTGCTTCCCGAGATTCATTTTGACTATAAAAAGGCAAAGAACCTTGTATAAAAATATTTCCAGAATCTTCCGACTTTGCTTTAAAATTCTTGATCTCCAAAGAATCAAAATCAAAAATTATCAAGCTATTAATATCTTGAATTATATTGTTATAAAAATCTATTTCAGAATCTTCAATTACAATAAATCCATTTAAGATAGGTTTATTTATAGTACCTTTTATTATCATTCTAAGATTTGAGTTTCCATCTTTAAAAGTAAAGTAATCATCAGCAGAAATATCTATTAATTCGAGAAACTTACCATTACCATTTAATCTTAGATCTAAGTTTTCTTCTCTATTAATAGGTATTGTGCCTTTTATACTGATAGGAGTTTTAGATTCATTTATAAGCAATGAAAAATCAATATTAAAAACTGAATTATTAAATTCAATTAGTCCTTTATCAAATATTATTTGGTTATTTCTTATTGATGAATTATTAGAAGAAATCACATTAGAGAAAGATTTAGTATCAAGATCATAAAATAAATTCATATCTAATCCTCCAAGAAAATCTTTCGGTTGATTTAAAAAGATATTTATTAAACTTACAGGTAGTTTTTTTATATTTAAAGAACCTTTTCCTCTTAATAATCCTCCTTCTAAATCAATAGAAAATTCCTCTTCTTCATTTTTATAATCATCCCTAGAAACATCAAGATATCCATTTAATTTTGCATTCAATTTATAATTAGCTGGTCTATCGCCCTGAATAGTAATTTTTCCGTTGTATCTACTTCTAAATTTATTTAAATATTTTTGCAAATTAAATTTATCCTCTAACAAATTGCTATTTTCAATAAACTTATCTATAAAATCGATCCTCTCTTTAAATGATTTATTATCTTTATTTATTTCCAAATCGTTCAAAATATTAGATTTACTTACAGGAATCACTTTTTTATTACCAAAGTTAAAAATATCAACAGCGGTAAGGATGGTCCAACTAGTGCTTATATCTTTGAATTCTGAATTAATTAAATTATTTTTACTTGAGTCATATTCTACTTCAATTATTCCACCATCGATTGGATATAATGAGGAGTTTATATAAAAAGAATTATTTTTGACGCTAAAATCAAATAATGAATTAGCTAGATTAATATTCCCATATTTACCTAAACTCCATGCAATCCGCCCAGAAAGGTATGACTGGTCTGAAGAAATTGAGCCCTCACCATTAATAATTCCATCAATTCTATCGAATTGATTTTTACTTATAGATAATTCAAGTTCATCAAGTGGGAAATTATCAGCTGTCCAATTATAACTATCATCCTCTTTGACAATACCTATAGTACCTTTATTTGAGTTAAAAACTCTTATAAAATTTGCATTATCTAGTTTAAGATCAGAATCAAACTTGATTGAAAGAAATGAAGGGATTGGAGAATATCTATTTTTCATGTTAAGCACAAATTCATTATTTTCATTTTTAATATTTCCCTCCCATATTTCTCTAATGCGGATACCTTTAAAGTGTGGGTAATCAAGATTAAAGTTTATCGAAATATTAGGATCAGCAATTTTTCCTTTTAATTCTCCTTTAGCAGTAATGAAACCCCTTATATTATTTTTTCTGAAAATGTTTAAATTAGATAATTGCGTCCTATTTATTTTAAAACTGGTATCTATATGACCAAAATTAATACCTCTTTTATCAAACCAATATGGAATATTGCCCAATAATTGGATATCGGGATTGAGGCTATTCATGTATCCAATATTTCCTATTAGATCAATATTATTGGAACTTCTATTAAGTGGCACACTTAGCTTAAAATCAGAAGTCAAAGTTCCATAATTTAACTTTTCTGAATTACCAATTAGATTATTATCTTTACAAAAAAAACTAGTTAAATCTGAATTTAAATTTTCTGAGAAAGTATCCGATTTTATTTTTAAATTAGTAAAAGAAAATCTTCCTTTGCAAAATGTTTGATTTGGTAATTTATTAAATTTAAAGTTAGATTTAAAATTTCCTTTTTTAAAACTAATTTTTCTATTTCCAATAATATATTCAGAATTCTCAAGATCTAAACCCCTTGAAAATAAATCCAGTTTTAAAAAGTCTTGATTTAGTTTTGCATTTAATTTAAATTTTAAAAAACCTTTTTCATCAAAATTTGATTTTACATTTGCAATGATTTGTCTATTAATTGACTTATAGATAAAATTTCCTTTTACTTTTGTATTTAATCCTGCCTTTTTAAACTTAAGGATTGAATATTTATTTAAGTTAAAGTTCAATTCATATTTTAATTTTGTTTTTTTTATACTTCTATCTTTTTCATAAGGTTTATCTCTTTTAAAAAAATCTCTATCAATGTTAATTGCAGTTTGCTCAGGGCTTATTTTTACTATCCATTTTTGTTTTAAAAAAGATCTAAAAGGCATAATGCCCACATATACATTTTTAGCTTTAATTTCAGAATCAATATCTTTTGTATCATTAATTTTTGAATTACTTACAGAAAAACCTAGAAATCTAATCCCGACATAATCTCCCAACTCAACATTCTTATCTAAAAGATTCGCAATACTTTCTTCTAATTCTAATTTCCTAGAATTATAAGTTTCTTCTAATAAATTATTTAATAAAAAAGTGCCAAAAAAACCTAAGGGAAGAAGCATCCCTAATAAAAGAATCTTAGTATTTAAATTTAGGAATCTAATTTTTTTCAAGTTAGAGCCCAAAAATAGAGTAGGCTTACAAAATATAAGAAATTAATCAGGTCAAAGCCACTAAATGTCTTTTTTTGAACTATTAGAGAACACACCCAAAATTTTTGGATTATTTGGAATATTTCTTTTTATTTGCACCATAGCAGCTTTTGTATTTAATTTTGGTTTTAAATTTCGAATAATTGGAGCAACTATCTTTTCGTTATTGCTTTCTTTGAGTAGTTGGGCATTTATACAAAGTTACACCGAAAAGGTTGTAATAGAAGGTGCAAAATATGTTCCAATTGTTTATGACAATGGGTTCGACTTAATTATTGCTAAAGCAGATGATAACTTTCCAGAAGAATCTATTAAACCAACTTTAGAACAATTATCAGAAAACTTAAAGAAAGGCAGCAGATCTGGTGCAAATGTAAAAATAAAGATAAGAAAACTTGAAAAATTTTCAGATGGTGTAAGTAAACCAGTGGTCATAGGAGAAGTTCAGAAAAATATCAAAATGAATTAGCCTGTTAAAAAATGGAAAGCAAAACCTTTTTAGATTTTTTGCCAACTAATTTTAGACATGAGAAATCTTTTTTTATTCAAAATAATCTAACTGACTTTGAAAAATTAAGTAATCTTTCGGACCTAGATATAAATGAGATTCAAAGAAAATCTTCACTTTGTACATTAAATAATCTAAAGAAAATTAGAGCTATAGCTATTTTTAAAAAAGAAATTGGAATTTCTCCACCGCAAGCATATCTACTTTTACATTGCGGTATATCTTCTATTAAATCATTATCACTATCTACTCCTTACGAATTAGAACGCAAAATTGGTAGATTAGAAAGAAATCTTAGAGTAAAAAATGAGACAGATACAACTTTTAATCTCTTAAAAGAGTGGATTAAAAAAGCAAGTCAAATCGAAAAATCTATTTGAAATCTTGGTTAAAAAAATTTTTTTAATGTAGAATTTAGAAAAAGTAAGTGATAATGAAACCTTTATTATTTTTGTTATTTTTGTTTTCCAACTCTTTATACCCTGTCTATAGTCAATCTAACTTATTGGAAAGTGTAAAAAAGAATCCAAACGAAGCAAGGAATTTATGTAATAAGTTTAGAGAGTTTAATTCAAAAGGTATTTCAGCTAGTTCAGATAAAGCTATAAATTATGTATCAAACAAAAAAAAGTTAACTCCCGTTAACGCAGAGATCTTTTCTATTTACGTCATTGGGCTGCACTGTCCAGACATTATCTAAAGCTTAGATGTCTGGTTCAAGATGGTTTGACAAGTCTCTAGTACTTAGAGATGGAGTAAAACTTATATCAAGAATTTGGTTACCTAATAGTAATGGGCCATGGCCTGCATTATTAATGAGGCAACCTTATGGCAGGGAAATAGCTTCAACTATTACCTATTCTCACCCTGAATGGTGGGCCTCCAAAGGGTATATGGTAATTATTCAAGATGTTAGAGGTATGGGTTCTTCTGAAGGAGTTTTCAATGGTTTTTCTCAAGAAGCTAGCGATACTTCAGAAACACATGAATGGGTAAGGTCTCTAAAGGAATGTAATGGAAAACTTGGCCTATATGGTTTTTCATATCAAGGATTTACTCAACTAACTGGTGAATTAAATTCAAAGCCGCCTGATTGTTTATCTCCGGCAATGACTGGGATGAATATTAAGGAGCATTGGTGCTCAGATGGAGGAGCATATTGGTGGCATAACAATATTGCATGGGGACTACAAATCGCAGCACTAAAAATGAAAAGAGAAAATAATTTGCTTGTGTGGGAGAAGATAAGATTAGCTTTAGAAAATAAAAGTTACTTAAGAGAAGGAGTTGATATTTTAAAAAAATATGACCCTAACAGTTTTGTTTTGGAATGGCTTAAAAACTTAAATAATACGATCCCATTTGAAGAATTTAAACCAATTTCAACATGGATTAAACAACCTATGTTAATTATTGGAGGACTTTGGGATCCACATTTAAAAGGTGCCTTTGATCTTTATAAAAAATCTAAAGATGCTGGTGGAAGCCCAGAGATTATTATTGGGAATGCGACACATTTAAATTGGTGGGAGGGGTCCCAAGAATCTTTATTAAAATTTTTTGATAAACATTTAAAATCAGATGAAAAATTAAATTCTGGGAATTTAAAAGACGAGAAAAAAATATGGAACATTTCATTAAATAAATGGGAAGAATTAGATAATAAATTTCACCCTGAATTTATTTTTGGGCTCAAAAGCGATGGCACAGCAAATGTAGAGGTTGAGGATGGAAGTCTGACCATAAATTCAAAAGGATCAGGATGGTTCACAATTGTTAATGACCCATGGAGACCTACTCCATCTGATGGTGGTCATTTAGGTCCAAATCCTGGAAAGTTTAATAGAGTAATTATTGATGAACGCCTTGATGTAGGTGTTTTTCAAACTTGTTCTTTTAAAAAAGATCAATATTTAAAGGGAGTTCCCACATTAGAAATCCTAGTAAAAAGTGATCAGCCCAATTTTGATATCTGCCTTGCTTTATCTCTAGTTGAAGAAGGTAATGAGAAAGTGAATCAATTTTCAACTGGATTCTTAAGGGTTAAAAACTCCAGAGTAAGTGAAGAATGCATTTATCAAATAACAATGCAGCCAACAAATATTTGTTTGATTAAAAATAGCAAGCTTCGCTTATCTATATCTGCAGCAGCTTATCCCGCTATTGGAGTTAATCCTGGATTTGGGAGAGAAAATGTTGGTGCACCTTCAGCAAATCATAGAATTACTACTTTAAATTTTAGCCTTAATAAAACATTTATGAAAATGAACCCTTTTTTTAATAAATAATTATTTTTTTGGTTAATCATTTGATATTATTAATCCTTAATATCTACCAGTCATGACCGAGACAATTCAAGCAGACTGGATTAAATCAGAAGCTATCAACCTAGAAAATTGTTGCAATGATAATCCATTAAAAATATTAGGTCCTCATTTTTATGAAGAGCAATGGGTAGTAAGGGTATGGATGCCTGAAGCTGACGAAGTTAAAATAAATTTTAAAAATAATACTTATAGGGCAGAAAGCATAAACCATAAATGGCTTTTTGAAGCAATCTTGCCTGAAAATCCAAAGTCTAATTACGAAATAAATATTTCACGAGGAGGGATTACACATACACAATATGACCCTTGGTCATATAGAGAAGAGTGGATGGGAGAAGTTGATAGGCATCTTTTTGCAGAAGGTAATCATCATCATATTTGGGAAAAAATGGGAGCACATCTCATTGAAGAAAAGAATCAAAAAGGTGTCATGTTTTGCATTTGGGCTCCAAATGCAAAATCAATATCGATAATTGGAGATATAAATTCTTGGGATGGAAGACATCATCCAATGCAAAAAAGACTAGGAGGAATTTGGGAACTATTCATGCCAACAATGCAAGAGGGGGACACATATAAATATGAAGTAAGAACACAACAAGGTCATATTTATGAGAAAGCTGATCCATATGGTTTCCGTCATGAAATCAGGCCTCAAAATGGTTCAATAGTTTCAAAATTGAAAAACTTTAATTGGAATGATAGTTCTTGGATTTCCAATAGAGATTCTTCTAGTCAAATTAATAAGCCAATTTCAGTTTATGAAATGCATTTAGGAAGTTGGCTCCATGAATCAATAGATAATAAATATCTTGAAGACAATGGTGAACCAAGAGAACCAGTGCCAGCTGCAGATTTAAAACCTAGAACAAGATTATTAACTTATCCAGAATTAACCGAAAAACTCATCCCTTACGTAAAAGAGAGAGGATTTACTCATATTGAACTAATGCCAATATCTGAACATCCTTTCGACGGTTCATGGGGATACCAAGTTACAGGCTGGTATGCACCAACAAGTAGATTTGGTACCCCAAATGAATTTAGAGATTTTGTCAATAATTGTCATGAAGAGGGCATAGGCGTAATTCTTGATTGGGTACCTGGGCATTTCCCAAAAGATAAGCATGGTTTAGCATTTTTTGATGGTTGTCATCTTTATGAACATGGAGATTCACGCATAGGTGAACACAAAGAATGGGGAACCCTAATATTTAATTACAGCAGAAACGAGGTGAGAAATTTCTTAGTTGCCAACCTTGTTTATTGGTTTGAAGAGTTTCATATTGATGGCATAAGAGTAGATGCTGTAGCTTCAATGCTTTACAGAGATTATCTACGCCCAGATGGCGAATGGATACCCAATGAAAATGGTGGGAATGAAAATATAGAAGCGGTTAAATTTCTTCAGCAGGCTAATCATGTACTCTTCCAACATTTCCCAGGTGCACTTTCTATCGCTGAAGAATCAACAACTTGGCCAATGGTAACCAAACCAACTGACATGGGAGGGTTAGGGTTTAATTTGAAATGGAATATGGGATGGATGCACGATATGCTCGATTACTTTGAGATAGATCCTTGGTTTAGGCAATTCCATCAAAATAGTGTGACTTTTTCAATAACATATAACTATACAGAGAACTTTATGCTTGCTCTTAGTCATGATGAGGTTGTCCATGGGAAAAGTCATCTTTTGCATAAAATGCCTGGAGATGACTGGAAGAAATATGCAAATACTCGAGCTTTACTAACTTATATGTGGACCCACCCTGGTAAAAAAACGATATTTATGGGGATGGAATTTGGGCAAAGGCAAGAATGGAATGTTTGGGATGATCTGCAATGGGAGTTACTAGAATTTGAGCCTCATAAAGGTATCAGAAACTTGATTGATGACCTAAACGCACTTTATAAAAACGAACCTGCGTTATGGAAAAATGACTTTGATCCTTATGGATTCCAATGGATTGATTGTAATGATAAATCTAATTCGGTTATAAGTTTCATGAGAAGAGAAAACGACACCAATGAGTGGCTTGTTGTTGTTGCTAACTTCACACCTAATACTCATGGGTCATACAAAGTAGGTGTGCCTTTGGAAGGATACTATAAAGAAATATTTAATTCAGATGGCTCAAGATACGGGGGGAGTAACAAAGGAAATATGGGGGGTAAAGAAACTATAAATTACAATATTCATGATTATCAAAATGCTCTAGAACTTGCTTTGCCCCCATTAAGCGTTAGCATCTTCAAATATCAATCAAAAAAATAAGACTGCTCATTTAACTTAGTGCTTCATATAAATGTTCATATACCGTTTTTGCTCTGCTTTGCATTGTAAGATTTTTAAGTTGGAATTTTAATTTTTTTTTAAAACATATCGAATTGAAAAATGGGTCAAGATTTACCACTACTACTTTCTGCCGCATTAGGTAAAAAAGTAAATAGGCCTCCAGTATGGATGATGAGGCAAGCAGGAAGATATATGAAAATCTATAGAGATTTAAGGGAGCGTTACCCAAGCTTTAGAGAAAGGTCTGAAAATCCAGAACTGTCATATGAGATTTCAATGCAGCCTTTTCATGCTTTCAAACCGGATGGTGTAATCCTTTTTTCAGATATTCTCACACCTCTCCCTGGGATGGGCATAAATTTTGAAATAATAGAAAGTAAAGGTCCAATAATTGAGGACCCAATAAGAACTCTAAATCAGATAGAAAATTTAAAAGAATTAGATCCAAGTGAGAGTTTAAGTTTTGTTGGGCAAGTTCTTTCTTCACTAAAAAAAGATGTTAATAATGAGGCAACAGTTTTAGGTTTTGTTGGCGCACCTTGGACTCTTGCTGCATATGTAGTTGAAGGGAAAAGCAGTAAAAATTATTCTCTAATAAAATCAATGGCTTTTAGAGAACCAGACTTACTTCATAAACTTCTTGATCATTTTGCAAAATCTATTGGTGAATATCTTAAATATCAAATAAAATCTGGAGCACAAGTAGTACAAATTTTTGATTCATGGGCAGGCCAACTAAGTCCACAAGATTACGATATCTTTGCTGGACCGTATCAAAAAAAAGTTGTTGACATTGTAAAAGCAGAATACCCTGAAACGCCAGTAATTCTATACATTTCAGGAAGTGCTGGTGTCATAGAAAGAATGGCAAAAACTGGAGTAGATATTATCTCATTAGACTGGACAGTAGATATTGAAGAGGCTTGTAAAAGAATCCCTAGTGGGATAGGAATTCAAGGTAATGTTGACCCTGGCATTTTATTCGGAAACAAAGAATCAATAAAAGAAAGGATAGATAATACTTTCAATAAAATTAAAGACAGGAAATATATTCTTAATTTGGGTCATGGGATTTTACCCGGGACACCAGAAGAAAATGCTCAAACATTTTTTGAACACGGAAAAAAACTCACTTACTAGTCACAGTCTTGACATATAAAAACTTATTAATCACAGGTGCGAATGGATGTGTTGGCCAATATTTAGTTGATTGGTTTTTAAAGAACACAAAATTCAGGCTTTATCTCATGGTAAGAGACAAAAGTAAGTTGCCAATTTCTGTTCAAGAAAATAAGAAAGTCAAGTTAATGGTGTGTGATATAAGGGAATCAAATAGGTATAAAAAGGAAATTAGTCAAATTAATTACCTAATACATACTGCTACAGCTTGGGGAGATCCCAAAAGAGCCTATGAAGTAAACATTAAAGCTTTTGAAGAATTACTCGAAATGCTTAATATTGACAAGTTAGAAAAGATTATTTATTTTTCAACAGCTAGCATTCTTGATACCCAGACAGAATTAATGAGGGAATCATTGATTTATGGAACAGAGTACATTCAAACAAAATATGAATGTTTCCAGAGGCTTAGAGAAAGCTCATTTGCAGAGAAAACTTTCGCTGTTTTCCCTACCTTGGTTTTTGGAGGAAATCTTGGGAAAAAAAGTAAATATCCTGTGAGTTATTTAACTAGTGGATTGAAAGAAATTGGAAAATGGCTTTGGATAGCAAGATTTTTAAAACTAGATTCTAAATTTCATTTTATACACGCAAATGATATCGCTCAAATTTGTGGGTTTCTAATTAAAAATTATAAAGAAGAGCAATATAAAGGCTTTAGAAAATTTGTCCTAGGTCAGAAATTCATTTCAATTGATCATGCCATAATTACACTTTTAAAAAGAAATAATATGAGGAGATTTTTTGCGATACCCCTCACAAAAAATATTCTAAAAATATTATTAAGAATTCTCCCCATCCAAACCACCCCTTGGGATAGCTTCAGTATCAAGAAATATGACTTTAATCATGTCCCCATCACTAATCCTGAGACGTTCAAACTTAAAAGTTATGCGAAGTCACTAAATGATATTTTAAGGTTATCAAAGTTACCAAGCTGTAATAACAATTAAAATTCTCGCAGTTAGACTCCCAAAGCCTTGTAATATATATAAATAAATAAATTTTAATTATGTTACGATCAATCTTTGCAGGGTTATTCGCAATAGTCTTAACTCTAGGTCTAGGAATTTCATCAGTTTCAGCTAAAACTGTTGAAGTAAAACTTGGAACTGATGCTGGAATGCTTGCATTTGAACCAAGTACAGTAACCATTAGTGCTGGTGATACAGTTAAATTCGTCAATAATAAATTAGCTCCTCACAATGCTGTTTTTGATGGACATGAGGAATTAAGTCATGCAGACCTAGCTTTCGCTCCAGGAGAGTCTTGGGAAGAAACATTTGATACTGCAGGAACTTATGATTACTATTGCGAGCCTCATAGAGGAGCTGGAATGGTAGGCAAGGTTATTGTTGAATAAATCTTTTAATACTTAAGTACTTTTTTACTTAATACTTAATACAGTCATAACTATATTTTGATTGATGAAAATAGTTCCAAGCGAATTTTCAAATTCTGCTTGGAGCTGTTTTATTTTAGCCAAAGAAATTGCCTATAAAAATAATCAACAAAACGTAGACTCTGACTATTTATTATTAGCTCTTATAGAACAAGACAACCTTACAAAAAAAATCTTAGAAAAAAATAATGTAAATATCAAAGAGATTAAGAAAGAAATAATGTCTTCATTAAATTTGAAGGCAAAAATGAAGAATAAACAAGAAAATTTATATATCGGTGATACTCTTCACAAAATATTTTTGAAAGCGAATGAAATTAAAAATGCTTTAAATGATGTAGTGATATCAACAGAACACTTAGTTTACGGTTTCACTTATGATGATAAATATGGATTTCAAATTTTAAATCAAAAAAGCATTCCAGAATTTCTTGAAACTATAAAGGAAATGAAGTCAGATCCAGCAGTAAAAAACGAATTTGATACTTCTAATGAGTCTTTAGAAAAATATGGTATTGATCTAACTCAATCTGCAAGAGATGGAATTTTAGACCCTGTTATTGGTAGGGATGAAGAGATTAGAAGAACAATTCAAATATTGAGTAGAAGAACAAAAAATAATCCGGTACTTATTGGAGAACCTGGGGTTGGCAAAACGGCCATTGTTGAAGGGTTGGCTCAAAGAATTATTAATGGAGATGTACCTTTTGCCCTACAAGATAGGCAACTAATTTCATTAGATATGGGTTCACTTATAGCTGGGGCAAAATATCGTGGAGAATTTGAAGAAAGAATAAAAAATGTCCTGAAGAAAGTTAAGGAATCAGACGGTAAAATCATTCTTTTTATTGATGAAATTCATACAGTTGTTGGAGCTGGTGCTAGCGGAGGTTCTTTAGATGCAAGCAACCTATTAAAGCCAATGCTTGCAAGAGGAGAACTTAGATGTATTGGTGCTACAACCATTATTGAACATAAACAAAATATAGAAAAAGATCCTGCTCTAGAACGAAGATTTCAGAAAATAAAAATTGATGCTCCTTCAATAGATGATACTGTATCAATATTAAGAGGATTAAGAGAAAGATACGAAGTTCATCATAGTGTGAGAATTTCTGATAATGCTTTAGTTGCAGCCGCAACCCTCAGCGAAAGATATATTAACGATAGATTTCTTCCTGACAAAGCAATAGATCTAATCGATGAAGCAGCCTCAAGATTAAATATGGTAATAACTTCCAAACCTGAAGAAATTGATGAAATTGATCGGAAAGTTCTGCAGTTAGAAATGGAAAAATTATCTTTAAAAAGAGAAACAGATGATTTTTCTGTAGAAAGATTAAAAAAAATCAATAATGAACTCATATCCCTTAAAGATAAACAGGCAGAATTAGGCGCTAAATGGAAAAAAGAAAAAGATGAAATTGATGAGGTTAGCACCATAAAAGAAGAAATTGAATCTGTTCAATTGCAAATAGATCAAGCCAAAAGGAGTTTTGACCTCAACAAAGCAGCAGAATTAGAATTTGGAATTTTAAATTCTTTACAAAAAAAATTAAAAGAAAAAAGTGAGTGTCTAGTTAATTCTCATAAAAACGGAGAGACGAGTCTTTTAAGGCAAGAGGTTACTTTTGATGATATTGCAGAAGTTGTCTCAAAGTGGACCTCTATTCCAGTACAGAACTTAAACCAGTCAGAAAAAGATAAACTCTTGAGCCTCGAGTCGATCCTTAAAGAAAAGATTATTGGTCAAGATAGTGCAATTAGGGCTGTTGCAGATTCCATTAAGAGATCAAGGACTGGTCTAAATGATCCAAGCAAGCCATTAGCCAGTTTCCTCTTCTTGGGTCCAACTGGTGTTGGGAAAACAGAGCTGAGTAAAGTAACAGCCAAAATTATATTCGATTCAAATTCTTCAATAACAAGACTGGATATGTCTGAATATATGGAAAAGCATTCAGTAAGCAAAATTATAGGTGCTCCTCCTGGATATTTAGGTTTCGAATCAGGCGGTCAATTAACTGAAGCAGTGCGGAAAAATCCTTATTCCTTGATACTTCTAGATGAAATAGAAAAAGCACACAAAGACATTTTAGATATTCTTTTACAAGTTCTAGATGATGGAATTATTACTGATGGTCAGGGTCGTACAATCAATTTCAAAAATTCAATCATTGTTCTCACAAGTAATTTAGGAAGTCAATCAATAAATGATTTATCAGTTAGAAAAGAAGAAACAAATGAAATTAAGAAAGTTGTAGATGATGAACTTAAAAAATTTTTCAAGCCTGAGTTTTTAAATCGACTTGATGAAATAGTTATTTTTAATAATTTAGAATTAAACGACATAAAAAAAATTGCAAAAGTCCAGCTTCAGAATTTAGAAAAAAGACTTATCAAAAAAAACTTAAAATGCAAAATTACGGATGAGGTAATTAACCAACTTGTCGAAAATAGTTTCGATCATGCATATGGTGCAAGACCTTTAAAAAGAATTATTCAAAAACAAATTGAGACAAAAATTTCAAATAATATATTGAATAATCATTACCTTAATAAAGACGAAATTAATATTTATCTTGTTAATGGAGAGATAATTGTTGATTAAAGAATTCAATATGACTTGAAATTTAACAACTTTGATCTAAGAATTGAACCAATCAGGAATTTCCTCATAACTTGCTTTATTAGATTTATTTTCTTTTGATTCTGTTTTCCAACAACATGTTCTCCCCTTATCCTTGTCCTGCAAGTATTCATTAGCCCATCTCCAAATTAACTCAGAAGTGAACTCCATTCCCACATTATCCATAATTCTCAGATCTAAAGCATCTAAGTCATGTAATTTTTCCCAATAATTCAACAAAGGGTCATCTTTATTTACTAAAAAAGTATGATCAAATTGCTCCTTTAGTCTATTTTCTAGGGGCTTTAGACTTGAAAAATCCACAACAAAACCATTTAGGTCTAATTTTTTTGCAGTGAACCAAAAGGTGAATGATCTTGAATATCCATGCACAAATCTGCAATGGCCTTCATGGCGCCATTGCCTATGTGAACAGGGAAAATCCTCGTAACTTTTGCTGCATGAAAATTTCAAAGAATGAATATACATCAATTAACTGTTAGGATAATTTTTAATAAAACACAATGAGTAGGATTTAACATAACGAAAATAATGACTTATTCAACTAATTTTTCGATAGAAGATCTACGCTTTGATAATTATGGATTAATCCCTGCAATAGCACAAGATTGGCTTGATGGGTCAATTCTTATGCTTGCTTGGATGAATAAAGAATCTTTAACAATGACACTTGAAACCAAAAACGTTCATTACTGGAGTAGATCAAGATCAGAAATTTGGAGAAAAGGAGCTACAAGTGGAAGTACCCAAATACTTAAAGAGATAAGATTTGACTGCGATAATGATGCACTAATCCTTTTAATTGAACAAAATGGTTCAGGAGCATGTCACACTGGGGAAAAAAGTTGTTTTTTCAACGAAATTCAAATTAATCAAAATAATAAAAAAGAGAAAAAAACAACTCCCTTCTCAAATATTTGCTCTGAATTATTTAATACAATTAACGAAAGGTCAATAAATCCATCAGAAAAAAGTTATACAAATCATTTATTAACAAAAGGCAGTAATACTATTTTGAAAAAAATAGGAGAGGAATCTGCAGAATTCATAATGGCTTGCAAAGATAATGATAAAAATTCAATCTCAAATGAAGCTGCTGATTTAATTTATCATCTGCAAGTAGCCCTTATGCATAAAGGCGTTGAGTGGAGAGATATACTTTCTGTTCTAGAATCAAGAAGAAAAAATTAAATAATTAAAATTTTAAATTTATAATTTTTTTTACCTAAAAATTTAAAAAAAATGTAAATAACTAATTAATAATTATTAATTAATTATTAATTAATTATTACATGTATGGCTTATTACTGAATTGACTATAAGTTGAATGTATCAACAATGAGGTAAATCGTGAGTTCATTAAGCGATTTTCTTGGTGAAATAGGTCGTCATCAACTTTTGACACCTGAGAGAGAACTCACTATGGGCAGAAAAGTCCAAGAAATGGTAGTACTTGTTAATAGATGTCAAGATGCAGGAGGCAAAGGACCAGCGTGTGAATATTCCGAAGCTGAAAGAAAAAAAATCAAAATTGGCGAAAAAGCAAAAAATGAAATGATAACAGCTAATTTAAGATTAGTTGTGAATCTTGCCAAAAGATATCAAGGGAAAGGGCTTGAGTTGCTGGACCTAATTCAAGAGGGTACATTAGGCCTTACAAGGGCTGTAGAAAAATATGATCCCTCTAGGGGGCATAGATTCTCAACCTATGCTTATTGGTGGATCAGGCAAGGATTAAATAGAGCATTATCAACTCAAAGTAGAACCATTAGGATACCAGTTAATATCAATGAAAAACTTACAAAATTAAGGTCAGCAAAATCAAAGCTTATGCAGCTCAAGGGAATTCCACCCACTGGCGATGAACTGGCTGAAGAGATGAAAATAACAAGGGAGGAAATCGATGAACTCCTCTCTTGTGAGTTAAGGAGTATTACTGTTAGTCTTCAAGGTACGGTTAAATCAAAATCTGACCCCTCAGAACTAGTTGATATTCTTCCAAGTGATCAGACTCCTCCAATGGAATTAGCCGAATTAGCCGAAAGGACAGCCTCTGCTTGGAAGTTGTTAGATAAAGCAAATTTGACTGAAAAAGAAAGAAAGATTGTAAGCCTTAGATTTGGTTTAGACGGTTCAAATGAGTGGAGAACTTTAGCTGAAGTTGCAAGACATATGAGTTGTAGCAGAGAATATTGCCGTCAAGTTGTTCAACGTGCTTTAAGAAAACTTAGAAAAGCAGGAATACAAAATGGATTAGTTGATAGTATTAGCTAAAAATGCCATTAAAAATATTTAAATTTCATTTATAAGGATGAAAGAGAATTTCAAAGCTCAAGAAAAAATCTATGATGCTGAAGTTTTAGAAAGTTCAACATTTGATGAAAATATCATTATCAAGATTCTTATTAAAGCGGGAAGAACAATTGCCAAGCCTGCCTTAGAAGTTTTGGAGATGGCATTAGATCCTTATACTCCTGCACAAGTGAGAGTTTCCTTGATGGCTGCTCTAGCATATTTGATTATGCCATTTGATCTTTTCCCTGACTTTATGCCTTTAGTTGGTTTTAGTGATGATTTTGTAGCCCTCACAGCAGTACTCAGTATATGGAGCAAATACATGACTCCTTCAATAAGAGCAAGAGCAGAGAATAAGCTTAATAAGTTATTTCCTTTTTATTGAATGAGTAAATTATCTATACAGGAAGAAAAAGAACTCGTCTCCTTCATTAAAGATTGGTTAAAAACGCATGGATTTACCCAAAAAGACTTAGCAAATGAATTAAATATTAAATCGAGTAGAACCTCCGAGATTATTCTCAAAATGAAAGAATTATATAAAAAAGGCGGCATGTTCAATATTGCAAAAAATCTTATAAAGATTGAGCAAAAATGGTTAAATAATATCAAGAACGATTGTCTAGAAACAAAACAAACACCACCATATAATCAATTAGATATCGACTCATTAGTAAACCAGATAAATCAAGATACTAGTAAATAAATATTATTGAAAATAATATATTTTTAATTAAAAATGATATGCCTCTTAAAAATAACGTTTAAATAAATATCTTTTAAATCCTAAATAAAATAAATAATTTAATTATTAAAGCAAAAATAATATGTATTTTTAAGTTAAATTAATTCTTTTAATAAATAATTAATAATTACTAAATTTCTTCGTAAATCCTATTTAAAATGCTTGAATCCAAGGATAAATATCATAATTAATCCATATACCTTTTTCCCAATATATATCCTCCTCAATAAGATCTTTCAAGTCGTTCACATCATTAGCATTAAAAATTCCAAACAAATATTTGGTACATTTTGTTGGCCCTAATGTAACTAAAATATCGCTATCTTTTAAGTTTTTAAGTCTCTTAAGATGTTGTTCTCGAAATGGTTCCCTTTTAATAATTGCATCCTCACAGTAATGTCCAAAAACTACAAACTTTTCCATTTTTAAATATAAATAATAGAATGAATAGATACTTAATAATTGCATATAATACACTCAGATTGCTATGTTATTTAATACAACTTTCTTTTAATTTATTATGCTAACTGGTAGCGATCTCCTTGCAAAAGTTAAAGAACTTGGTGATGTTAGCAAATCTGACCTAGTTCGCGCCTGTGGATATGTTTCCACTAAAAAAAACGGAGGTGAACGCTTAAACTTTACCGCATTTTATGAAGCACTTTTAGAAGCAAAAGGGGTTAATCTTGGTGATTCTGGAGTTGCAGGTATTGGTAAAGGTGGAAGAAAACTTAGTTATATTGCAACAGTTCAAGGCAATGGAAATCTTCTGATTGGGAAAGCATATACAGCACTTCTTGATTTAAAAGCAGGTGATGAATTCGAAATTAAGCTCGGAAGAAAACAAATCAGATTATTACCTACAGAAGAATCTTAAAGACAACATCAATAATAAATTGGTCATAACATTTTTAATTAATTTTCTATAAATAATTCTTTTAATTAATAAATTATCTTTGTATTTATTTTTTTTGATCAGCAGCTAAACGCATTTCTTTACAAAACTCACCAACATGATCAACAACATCTTTTTCACTTGAGCTCGAGATTCGTTTTACAAATGCACTCCCAATAATTACTCCATCTGCTCCCCACTCACGAACTTTATTAACATGTTCTGGAGTTGATATTCCAAAACCAACAGCAATTGGCTTGCTATTTACATCTTTTAATTTAGCAATAAGATTTTCTACTCTATTTTCCATTTTGTTTCTCTCACCAGTGACACCTGTAACACTTACTAAATAAGTAAAGCCTTTTGTATGATTTGATATTTGTTTCATTCTTTCAAAAGGAGTAGTTGGCGCTACCAATAAAATTAAGTCCATAGAATGGTTACTAACTATTTTAGAAAATTTATAAGCTTCCTCCAAAGGGAGGTCAGGAACTATTAGTCCAGAAACTCCTGCATCAGATGCCATCTCACAAAACCTTTTAAAGCCAAAACATAGTAATGGATTCAAGTAAGAAAAAAGGATGATGGGGATATTTAATTTACCTTTTAAAGACTCTAAAAGTTTAATTACTTTTCTTAAGCTAGTACCTGACTTTAAGGCGCGAGAGGCCGCCACTTGAATAACAGGTCCATCCGCAAGTGGGTCACTATACGGGATACCTAATTCAATAAGGTCAGCTCCATTTTCTTGTAAATTTAATAAGATCTCAGACGTTATTTCAATATTGGGATCCCCAGCCATTATAAAAGGCATTAAAGCAAATTTTTTTTTATTTTTTAACTCACGAAACATCTCATCTACCTTAGATAAAGATTCATTTTTAGTAAGTTGCATTTTGTTATCTTTCATAATTTTTAGATATTTTTCTCTAAATCTTCCATAAGTTTTTGCTGCTCTTCCTTTGACAATGAGTTGAATTTGGTTTCTAGTTTATCATTAACAACTTTTTCATACTCTTTTCTATAACGCTTCCTTTGTTCCATAAAAGTCATTTTTCCATTTACAACTCTATAAACATAAGATGTTACCCAAGTAATAACAATCAAAATCAAGATACAACTTGATAAAGTAGTGGCTGTAAAATTATCGATACCAATTTGCGGTGCAAATTTATAACTAATTAATCCTATTAATGAAATAAATAAACCTATTTGTATAACTTTTCCTTTAGTCAATTATTTACCCTTTACCACTTCCTTTTAGTCTGAGATTTAAAAATGGAGAAAATAAAATTAAACCTGGAAAGAAAAGAAATACAAGGCCATAAATTCCTAATCTTTCAAATTTGCCCATAATATTCCATCTATTATTCATCCAGTAAAATAGTAACAATGGGATAACCAATAAATAGGTAGAAATAATTCCGATATAAGCAATTAAAGTAGCGAATGAATTATTGAAAAAACTTTCCATTTTAATTTATGATTGCTTAGTTAAAACATAACAACTATTGGAAGTTATCGTCAGAACTAAAAATAAATAATTAAATAATGGGAGTGGGGGGACTTGAACCCCCACGAGCTAAATCGCTCGACGGATTTTAAGTCCGGCGCGTCTACCAATTCCGCCACACTCCCAAAGGAATTTGCGCTTTCTAATCGTAGCTGAAAGTAACCCATTTAACCAAGAAAAATTGGAATATTTACACTTTTAATTGTCAGATTAAATCTAATTTTTTAATTTACTATTCCTTCTACTTGCCATTGTAAAGTTTCACCTGCATGAAATGGTTTTATTTGTCCGACAATATTTTTTTCTTCAACAACATCAATATATTCTTTAATTTTGTTAGGTCTAGAAACTAATTTTAATTTTTCTTTATTTGGTGGGACATTATAAAAATTAGGGCCATTCAAACTTGCAAACTTTTCAAAATTATCTAAAGCATCCTCCTCTTCGAAAACTGTTAAGTAGCTTTCTATTGCTACTGGCGAATTAAAAATGCCTGCACATCCACAAAAAGTCTTCCACTTCCTAAGGTGTGGAGCAGAGTCAGTTCCCAAGAAAAAACATTTTTCCCCACTTGTTGCCGCTCTCCTTAAAGCGAGTCTATTATTTTCCCTCTTAGCAACTGGTAAGCAGTAAAAATCACTATTTAAGCCTCCAAAAAACATTGCATTTCTATTTATATGCAAATGATGCGGAGTAATAGTAGCCCCAATATTATTTTTTTGCACAAAATCCACAGCGTAAGAAGTGGTTATATGTTCTAGAACGATTTTTAATTTTGGAAATCTTTTGATTATTTGAGAAAGTTCTTTATCTATAAAAACTTCTTCTCTATCAAATACATCTACATCAGAATCAGTCACTTCCCCATGAATTAAAAGAGGCATTCCAGAATCTTGCATTAATTCAAAGATCTTATATAGATTTTCTATTTTCCTAACGCCATGACTGGAATTTGTTGTGGCATTAGCAGGATATAATTTTGCTGCAAAAAAAACATTATTTTTAAAACCATTAATTAGTTCCCCTTTATCAGTGTCATCTTTAAGATAAATTGTCATTAATGGTTCAAACTTAGAACTTTCTGGTAGCGCTTCAACAATAGATTTCCTATAAGAAATAGCGCTATTGATTGATGTTATGGGACTTTTAGTATTTGGCATAACAATGGCTCTTCCAAAAAATTCCGAAGTAAACTGAATGATATTTTTTAATACAAGACCTTCTCTTAAATGTAAATGCCAATCATCAGGTTTTATTATGTTTAAAGTCTTCAAAATTTTTTCTATTTAGTCAATTTTAACAGCAAATTAAAATTGACAATAAATTATCGATATTCGAGGATAGTTATTAACCAATTATGAAAATTTTTATTATCTAAATGAAATACTAAATATGAGTGATTTTTTACTTCCAATAATAGAAATATTTTTAGGCATAGTTCTACTTTTTGCTGGAGGAGAGTTCTTTATTCAAGGAGCCATATTTTTATCTTTAATTTTAGGAATACCTCAAATAGTAATTGGTTTGACAGTTGTTTCTCTTGGAACAAGCTCTCCTGAGTTGTTGGTAAGTTTGAGTTCAATTTTGAAAGGCAGTGATTCGCTTGCAGCAAGCAATGTAATTGGAAGCAATATTTTCAATGTTCTCGTTGTTTTGGGCATCAGCTCATTGATAACACCTCTTAAGGTAAAAAGCAGAATAGTCAGGAGAGATGTGCCTTTATTAATGGCTATCTCTTGTGCAGTTTGGGCCATGTCATCAACAGGCTTATTAACATTGCAAGCAGGGGTCTTTCTAATATTTTGTTTAATCTTAAATACAATATGGGAAATCAATACCATAAATGAGAAAGGAGAAGAGACAAAAGATGCTGAACCAGAGATTGAGGAATTTAAAGATAACTACAAGGGGAAGCTTAATATTTTACTAAAGTTAATATTGGGAATATTTCTTTTAAGCTTCGGTTCAAATATTTTAGTAAATGGTTCTCAAACGCTTGCTAGTCTTTTGGGAGTAAATGAAATTGTTATTGGTTTAACTATCGTCGCCACTGGAACCTCTTTACCGGAATTAGTGACTTCAATAATTGCTGCATTTAAAGGCAAAACAGATCTTGCGATTGGTAATGTAATTGGAAGTAATTTGCTCAATCAACTCCTAATCCTTGGAAGTTGTAGTATTTTTTCAGGATTTAAAGGTTTAGAAATCGAACAAAGTCTAATAAAAGTTGACTTACCATTTATGGTTTTAACTACCTTTGCATGCTTACCAATTTTCTGGAGCAAAGGAAAAATTACCAGAATTGAAGGATTTATTTTGATTAATTTTTATATTTTTTACATTCTCGATAAGATACTCTTTTTGAATGGATTTAATTATCTCTCTGAATTAAGGATAGGTTTATTTATTTACTTATCAGTACTTATAGTAATTCTATTTGCTCAAGAAAAATTAAAATTTTCTAATTCATAATTTTAGCCATACATAGTCACAAACTCTTCTGAGATAGTTGGGTGCAAAGCCATAGTTATATCAAAGTCTTTTTTTGTTATCCCTGCATTTAATGAAATTGATACCATTTGAATAATCTCAGATGAAGATTCTCCAAACATATGGCATCCCAGGACTTTATCAGTTAGCTTATGGACTACAATCTTCAACATACATTTTGATTTATTCTCTTTAAAAGTATTGGACATAGGAGTAAATTTGCATTTGAAAATTTTTATATTTTTTTCAGAGTGAATCTCTATAGCTTTTTTCTCACTTAAGCCAACTGTTGAGATTTCTGGAATAGTGAAAACGGCCTTAGGGATATTTTCATAATTTACTTTTCTTTTTTGGTCATTAAAAAAATTATCCGAAAAAACTCTCCCTTGTTCTATTGCTACTGGAGTTAAATTTGGTTTATTTATAATATCGCCAACTGCAAAAATATTTGCATTGCTTGTTTGATTAAGTTCATTAACATCTAAATATTGACCATCCATCTTTAGATTTAAAAAATCCAAATTTAAAGGCAAAAGATTTGGTTCTCTACCCGTAGCAATAAGGATATTATTAGTAATGAATTTATCACCCGAGTCAAAAGTAGATTCCAGATTTTCATTTACCCTCTTGATAGCCTTTAATTGAGTATTGGAGATTATGTTTATGTCACTAAAAGTAGGAGATTCCTCTAGGCAGAAAGAAAGATCTTTATCAAAACCATTTAGTAAATGTTGACCTCTAATTAATTGAGTTACTTCAGTACCTAAATTCCTGAAAATAGAAGCAAATTCACAAGCAATATATCCTCCTCCAACTATTAATATTGATTTGGGGAAATTTTCTAATTCAAAAATATCATCACTTGTCCATGCCAAATCTATCCCTGGAATATCCAATTTCTTTGGTTTACCACCAACTGAAATAAGAATTTTCTTTGAACTTATTTTGTTTTTAATTTTCTTTGTTTTTGGACAAATTATTTCTAATTCATTTTGATTCGTAAATCTTCCTAAGCCCTCAAAAACAGTTACATTCATTTTATTTAAAGAATTTCTATGTAAATTACTTAATCTAGAAACCTCCTCTCTAACATTCTTTAATAAAATGTTTGATTCAAAATTAATGCCTTCATTTTTCAATCCATATCCTTCTGAAGAATCCATATTTTTTTTACATTTAGCTGCGTAAACCATTAATTTTTTAGGCACACATCCCCTTATCACACAAGTTCCTCCAATTTTATTTACTTCTATGATTGCAACTTTTGCTCCATAACTTGCTGCTCGTTTAGCAGCCGCGAGTCCCCCAGATCCAGCTCCAACAACAATTAAATCGAATTCAAATTCCAAGACTTTTTTTAATCAATTATTATAACGTTAGTTTATAGCTTTAATTCAAATAATGAATGAGATTTTGACATGGGCTGAATTAAATAAGTTCGAAGTTAGAGATCTTGATAGAGTCAATGGTATTAATAATTCCTATGCAAATTTAAGATTATTTGGGCATACAAAAAATGATGCAATAGTTACTCTTTATAGGGATAGGCATTCTTGGTGTCCTTACTGTCAGAAAATATGGTTATGGCTTGAATATAAGAGAATTCCGTACAGAGTCAAAAAAATAAATATGTTTTGCTACGGTCAAAAAGAAAGTTGGTTTCTTGATAAAGTCAGATCTGGGAAATTACCTGCTATTGAATTTAAAGGTCAAGTTATAACTGAAAGCGACGATATCATAGCTTTTTTAGAAAATGAATTTGGAGCACTTGGATCTTTTATAACATCTAGTCAACTTATTAAAATTCGAGAATTAGAAAGAGAAATTTTCAGATCCTGGTGTAATTGGCTGTGCCGAGAAAGCTTTAATTTTATAGATAATTCTTTTAGAAAAAAAAGATTTAGAGACTCCATGTCTAAATTTGATGAAATCTTAAGCAAATCAAAATCAGGGTTTGTTGATCCATCAGTTTCTATTACCGGTGATATAGAGCCAGGGGTTGGAGATATAATTTTTATTCCCTACATGGAGAGAATGAATGCATCACTTATTTATTACAAGGGGTTTAATTTAAGATCTAATTACCGTCATGTAGATAACTGGCTTACCCTTTTTGAAGGAACAAGTGCTTATAGAGGCACTCAAGGAGATTTTCATACTCACTCGCATGATTTACCCCCACAAATGGGGGGATGTTATAAAGAAAGGAGTCAACAACAGATTACCTTCTCTGAGCTAATAGATACTGGAGAGGGTCTAGGTAATTATGAATTAAATAAAAATTATGATTCAAAATATTTCGCTAAAATTGCTCTTAAAAGAGTAATAAAGCATAAAAACAATTTACTAAAAGTAAACCCATATAATAATGAATCATTTGAGGAGTCATTAAGATCGGCATTGACTCATATGATCACAGGTGAAGTACTAATTCCTAAAAAACTTTCAGGTATCTCTCTAAGATACTTAAAAAATAGAATCTCAGTTCCAAGAGATATGCCAGTTATTTCAGCCAGGTTATTAAGACAATCATTAAATAAAATTGAATTACTCAGCGATATCAATGAAAAAGATAAGATACCTATCAGGCATAGATATGATCAAGATCCTAGGAATTTTATTTCTAGTAAAAAGTAAAACTATAAATTTTTTCTTGAATCTATTTGAAGTAAATCTCTTATTTTTTGAACTTGACTTGCAATATTAGGATCAATAGACAATTTTTTTTCAACTTGCTCAATAGCATACATAACTGTTGTATGATCTTTCCCACCAAATTCATCTCCAATTCTTGGTAGGCTTAGATCAGTTCCATGGCGCATAAGATACATGCCTATTTGCCTAGCTTGACTTACTGGCTTTCTCCTACTTGAACTAATTAATTCATCAGTAGAAACTTTAAAGAAATCTGACACTTTATTAATAACTTGTTTTGGAGTAACAACTACTCCAACACTATTAGGATCAAGCATTGGAGCAATTGATTGTACAGTCATTGGCAAGCCTGTTATTGATGCAAATGCAACAGCTCTAGTGAACGCTCCTTCCAATTCTCGAATATTCGAAGTGAATCTTCCTGCTATAAATTGAATTAAATCTCTTGGAAGATTCATTTTCTCTTGTTCTGCCTTTTTTTGGAGAATAGCGGTCCTTGTCTCAAGATCAGGGGGTTGAATATCTGCAGTCATTCCCATTGAGAACCTAGAAATTAATCTCTCTTGAATGCCTGACAATTGATTTGGGGGTCTATCACTCGCAATAACTATTTGACTTCCTGATTCGTGAAGAGCGTTAAAAGTATGAAAGAATTCTTCCTGTGTATACTCTTTACCTTCTAAGAACTGTATATCGTCTATTAAAATCAAATCTACATTTCTATATTTATCTCTAATAGCTGTCATTCCATCTCTTCTAATTCCACTAATAACATCGTTAGTAAAAGTTTCTGTGGATACATATTTGACTTTTGCTTCTGGATCTATTTCTACCCGATAATGACCAATTGCTTGCATTAAATGAGTTTTACCAAGACCTACTCCACCGCAAATAAATAATGGATTGAATTCTCTTCCAGGAGATTCGGCAACGGCTAAAGCTGCGGCATGAGCCAACCTACTATTTGGACCTACAACAAATCTTTTAAAGACATATCGTAAATTTAAACCATTAGGGTTTTTGAATTGATTTTTTGAAGAATTATTTTGGATATTAGATAAAAATCTTTTTTTATAATTAGAGTTTTGTTCGTTTGATTTCTCTTCATTTATTAAATCGTTGCTGGTATTTGTTTCAGATTTAAAAACAACTTTTACCTCATGTCCGCAAATTTCTTTTGCAGCTTTTTCAATTGTTTCACAATAATTCTTTCTTAACCAATCACTAGAAAATGTATTTGGAGCAATTAAGGTCAATAAGCCATTCTCAAAACAATTAAATTTAGCAGGCCTTATCCATGTCTCAAATGAAGGCTTGCTTAAAGTTTTTTGGAGTGATTGTTGAACTTCCGCCCAAATAGGATTAGTTGCTTGCAAAATTTTATTCACTAGATTATTAATCTAGTTGGAATTTAATAATTGGCCATTATCAAATCACAAGATCACGACAAATTTAAAATTACTTAACAAAGCATGATGTAAATTAACAAGAATAAAATTTATAGTTTTTTTATATGTATATAATTGTTTAAAATCTCTCTAAATTATTGGATAAAGCATTACTTATTATCATGGCAAAATGGCATGGTTTTGGAAGATGCAAAACAAGATTATCAAAAGATATAGGCAAAATAAATTCCGCAAAAATACAAAATGTTATGACCAAACACACAATTTCAGTCGCTAAATCTCTCCAAAAAACTAATGTAATTGATATTTCTATAGCTATTTCTGGTTTAGGGAAAAAAAATTGTTATAGATGGTCTAAAGAATTAGGCATCAAAAAATTTAATTTACAGGGGAAAGGCTGCTTGGGAGAAAAAATGAAAAGGCAAATAATTTTCAACAAAAAATTTTGTACTAAACATAAGATCAAAAATATTATTTTTATTGGCACAGACCTGCCAGATTTATGCCATCAAGATTTATTAAATACGTTAAGAGATCTACAACAAAATGATCTTATTTTAGGGCCATCTAATGACGGAGGATATTGGCTTATTGGTTTATCAAAAAATATAATATCGCAACATCTAAATTTACCTTTTATTAACATTAAGTGGAGTACAGAAAATGTTCTCCAAAATACTATTGATAATTTTTCTTCTACAAAACTTAAATATAAGTTTTTAGAAAAAAAAATAGATATAGATAAAATAATTGATATTGAAAATAGAAAGTAAGCAACTTGTATAAAATCTCAATTATCATTCCAACTATGAATGAGGCAAATAATTTGCCATTACTGCTTTCAGACTTGTCAATTCCTGAGAAAGAGGGAGAAATTATTATTGTTGATTGTGGTAGTGCAGATAAAACAATTGATTTAGCAAATATTTATGGGGCGAAAGTATTAAAATCCAAAGAAAAAAATCGAGGTTTACAATTGGATATGGGTGCCAATAATTCAAGCGGAGACTGGCTTATTTTTCTGCATGCAGACTCGAGACTAACTCATAATTGGTTTAGAGAAATAAATTCAGTTTTAAAGAGAAACAAGAATTATATTTACTATTTTAAATTTAAAATTAATCACAAAAAAATAATTTATAGAGTCCTCGAGATTCTAGTAAATTTTAGAAGTCAATATTCTAAACAGCCTTATGGTGATCAAGGTTTAATAATTCATAGAACTACTTATTTTAAAAAAAATGGTTACAGAAAGATACCTTTAATGGAAGACGTAGATTTTGTAAGAAGATTATCAAAAAAAGATTTAAAACAATTAAATTTACCTATTTTTACAAGTTCAAGAAAATGGGAGAAAACTAATATTTTTCTCCAAGCACTCAAGAACTGGAACTATAGAAGAAGGTGGTTAAAAGGAGAATCACCAAAATCTATATATTCTGACTACTACAAAAAATGATTAATTTGCATACCAAAAAGCACATTTAGAGCCTTTTGGTTCTAATATCCAACCTTGTCTTTTGTAAAATGAAACCACTTCAGCATCTGCAAAAAGAGTTACTTTAGAAATTCCAATATTTTTTAATTCTTTTAGGATATATTTCATCAACTCTTTTCCCAGTCCAAGTCCTTGATACACAGGGTTAATAGCCACATCCCAAACTGTTGCTTCTAGAATTCCATCACCAGTACATCTTGCAAATCCCACTAGTCTTGGAAATTTATCATCATGGCGCCATAACCCAACTACCAAAATACTGAAATCCAAAGCTCTTTTCACTCTTCTTATAGGTCTTCTACTCCAACCGACAGTTTGCAAAAGTTGGTCTAGTTCTATTAGATCTAAATCTTTATTTTTGCTACATACAAATATTTCTTCTTTTTTTGTTTGAGTGAACTCATAAGAATTTAAACCATAGAGATCTATCAGCTCATCGTTTGATATGCTGTTTGATTTTTTTATTAACGATCCTTGGTTTCTAAAAATCATTAAAAATTCGCAAATCCTTTTTGTTGAAGCTCAGAGAGCTGAAAATATAAACCCTTTTTCATTCTCAATTCATCATGTGTTCCCTCTTCAACTAATGATCCAGCTTTCAAGACTAAAATCTTATCAGAACTTTCAATAGTTGCTAGCCTGTGAGCTATTACTAATGCTGTTCTTTTTGTAAGAATTCTTTCAAGATCTCTTTGCAAAGTAGCTTCTGTAGAAGGATCCATAAACGCTGTTGCCTCGTCCATTATCAAAACAATAGGATTTCTAATCGCTACTCGAGCTACTGAAAGAAGTTGTCTCTCTCCTGAAGAGAGATTTCCGCCTCTTTCTCTAAGAAAAGTGTTCAAACCTGCTGGTAATTTCTTTAACAAACTATTTAATCCTAGTTCTTTACATAAATTTTCTAACTCAAGGTTGTCTATATTCGCATTTAGTTTCAAATTATCTGCAACATTTCCACTAAAGATAAAGGTATCTTGTAAAACTACTCCCAACATATTTCTAAGGGTTGCTATTGGAATATCTTTTATATCTACATCATCGATTAAAATTTGACCTGATTGAGGTTCATACAATCTACATAACAATCTAATTATTGTCGTTTTACCTGAACCAGTTGGGCCTACGAAAGCTACGTGCTCTCCTGGATTGATCAAAAAAGATAAATCTTTTAGGATATATTCACCTTCTTTATAGAAGAAATTAATATTCTTGAATTCAATCTTACCCTTGAATTGCTTATTAGCATTTTGAGCATCTTTAAAAAATTGCATTGAAGAAATAGAGTCTTTAATCTGAATTTCTTCATCCAACAATTCATTTATTCTCTCAACAGCAGTAAGGCCTCCTTGAATCTGAGTAAATCTTTCTGCTAGCTGCCTTAAAGGTTCAAAGAGTCTTTGGGAGTATAAAATAAAGGTTGTTAATGTCCCTAAACCAATATTCCCAGAAGTAACAAGATATCCTCCAACTGCTAAAACCAAAGAAACTGCTGCGAGCGAGATCCATTCTATAAATGCCGAAATACTACTGTCATAAAATATTGTTCCATTTACAGCTTTCTTGTAGGCAACTCCAGTATTAGAAAATTTCTTGCTATTGAAAGCCTCTCTTCTGAACATCTGCACTACTTCAAGACCTTGAAGATTCTCCTGAAAATCTGAGTTTAGTTGAGAAAGCTCTTCTCTTACTTGATAATTAGCCTTTCTATAGCGTTTTTGAAGCCAAATTATGAAATATGAAACTGGAATTTGAGTTAATAATAATAAAATGGCAAGCCCTCGATCAATTGAAAGCATAGTCAAAGAAATGACTATGAGACTCACAAAATCAGCAATAACTCCAACTGCCCCACTACCAAAAACCTCGGCTAAAGCATCAACATCATTCGTTAATCTCGTCAATAATTTCCCTACAGGCATTTTATCGTGATACTTAAGAGATAAAGATATTGAATGATCAAAAAGTTCTCTTCTTATCCTGGCTGTCAAACGTTGACCAACTGCTTGGATATTGTAAGTTTGATATCCCTGCAAAACCAACCTAAATAAAACAGTTATAAATAAAGTAAGGATTATGGCATTTATTGACTGCCCAAAGAAAGTTTTACTTAACCAAACATCTGTAGTTTCTTTCTTGAGAATGGTAATTGCCTGACCAACTAATAATGGTTGAATAGCTCCAGAGAAGGAAACAGGTAACAAAACTATCAAGATTAAGTAGATTGTTTTTTTATCTTTAGTTAAATATTTACCTAACTTTTTAATCCTTCTAAAATCATTAAACATTAAGCTATTCTTTTATATAACATTAATAGATTCTATTGATAAAATTGTATCTCTGAGATGATTATCATCTAACCTCATAGATAAAGGATTTCCAATTAGTCTTGCTGTAGAGTAGAAAAGATCATCAATTTTAATTAAGCCATTCTCTTTAATAGTCTTGCCTGTTGCCACCAAATCAACTATTGCCTCTGCCATACCTGTAATAGGACCAAGCTCGACTGATCCTGTCAAATGAACTATTTCTACAGGAATATTTAATTCTTCAAAATAAGATCTTGCTGTTTTTATAAATTTACTTGCTACTTTACAATTCGCTGGAAGATCAGTTGGTTTTGAATAATTGCTATTTTTCTTAACAGCCAAGGACATATGACAACCCCCAAATTTTAAATCTAATAACTTGGCGACTTTTAATTCAGATTCTCGTAAAACATCATACCCAACAATACCCAAATCAGCCTGACCATAGCTTACATAAACAGGAACATCTCCATTTCTTACTAATAAAGCTCTAGCACGTTTGCAATTTGATTCAAAAGTTAATGATCTATTATTTTCCTTCAAGGCGTCGGAGAAATCTAACCCAGCTCTTTTAAAAGTTGAAATTGAATCTTTTAACAGAGCTCCTTTTGGTAAAGCTATAGTAAACATAGATCAAATTCTTCCCAGGATTCTTCATTCTAAGTTAACAATGGAATTTAATAAAGCTCGAAATATAATTGGACTCAGAGTTTTAAATGATAACGTCATTTGGTTGTGGGTAAAAGATAAATCCGTTGTTGTTGTTGATCCATCTGTTCACGAACCAGTAATTAGATATATAGATGAAAACAATTTTCACTTAAAAGCTATTTTGCAAACTCATCATCATTCAGACCATATTGGCGGGACTAAGTCCCTTATTGAAAGATGGCCAAATGTAAAGGTGATTGCTTCCTCAAAAGAAAAAAAGCGTATACCTTTTCAAAATGTATCTGTAGAGAATGGAGAAATTTTGAACATTTTAGGTGAAGAAGTAAAGATAATTGAAGTATTAGGACATACAAGCACACATATTGCCTTCTTTTTGAATGGGGCAAATCCTGTTCTTTTTATCGGTGATACATTATTTTCAGGAGGTTGTGGAAGAATTTTTGAAGGAACTTATCAACAAATGTTTTCTTCATTAGAAAGAATCAAATCTTTACCAAAAAATACTCTCATATATTGTGCGCATGAATATACTAAGTCAAATATATTGTGGGCATTGAATCTCAAGCCTAAAGATCAAGATATAAAAAATAAACTTTCAGAAGTTGAAAAAAAACTTTCTCTTAATGAATTGACAATTCCATTTTTACTTGATGAAGAGATGAAAATAAACCTTTTCTTAAGAGCAAAAAATTTAGAAGAATTTACTTTTTTGAGAGCAAATAAAGATTTATGGGTTTAAATAGATAGGTATCTTCTTAAACAAATGTCTCCCAAGCAAGTAATTAAAACATCAAATGCTCCAGATCCAGTAGGACCTTATAATCAAGCAATAAAAGCAGGGGATTTTATCTATTGTTCTGGTCAAATCGCTATAGACCCAGCTTTAAATGAAATAACATGTTTAGGTGATATAGAGAAGGAAACTATTCAAGTTTTAAAAAATCTTGCAGAAGTTCTTAAAGCTGGTGGAGCCAAAAAAGAGGATGTAATTAAAACAACTATTTACTTAACGGACTTAAATAATTTTCAAATTGTCAATGAAATATATAGTGATTTTTTTAATGTAGAGAATCCTCCTGCAAGGGCCTGTATAGAAGTTTCATCTCTACCAAAAGGAGTTTTAGTTGAAATAGATTGCGTCGCATTTCTAGATTAATTTCTAATTATTGAGAAATTTGAAATATGACCCAAATTTGCACCATAGTTGTATAGATTATTAATTGATAATTCATCTTCGATCTATGTCAGCAGCAAAGCTTAATATAGATGAACTAGAAGCAGGTTATCCTTTATTTTGCAAAGCTCTTAGACTATTAATCTTAAAAGGAAACTCAGTTAAAGATATAGAAAAGACAGTATGTTGGAGTCATCTTGAGACTTTAAATAGATGTCTACCAGGTAGATATAAAGCACCAACATATCTAATGGCTTTAATCAAAAGAGATATTGCAAAGCCTAATAATTATTAAAAAGGGCTAATATTCTAAATAAAATTTATCAATTTCCATCGAAAAGTCTTTTTCCCTGTCTGATATTTCTTTATTATCTAAAAATATTGAAAGACTTACAAAATTCTTACCGAAGCTGATATTTGGATAGATACCCCTTGCTTTACATAATTTCTCAATTTCCCCCATGAATTTACTAATTTTGGAGTATTGATCAAATTCAAATCTTTTTTCAATCCTCAAAGGTGATTCTCTTTCATTCCACATTACATTCTTTATTCAAAACTAATAACACTATACCTTCAACAAAGTTTCTCAATAAATTTTTGAAGTTAAAATTTTTAGTCGCTCTCCCAATAATCAATAATACCGCCAATTGTTAAATCAGTTTGAACTTCTGGATTAGGGCATGCAAATCTAGCGGCAGAGCCACTAGCAGTAAAAACCCAGTTACCTTCTCTAGCTCCAACAGGATCAACAGCAACTAATTTCTTTCCTTTATTATTTTCTAAAATTCGTAAATTCATATGACCTAACCCAGCGACTCTTTGAGTACATACCATCCTTCCTAATACCTTCATGATTTCCACAATTTATGTCCTCCTTTTTTATGACTTGTCAGGATCCCAATGATCGATTATTCCAACAATCGTTAAATCGCTTGGATAAGATTTACTCCCCGCTGCTTCCCTAGCTGCAGAACTTCCAACACAAATAACCCAATCTCCTGGCTTACAGCCAACAGCATCAACTGCAACTTTATTAGAAGAACCATCTAGTACAACCTGCAGATGTTTATGTTCAAAACCAGGAATCCTATTTGTAGAAACAAGTGGTTTTACAACCTTGCAAATTAACATAATTAGTGAGCCTCCTCTGTTTTTTTATCTAAAGACATTCCAATAATTTGGGCGGAATGAATGTTGTCCCTATCTCTAATAGTAGAACAAGTATGTAACAAACCTTGATCAACTAAATTTTTATATCTAATTGATATCGCATTATTAACTCTTTCACAATCATTTATTGCCCTCTCTTTTGCGCCAGGTACTTTGCCAGAGTAATCAAATCTTATTACTACAGGAATAGGGAGATCTTGAGAAACATTTAATCCAGTAAAAATCTTTACTCCTACATCTAAATCTGGAGCCCCTTCTTCTACTGTATCTAAGTGAGCAAAATAAGTTAAATTTCTGAGATGTACTTCTTTGAAACCTATACCTACTCCAATAAACCTCTCTGCATGTCCAATATCTCTATAAGAACCATTATGAAAACTCTTAACATAATCAATTTGAGAAATATTATTGACAATTAATTTATACATAAATTTTTCCAGTCCACTGAGTTTATCTTTTGAAGATTGCTTAGAAATTATCTGGCAAATTTCTCTTTCTGCATCCTCTTTTGAGAAATTTATTGTTGAATTATAAATTTCTAATGTAGAAATAGTTTTTTCTAAATCTATACCGCCATCGCTAGTTGATAAATGTATTTTTAATGAATCAGTGTCTGTATCAAGTCCAATTAACATTAAATCCACAGAAGCTCCGCAGCAAAAGCTATTCTCTACAGCCTCTTTGAAAGCATATAATTTATTTCTACCTTCTGCTGCAGCTAACTCGTCATTACTCCCATGAGCTGCGCATCCCTGATGCAAAGGATCTACTGAACTAAAGTGATAAGTTACAACTTTTAAGTACCTTGTATCTTTATGAGCTTCATTAGGAACATTCTCTCTATATCTTTTATGTTCAGTCTTTACCCATCGATTAACGGTATTTTCAATATCAAACAGTGCTCCAGCATGGGATCTTCTTCTTACTGAACTAAAAGGTATTCTCATTACATAAGCAACTGAGTGAGCTAATCTTCCATCTGAACAAGGAGTTATATCAAGTAAATGTATTCCACAATCTAAGAGAAATTTTTCAAAGTCTTCCGCATCCCTACTTCCGGCAGCACCTTCGAGTGGATCATTATTAAAAAAATTGTCGCTTAGTTTCTCATGCTGTTTGAAAGAACACCATGCATATAAAGCTCTCATATCAAGAGGTTTGACCCAAGATTTATCTAATATATGTAGGGGTAAATCTATTCCCAAATTTTTTCTTGATATTTTCTGTGCCTTATTTATAAAATCTTCGTGATGTTGAATTCGAGCAATTTCCTTGAGAGTTGGAACAATTTCATCAAAATCACTTTTTATTTTGCTTTCATACCTAAATAGATTTTCATTTTGGATATTATTGGATAATTTATGAGACTTTCCAGAATTTCGGAAATTATTTGATTCTTTAGTTTGTATATGGATATTTTCAGTAAAAGTTTTCATTGGAGCTGTTGGCCCCAATGTGAAGTTCTTGGCTTTAGCCAGTCCTCTTAAAGGCATTATTTACTTAACCTCTTGCACCACCTGAAAAGGTAACAAGTTGTCCTTCACGAGTATTTCCACTAGATCCAGTTATCAAGAAATCTGGTTTTTCTGTTTCCTCATTTCTTTTAACTTCCATAGGGGGCATTGCGCTCATAAATCCTGCTCTTGATGGATTTCGCTTTCTAGAAGAAGCTCCCTCTGTACCTGTTACCTTATCGCCGCGATCCCAATCATCACCAGTTACATTTCCTACTGATTGACCTTCACCAGTAATCCTTGATGCGACTCTTTTTTCTGGTGTCTTTGAAGCACGATCTGCCTCTTCAATTTCCATTTTTTGTTTATAAGTAATATTTTTATTCGGTTCAAATCTAAATTTTTCAGTGCCAGTGACCTTATCAACTGCCATATCAAAAGGCCCTGTTACCTTTGAACCATTTTCATATTCATTACCTGTAACTCCTTGAGTATTTTTTTCAGAATACTTGTCTCTTGATGGTGATTTAACAGAGAATTCATTCCAAGAGTTACCTGCTGACTTTTCTGGATTCGCATAAGCCGTATCATTTGGAGGATTATCACAAGATTGTGTGAACTGATCTCCACCTACATAAGGAGTCCCTGTTAGATTTTTACACGCACCTTTCTTAGCACCAGTCATTACTCCACCAATTCCTGGTTGTTGTCCTGTAAGTCTGGCATTTGAATTATTTCCTGAATTAATTGTTGATCGGGATTTCATATCTTCAGAAATCTCGGTACTACAATTATCATTAATCTGATCTAAACCTGCGTATGGTGTTCCTGTTAGCACTTTGCATGAACCCGGTTCATCTCCAGTTACTATTTTTGATCTTCCTGTCATAGTCCCGCTGATTAAATTTGACTTTGAAGAAAGGCTTAAACCTACTTTTCTAGCTTCTGGTTTTGGTTTTGAACCGCAAAACTTTTCATATTGTTGAGATCCTATATACTCATCACCAGTTACATTCTTGCAACTCCCATGTTCATTGCCTGTCATATGGTCTGATCTTCCTACCCCTGTACCAGTGACATTATTCCCATTAAGAGTGTTATAACTGCCTACTTTTTCAAATGCTTTACCTTTTGGATTTGGCTCTGAGCCTAGATATTGATCTCCAGTTAACTGATGTCCAGAACCTGATTCATCTCCAGTAACCAAGGTTGATCTACCAGGAAGTGATCCAGAAACTTTTAATCCATCAGTTGTAGTACTATGTTTAACCTTTGAAGGATTTTTCGGAACATCACCACAATACTTCTGTGATTGATTAGCGGATACATATTCAGTGCCTGTAAGGTTTTTACAAGTCCCAGGCTCATCACCTGTGACCCTCTCAGATCTGCCGACTTCATTTCCAGTTACTTTATTACCTGATGATGTTGAGGTAACAGTAGATCTCAATGGTTGTTTATAACTTGGTCTATCCTGACAAAATTGGTCAAGTACTTCTGCTCCCATATATTGAGTACCAGTGACAGTTCTACATGTACTAGCTTCATTACCTGTGGTTTTTACAGATCTATTAGCTTGTGTTCCAGTAACTATTTGACCTGAATCAGTTTCACTTTTACCAACTTTCCAACTAGCATCAGCAATATTTTGTTTGGCGCCATTTTTATTTGGACCACATGGTCTACATTTACCATTGCCTTTTTTGCCTGTGGCACCAGTTTTACTTCTTAGCTCTCTCACTCTCTGAGAAATCTCTCTACTACTTAAATCTGGGTCTCCTCTTCTAGCTAAAGAAGC
Organism: Prochlorococcus sp. AG-347-M18; assembly: GCA_003281165.1. GTDB lineage: Bacteria > Cyanobacteriota > Cyanobacteriia > PCC-6307 > Cyanobiaceae > Prochlorococcus_A. Next base: position 168,697 of record QCCT01000002.1, read on the forward strand.
TGCACTGGTATTTTGTTTAGTTGCTGATTTACCATGCTTAGATTGAGCTTCTCTTCTCGCTAAAACAATATCTCTACTTGTATTAGTAATAGGCTTTCTCTTCTGATTAATTCTTCTTTTAACGTTTGGTTTTGATGTATTAATAATTTCTGTATTATGTGAATTTTGAACTTCTTGATTTTTGCTTATGGTAGTTTTGACTGTGTTTACAGGACTTTCTTTTTTAACATCAGTACGAGTTCTATCGGATGAAGTTATTGCTGATTTCCCATGGGTAGACATTGCTTTTCTTCTCTCTATCACTAACTCTTTACTAGATAAATTTGTGGGAGAAGACATTCTATTTACCTGAGTTTTTGGAATATGTTTTGTAGCTGGTTTAGAAAAACTTTGATTATTAGGAGAAGACTGAGTACCAGAAATCTGTATATCATTAGAAGATCGAACTCTATCTTTAGTAGTTGAAGAATAGGCAGCAGCTTTTTTACCGCTATCACTCATCGCCTTTCTTCTTTCTAGTGCAATCTCTCTACTGGTTTTTTTTGACATAATCTTCAAATGTGAAACTCTTTTGAAAAACTTTCTCCAAAAATATTTTTTGGAGAAAGTTATTTACTACATAAAGTAGAATTAACGTCCTTGGAAAACTACAAAAGCTGTTCCTTGGCTTTGAGTGTAAGCATCGTATCCGATGATTCTTACATGGTGATCAGGGTATGCTCTATGACATGCCTCTAATTCACTTACAACCAAGTTAAGATCTTTTTCCCCAAAGAATGGGAGCTTCCAATAAGACCAATAAGTTTGCATACTTCCACTAGGATGAACATGCTCAATAACAGGACTCCAGCCTTGAGCAATTATGTATGCAATTTGATCGTATATTTCTTCCTGGGTCATCGGTGGTAAGAAACCGAATGTTTCCAGGGTTGCAACTGTTTGATAGTCGCCTACTGTGCTCTGGAAAGGCATAATTAATTTAAATGTGAATGAAATTACTCGTAATAGAACGAGATTTGTAGAAGTTTGAGGAGAAGAAGAATCTCCTCAATTTTGAAATTTGGTTTAACCTTGAACGTCTAGTTTGTCGACGGTATCAAATTCAAACTTAATTTCCTTCCAAGTTTCAAGAGCAATAGCTAATTCAGGACTGTGTTTAGCAGCTTCCATAAGAATGTCTCTACTCTCTTTTTCGATTTCGCGACCAGCATTACGTGCTTTTACACAAGCTTCTAAAGCGACTCTGTTGGCTGCAGCTCCAGCAGCTGAACCCCATGGATGCCCATGTGTTCCTCCACCGAACTGAAGACAAGAATCATCTCCAAAAATTGCTAAGAGTGCAGGCATATGCCATACGTGAATACCACCTGATGCGACAGCAAATACTCCTGGCATTGAACCCCAATCTTGATCAAAGAAGTTACCTCTAGATCTATCTTCAGGAACAAATGACTCTCTTAAGTTGTCAATGTAACCAAGAGTTGTTTGACGGTCACCTTCTAGTTTTCCAACAACTGTACCAGTATGTAATTGATCTCCTCCGGAGAGTCTCAAACATTTTGCTAGAACTCTGAAATGGATACCGTGTTTTGGATGTCTATCAATAACAGCATGCATCGCTCTATGAATATGTAGAAGCATGCCATTTTTACGACACCAGTTTGCTAATCCAGTATTTGCAGTAAAACCGCCAGTAATATAATCATGCATGATGATTGGCATATCTAGCTCTTTTGCAAATTCAGCTCTTTCGTAAAGTTCTTCAGGAGTGTTGGCAGTGCAGTTTAGGTAGTGACCTTTAACTTCTCCAGTTTCTTGCTGAGCAAGCTTAACAGCTTCTGCAACAAACTCAAATCTTTCTCTCCAACGTTGGAATGGCTGAGAGTTTATATTCTCGTCATCCTTCGTTAAATCAAGACCACCTCTAAGGCACTCATATACAACTCGACCATAGTTTTTACCAGATAATCCTAATTTAGGTTTAATGGTACAACCAAGAAGAGGCCTTCCATATTTGTTTAAACGATCTCTTTCAACTACGATTCCATTTGGTGGACCACCACAAGTTTTGATGAAAGCGATTGGGAATCTAATATCTTCTAGACGTAGGTGTCTTAGAGCTTTAAATCCGAAAACGTTTCCTACTAGAGATGTTAATACGTTTGTAATAGAACCTTCTTCAAAAAGATCTAGAGGATATGCAATAAAAGCATAAAAAGCTTCCGGATCTCCAGGAACGTCTTCGATTCGATAACAACGTCCTTTATAAAATTCTAAATCTGTAAGTAGCTCGGACCAAACTGTTGACCAAGTACCTGTTGAAGATTCAGCGGCAACAGCTGCTGCAACTTCTTCTCTGGGAACACCTTCTTGACCTGTACATTTGAAACAGGCTAGTAAATCGGTGTCTAGGGGTACATATTCAGGAGTCCAGTAGGTATCTCTGTACTCCTTTACCCCTGCATCATACTTCTTACTCATAAGGATAAATTTAGGTCTGTGTAGGGAAAATAATTATTGTGCAAAATTTATAAATTTTGCTTTACTTAATTAGTCCTTTTGACCAAGAAATTCACCGTTACCAAGAGCAGGTTCAACTTCTCTATGAGGACGAGCAATAATGTGAGCTGCAACTAAACCGTCACCAACTCTTTCACAAGCATCAGCACCAGCTCTTACAGCTGCGTTAACTGCTCCTGTTTCGCCTCTAACTAATACTGTGACGTAACCGCCACCTACGAATTCACGACCAATAAGGCGAACTTCTGCAGCCTTTGTCATTGCATCTGCTGCTTCGATTGCAGGTACAAGTCCGCGTGTCTCGATCATGCCGAGAGCGATACCCATTGTTTCTGTAGCCATTGTCTACTAATTACTAAATGTGGAATGTTCAATTCGAAGAATGCTTCATTAAG
>QCCT01000003.1 GCA_003281165.1 Prochlorococcus sp. AG-347-M18
TTTATTTTTTAAAAAATATCTTTAAACGATACAATCAGCCAGATAAAAAAGTTGATGGGATTAAGTAATTCGCTTAACTTATTTTTTTTTTCGTAATTTAATCCACTTAAAAAATCAAAAATAAAATTACTATTCTCTTTTTTATCATTATTTTTTTTAATTACATTACCATTTTCGTCGAGGAGGTCAATTTCATCTTCAAAAAACCATTGTTCTTTTCCATTAGATAATTGCAAGATAACTCCAATACCTTTCCCGTCAGTTATTCTGAAATCACTTATCTTAGCCACAGAAGAAACATTTATGGCATCAATAATTTCTTTATTAAGCCTATCTTTTGATAGTTCTATGTTTATTTGAACAGAATTGCCTATCTTTGCTTTATCTAAAATTGACATTTTTTAGGTTATTATACTCAGTGATAAACGAATTCTGCGATTAATCTAGAACTATTGATTTATTTCAATAATTATGATTTTTTGAAAATAGCTTCAAGGATTCTTTTTATTGAAATTGTTAATACTCTTAAGAATACAAAAAATAACCCTAACCACCCTAATACAACAGCTATTGATAACAAGCTTGAACCTAAATCACGTTGTAGCAAATTCTGCATATAATAGGTTCCAAATTTATTATGGGTAATTCTACTTTATTAAAATACCTACTCAAGATAAAAATGACCAACATTCAGAATTATTTAAATTCTTTGTTATTAAATAAACTATTTAAGAGAATTGATTTATGAGCTAGAATTTATTTATAAACTTAATTAAATATTTTGGAGCTTTCTTTAAACTTTTACATTGGAATATTGTTTATGATAATTGGTCTTGTAGTGAGAGTTGATTTTAAATTTAAAATGCAAAAGGATCTCTAGTAGATACTGATAAGCTTCTTTTAGTACGATAAAAATCCGTTAAGTTTATAAATATGTATATTTATTGCTGAAACTAATTTCTGATACAAAAAAAGCAGCTATTAAGCTGCTTGTATATGGTGGCGGGGGGGAGATTTGAACTTCCGACCTTCGGGTTATGAGCCCGACGAGCTACCAGACTGCTCTACCCCGCGACATATACATAGCATACAACTGAAAGGGTAATTTTTTCTATTTATTTAGCATTCTTGGAACTTTAATTGACCTTCAACTTCAATTCGCACCCCTTCTGGAAAATTAAACACCTTTTCTTCAATGTCTTGAATTCTTAAGTCAGATATCCACTCTAACTGTTTTAGTAAGTGAAGACCTACAGCATGCTTGGCTCTTTTTGAACCGTCTTCTACTTTCAAGGCAAGTCCTATCCCCTCATTTACCTTACATAGGCACTGTATTCCTTCGGCACCACCTTTGCCTATAACTTGTCCATGAGAAGCCTTAATTATTTCCGTATCAAATTTATTATTGTCACTAATCAAAATCGGGTTAGTTGTAATAGCTCTACTTATTTGTTCTAATTCAGCATTTTCAGAACTGCTAAGAAGAGAATACAACTTGGACATTTCTATTAGTTTTAAATAAAGAGTTGGAGCTCCACAATCATCACGTTCTGCGTTTATTTCAGATATTGGGATTTCAAGTAATTCAGAAATAATTCTGAATATTTCAATTTGAAGTGGATGATCTCCCTTTAAGTAAGTATCTAATGGCCAATTCATTTTTTTGCACGTAGCTAGAAAAGCAGCATGTTTACCTGAACAATTATGCTCTAAGGGGCTTGTCCTTGATTTTGGACATTTTAGGTTATCAATGTCGATGTCATATTCCCATAAAATTTTAAATGCTTCCCTTGAATGAATTTTTGAGCCACTATGTGAACCGCATGCTATTGCAATTGATTTCGAATCATTATTAATTTTTGATGAAGCTCCACTGCTAACAAATGGGATTGCCTGAAAAGGTTTTAATCCTGACCTTATGAAACTTTTGTATTCCGGGTTACCTGCACACATTAAAACTCTTCCTTTTTTATCAGTAATAACAGCATGAATTTTATGGATCGACTCAATGTTTGAACCTCGCATTAAGGTTGCTTGTAAAGGAGGATTATTAGAGGTATAAAGATTTTTGAAGTTTGAACTCATTTAGAAATTGTTATATTGAAAAAGCAAAATACCTGATAAAGAAAGGATTAAAATAATAGAAATAATTTGGATTAAGTTTTTTAAAATGGGCTTTACTTCAATTGAAGCGATAAGTGATTCTTTTTCTTTTAAAACTACTGGTTTTATCCATACTTGACCGTCATACCAACCGGATTCTTCGTACTCAATTCTTTCAGATGTCAATCTCTTAAACACATGATTCCAGCCAAGATATAATCTGATAGTAATCAAGAGAGGTATTGATAAGCTACTAAATAAACTTAATAACATATACTTTAAAAGGGATGTTTTGAAATAGACACTTCCTGAAGAAATAAGAAGAAAAAGGACAAAAGAACCTACCCAAAATTTCGCCAATATTAGAATTAGTGATTTTTTTGTTTTTGGCCAAGAAAATACTCTAGATTTTGATAATTCAATAAATTCATTTGTTGGTTGTTGCTCTCTAGGGACAGGACATTTAGATTCGTTCATAAAATGACAATTATGGAAATGAAAGATTATCTCCATTACTCCAGAATGATTCGAGATCATAAAAATTTCTTATTTCTGGTTGAAAAATATTTACAATTAAATCACCATAATCAAGTAAAGCCCATTTCGCCTCGTTTATCCCTTCTTTTCTTATCGGTTCAATTTTTGCTTTCTCTCTAAGCTCTCCCTCCACAGAGTTCGTTATGGATCTTACTTGTACATCAGATAATCCTTCTGCAATCAATATCCATTCACTTATGAACGAGACTTTGTTAATTTTTATAAGTTTTATATTTTTTGCCTTCTTTTCATCACAAGCTTTAGCTGCCATTAAAACCAAACTTTTATTGTCCATATATATTTTCACTTGATACTGATTCTTCTGAGCCTTCTTGTTGAGACAGTTCTAATCTGGCTTTTTCAGCACTCTTTCTCAACGCATCTAATCTGTCCTCAAAGAAACTTCTTTTTTTCTTTTTACGCGTTTTATCAATTAATTCCTTTAATGCTCCTCCAAGACTTTTATATGCATTTGGGATACTGTATCCGAATCTACAGGCAAGATCTATGGCTTTTTCATCTGCAAAAATAGCATCTTGAAGTTTTTTTTCAGAATTATTTTTTATATATAATCTATATCCTGCAAAACTTGATAAACCAAGAGCAAGTAATAAAAGCAGGCCATCTTGAACCCATAACTCCCCTATCGCTCCTCCGAGACCAATTGCAAGAGCTGCCATTTCCCATCCATCTCTTGGAATTGTGTCATTTTGAATTTTTCCAACTTCGTGCCAAAACAACAAATTTCTGTGGTCAATTGCAAAGTTATCCCATTCATCTAAATCTACTTGTATTTCTACTTCGTCACGACCAATTTCTTCAAGCGTTATTAAAGGTGGATCTATAGCAGCAGCAGCTTCAACAAATACCCAACTTTCATTCTCTGGGGGCAACAAACTTTTAAGTCGCTGAAGTTCGCTCATAAAAAATTATTTTCTATCAATACTATAGAAACAAATGTTGCTTTTCAAGTAACTTGATTAACATCTGATGATTTATAAGTAGCATGATATAAATGAAGGTTTTAAATTATGCCTCAAAGAGGTGATCTAAAAAAAATTCTTATCTTAGGTTCAGGCCCAATTGTCATAGGACAAGCATGTGAATTTGATTACTCTGGCACTCAAGCTTGCAAAGCTTTAAGGAAAGCTGGTTATGAAATTATTTTGATAAATTCAAATCCTGCTTCGATAATGACTGATCCTGAAATCGCAAGTAAAACATATATTGAACCATTAACTCCTGAAATCGTCTCTCAGATAATCTTAAGAGAAAAACCTGATGCTATTCTTCCCACAATGGGAGGTCAAACTGCTTTGAATCTTGCAGTTAAATTATCAGAGTCAGATTTTTTAAAAAAAAATAATGTTGAATTAATTGGTGCTGATTTAAGAGCTATCAATAAAGCAGAAGATAGAAGGTTATTTAAGGAATCGATGGAAAAAATAAATGTAAATGTATGCCCATCAGGAATAGCATCTAACCTTGCCGAAGCTAAAGAGGTATCAAAAAAAATTAATTCCTATCCTCTTATAATAAGGCCTGCATTTACTTTAGGTGGTGTAGGGGGGGGGATTGCTTTTAATCTTGAAGAATTTGTTGAATTGTGTACAACAGGATTAGAGGAAAGTCCTAGTAATCAAATATTAATCGAGAAATCACTTATTGGATGGAAGGAATTTGAATTAGAAGTAATGAGAGATACTGCAGATAACGTAGTAATAGTTTGTAGTATTGAGAATTTAGATCCAATGGGGGTCCATACAGGAGATTCCATTACAGTAGCTCCCGCACAGACTTTAACAGATAAGGAATATCAGAGATTGAGGGACTTATCATTAAAAATTATTCGAGAGGTAGGAGTTGAAACTGGCGGAAGTAATATTCAATTTGCGATAAACCCAACTAATGGAGAAGTAATTGTCATAGAAATGAATCCTCGTGTGAGTAGATCCTCTGCTTTGGCAAGTAAAGCAACTGGATTTCCTATAGCGAAGATCGCTGCTTTATTGTCAGTAGGCTATACGCTCGATGAGATTATTAATGATATTACAAAAAAAACACCTGCATGTTTTGAACCATCAATTGATTACGTAGTTACCAAAATTCCTAGATTCGCTTTTGAAAAGTTTAAAGGTTCCTCAAACACATTAAGCACTGCCATGAAATCCGTAGGTGAATCAATGGCGATTGGTCGTTCTTTTGAAGAATCATTTCAGAAAGCATTGAGATCCTTAGAAGTAGGTATTTTTGGCTGGGAATGCGATTCACTTAATGAATTTAGGAACGAGAATGACCTAAAAAATAATTTAAGAAACCCTACTTCAGAAAGAATTCTTATAGTTAAAAAGGCTATGCAGCTTGGTAAAACTAATTCTTATATTCAAGAAATAACTAGAATTGATTTATGGTTTATTGAAAAGTTACGAAATATCTTTAATTTTGAGAATGATTTTTTGAAAGGAAAAGAACTTTATTCCCTAGATAGAGATTTGATGCTACATGCTAAACAATTAGGTTTTTCTGATCAACAGATAGCTAAGTTAACTTTTTCAGAGTTTTTTGAAGTAAGAAAATATAGAAAAGAGCAAAATATAATTCCAATTTATAAAACTGTTGATACCTGTTCAGCAGAATTCTCATCCTCAACTCCATATCATTATTCAACTTATGAAGAATCTTTTATTAATTTTAATTCTCTAACTTTCGATAGCGAAATATCAGATAATAATAAATCAAAAAAAATTATGATTCTTGGAGGAGGTCCAAACAGAATTGGTCAGGGTATTGAATTTGATTACTGTTGTTGCCATGCTTCATATCAAGCTTCTACAAATGGCTACGAAACGATAATGGTTAACAGTAACCCTGAAACTGTCTCTACAGATTACGATACTAGCGATACTTTATATTTTGAACCAGTAACTTTGGAGGATGTGCTTAACATTATAGAAGCTGAAAATCCTTATGGTTTGATTGTTCAATTTGGAGGTCAAACTCCACTGAAATTATCATTACCTTTATTTGAATGGCTCAAATCTAATGATGGGGAAAGAACTGGAACAAAAATTCTTGGGACTTCTCCAATCTCTATCGATTTAGCGGAAGATAGAGAAGAATTCACAAAAATACTAGAAGAATTAAGTATTAGGCAACCTTTAAATGGAATAGCTCGTAATCTAAATGAAGCGCAAACAGTTGCAAAAAATATTGGATTCCCCTTGGTTGTAAGACCCTCTTACGTTTTAGGAGGCAGGGCAATGGAAATTGTTAAGGACGAGAATGAATTATCGAGATACATCTCAGAAGCAGTTAGAGTATCGCCAGATCATCCAATCCTTCTTGATCAATATTTAAATAATGCTATTGAGATAGATGTTGATGCTTTATGTGATTCAGAAGGTTCGGTTGTAATTGCTGGTCTAATGGAACATGTTGAACCTGCAGGAATTCATTCTGGAGATTCAGCTTGTTGTTTACCATCCATTTCTCTTTCAAAACCTACTTTAGATAATGTAAAGAAATGGACTAAATTAATTGCAAAAAGATTAAACGTTGTTGGTTTAATTAATTTGCAATTTGCAGTGAAAAATTTAAATAATAAAGAATACGAACTATATATCCTAGAGGCAAATCCAAGAGCTTCCAGAACGGTTCCTTTCGTTTCAAAGGCAATAGGTAAACCAGTTGCAAAATTAGCTACGCAGTTAATGCAAGGTTTTACATTAGAAGATGTTAATTTTACTGAGGAATTTTCTCCAAAATATCAAGCAATAAAAGAAGCTGTTTTGCCTTTTAAAAGATTTCCAGGATCTGATACACTCCTTGGTCCTGAAATGAGATCTACTGGAGAAGTAATGGGTTTAGCTAAGGATTTTGGCATTGCTTATGCTAAGTCGGAATTAGCAGCAGGTAATGGTGTACCTACTGAAGGAGTAGCTTTTTTGTCTACTAATGATTTAGATAAAAAAAATCTTGAAGAAATAGCCAGAGAATTATTAATTTTAGAATTTAAATTAATAGCAACAAAAGGTACAGCTGAATACTTAGTAGATTTAGGCATTCAAGTTGAAGAAGTGCTGAAAGTTCATGAAGGCAGACCTAATATCGAGGACTTAATTCGTTCGGGACTTGTTCAATTAGTAATTAATACTCCAATAGGATCTCAAGCTCTTCATGACGACGCATATTTGAGACGTGCTGCATTAGAGTACAATATCCCAACCTTTACTACCATTCCTGGAGCTAAGGCAGCGATTAAAGCAATCAAAGCGTTGCAAAGCAATAAAATTGATACTTATTCTCTACAAGAAATCCATAATTATTAAACTTACCCATATTTTTTTAATTTTTCTCTTAATTGATTGGCTAAAGTATTTCTACTAATTGAAAGTAATTTCAATGTATCTTCATGCATTTTTAATTGTGTCTCCGCTATTTGTAATCCTTTTATAGATTCTTTAATTTCATCAGAAAGTTCATTTATAAAATACTTCTTTCCTTCAAAGGTTAAAACTGGGTTAGCAGAATCATTAGGTTTTTCACTCATTGATTTAATTTTTAATTAATAAAATAGGATTATAATTTTTTAATCAATTGTTTTTCACATAATTCTTTATAAATCCCTTTTTTATTTACTAAATCAATATGTTTCCCAGACTCAATAATTTCGCCTTTATTGAAGACAACTATTTTATCTGCCTCTTGAGTAGTAGCTAATCTATGAGCAATTACTATAACAGTTCTATTTTTCATGGCTGCATTTAGTCCATCTTGAACTTCTGCTTCTGAATCTGCATCCAATGCACTTGTAGCCTCATCTAAAAGAAGAATGGCTGGGTTGCCTAGAATTGCTCTTGCAATTGCTATCCTCTGAATCTGCCCCCCTGAGAAATTAGCCCCTCTTTCAGTTATCTTAGTTTCATATTTATCAGGAAGCTTTTGAATGAAATTATGAGCATTCGCTTTTTTTGCTGATTCCATTACTTCCTCTTTAGTAAAATTCCTACCCATTCTTATTACATCAATTATTTTCCCTGAAAATAAAAAAGGCTGTTGTTGTACCAATGCAATATTTTTTCTAATATCTTTTGTATTTATTAACTTTAGATTTTTATCATCAATAAAAATTTCTCCATCATTTGGAGTTATAAATTTTAATATCAATGCCATCATCGTACTTTTACCAGCTCCTGAAGCTCCTACGAAAGCTGTAACTTCTCCCTTTTTAATTTCTAAATTGATATTTTTAAGTACTTGATTATCTTTTTTGTAAGCAAAATTTACTTTATTGAAACTTATCTTGCCTTCAAAATTGTATATCCTTCGTAAATTTTCTTTATCATCTTCGACAGGTTCTTGATTTATGTTTTTCAACCTTTTTATTGAGGCTTCTGTCTGTTTATAATCATTAAAATTTGTACTTACATGGCTTATTGGATCAATAAGCATTAATATTGCTGCGAAAAAACTACTAAATTCTTCGCTTGTTAGAAGGCCTAGATTGATTCTTGCTGCTCCTAAACCTAATATTGCTAATATTCCAAATGCTTCAACAAATCCTACAACTGGATGTTGAAATGCAAGAAGTTTTAATGTTTTATATTTTGCTTTTTTATTTGTACTTAATCTTTTATAAAATCTTTTCTCAATCCAATTTTCTGCAGCAAAAGCTCTTATCGTGGACATTCCATTTATAGATTCACTTATTAAACCTGCTAAATTACTTGTTGATTCTTGACTTTTTTCGGATGCTTTTAAAACTCTTCTTCCAAAACTGTTAACTGAAAGAATAATCAATGGTGCTAAAACGAATGTTGATAGTGTTAGTGACCAGTCTAAATAAAACATATATATTACTACCGCTAACAACTGTAAGGTGCATGGAATTGTATCTTGAGCTGTTTTATAGATAACTTCGCTTACCCTGTCTGCATCTTCTGTAAGTCTATATGTGATGTCCCCGGCTGAAATATTTTCAACAGAATTTATCTTTATTTTTTGAATTCTGCTAAATAAATTTCCTCTCATCACTTCACTAATTTCTAAGGATGGTTTTGCTATGAATACATCCTGTCCAAATTGAGCAGTTTTCTGAACTAAAAATACAAATAAAGACTTAATTATTATGTTAGAAACTTTTGAGAGATCACCTGACCCAATTGCTGGGATTAAGTTTCCAGCTAAATAAGCTAATAAAGGCCAACATGCTACGTAAATAAGCATGCATATAAAACCCTTGATAAACCTATTTGAATATGGTCTGACTGGTGGTATTAGTCTCAAGATATTATATATTTAATTGTTTATCCTATTTTATCAATATCTTTGAGTATAAAAACAATGAAATTGGATCAATTCTTAAAATGGAAAAATTTGGTATCTTCTGGTGGCGAAGCAAAAATTTTTATTAAATCCGGTTCTGTTAAGGTTAATGGTGTAATTGAGACTAAGAGAGGAAGGAAGTTAAACAAGGGAGATAAAGTAATATTTCTAAAAAATGAATTAATTTTTGAATAGTTAGCTTATTCAACTCACTTTGTATTAGTATATTTTTCTTGGAGATAGTATTTTGAGAAAATCTGTAATTGCTGGTAATTGGAAAATGCACATGACTTGTGCTGAAGCTAAATCCTACTTAGAAGAGTTTATTCCTTTAATAAAAAACATAAAAGAAGATCGTAAAGTTGTTATTGCTCCACCTTTTACAGCTATTTCAACCTTTTCTGATCATTCTGATTTTGATTATTTAGATATTTCTAGTCAAAATATTCATTGGGAAGATCAAGGAGCATTTACTGCAGAAATATCTCCAAAAATGCTTCTTGAACATGGTGTCTCATATGCAATCGTTGGACATAGTGAACCAAGGAAATATTTTAGTGAAAGTGATGAACAAATTAATAAAAGAGCGGTTTTTGCTCAATCTAGTGGACTTACTCCAATAGTCTGTGTAGGAGAAACATTAGAACAAAGAGAGAGAGGAGAAGCTGATAGAGTTATTACTAGACAGGTTGAACAAGGATTAGAAAATACAGATCCATCAAATCTCATAGTTGCTTATGAACCAATATGGGCTATTGGCACTGGTAAAACATGTGAAGCAGAAGACGCTAATAAGATATGTTCTTTGATTCGGAAATTAATAGGTTTTGATGATGTAATAATTCAATATGGAGGATCTGTTAAACCTAATAATATTGACGAAATTATGTCAATGAGTGATATAGATGGGGTGTTAGTTGGAGGGGCTTCATTAGATCCGAATAGTTTTGCGAGAATTGCAAATTATCAATAAGAAAAATCCATGGCCAAAAAGCTGGGGCCAAAAAACATCAATTATGGGAGTTATTAATTTAACTCCTGATTCATTTAGTGATGGTGGGGAATTAAACTCTTCAAAAAAAGTTTTAGATCAAGTAAATCATTTCTTGAGCAATGGTGTTGATATCATTGATCTTGGTGCTCAAAGTACGAGACCTGGGGCTGAAGAAGTTGGATCTAGTGTAGAAATAAAAAGATTGATCCCATATCTAAAATTAATAAAATCTGAATTTCCAGATGTTTTAATTTCTATTGATACTTTTAATTCTGAAGTTGCATACGAAGCTCTTTTAAATGGTGCTAATTGGATAAATGATGTCACGGGAGGAAGAAGAGATATAAAAATTTTGGATGTAGTATCAAAATTCAACTGTCCATTCGTAATAACTCATAGTCGTGGTAATAGTCAAAATATGAATCAACTCTCTAATTACCAGAATGTATTGAATGATGTTAAGTGCTCGCTTGATAATTTAATAAAGAATGCTTTAGAAAAAAATATATCTGAAAGAAATATAATAGTGGATCCTGGAATTGGATTTTCAAAAGATATTATTCATAATTTGGAAATCTTGAGAAACTTAAATGTATTTAAAAAATGGAATTTGCCAATTTTGATAGGTGCATCTAGAAAGAGATTTATAGGAGAAATTTTGAATGAGAAAAATCCAAAAGAAAGAGATATAGGAACACTTGCAATAAGTTGTCTTTGTTCTCAATTTAATATTGACATTGTGAGAGTTCACAACGTCAAACTAAATTATCAAATCCTGAAAGTAGCTGATAGGATTTACAGAAAATAATAAATTTATTATTCTTTAACTCCTTCGATTTTATCCTCTACCTCTTGGTATAGTTCTTTCAACTGTTCTATATTCTCATCTGAAGTTTCCCAATATCCCCTACCATTGACTTCTAGTAATGTTCCAACAATTCTTCTGAAACTATTAGGATTAAGATCCATTAATCTTTTCCTCATCTCTTCGTCGTTTATAAATGTTTCATTAGTTTCTTCATATACAAAATTATCCACTTGACCACTTGTCGCACTCCAGCCAAGAGTGTAATTAAGTCTGTTAGAAAGTTCTCTAACTCCTTCATAGCCAGATTTGAGCATACCTTCATACCACTTAGGATTTAAAAGTTTTGTTCTTGAATCTAATCTGATAGTTTCTCCAAGTGTTCTAACTTGAGCATTAGAAGTGGTTGTATCAGCTATGTAGCTACTAGGTTCTTTCCCATCATCTCTTAATGTCTTGATTAATTTTGTTGGATCCGAATCAAAATAATGACTTACATCTGTTAATGAAATCTCTGAAGAATCAAGGTTTTGGAATGTAACATCTGCTGTTTTCATTACTGACTCAAATACCTCTCTTTTTTGATTCATCTCACCTGGATTATCAGCATTAAAAGCATATGTTTTACGGGATAAATACATTTCTTGTAATTCATTTTCTTCCTCCCATGTTGAATTTTCTACAGCTAAATTAACATTAGAGCTGTAACTTCCACTTGCATTAGAGAATACTCTCGCTGAAGCTTCTCTGATAGAAGTTCCTTCTTTTTCTGCTTGTTCTAATGAATGTTTCCTTACAAAATTAGATTCCAATGGTTCATCAGCTTCAGCTGCTAATTTGACTGCCTGATCTATTAATGCCATTTGGTTGATAAATAGATCTCTAAATACTCCTGAACAGTTAACTACTACATCTATTCTTGGCCTACCTAATTCTTCTAAAGGGATTAATTCTAGTTTGTTAATTCTTCCAACAGAATCTGGTTTTGGTTTTACCCCAACAAACCATAAGATTTGTGCCAGTGATTCTCCGTACGTTTTGATGTTATCAGTACCCCATAAAACACAAGCTATTGTTTCAGGCCAAGTTCCTTGCTCTTCCTTTTGTCTTTCAATTAATTTGTCAACAACAGACTTCGCTGCAGCTACTGCTGCTGTAGTTGGGATTGATTGAGGATCAAGTGCATGAATATTTTTACCACTGGGCAAAACACCTGGATTTCTTATGGGATCTCCACCAGGTCCAGGTAAAACATAATTTCCATCTAGTGCTTTAATGAGGCTATCCATTTCTTTGTCTGCGCAGACCTGTTCAAGACAGAAAAGTAAGTAATCAAATAATTTATTTAATTCCTTCTGATTAACTTCATTAAATCCATTTAATCTGCAGACTCTTAGCCAAGGGGTAGGTAGATTTAGACCAAAAGCTTTAAGTAAATCGAAAAGTTTAGAAAGAAGCGATTTTTCTAAATAAACTCTGCCATCAACAATTTTTAAAGAGTTGACCATCGCAAAAATCGACTCTCTTGCTGTCTTTATGATTTTTTCATTTAACTCTACAAATTTAAGTTCACCTTTATTATTACCATCATAAATTTGTTCAATAGTTAAACCGATGGATTCTGCTAGTAATCCAGGAAGAGATCTTAATCCTTCTTGTTCTCTCTCTAAAGATGCAATATTAACAAGTGTCGCAACAGCTTCTTCTGCTGTTGGAGCTTCTCCAATAGTATGAAGACCACAAGGTAACAACCTACTTTCGATTTCCATCAACTGTTTATAGACATTACCAACAAAAAAATCTCTTTCATCTATTGAAAGTTCTTCTATATCTTTTGAAGGTAGATCTACATCTTTGTCAAGATTACATTGTTTAGAAGTCTCAACTATTGCATTAACAATTTGAATACCCCTGCTATTTTCTCTTAATTGTTGATAAGAACCAACGAGTTCACTTAGTTCTTTAAGTCCTTTGTAGAGTCCTGCATTTTCCGCTGGAGGAGTTAGATAACTAATAGTTGAAGCATATCCTCGTCTCTTAGCAATTGTTGCTTCAGATGGATTATTCGCGGCATAGTAATACAAATTAGGTAATGATCCAATGAGAGAATCCGGATAACAAGTTTCACTCATGCCCATTTGTTTCCCTGGCATAAATTCAAGTGAGCCGTGAGTTCCAAAATGAAGAACAGCATCAGCCCCCCAGATTTTTTCTACATATGTGTAATAAGCGGCAAAACCATGATGAGGACTAGCACTTCTTGAATAGAGCAATCTCATGGGATCACCTTCATAACCGAATGTAGGTTGAACTCCTATAAAAACATTTCCAAAATGTTTTCCATAGATAAGGAGGTTTTGTCCGTCACTATTAAGATTTCCAGGAGGTTTACCCCAATTCTCTTCAAGTCTTTGTGAATATGGTGTGAACTCTTCGTATTCTTTTACTGACATTTTATGAGCAATATTTAATTCTGGAGAGCCATCCATCGCTTCAGGGTTGTTAATTACTTTTTCCATTAATTCTTTTGAATTACTTGGAAGTTCATCTATTTGATATCCTTTCGATTTCATTTCAAGCAGTACTCTATAAATTGAACCAAAAACATTCAAGTATGCTGCCGTACCAACATTTCCTTTGTCTGGAGGAAAACTAAATACTGTGATGGCTAATTTTTTATCCTTTCTTTGTTTAACTCTTAAGGTTGACCATTTTATTGCTCTTTCTGCTATTACATCAACTCGATCTTGGAGTGTATGCGCCTTACCTGTAGCATCATCGCGACCGGAGAGAATAATAGGTTCAATAGCACCATCAAGTTCTGGAATTGCAATCTGAAGTGCTACCTGAACAGGGTGTAAACCTAAATCACTATCTTCCCATTCTTGTGTGGTTTGGAAGACTAATGGAAGTGCAACCATATAGGGTCTGTTTAACCTTTTTAGGGCTTCAATAGCTTTAGGATGATCTTGTCTTGCTGGCCCACCAACTAGTGCAAATCCTGTAAGAGATACAACTCCATCTACTATAGGTTGATCCTTATTTATGGAATCATAATAAAATTCATTAACTGGTTTTGAAAAATCTAGACCTCCACAGAATATAGGAAGTACTCTCGCACCTCTGTATTCCAATTCTTGAATAACAGCAACGTAATGAGCATCATCTCCCGTAACGATATGACTCCTTTGAAGGACTAAGCCAATTGTTGGTGTTTTGTCATCTTTAGGGTTTATATCTTTCCTATTATTTTCCCAATTTTGATATTCTTTAAGACTTTCAAACATGCAAGGAGCAAGAGGATGCCAAATTCCTAAATCTGGGAATGTTTCAGGATCTTGAATTTTGAATTCTTCTATTTGATCTTTTACGTTCTCTGAAACAGCGTACTTTTCAGAAATCATTAACAAAAAGTTTTTTAAGTTCTCAGTGGTACCCCCCAACCAGTACTGAAAACTCAGAATAAATGTTCTGGCGTCCTGAGCTTTTTCTACGGGTAGATATTTAAGTATTGAAGGCAGTGTATTTAATAACTTCAACATTGAATCTTGGAAACTTGCTCCATCAGATTCTTTTTTCTTTTTTATTAAATCTCCAATAATACTTTTAGACTGACCAAGTTGGGCCATACTAAATGAACCTAACTTATTTAATCTCATTACCTCTGGCATGGAGGGGAAAACAATTGATGCTTTAAGTTGGTCTTTAAATGGAGATACTGCATCAACCACTTTTTGAGCAAGGTCTTCAATGAAGATTAGAGAAGCAACGAATATATCTGCATTAGCTATATCTTCTTTAAAATCTTCAAAATTACTATCATTCCTTAGTTCTTCGATAAGATAACCACTAAGGTCTATACCTATTGGGCCGTTCATCTTATTTATTGACTTTGCAGCTTCCGTTAAGGAATTTTGGTATTGTGGCTCAAGGACAACATAAACTGCTTTTATTACAACTTTGTGTTTGTTATCCTCAACAGGAGATACTCTGCGATTTGCTGAGCGGACCTGCGTAAACATTGCTTTTCTTTAAGTATTTCTACCAGCCTACGAATGAAAAGACGTTATTGTGTGCAATATAAATAGCGTGTAACAACCTTTAAAAAAAAAATTTTTAAAAAAATGATTGAAAATTCTAAAAAAACCATACCAGTACTAGTATCCGGAGCTTTAGGCAGAATGGGCAGCGAAGTTGTTAATACTGTATTAAATTCTACAGATTGTGAACTTGTTGCAGCAATTGATATAAACGAAAAGAACAATGGCTCAAATATTTCTGAATTATTGAAAGTAAAAAATTGTGATGTTTTTGTTTCAAATGATTTTGAAGGGACTTTATGTTCTGTTAGTCAAAGTTATAGAAATGAAAAAATCAAACCAGTACTGGTTGATTTTACTCATCCTAATTCTGTATATGAAAATACCAGATCAGCTATTGCATATGGTGTATCACCAGTAGTAGGAACTACAGGTCTAAGTCCTTCGCAAATACAAGATTTATCTGTTTTTGCTCAGAAAGCATCGGTTGGTTGTGCAATAATACCAAATTTTTCAGTAGGTATGGTTCTTCTTCAGCAGGCCGCATCGGTTGCTGCAAGGTTTTATGACAATATTGAATTAATAGAGATGCATCACAATCAAAAAGCTGATTCTCCTAGTGGGACGTGTATAAAAACTGCAGAAATGATTGAAGAATATCCAAAGAAATTTAATCAGAATTTAGTAAAAGAGTCTGAGTCATTGAAAGGTGTACGAGGTGGGCTAAGAGATTCAGGAATTAATATACATTCTGTACGATTACCAGGATTACTCGCTCATCAGTTAGTAATTATGGGATCTCCAGGTGAAACTTACACAATTAAGCATGACACTATTGATAGAAAGGCATATATGCCAGGAGTTTTACAGGCTATTAAAAAAATTGGGAATTATGAAACTTTAGTTTACGGACTTGAAAAATTGATTTTTTAAAATGTTAATTCCAATTAATTCAAGTCAAATTTCAAAACTTATTCCTGCAGTTGGTACAGGAAGTCAATTTAAGTACGCGTTGGGGAATCCGAGAAAAATTCTTCAAAGAGTAATAGTTTCTTCAATTGGTGGATTTATCTCATTAATTATTAGTTCGACTGGAGATCAAACTAATAATTTCTGGTTATTCCTTTGTGTAGGTTTCTTTTTGTATATCATTTGGGGCCCAATTCTTGAATCGAGTAGAAAAAATTTGCAATTAAGAAAATATAAATTTTTTTCTATATTTGATGGCAATATATCAGATATCTATAAAACAGAAAAGATTGAAAGTTCAAGAGAACAATCTAATAGGCAAGGTCGATTAGAAGTTATCGAAAACAAAAGGACTTGGTTAGTACTTGAATTAGAAGATGAGGATGGTTATTTGGGAAAATTAAGTTTTCCTATGGAAAATAAGCACAGTCAAATTAGGTTAGGTTCGAATATAAGATGTTTAATAACATCTGATAACCGTAATTTTGACAGAGATTTTTATTTGACTGATGCTTGGCTTCCTGAAATTAACTTATGGGTGGGTGAGTACCCCTATTTATTAAGACCAGCATTTGAGGAAATTTGCTATATTTATTTGAATAGATAGTTGATGCTTATATAATCTGATGAAAAATAAATTCAATTTTAAAATTGTTGGATCAGGTCCCACAGGTTTATTACTTTCAATTGCACTTTCAAAATTTGATTGCAATATTTTTTTAACTGATTTATTAACAAAAGATAGATTAATTGATAAAGATAAAACTTATGCAATTACTCACTCAACAAGAAAAATTTTATTAAAATTCAGAATTTGGGAAAAATTAGAACCATTTTTATTTGGCTTTGATACCCTTTCAATTTCAGATAGCGTAACTTCTGCTTCTACCATTTTATCAACTTCTGACTTAGATGATGATATAAGTTCTGCTGAAAATATTGGCTGGGTAGTTAAACATTCGGATCTAATGAACGTATTTTTTCAAGAGATTGATAATTATGAAAATATTTTTTTTATGACACCACAGAGATTGCTTCGTAAAAAAATTTTATTTGATTATCAATTCTTTTCAACTGGAGCAAACTCACTTGATAAAAAATTCTTAGATTTTGTTGATATAAAAAAATCTTATAGTCAGTCTTGTTTAACTTTTAAAGTTTCTCTTAGAGGTCATTGTGAAAAACGTGCTTATGAAATTTTTAGAAAAGAAGGTCCACTTGCATTATTACCTTTAGAAAAAAACTTATATCAAGTAATTTGGACTTCCAGTACATTAAAGGCAATTGAAAGGTTAAATTCTGACAAGAATTTTTTAATGGATAATTTATCAACAATTTTGCCAAATGAATTTAAGTTGGATCAAATAATTGGCGAATTTAATATTTTTCCAGTTTCATTATCCTTAAATTTACCAGTTTTAAATTTTAAAAAATTAGTTTTTGTTGGAGATGCATTTCATACATTTCATCCTGTTGGTGGTCAGGGTCTAAATACTTGTTGGAGGGATGTTAATACTATTTATGATCTTTTTAATAAAAAAAATACTATTACTAAAATGCAATTGATATTATTTAAATTTAAGTATTTTTCAAGCAGAATTTTAGATATTATCGTCACTATTTTTATAACTGACTCATTGATATCAATTTTTTCTAACAGAAATCATTTTTTATTTCCT
The DNA here is from genome assembly GCA_003281165.1 of Prochlorococcus sp. AG-347-M18. Classification (GTDB taxonomy): domain Bacteria; phylum Cyanobacteriota; class Cyanobacteriia; order PCC-6307; family Cyanobiaceae; genus Prochlorococcus_A. The sequence goes on from QCCT01000003.1 coordinate 17,452, forward strand.
ATAAGGAAGTTTTCATTTTTACTTCTAAATAATTTTCTTTTTATGAGAAAATTAGTCCTCAATCAAATGACTAAATCTCTAATTTACTCAAATATTAAATAAAATTCATGAATAATAATTTATATAAAGAGATGATAATTTACTTAATTAATGAACTAGGTTTAGAGGAATCTTCTATTGAACTTGGCTTAAAGTTATCGATAAAAAATAACACTTCATTACCAATCTTATTATGGAGTTATGGAATGCTAACTATTGAAGAACTTGATAAGTTATATTCATTTTTATTTCAAAAAATGGAATTATAATTCTGTTATAATTAGATGAGGTGAACTCAAGAACAATTACATTTTTAAATAAAGAAAATAAGGTATCAAGGCAATCTATAGAGAAGCTTGATTTATTATTATTAATCCTAGAAACAATTGATTTAAATGGTATACAATCCCATTATGCTTTATCAAATAAACTAAATTTAAATGATTTTTTGCCAAATAAAGTTACTATTTGGAAGTTGAGGAACAACAATCCATTAAGAAAATCATATGTGAATAACAATATTAAATTAGGAGAATTTGATGCTTTAATTAAAATCACCGTAGAAATGTCAAGATATTTATATCCTTATATTAGGGAGATTCTTCAATCTAAAGAAGATGTTGAAAAGAATTCAGTAATTTGGAATGATTTTAATAAGAGATTTATCGAGTTAATTAACGAGAGATTTAACACAGACAGTATGAGAGTAAAAAGGCTTTTAAATCAAACAGAAAATGACGAAATTGTTATAAAGTATTTGCTAACTTTATCCCTTTGTATTTCAAATAAGGGTTTTCAAAAATTGAAACAATTTTTATTTGACTTCTAATATGATGCAAAATAAATTATCATTTCATCAATCTTCAGTTAATCTCGAAATAATCGGATTGCCAGATTATTCAAATAATGAATATAAAGATGAAATATCAATTATTTCACATTGGAAATTAACCATAATTGATAAGCCACTTATTGAAGGTAAAGTTGAACATTTAGTGCCTATTATGGATGCTTTTTATATTTATTCAAATCTTTTAATTAAGAACGAAATCCCATTATATGAGTCTAAATTAATTGATATAAAAGCTGAAAATCTAAACATTCACAATATTGTTCTCAAGAGTTCTAAACCAAATGTAAAACCATTGACTTTAAAAATTGGTAATTCATTATTATCAGACACCATTAATTGTTTTGATCAGTTAAATGAATCCTCAAAAGTCAGAGTAAAAACAACTGATTTTTCTAATAATATTTCTAATAAAATAAAATTTGGATTTAATAATAGAGCTAAATTTTCAAATCTCATTTTGACGCCGTTTATTGCAATTTGTTCCTTAATTTTATTCTCTTGTACTTTTATTTATCTCTTTAATCCTATTGAAGATAATCAAAAGAATGAACTAATAAAAGCAAAATAATGCTCTATTAGCATCATTAAAAAAAAACGGTAGTATAGGATAATTTCTTTCAGAATAATTTATTAATTTATTCTTAGACCTTTGATGTATGGCAGATTTAAAAATACCCAATATAAATATGAACTCAAATAAATATATTTTTAAAAAAAAATTAAGTTTAAGAAGGAAATCAAAAGGAAGGCTATTTACTGAGGCCGCAATTCTGTTTATTTTAAGTCTTTTATTAATTTACTTAAATTATTTAATTCCTAATAAATATTTATTACTACAAAATTTACCAACTTCACTTAATAAATCATTTAATATAGCAATTGATCTGTTTTCAAATCTTTATGATATAAGTTTGGTAATTTTTATTTTTATCTCTTCTTTTATTTCTTTAATTTTAATGATAGGTTCTTTATACAGATTTTTTAGGGTCGTTAAGAGAAAGTCAAAACAATTTATTTATAAATAATTTCAAATTGGTTGCATTAAGCCACCGCTACCTGAATCAGAATCATCATCATCATTTTCTGTTTCGACTCCAAAAAGTGCGTAAATACCAAGTAGAAGTGATGATAATATTATAGTTAAAGGTAATATTGAATTTTGTAATCCAACGTCTATATATTCACCCATAAATAAATCAAATTTTAATAAACCTAACCGAAATCTAACTCTTTCGCGGATTTTAAATAATTATTTAATAATTTATTCTCTTTTAATAAGTAGTTCTTTATCGAAATTTTTAATTTCTCTTTCAAAAGTCCCAAACCACAACATTAGTTGATCAATTTGATTTTGAACTTCAGTAACTCCTAAACCTCTTATTGTTATTAAGGACCATTGTTCTCCTTCATCAAAATTAAATTTATTTTGAACAACACTAGGTAGTGAATTTCGAAGTATTTTAAATGTAGAATTTTTTAATTTGGTCTCGATCAAGATGTTTGGCTTTTTGAGTTTGATTTTATTAAAACCACATTTCTTAGCAAGCAATTTTAGTCTCATTATCATAATTAAGGACTCAACAGGTTTAGGTAAGGTTCCATATCTATTCATCCAGTCTGTAGCTAATTCAGTTAATTCATTATTATTTGAACATTCGGTAGCAGATTTGTAAGCTTCAAGCTTCTCTTCCCTATTTAATATCCATGTTGCAGGTATAAATGCATTTATGGGGAGATCAATCTGTGTGTCGTTAACTTCAGGTATTTCTTGACCACTTATTTCTGAAATAGCCTCATGGAGCATTTCTATATATAAATCATATCCAATAGCATTAACTTTTCCACTTTGTTCTTCTCCAAGTAGACTTCCAACACCTCTTATTTCCATATCTTTCATTGCAAGTTGGTATCCACTTCCTAGTTCCGAAAAGTCTTTTATAGCTTTCAATCTTTGTTTCGCAGCGTCATTAATTTTATTTATGTTTGGATAAAACAACCAAGCATGTGCTTGTACTCCGCTTCTGCCAACTCTTCCTCTAAGTTGATAAAGTTGTGATAGTCCAAATTTATGAGAATCTTCAATAATAATTGTATTAACTTTAGGTATGTCTAATCCACTCTCAATTATCGTTGTGCATATCATCAGATCTACTTCTCCATTATTAAAAGCAATCATTGCATTTTCCAGCTCAGTTTCATTCATTTGTCCATGAGCAACAATAAATTTTAAGCTGGGAAACATATTTTTTAATTTGTGTACAGCTTGATCAATATCAGAAATTCTTGGAAGAACATAAAAAATTTGACCTCCCCTATCAAGTTCTAGATTAATTGCAGTTCTTATAACATCCATATCTATTTCAGATAAATATGTTTTTATTGATCTTCTTGATGGAGGAGGAGTATTTAGCAAGCTCATTTGTCTTAGTCCAGATAAGCTCATATAAAGAGTTCTTGGAATTGGAGTTGCCGAGAGAGTTAAAACGTCTATGTTTGTTTTGATTTTTTTAATTTTCTCCTTTTGCCTTACTCCAAATCTTTGTTCTTCATCAATAACAAGTAGTCCTAAGTTTTTAATTTCTATTTCTTTTCCTAAAATTTGGTGCGTTGCTACAACTAAGTCAATTTTGTTATTTTTCAAACCTGCATAGATTTCCTTTCTTTCATTAACGGTTTTGAATCTATTAAGTAATGATACTTTTATTGGGTAAGGTGAAAATCTATTGTTTATTGTTCTCCAATGTTGCTGAGCAAGGATTGTTGTGGGTGCTAATAATATTACCTGTTTGCCTGATGTAATAGCCTTAAAAATAGCCCGAACAGCTACTTCTGTTTTGCCAAATCCTACATCTCCACAAACTAGCCTGTCCATTGGCTTATCGCTTTCCATATCAGATTTTATTTCTTCTACAGCAGTAATTTGATCAGGTGTTGGTTGATAAGGGAATGATTCCTCTAATTCATTTTGCCAAGGACCATCTTGTGGGTAAATGTACCCTTTTAATTTTTCTCTCTTTGCATAGAGTTTTAAAATATCGACAGCAACTTTTTTGATTTGTTTCTTATTTTTATCTTTTATTCTTTCCCATTCTGTCCCTCCTAATTTATTTATTTTTGGCTTTATTTTTCCGCTTGATCTATATCTGTTAACACTACCAAGTTGATCAGCGGCAACGCTTATCTTCCCATCTTGATACTGAATAACTAAATAATCTCTTGACTCTCCAGTTAAATTAATTTTTTGTATTTTTAAAAATTTTCCTATTCCATGATTTTTATGAACTATGAAATCACCGGGACTAATCTTATTTAAATTTATATTTGAATTGACACTTCTTTTTTTTCTTCTTATGAATACATTATTAAAAAGAGATTGTTGTGAAAATAATTCTTTATCTGTTACTAGGACAACTTTCCATATCGGAAGATAAAAACCCTCTATTTCATAATTGTTCTTATTTTTTAGAATTAAAGGAGTTGAATTATTAATTGACTTAAATGCTTCATCAATATCATCAGGATTGTTTAAGAAATTTGCATTACATTCGTGCTCAAAAAGTAAAGTCCTAGTTCTCAATGGCTGTGCTGATAGTATCCAAACTTTTTCATTATTTTTTATATTTTTATTTATATCATTAGATAATTTTCCTATATTTTTAGAGTATGAATTTAATCGTTTATCGTTTAACAAAAACCTATTATCAATATTTACTTTAGATTCAAATTCATAAAATTTTATAAAATTAAAATTTCCTAGTGAATTTAATATTGCGTCAAACTTTAAATGCAAATTAGGTTTGGCCTCTAAATTAATCTCATTATTTTTAAGGTTCTCATTTAATTCATACGCACAATTATCAAAATCACTTTCTGAATCTAGATACCAATTATCAGCAAATTTTTTACAATCTTCTAATTCATCAATTACAAGAATTGTTTCCCTATCTATAAAATCAATTATATTTGAGGGTTGTTTTTCAATTATTCCTAAATAACGATCAAGATTATTTTTTTTTATATCTTCTGAATTAAAAATACTGTTCTTAGATAAATTATTTAACTTATCTTTTATTAGTAAATCAAATCCAGCATGTATTATTTCAATATCATTTATACTTTCTAATGTTTTTTGAGTATATGGATCATATTCTCTTATTTTCTCAATTACATTATCAAAAAATTCTAACCTTATAGGAAACTCATTATTGACAGGATATATATCTAATATCTCACCTCTCCTACTCCATAATCCTTCTGTAGAAGTTATATTTTCCTTTTTGTAACCAAGTAAAGTAAGTTTATTTGCTAATTCTTCAATCTCAATTTGAACTCCTTTTTGCAAATCTAACTTGTTTTCAATTAACAAGTTTTTATTTATTAGATGTGGTTGTAGTGATCTCTCTGTTGATATAACAATATCAAGTTCTTTTTTATCTTTTTTTATTAATTTTGATAAAACAGTTAGCTGAGTAAATTCAATCTCTTTGGATTTATTAATTGATGAGTATGGTAAATGTTCTGTTGGAGGATAATATAAAACTGCTTTATCGTTTATACTTTCAAAATAACCAATCCATTTGTAGGCAATTTCTACATTAGGACAAATTAATAATATATTTTTTTCTTCTTTTTTTGCGATGCTATCTAAGATTATTGATTTTGCATATCTACTTGAACCAACAATATTTAATTCATTATTTTTAGAAATTCTTTTTATTAATTCAGAAGTAATTTGTGAGTTCGAAATATAATTAACTAAAGTATTTAAACTCATTTATAGTTATCAATCTTGATTGCAAATATCCGACATATTATATTAGATTTTATACTGATTGTGAATAATATTTGATGGATTCAGCTGCAATAAATTCTTTTATACCCACACTAGATCAAGTGGATAGTTGGTACGAAATCTTTACACTTTTACCAATATTAATTGCTCTGGAATTATTATTATCGGCAGATAATGCAGTCGCACTAGCTTCTCTTACTAAATCCCTTGACAGTTCAGAATTAAGATCAAGAGCCTTAAATATTGGCATAACAATATCTTTATTATTTAGGATTATTCTGATCATATTATCTAATATTCTTCTAAAGTATATTCTTATTAGAGTTTTTGCTGGGTTTTATTTAATATACTTATTCTTCTCAAATGTTTTTTTAAATTCAAATATAGAAAACACTGAAAATGGAACAAATAATAATAAAAATAATTTTAGGTTCTTAAGGGTTGTAGCGCTTCTTTCAATTACTGATTTTGCTTTTTCCATTGATAGTATCACTACTGCAGTAGCTATCAGTGATCAATACATATTAATTATATTTGGAGCAGTTATTGGAGTATTAGCCTTAAGATTTACATCGGGGATTTTTCTAAAACTCCTAGATATATTTTCTAGATTAGAAACAGCCGGTTACGTAGCAATTTTAATAGTTGGGATTAAACTTTTACTAAATACGTTAATTAAAGAATCTATTCTTCCAGACTATTATTTTTATTTTTTGATTCTTTTTGCTTTCATTTGGGGATTCTCTAAAAAAGAATCTAAAACTTAATCTGAGAGATTTTCACCAACTGATGGTTTTAGCTGTTGTATCAATTGCTTTTTGCTAGAAATGTTTTTGCCTTCAAGTTTTGCTTCTAACAAAATAATTGGTTCAGTTTTAGTTGAAATGATTATTCCTTCATTTTCTTTTACAGCAAGAACAATACCTGGTCTTGAATAATTGCTCATGAAAAGGTATTTTTCATTTTTAATTTCATCACTACTCAAAACTTTGATTTTAAGTATTTTTAGGTTCTTACCTCTAAAAGTTATATTTGCTCGTGGGTATAATCCTTTTATTTTTTGAGAAATTTCATTTGCCTCATTACCCCAATCAACTCTAAAGTCTGATTTTTCAATCATTCTTGCATAAGTAATTTCTCTTCCAAGGGAATTTTGTTTTGTTATTTGAGAATTAGTATTTTTATAAATATTTTCTTCGATTAGTGATGTAGCATTTAAAAATAATTTTGCAGATAAAATACTAAGTTTTTCCGATAGTGTATTTAAATTATCGTCATTACTAATTTTAATTTTTTCTTCCAATAATAAGTCGCCAGTATCTAGTCCCTCATCCATTTTCATGATACCTACACCAGTAAATTCATCGCCTTTTATTAGTGACCATTGGATTGGGGCTGCACCACGCCATCTGGGAAGTAATGAAGCATGTGCGTTCCAACATCCAAATTTTGGGATTTCCAATATCTCTTTGGGTAATATTTTCCCGTAAGCTATAACAATAAATAAATCACAAGATAGTGATTTGAGTTCATTTATAAAATGTATATTGTCCCTGATTTTTGCTGGAGTATAAATTTTTATAGATTCTTGCTCGGCATAGCTTTTAACAGGTGAGGGTATTAATTTATTTCCCCTTGATCTTTTCTTATCGGGTTGGCTAACTACTCCAATCACTTCGTGCTTAGATTTAATAAAAATATCAAGGCTCGCAATTGAATATTCAGGTGTTCCCCAGAATATAATTCTCACGCGTCACCAGTTATTGATAATTCATCTACCCATATATGTGGAGAAATTCCACTTGTTGTTACTTCTTGGTTTGATTCAATATTTACTATATTCTTCAAAAGATATTTGATATCCCCTGCTACAGTTGCAGATTCTATTGAGATTTTTTTACCATTTTTATAGAGCCATCCATCAAATGGAAGAGAGAATGAACCTTGACTTGCTCTGACACCTGCGTGGATTGCATTTAATTCTTCAATATAAACAAATTCTCCCTCATAAGTAGAGTGATCTAATGATGTTTTTAGATCTGAGTTTTCCTCTGATTTCTCAACTACTATCCAATCAGGAGATACTGAGACTTTTGATCCTAGTCCAGCGTGTCCTGTGGGTATTGTTTTAAATATTCTTGCAGTTGATTCAGAATGTATAAAATTTTCAAGTCTCCCTTTGTTAATTAAACATAGTCTTTTGGTAGGAGTTCCCTCTCCATCAAATGGTGATGAAGAAATATTCTTTTCGTGAAGACCATCATCATAAATATTAAGTGCTTCTGTAGAAAGTTTCTCTCCAATAGAATTTTTATTAGATAAGCTAACTCCATCTAAAATGCTTCTAGCATTAAACATTGAACTAAAGGCATTAATGATCGTTAAAAAAGACTCTGGGGAAAAACATATTAAATATTTATCAGTTTTAATAGAAGAATAATTTAAATGAGAAATTGTTTTATTAGAAGCGTCTTTGATACACGACTCTATATCTATATCTTCAACTCCATATCCAAGTTTTACAGAACCCGAGCTACGAGGTTTTTTATTTTTCTCTTCTGCTCTTGCATATAAATATAGTGCAGCTTGACTTTTGGTATAACTCCGAAAGGCACCATCACTATTTGCATAAACTCTCTCATAAAAACTCTCAGATAGACCATTGTACGGAACAGATTTTATTGATTCATGGCTTTCTAATAGTTTTACTTCCGCTTGTCTTAAAAGAGTAAGTAATTTTTTTATTCCAACAGGATTTCTTTCTTTTGAGTCCTTAACTTCAATAGGATCCTTGGCTAGTGGTGAGAATTCTGTTCTTTCATTCTTGTTACCAAAATCTGATGCAATATTTGCTTGATTTAGAGCTTTTTTAATGCCAGATTCACTGATATCACTAGTTGTTGTAATACCAACTATATTAGATTCGTTCCAAACTCTTATAGTTAAAATTTGCTTTTGTGATGCCTTAAGTTGTTTAGCCTCACCTTTATCTACTTGCACAGAATAATCATTAGAAAAGCTTGCACCATAATCCCATTTTTTAAGATTTAGAGAATCTGCAGCTTGAGAGATTTGAATAGTTATTTCTTTTGAATTCATATCCTATCTTCCGCCAACAGTGATTGAATCAACCTTAATATGAGGTTGGCCAACAGTTACGTTGACACTTCCACTGATAGATCCACAAAATCCAGGAGCTAATTCGAGGTCATTTCCGCACATTGATATTTTTGGCATAACTTCTTTAGCCTCACCAATCAAAGTTGCTCCTTTTACTGGATTAGTTAATTTTCCATTTTTAATAAGATATCCTTCTTCTACTGCAAAATTAAATTGTCCTGTAGCACCTACACTGCCACCACCCATTGATTTGCAGTAAAGACCATCACTAATACTATTGATTAAATCCTCTTTCGAGTGCTCACCTTTAGCTATATAAGTATTTCTCATTCGAGAAGCTGCTGCAAAAGAATAATTTTGTCTTCTTCCGCTTCCTGTTCTTTTATGGCCAGTTCTTAATTCACCTGCCCTGTCGGATATGAATTTTTTTAAAATTCCATCTTTTATAAGAACTGATTTTTCGGGTTCCATACCTTCATCATCTACTGATAATGAACCAAAGGATCCTTTTGATATCCCTTCGTCTATTGCTGTTACAGATTCATGTGCAATTTTTTCATTCAATTTATTCTCAAATGGTGTTGTTCCTCTCTCTATTTGGGTAGTTTCAAGTAAATGACCGCAGGCTTCATGGAATATAACGCCACCAAATTTATTAGCTAATACAACAGGCATTTGTCCTGCATCAACATAATCTGCATACAACATGTTCATTGAACTTTCAAACACGTCATTAGCTGCTTTTTCGTGATCCCATAATCTGAATTCATTAGGCATTCCTGACGATCCAAATCTTCTACTTCCACTAGATCTGTATTGGGCATCACTTGCAATTACGTTGAGTCCAACTGTTTGATGCAATCTAATATCTGAAACATAAGTTCCGTCACTGGAGGCTATAATTACTTCTTGAAGATTTCTTGAGTAACTTCCTTTTCTAGTTATTATTTTATTATTTTTTTTTAAAGACTTTGTGCTGACTAGTAGTTTTTCACTTATCTCATGAATAGATGGGACTTCATTAATCCATTTTTTCTTGGGTAAACTATAGTCCCTATGTTTATTTAAACCGTTAAACACTTCTCTTTTGTTGTCTGTTATGTCTAACATCTCAATAGCCTGAGATACCGATCTCATCAAGCCATGCTTTGTTAAATCATTTGTACTTACAAATCCATCCTTTTTCCCTTTGAAGATTCTAATGCCTGCACCCCTTCCAAATGATGGACTTACACTTGTAATAAAATCTTCTTCAGCTAAAACGCTTGAGTTGTCAGTATTCTCTATAAATATTTCTACAAATTCGGCACCAAGTCCAATGCCGTAGAAAATAATTTCTTCTAATAAATCTTTATTGCAACTACCAAAAACTATTTCATTTGATTTGATTTGTGACGAAAGCATATGAGTCTATAAATCTTCTCTGTGTAAAGATTATCTAATCGAAGGTTGGAAATCTTTGCTATCAAGAGGTTTTAATAAGTATAGTCTTAATAACTGGTAACCGTTTGATAAATATTTAGGTAATTTTTTAAAAGTTTTAGATACTTTATTTCCTTCACTGTTTGCAATATCGGAAAGAACCTTATTATTCTCTACTATTTTATCTAATCTTCCATAAAAAGATTTATCATAAACATCCATTACTACAGGGAAAACTCTTGCTGCAGTTTCATTTGTTTTATTAATAACAAACTGGTCGTAATCTCTGGCATCTAAACCTAAAGAACTATAGAAATCTTTTTTAATACCCAAATCTCTTGCATACATAGTTGCAAATACAGCTAATAAAAAGAACCTAGACCATAACTTGGATGTTAATGGAAGATTATTCAAAAAATATCTAAATCTATGGAAGTAGTCAAATACTGGATGTGTAAAGGTAGAGCCACCAATAGTAATTTTTTGACTTAGTGATTTAACAGTTCGTGGTTGTGCTTTCATTAATGCGTCAAAGAAATCACCATGCCTATTTTCATCTTGACACCAATTCTCAAAGTAATTAAATAGTGGAAAAATCTTACTATCTGGATTCTTTTCGAGATGTCTATAAATAGCTATGTATCTCCAATAACCAATTTTTTCGGATAAATAAGTAGCGTAAAAAATACTTCTTGGTGGGAAATAAGTGTAATCTTTATTGGCTGTTAAAAAACCTAAATCTAACTGCAGTCCAAAGTCACTCATTGATTTATTTAAAAAACCTGCATGTCTAGCTTCATCTCTTGCCATATGAGCAAAACATTCAGCAAGAAGAGGATTTTTGTCTTTAATCCTCCTGCTAAGCTCCTTGTAAAGTAAAAAACCTGAGAATTCTGAAGTACAACTTCCTTCGAGAAAATCAACAAAAAGCTCTCTTGTCTCAGGATCTAATTTTTCTGCAGCACCTTCAAATTCACTATTTCTTACAAAATGATGTCTATTGTAATCTTTCCTAAATTCCTCACATATAGCTTCCAATTCCTCCTCGTTTATTGATAAATCCATATTTTCCATTGCCTCAAAGTCAGTTGTGTAAAATCTTGGAGACAAAATTGTTTCTTTTGCTGGTATCTTCCCATTATTAATATCTTTTTTATTTTTTGATTCAACAATTGATTGAGCCATTTTTTATTCGGTTTATTAATACTATTATTTACTATGATTTGTATTTTCGAGGGAAAAGTTAACTTGGTGTTATTGTTTTCTAATTAACTCCTATTAACTTTTGCCCATTCAATCTTTGAATTACTCTTGAAATAATTAATTTTAGGGTTATTCTTTTTTCATCAATTAGAAAAGATTCAACAATACTTGGTTTTTGATTAGGTTTTGATAAAGAAATACTTTTTAATGAACTAATGTCATCCTTCTCAAAGGATAACCAAAAGTTACATGTATCTTTAATTTCACAATTTATTACCCAGCATTTATCTCCAGCAATAGGTCTATTTGTGTTAGTGAGGTTAATATTGTTTATTTCTAATCCTCTTTGATTAATTTCCTCAGTAAGTGAGGGAATAAGGTGTATGTTAATAAATTCTTGGAAAGGCTTTTTCTCTATGGGGAGTTCTTTTTTAGGTTTAGTTATAGGTTTAACGGTATTATCAATTTCATTTCTTATACCAACTTTAGAAACAGAATTACCATTATTGGTATCTTTTTCTGATTTACTTTCTTTAATTTCCTCAGAGTTTGATTTAGTGGTGTTGTCTGGTGTTTCTTTATTAACTTCTTTATTTATGTCTAAATTATCTTCCATAAAAAAAATTATTTATTTACATTATAAATTAAAAAAACCATTTTTTAATTTAAAAAATTTATTTTTCTACCAATCATTATCATGATTATCCCAGTCATCTCTATTATCTGGATTTGAATAATTTCGATCTTTTTTTAAATCATAATCATTCATATTTCTGACTACTCTGTAATTAACAGAAATTGTTGGTTGAGTTTCTCTAATATCCCTTTGTGGAGGGATCTCAACGTTTGGTTCCATATCTTCCCCGTTATTTTGAGATTCAAAATCATCTTCCACATTTTCAGAAGTATTTTTTTTGAAACTAGTACTATTAATTGTGTTATTCAATAAAGTACTTATAAATAAACCCGAAAAAAATGAAATACTGATTAACTTACCTATACTTACTTCCTGGAGAGTCCATTTAAAGTATCTAAATGAAGTCTTCTGATTATTATTATTTGTATATAATAAAATTTGAAAAATTATTACTAAAAAGAGAGTTAATAATAAATATCTTTTCTTAAACATGTATCTGATAAGTTATCTTAAATTTTATTGGTTAATATTTCCATAATATATTTTGTGAAAATTTATTTATGTTAATTCTAAATCAATTTGATATTTAAGAATATCAACTTTTATGATTTTTACTTCTATCGCATCTCCAACTTTATATGATTTCTTAGATTTTCTCCCAATCAAAAGATTTTGCCTTGATCTATATTCGTACCAATCATTATTAAGGGTACTGACGTGTACTAAACCCTCTACATTTAATTCTGATATCTCAACAAAGAAACCATATGTTTGTACTGATAATATAAACCCACTATAAATATTACCGATTAATTTTTCTGCTTTTCTTACCTTTTTTATATTTATCATATTAGATTTATATTGATTCACTTTGTACTTATATTCATTAAGTTTATCTATTACAACCTTGTTAAATAATATTTCTAGACTTTTTGATATTGATGAATTAAATATATCCCAATTTACTAATTCTAATGAATTACTTTCTGATATATTAATGGCATTAATATTATTTTTCTTTGATTTCTTACCATTTGTTATCATGTTAAAAATACAGTATTGGTTAATAAGATTAGTAAAGTCAAATCCAGGAATTGCCCATGGAGAAATAAATAATTTTTCTGATTCAGCATTATCCGGATTTTTAGAAAGCAACCTTATTTCATTGTCTTTAAATTCATTAATTAGAAGTTTATGTAAGATTCTTTTTTTATTATCATCGCCACATAATTTAATTACTTGACTAAATGATAAATTGCCATCTTCATCAAGCTCTATTTCATTATCAATAATTTCTGAATATTTGATGATTTCATTTGCATCAACGTTATCTATTCCCTTTGAGATGTATCCTGCGCTTTTTAAGCCATATTGATTTGAATGTTTGTACCATATAAAATTAGCCTCATGTAGTATTGGTGAAAGGTAAGTTTGGCAATCTTCCTTATCTAATGATTCAAAATATCCTTTTGAATATTCAGCTGGATTGTGAATAAAAAATTCTTCTAAGAGCTCTATTTTATTGAGTGGCTTAGGAATTTCAACCTCACCCTCCAAAAGATGTTTTTGCCTGAATGAACATGAAATTTCCAGTATTTTATCTAAATCGTCGATATATTCCTTTATAGGTTTTAATACCCGAGATGTTATTCTTGTTTTACTTTTTCTAGATAGAAGTGCGTCAGTAAGATCACTTTTAACAATTAGAGAGCACTTTACTAAAGTAAGATGAAATGACCAATCAGTTATTTCATAATTGCTATTTAAATACAAACAGAGGCTAATTGCTTCATTCTTTTCACCAAATTTAAATTCAGAATCATTTCTTATTGCTTCACTAAGGTAGTTTTGCCAATCATTTAATAAGGGTAATGATTCAGAGCCTTTAAATAATGTTTCTAATGATTTTTTACTATTTAGATCTACTCTTTCTGCAAGATTATTCGTATGTATCCATAATTTAGTACTATTATTTTTTCCCTGCTCTATTTGAATCATTGGGAGCATTGGAGAATTATTAGAATTCCAACTTTTGAATAAATAAGAGTTTTTATCTGTAAGGTCTATCCTCTCCCTTTTTTCTAATTTTTTAGATTCAATTTTATTTAAATCGCATGATTTATCGATATTGCTTTTGGATAGAACAAAGTCTGTATCATATTCCTCATTATCGTTGAGTTTTAGTTCTTGGATCACATGCCCTAGTCCTTCTTCTTGACCTATGGGAAATCTGTCAATCTCAACTTTTACTATATTCTTATTTTCTGGTTTGAAAGTGTATTTTTTATTCTCTTCTGGAAGTTTAATTTTAGAAAGGATCCTATCGTCTATTGGGATTGCATATGCATTATTGTTTATTATTTCAACTTTAGAAAGAAGTATTTGATTGGATCTTTCAAGAATACAATCAACTATTCCCTCAGGTGATCTTCTTCTATAACCCTCTTTTATTATCCTTACTAAAACTTTATCTCCATTCCATGCATAGTTAAGTAGATTTTCTTTAATGTAGATATCTTCTTTGTCTTTTCCCCTTACAGCAAAGCAATAGCCCTTGCTACTACATCTTATTTTAGCAACAAGATGATCACTATCTTTTACGCAGGTATATTCATCATCTTCATTTTTATTAATTATTTCAAGTTTTTCTAGAGCTGTTAAAGCAATATCTAATTTATCCTTATCAGATTTCTTTGTTATTTTTAATAATCTGCATAATTTTTTGTATTCTAACCCTTCGGACTGATTAAGATTATCAATTATTGAAGATGATGTGAACATGATCTAAATGAAATTATAAATTAATTTGGGGTATACACTTTATTATTACACCTTATTATCCAAGCTTAAAACTAATTATTTTCTTTCACTTCTTTTTCTTCTTTTTCGATAGTGAAAGAGTTGATAAAAAGCCTTATACCAATTATAAAAAAAGTAATGGAGGCTATTGACTTAAGAACTACTTCGGGTAAAAAACTGGAAATAGAACCGCCTGTTAAAGCTCCTAGTAAACTTGCAAAAACAAGTGCTGAAGAAGATCCTAGAAAAACTGCTAGTGGTTTATTTGAAGTGCCGCTTATAGTTAAAGTAGCCAGCTGAGTTTTGTCACCTAATTCAGCTATGAAAACGGTTAGAAATGTTGATAGTAATAAACTTAAAATCATTTATAAATAATTTTTGAATGTTTCATAAGCTAAAAATATACTTATCAATATCATTAAAGCACCAGTTGATAAAGCAAATTTGCTGGGAGATATTTTTTTTGATACCCATTTACCAATAAGAACACCTACTATGCTAGAGCTTATTAATGCTAGAGAACTTCCAAGAAAAACAATTATTGGCTTTCCCGATTCTGCAGAAAGCATTAATGTTGCTATCTGAGTTTTATCGCCAAGTTCAGCAATAAAGATTGTCGTAAAAGTCGTTATAAATATAGAAAAAAAACTTTTTTCTATATTGTTTTCTTTTTTTTCTAATTTACTATTCATTTTCCTGAAACAGCAATTCTAAAAGTTTTCATCTCTTTACTTTGGGATCCAAAATTTGATGAAATATGTTGTTTGCAGCAATCTATTAAAAATTTATCACCAGATTTCAAATATCCTTTAAATGAAGTTGAAAATTCACTTACCCGGCAAAAATGTGGTCTGGTATCATAAATTAAGCATTTTTTATTTTCTCTGTCCAGGTTTTTACACCAACCGTCTTTAGCCGTCATCGAATTTATCAAAGCTATATCTTCTTTGTTAAGCTTGTTAGCCAAATCGCTTCTTTCGTTCAAGTTGAATTTACAACAAGCTCCACAATTTTCTATACATGTCCATGATTTCATAATTTAATTCAATCTTGTAACGTATCAGTACAGTTTCGTCATTTATTTGTAAAAATAGTATCACAAAACATATTGATTAATCATGGCAACACTTATTCCTTTGGCTGTAGTTGCGTTAGCAGGACCAGCAATAATTGCTCTTGTATTTTACCGTAAATAAAAGAAATTCTTTTTGGTGACGTATCTTGAGGGTGTTTATTGGGATTTAGATGGTACCATCGCAAATACAGAATTAGAGGCCCATTTACCTGCTTTTAATAATGCTTTCAATGACCTTGGTATTAATTGGAATTGGGACGCTAATAAATATATAAAGCTTCTGAAGATAAATGGGGGCAAAAATAGAATTGCTTATTACGCTAAATCTAATAATAATGATTTCTCAGAAGATTTAATTCTCAAAATTCATGAAACAAAGCAGTTTCATTATTTAGAAATAATAAAAAAAAATTGTGTTAGTTTAAAAACTGGTGTTTTTAGATTAATAAATGAATTATATAAAAAAAAAGTAAGACAATTTATTGTTACTTCAAGTTCAAGAATTCAAGTCAATCTACTTGTTGAATATCTTTTTAATGGCTTTAACCCTTTTGAGTTCATTATTTCTAGTGAAGATGTTGAATTAAAAAAACCAAATCCATTACCATATTTAAAGGCAATCCAATTAAGTGGTATAAACAAAAACAACTCAATTGTTTTTGAAGACTCTAATCCAGGATTAAAGTCTTCCTTGGCAGCTAACTTGCCTACAATTTTTGTTCCTTCAAATATCCCAATTGTTCTTGAGGAAAATATTAAACTAGACTGTATTTTAGACAATCTTGGTGATGAGAATAATGTGGCAAATGTAATTAAAGGCCCTAAACTAAAAAAATCATATGTTGACTATAACTTTCTAAATGATTATTTAGTGTCTTTTAATAATGCAAAAAACTAATTTTTCAAGAATTACCTACCAGTTAAATAATTTATTTTTTGGTTTTCTAAGTGATACTTGGAGAACAAAATCTATTGGTCTAATTTCTGTTTTGACAGGTTATTTTTTGTTCGCAAATTTTATTACAAAATTTATTTCTGAAGGTAAAAATGAGTTGATAATGGTCCCAATAATTATTGTTTTTATTGAAATCATTATAAGAATTAAACCTGCCGCAAGTTCAAAGTTTTATTATCTATGGACTGTAGTTGATAGATTAAGAATTGGTGCAATTTATGCTGTTATACTTGAAGCATTTAAATTAGGGTCTTAAAAGCTATTATTCTTCTTCTTCTTCTTCAATAGGATAAACAAATCCTTGAGCTTTCCCAGTTAAAACTGATTTACCTAAAGATATAGCTTTTCGAGCTGCTATTGCTGCTTTCCCTTTCCATACAGCGTGCCTTTGGTTCCTTTTGCTCTTTGATTTTTTCTTCTTTGGTACAGCCATTCTGTTTCTTTATTTCCATATAATAATATAACCTTTAACTGGTTATCTCCAAAACTTTTGAGTATATTTTGTTTATATACGTCAATTTTTTAAATAAGCATATATGCTTTATTAATCACTTATAAAGATTAGTGTTTAGATCAAAATTCTCATATTCAGATTCTAAATCAAGTTATTCGGATCTTCTAGAAGATATAGAGACGGGAAAAATAGAATCAATATTTTTCTATCCTAGGCAGAGAGAAATTGATGTTCTGTATAAAAATGGTGATAAATTTAAAATACCTATCCTATACAACGATCAATTAATTCTTGAGAAGGCTTCTGAAAATAAGGTAGATCTAACTATTAACAATAGTAGAAAAGAAGCCTCAGCTGCTAATTCATTTGCTTCAATAAGTCTTTTCCTGATTTTCATATTAGCTATAGTCTTAATCTTGAGAAGTACATCAAAATTGGCTTCTAGAGCTTTTGGTTTTACCAAAAATCAAGCTAAATTTGTAACTATTGATGATGTAGATACGAGATTCGATGATGTGGCTGGCGTTCCTGAAGCCGCTGAGGAATTAAAAGAAGTAATAACATTTTTGAAAGAACCAAAGAAATTTGAAAATCTTGGAGCAAAAGTTCCTAAGGGAGTTCTTCTAATAGGCCCACCAGGAACAGGTAAAACATTATTAGCTAAAGCAATTGCAGGTGAATCAGGAGTGCCTTTTCTCTCAATATCAGCATCAGAGTTTGTAGAACTTTTTGTTGGTGTTGGAGCAAGCCGAGTTCGTGATCTATTCTCTAAGGCTAAGGAAAAATCTCCTTGTATAATTTTCATTGATGAAATTGATTCCATTGGTAGGCAAAGAGGGTCAGGGATCGGAGGTGGAAATGATGAAAGAGAACAAACCCTTAATCAGCTTCTAACGGAATTAGATGGTTTTGCTGATAATTCAGGGATTATTGTTTTAGCAGCAACAAATAGACCTGATATTTTGGATGCAGCTTTATTAAGACCAGGTAGATTTGATAGAAAAATTGAAGTAATGCTTCCAGATTTAGATGGAAGAAAAAAAATTCTTTCAGTTCACTCACTTTCCAAACCACTTTCAAGCGAAGTTGACTTAGGATATTGGGCTTCTAGAACAGTTGGATTTTCGGGCGCAGATCTAGCTAATTTGATGAACGAGAGTGCTATTCACTGTGCAAGAGATGAATCTAAATTAATTAGTGATCTTCATATAGAAAATGCTCTTGATAAAATTACCATCGGCCTCAGAAGTTCATTAATAACTTCTTCAAATATGAAAAAAATTATTGCCTATAATGAGGTTGGCAGAGCGATTGTGTCTGCTGTGAGAAATGGTATTGAATCAGTTGATAAAATTACGATCTTACCTAGATCTGGATCTATAGGAGGATATACCAAAATATGTCCTGACGAAGATGTAATTTCTAGTGGCTTGATTTCAAAAAAATTTTTATTTTCAAAAATTGAAATTGCTCTAGCTGGAAGAGCAGCAGAAACGATAGTTTTTGGTGAAGGAGAAATTACACAATGCTCCTTAAATGAAATCTCTTATGCGACGAATATAGTAAGGGAAATGGTTACAAAATATGGATTTTCAATTATTGGTCCAATTTCAATGGATTCTGATAATAATGAAATGTATTTAGGAGATGGATTATTTAGAAGAAAGCCTCTAATAGCAGAAAATACCAGTTCGAGAATAGATAATGAAATCATAAATATTTCTAAAATTTCATTAAATAATTCAATTAAAATATTGAAAAAAAATAGAGTATTACTAGATAAATTAGTTGATATACTTTTAAATAAAGAAACTATAGATAAAAAAGTTTTTAAATTAACAACTTCTAAATTGTTGAAAGTTTGATTTAATTGTTTTAAATTAAAAAAAATATTTTCTTGATAATTAACAACAATACAACTAAGTTATTAGTTACCCTTTCATTTTTACTTGTTCTTCCATTTGTACAAAAACAATGGTTTAATTTGTATTCATTTAATATTAATGATATTTCCTTTTATTCAATACTTTACTATTTGAGCGGTGCAATATGTCCATCTTTAGTATGTTTAAACTCTTTAAAAAACTATACATACTATAATTTCAATAAAGATAAAATTCACAGTATAAAAATAATCAAAGGAAAGAGATTATTTTTCTTAGTAGCAATAAACTTAATATTTCTCTCTTACTTAATAGCTGATTATATATATATAAATTTTGATCTTATATTTAATTTATTGCTTGAAGGAATTAATGTACAAAAACCAGATATTACACAGTTAAGTTTTTTCATATTTTTAATTTCTATCTTATTAATTTTTAAGAAATCTAGGTTTCTGTTAAAAAAAATAATATTGGTAAATTTTATTTTGATTTCCCTCTATCTTTGGCATCTTCAAATTAATAATATTAATGTTGATAGTCAGTTTCATATTCATAGATATTTTGGTTTAAATAACTTAAATTTAATTAATCTTTTTATCCTAGTCTCCATAGAAATTTCTTTTTTTACCTGGTCCTTCATCTCATATAAAACTAATTTAAGCGACTGGATCGTGCCTAAACCTCAAAAAGGAGATATTATCCCCTTTTTGAATATATTTATTTTTTATTTTTTTATAACTATTTACTACTCAATACTTACTTAATTGTTTCTAATACTTCTATAGCGCAGAAAAATATTCTTTACTACCTTTGGGGTCCTCTAACATTGTTTTTTCCCCGGGGGTCCAGTTTGCTGGACAAACTTCATCTGGGTTCGCTGCAACGTATTGATAGCCTTGAAGAATCCTCAGTGTTTCATCAACATTTCTACCTACAGGAGCCTTGTTAACAGTCGTATGCATAACTACTCCTTCGGGATTGATAAGAAATAAACCTCTATCGGCCTCTCCATCATCATTAAGGACATTGTATGCTTGGCAAATTTCTCTTTTTAAATCAGAAACTAACGGATAGTTAATATCACCTATCCCACCCTCATTTCTTGGTGTCTGTATCCAAGCCAAATGACAGTGTTTGCTGTCAACTGATACCCCAAGTATTTCCGTATTAAGTGCTGAGAAATCTTGGTATCTATCACTAAAAGCAGTGATTTCAGTTGGACATACAAATGTAAAATCTAGTGGGTAAAAGAATAAAACAACCCATTTACCTCTTAGACCTGAAAGTGTAA
The DNA here is from genome assembly GCA_003281165.1 of Prochlorococcus sp. AG-347-M18. Classification (GTDB taxonomy): domain Bacteria; phylum Cyanobacteriota; class Cyanobacteriia; order PCC-6307; family Cyanobiaceae; genus Prochlorococcus_A. Next base: position 37,978 of record QCCT01000003.1, read on the forward strand.
TCTCCTTAAACTCTTGATCATATACTGCTGTAGCACTAAAGTCTGGTGCTTCTTGGCCAACTCTTAAGCTCATGAAAAAATTTGTCCTTATTTAAATAATGTATGGTCTGAATGACCGTAATTAGTATTATAATTTTATTAATAATGAATTAGCAAGTTTTTTTTTAATTCAATGAAATGGCATTATTCCTTTACTAGGAAATTTACAATTTTGAATCACAATAAACTTTTAAAAAATCTCAAAAAGGAGTTAATTAAATATCCCATTAACAGGCTTGACAATAAAAATTCGAATTAAAAGAAATTTAATTTAATTTAAGATTCCTTTAAATTCAACTCTCTATAATTATAAATATTCTTTTTAATATTTTTAATTATGGCTAAATATATTGAAAGACTAAAGGAAAAAGTTAAAATAAAAAAATTTGATTCTAATCAGCCAATTGGAGCTTGGATTTTCGTTGTAATTTTGAATATAGTTGGATTTGCGGGTTATTTTTACTTAAAGGTAAATCATATACAACTAGGTAGTTAAAACTTAACTTATTTCCTTTTTAATTGAGCGACAAAAATTTTTTAGTCTTTCTTTTCTCGTTAAGTCAGGTAAAGTCCAAATTGATTCTGTCTCAGGTAATGGATCTTTGCTCCATTCTTTGAATTCTTTCATTATCGAAGCATTATTTAATTTTGAAGTATACTTTTTTCGTTTTTTTAAATATTTTCTTATTACTGTAAGGTTTGCCTCTATATATTCCCTCATAATAAATAATTAATTTTATATTAATTTAACATCTAGCAAGTTCTGCTTTAAAGAAAAGATAAATTAGACATTTTGAACTGCTTGAAAAAGTCCAAATGAATATCCTCCTATTAGAATCCAGCCAAGTACACTTGAGATTATTGTAGATCTTCTATTGTGTCGCCTTAAAGCTGATTCAATCATTTCATTAACTTCATCTCTATTAAGATATTCTTTCTTGGAAATTTTTTTCATTTTTTTTTCTTTTTACAATAAACGAATTTATAAGAAAGTGAGCTAAAGATTTTTATTAATCAGTGACGGTTTTATTTTTGATGATTTTTTAAATATTTATTATTTTTGTCAATAAAAATTTTATGTGATTTTAAAAGTAATTTTTAAAATTATAAGATAAGGTATAGGAATTGAAGAATTATTGTTTTTTTATACAAACAATGAATATTAATGATAAATCTGTTTTAGAAAAGCTTAATAAACTTATTGCCATTAATAGGCTAAATAAAACTCAAATTCTTCAAATGGTTAATTTAGTTTCAATATCAAATGATTTCATTGATTTAAAGGATAATTTGAAATGGGAAAGTTCTAAATCATTTCATCAAAATATTTATAATAAATAAACTCTTTGTTTGATAATTATGAATTCTTTAAATTTAAATGAGTAATATTTAAATGAATTAATTAAGAGTTTTATTTATAATTTATATGAGCTATTCAAATTAATTTTTGATAATAATTATTCTTATAAGTAACTTGCTCTTGACCACTAAAATTATGTGTTGTTTTCTTATCCTTGCTAAATGATTTAATTAATATTGTAGAAGTGATTATTATTATTAGTATGATTAGTAAATCTCCAACAGTAATCCCTCTCTCCTTAAGATTCATAATAAAACATATATTTTGTTTAAATATAGCCTTTTTTATTTGATAAACTATTATTTTTAACAAACGTGCTAATAATATATATTAAGTAAATATAAAAACAATATTAAAATATAAAGACCATATTCTTTTGAGTCATATAAAAAAAATAGATAAATTCCTTATATGCAAGTCAAAAAAAAATTTATTAATTCTAATACACCTAATTTTTTCTCTAAAGAAATGATTATCACAAAAAAATCACTTAACGAAAATCAACTTAAGTTTACTTATCAGAAACAGCTAATCTCAGATCTAGATTATAAGCACAAGGAATGGTCAAAATCGATTGACAGTAAATTTTAAAAGCTTTCGTTGATTATATTTAAAAGTTTCTTTCTTTTATTTATATTTTTCTCTTCCCAATGATGTGTTATTTCATCATTAATGATAGGTTTTGCTTCATAAGCTAGATACCAAAGAATAAATCCGGCAGGAAATATTAAAATATGCATAGCAAAATTAGTTGACTTAAATCAAATATAGTGCAACACTTGTAATGTGCAAGTGTGACACTTAATTTTTTTTAATTATGCCCTCTCAAAGGAAAAGAATTGGGTTTTTGCCAAGTGAAGAAGTTCATGAAATTATTGAAAAATTGTGCACAGCTAATGAATTTAGTCAGTCAAAGGTTACAGGTTTATTGGTTGAAGAAGCGTTGAGGTCTCGAGGTATATTAAATGAATCTTTTGGTGAAAATAAAATCAATAACAGAGATTTAATCAATTATTCTTTTGACCAAGAAACATTCCCTGAAAACAATAAATCTCCACTTTATTTAGACGACTATGCAGTTAATAAAAAAGTATTATCTGATGATATCAAAATGATGCATGAATTTATTGAGTTTAAGTATTTTAAGAAAATTATGAAGCGAAATAATAATATTATTGAATAAATAGTGTCACACTATTAATGGTTTATGAGAATGCTTTTCAATGTAATTTAGAAATTAAACTAAGATAAAAATTTTATATATTTCTAATTAACTTCTTAAAGAGGGATCCAAAATAAATTGAATCTTTAAAAATTCAGCGGACTAAATCCTCGTGGAGATATGAACCTTAGCCCGCTTTAAAAAAATAGCAATAAAAAAATATAATTACAATAAGAATGTAAATTTACTTTTGATCTAAAATTAGAATTTAAAACTCTAAATATAAATGGCAGTAAGTGAATTAAATGAAGATACACAGGATCAAATATTTGATCTTCTTGAAAATCTTCAGCAAATAGAGAAACTTAAAAATAAAGATATTCGAATTTTGCTTGATAAGATAGTTAGAAAATATGGAGGAAAAGTAGTAAATAAATGAAACGCTTACTAATCCCTCTATTAGTTTTGCTTACTTCCCCAAATGTTCTCAATAGCTCCCATTTGTATAATAAGAAAGAACTTATAGTCACTTCAGAAAGCACTAGGGAATCTATCGAGTTGGCAAAATACCTTAAAGATAATGGTGTAGTTAAATATTCAGCATATTGGTGTCCTAATTGCCTTAATCAAAGTGAATTATTTGGTAAGCAAGCTTATAGAGAACTTAATGTAGTTGAATGTGCAAGAGATGGCATAAACAGTCAAACTCAATTATGTATTGATAAAAAAATTAAAGGGTTTCCCACATGGGAAATAAATGGAAAACTAATTTTAGGTATACTTTCACTAAATGAGTTATCAAAGTTGACTGGATTTAAGAATTAAGGAATAAGTAAGAAGATTAATGGCTAGATATTAAAGGTTATTTCTTGGGTCCCTTTCATACAACCTCCAGCTGGATAATTAATTACTTTTTTTGATATTAATCCAATACTTATAGCAATTATTCCAATACCAAATAAAGCCCTGGATCTTTTACTTGAGATGAGATATTTCATTGAGCGTTATTAATTATTAAATATTAGGGATTATGAGATTATTACGTGGATTTTAAAAAACACATAAGTAACCCTAAATCTATATTTTTTTTAATAATTATAAGATACAAGATATCTTGAAAATCCTTAATTAATAGATGGTTATATATCTTTTTTACAGTATTTTTAGTTTGTATTTGACAGTCTTTTTATAATTAAAATGAGATTTTTCTTTTTTTATGAAAAATAATGAATTTAATGTGACTCAAGGAATGGCGTTGTTACTTTTGAAGCCATTAAATTTGCCCGCTAACTACGTCCTTAATCTCATAATTTATATAACTAACCCTAGTAACAATATTGGTTACTAAGAGTCTTCCCAAACTGGTTTGGTTCTCCTCCAACCTTGAGCTATTAACTTTTTCCATTCATCTCTAGCTTTATCAACTTTAAGTTCTTCTCTGGTTGTCATTAAAGGTGGTTCTTTTCCTAAAACACCAAGAATTCTTCCAGAGTCAATAAACATATATTCAAAAAATTTATCTTTATTTTGATTATTCTTTGAAAACCTTTTAACCCTTGAACGATTCGAATTTATAAGCCAAAAATTTTCTATCAATCTTAATTGTTTTATGTTTTCTCAATTGGAGCCATTGTTAATCCTTTGCTGAAAAGTTGCTCATGATATAGCTCTGCCTGTTCAAGATTACCTCTCCACACCTCCGCCGATCCTCTCTTGTCAACTTTGATTGTTAGATCCCATGCCCTATTTTCACTCATGCTTGGGATTATTGTTAAAAGACAATTTGCGACATGCTGAAAAGTATTAAAATTGTCATCAAGAACTATAACCCTTGCTTCTGGATATTTTACTTTAGATTTCTTTGGATCTAAGACTGTGCCGAGTGAATTAAACATTATTTTCTTTAATAATTTAATTAAATCAATAATTAACCTATGTTTCTTAAATTAATAAGTATTTAAAATGTCTCGAGCGTGACTTGAACACGCGACCTGCGGGCTATGAATCCGCCGCTCTAACCAGCTGAGCTACCGAGACATGGGAATATTGTAAGGCATTGGTTGTACTTAATTACCATTTTGAAAATTTATTTGTTTGTGGGCCTCATATATAGCAATTCCACATGCTACAGAAAGGTTCAGACTTCTAACACCTTTTTGATCATTGTTTCCAGTCTGTAAATTCGGCATAAATATTGATATTAAAAAGTCGCTTTTATTAATAATGGAATCTGGTAATCCTGAATCTTCTCTCCCAAATAGCAAAATATCATCTTGCTTAAATTTAAAATCCTTCAAGTAAGATCCATTTTTTTTACTAAAAGAAATTATTCTTTTTGTTGATTTTGACGTCAAAAATTTCTCAAAATTCTCATACTTATTAACAGTAACTAGAGGCCAATAGTCTAATCCTGCTCTTTTTAAATATTTATCCTCTAGTTTAAAACCCAAGGGCTCTATGAGATTTAAAGGTATATTAAACGCAGCACATGATCTGGCAATATTACCAGTATTTTGCGGGATTCTAGGTTCAAAAAGAGCGACTTCCAATTTTAAGAAGGTATTTCAATACTTATTTCATCTATTTTGATTGCTCTGCCATTTATTGCTAGCCAATTATCTTTTGATATTTTGGTTATTCTCTTTTGAAGTTCGCCGATTCTTTCAATATAAGTATTACCAATTTTGTATTCAGAGACCAGACTCCAACCTACTTGTTCTCCAACAATAATTGTTATGCTTTTTCTTTTCATTAAGAGATCTATAAGTGAATTCATTTTTGTTGACCATTCATTTTTTTCCTTGCCAATACTTTTCATAACGAATCCGCCAATCGAATCTATTAATAAGGGACCTTCTTCTTTCCTTAATGTATTTAATAGATCTGTCGTTTCTATTAATTTCCAATCTTTTGGCCTTCTTTTTCGATGTAGATTAATTTTATCTTGCCATTCTTTATCATCCAAATTGCTTTCAGATAAGGCAACATATGATAATTTTTTTACCTCCTTTGCAAGATGCTCAGCGAATTCACTTTTGCCACTCTTTGTCCCCCCTGTAATAAAAACTATATAAGATAAATATTCACTATTACTTAAATCTTTTGCATTCATAAATTCTCTATTATTTAGAGAAATACCACCATGTTGCTAAAGGAATAATTGTGGCAGCAATTAATAAACCTATAACTATATAAGTAGCAGTTGAACTCTCAGTATCTTTTGATCTCATAGTGTTAAAATTTGGATCCACTACGGGGTTATCAATAGATGAAGGCTGACTTTTTTCGTAATTTATAACAGTCTTCTGTTGAGTAATACCAAAATATTTATTTATACCACTAATTTCTTTTGCATATGTAGTCGATGGGATAAAAGTGAATATTAAGCCAGTAAAGATAAGCGAAAGTATATATTTATTGATTTTTAGGTTCATTTTAAAAGGTTTTGGTTAATTATATATTAAAAACCATATGTTTGAGTAATTTTAAATGTTCTAAACAATATAATATTTGCATAATTTAATTAGGAATAACATATTTAAAATATGGGATTTAATGGAAAATCATTAATATTTATCGGTGCAATACTCTTTATTTTTCAGATAGCAAATTTCATTTCAATAGATACAATCACTCCTGAGCTTGAGAGAGCACAAGTGTTAGCTGCAATAGCTTCATTAATTATTATTTTGATAGGTTTTTTATTTAAACAATTTCAACCATTAGCTGGCGAGAAAGCTGCTTTAAAAGGAGAAAATAAGTTTCTCTTCGATAAAAACATGCCGGATGAGGTTATTGATGAACTTGCCTGGGGTTCTGAAGCGATTTTAACCTCTACAGCAGCAGCAGCAATATTAATCCACAATGATGGCATTAATATATTGAGGAGGGGAATCACTTCAAATAATGATTTTAAACCTGGGGAAACTTGTCTGAGATCTATAAAAGATATGAAATTAATATCATTGGCAAACACTAAATTTTATCCAGGAAGAGATGAATTTTTTAATTTTTGTGCTGAAATTCCATCTATCTTAATTGTACCTATAAATAATAAGGCTTTTATATTGATAGGAGGCTGGAGTGCTAAGTGTTTTACGAAGTCTGATGAAAAATGGATTAATAACTGGTCCAAAAAAATTAATAATATTTTTTCAAAAAATAAAATTTAAAAATAAATTATTGATTTAACTCTTTTATCTTTTGCTTCAAAACTTACTGATTCAGTATTTAAATTATAGAAAGCATTTTCTGAATTTATTTCATATTTATTTTCGTTATTTTCATCTTTAATTATATATTTTACTGGATTGAAAAATTCAATAATGTTATCTGAACCCAATTTGGCTTTTCCAGAATTTAAGATGATATTTTGATTTTCAAATCTTATATTCCCCTCTAATAGATAGTTAGTATTTTCTATATTCCAGATAAAATTATCAGCATTTAAAATATCCTCATTTTTTTTAAGAGTTTTTAATTTAACATTCCCTTTCAATTTAAGGAGTTTATTGTTTTCTGATAATGTAGATTCTTCTGAAGTAATAATATATTTAGTTTTTTCTCCTTTATAAATATTTATGGTTGGTTTTTTTAATTCAAATTTTAATTCACCTATGTCATAACTTGATTTTGTACTGGTAATTGAATATATTTTATCTCCACTTTTAGAGAAAATAGTCATATCTAAACTGTCTATTTTTTGTATAACTTTATTTTCATCAATTAGTGCTGGGGCGCAACCAACCATTAATAACGGAAGAAAAACTATTAATCTATAGATGTTGCTCATACTCAAGCTTATTTATTATTGGATTAGGTTTAGGAAGACTTGAATTACTCATTAATAATCCCCAACTTAATTGTTGTTTCCAAGGAATTTCTTCTCTGTATATAGAACCAAGTTGTTCATTAATTTTTGTAGATAATTCGGGCAATAAAGGTAGTAATAACAATCCTATTATTCGGGTACTTTCTAAAACGTTATAAATAATTTGTTTAACTAGAGGTAGATTATCATTCTCTTTTATTAACAGCCATGGCTGATTATCATTCAAATACAAATTTGTATTGATTGCTAGGCTAAGTACTTCATTAGCTGCTAGATCTAATTTATAGTTTTCAAAGTTATAAATGTAGTTTTCGACTGCAGTTTTGACTGAATTTTCTAATTTGTTTTCACATGAAAATTTTTCATTAGTTGGCACTTTATTATCAAACCATTTTCTAGACATAGATGATGTTCTATTTAATAAATTGCCAATTGTATTAGCTAAGTCATTATTGATAATGTCAACAAATCTTCTATCTTGAAAGTCTCCATCATTTCCTAGTGATATGTCTTTAATGAGGTACCACCTTACAGGATCATTTCCATATTTTTTAAGCAATAAATCAGGGTCAAGTACATTTCCCAAGCTTTTACCCATTTTTTGTCCCTCTCTTGTAAGAAAACCATGCCCAAAAACCTTTTTAGGAACTTTCATATTGGCAGAAATGAGCATTGCGGGCCAATATACAGCATGGAATCTCAGAATATCTTTACCAATAAAATGAACATCAGCTGGCCATCCTCCATTTATTGATTTTTCCAATGAATATTCGGTCGCCTCAGAACTAATGGCGCTTACATATCCAAGTAAAGCATCAAACCATACATAAAAGGTATGGTTATCGTAACCTGGGACTGGAATTCCCCATGTGACATTTGTTCTAGAAATTGAAAAGTCCTTTAACCCTCTAGATACAAAATTTATAATTTCATTCTTTCTTTCTATTGGCTCTATAAAAGAAGGTTCGTTGATTATTTTCTCAATTTCCTTTTGATATTTTGAAAGCCTAAAAAAGAGATTCTCTTCATTTTTCCATTCTAAATTTTTTTGATGTATTGGACACTTGTATGTTGATGAGTTTTCAGGATTATCTTTAAATTCTTCACAACCGACACAGTACCAACCTTTTTGAACTCCCATATAGATATCATCTGATGCTTTTACTCTTTCATAAAATTCATTAACAACAAATTCATGATTTTTTGAGCTTGTTCTTATAAATTTATCAAAGGATATATTCCAATTTTTCCAATTATTTTTAAAGATTTCTGAGATTTCATCACAATGTGATTTTGGTTCAATACACTTTTCATTAGCTGTTCTTTGTATTTTCAAACCATGTTCGTCAACTCCAGTGATGAAAATAACATCTTCACCTGCAAGCCTTTTATACCTAGCTATTGAGTCACATATTATTGTTGTATATACACTTCCTAAATGAGGTTTATCATTAACATAGTATAAAGGGGTAGTAATGACAAAAGTCATAAAGCTTTTTTATTAATACTAACAGATATTTTTTAAACTAATAACAACCTATTTTGTTTATTATCTTATTAATAAATAAACTCTAAAAGATTACCATCATTTATAATATGTTTAACTTTATATATTTTATTACTATATATTTCTATTGATACAAAAAAAGTAATAAGTATTTCTAATGAATAATCTGGAAAATAAACCAAAGCAATATTTTTTTTATGATTAATCCACTTAACGAAGATTATTTTATAAAAAGGTTTATTTTCATTCTTAAAAAATAATGTTAAATATTTTAATTTATCATTTTTAATAATATTATTATTCTCTGATTGTCTATTCTTTGAATAATCAATAATCTTTGATATTGAATCTTTACTAAGATGCTCGTAATTATTAATTTTATTATATACTTGCCTTTGTATAATTAAATCAAGATATCTTCTTAATGGTGAAGTGCATTGTACATACATTTTAAGGCCTAATGACTCATGGATTCCTGGCTTAGTTGTTATGTAACTTCTTCCCATAAATTGTTTTAATATTATATATTTAATATCACTATCGTCGTATCTATTTAGTATCTCAGTTGGATTGCAATTTAATTTCTGAATTCTAAATGCGGCCGCTAAATTATATTTATAAATAAATAAACTTGTTACATAACCCATTAAAATCATTGATTCTGCAACTATAATTTGTGATATTGTTTTCTCTAAATTATCTAGTACAACATTATCTTTATATAATTTAATTTTATTATTAGGACTTTCAAAAATTATTGCTCCTTGTTTCTTTCTGAATAATATACTTTTTTCTAATAAATTTTTAATCTCAATTAATTCTATTTCTTCTTTAGGTTCTAATTCTAATATTTCATTTGCATCTTCATATGTTAATTGATATTTTGGTTTTATTATTGCTTCAGTTATTTCATAATTATTTATTGATCCATCGTCATTGAATTCTATTGCTGCACTAATAGTTTCTGAAATTTTATTTTGAGCTAGATTTGCCTTTTCAAGAATATCTTTAGGCAGCATTGGGACATATTTATCAATTAAATATAAACTGCTATTTCTCTTTCTTGCATCTAAATCAACATTAGAGTTATGCAAAAAGAGTTTGCATGGATTACTAATATGTATCCATAAATTTTTTTTATTTCCTTTTTTTATTTCTAATGAAATAGCGTCATCAACTTCATGTGGATCATCAGAGTCAATAATATATGTTTTTAAATTGGTTAAATCTTTCAAATATTTGAGATACTAATTATAGTGCCAACTATATTCAATATGAAATTATCCTTCGGGATTTACAAAGGGTAAAAGAGCTACAATTCTGGCTCTTTTTACAGCTAATGTAAGATCTCTTTGTTGTTTAGAGGTTAAACCTGTCATCCTTCTTGGTAGGATTTTACCCCTTTCAGTTATGAATTTTTTTAGTAGTTCTACATCCTTATAGTCAATAGGATCTCCAGGTTTGATAGGTGATAATTGTTTTTTAAAAATTGAATTAGGCATGATTTGATTGATTTGATTACTTTATTTCTTTGTGAATTGTCATTCTGTTTAAATGAGGATTAAACTTTTTAAGTTCTAATCTTTCAGTTGTATTTCTACGATTCTTTTCAGTAGTATATCTTGAGACACCATTTGATCTCTTAGGATCTGTGCTAGTCCTAGCTTCAGTACATTCCAGGGTCACTACAACTCTTGTCCCTTTTTTAGCCATTTTGAATAATACTTTATTGTATAATTTTCTATTGTACATCTTCAACAAACTTTTTTGAAGATATACTCATTTCTTTTATTATCATTGATTAAAAAATATATATGAAAGTTTCTCAAAATTGGTTGAAAAATTTAGTAGAAATTACTTCTACTCCTGAAGATCTCTCTGAGAAATTGTCTATTGGTGGATTTGAGGTTGAATCATTAGAAGATTGTTCAGAAAATGTGAATGGTGTTGTTTTAGGGAAGGTTTTATCTGTTTTAAAACACGAAGGATCTGACAAACTTTCAATTTGCCAAGTCGATATTGGTAATTCGAAGAATTTACAAATTATCTGTGGTGCGCGAAATATTAAACCAAATATTTATGTTTATGTTGCTACTGTCGGCGCAAAATTAAATGCTGTTGATTTAACTATTAAAAGAAGTGAAATTAGAGGTGTCATGAGTGAGGGAATGATATGCTCTCTGCAGGAGCTTGGGTTAGAAGACTCTAGCGAAGGGATAGAGATCATTGATGAAGATTTAGCTTTAAAATATAAATTGGGCACTCCAGGGTCTGAATTGCTTCAATTAAATGATTTTATATATGATTTAGCCATCACAGCTAATAGGCCTGACGGTATGTCTGTTATGGGTATAGCCCGGGAAATTTCAGCTCTTTTAGAATCACCATTAAATTTTCCAGAATTAAGTAATAAATACAATATCCATTTATTTAAGGGATTTAAACTTTGTCCAGAGGCTATAGAATCTAATTGCATATATACAATAAGCTGCATTGATGGAGTAAATGGAGATAAATTATCGCCAAAATGGCTTAAAGACCGTATAGAAAAATCAGGTATAAAGTCGATTAATTTTCTAGTTGATTTGACAAACTATATTCTTTTAGAACAAGGGCAACCCTTGCATGCGTTTGACAAAGAAAAACTATCTAACTTAATTGGAAAAGAAGTTTCTCCAGAAGACTTTTCTGTACGAAAATCTAGGGATAACGAAACCCTTGTTTGTTTAGATGGTAAGAAATATGAATTAAATGAAAATATTACAGTAGTTACTTGTTGCGATAAACCTGTTGCTATTGCTGGGGTAATAGGTGGTTTAGAGACTTCTGTAAGCAATACTACCTCTTCTATTTACCTTGAAGGTGCTGTTTTTAATCCAGTTACTATAAGAAAATCCTCAAAGGCGGTTGGCATAAGAACAGAATCTAGCAGCAGGTATGAAAAAGGTATTTCATCAAAAAATACATTAAGTGCAGTAACAAGGGCAATTAATCTTCTAGAAGAATATTTTTCTATTAATTCACCAATAATCAATACTTCCAATTTAAAAAATGATGAGGATATATTTATTAAACTACGTAGAAATCGAATACATAAAATTTTGGGACCATTAATAGTAAACGATCAATTTCAAAAAAGAAATTTATCTGATAATGAAATAGTTGATAAATTAACACTCATAGGTTGTACTTTAATTAATAAGGAATATGGCTGGGATGTAGCAGTAATTCCTAATAGATCAAATGATTTAATAAGAGAAATAGATTTAATTGAAGAAATTGCGAGATTAATAGGGTATGACAGATTCGACTTAAACCTCCCTAATCCAATTAAGCCCGGAAAATTGTCATCAGAACAGTTGGCATTGAGAAAAGTAAAAAATGGTTTCACAGAAAATGGTTTTAACGAGGTACTTAGCTACTCTCTTGTTCCTGAAGATAATGAAAAACTTATAAAGATTTCTAATCCTTTGTTATTAGAAACTAGCTGTTTAAGAGATAATATCTGGAAAGAACATTTGGAGATATTAAACCGTAATATAAAAGCTGGACAAACAAGTTGTTATATATTTGAAATTGGAAATGTTTTTCAAAAGAAAACTGAGTTCATTCAAGAAGAAGTTCTCAATGGTGCGATTTATGGAAATAAAAAATTTGGAAAATGGATAAATTCGGGTAAGGATAACGATCTTAATTATTACCAGGCAAGGGGAAAGTTAAAGGAGGCTTTATCATCTTTGCATATAAAAATTGAGGATAAACCTACTGATTCAATTGATTTTCTTCATCCAGGAAGAACAGCGAAATTAGTTATTGAAGGGAAAGATGCAGGTTATTTTGGTGAAGTACACCCAAAACTAATATTAGAAAAGAAGTCGTTAAAAAAAGTTTATTTGTTTAGCATTAATGTTTCCAACCTCTTGGAAGCATGTACAAGAAAAAATAAATGGATTCCAATATATAAGCAATATCCAATTGTTCCGAAAATGGAAAGGGATATAAATTTTGTTTTCAGTAAGAAATTTTTAATTAAGGAAATAACATTACAAATAAGAAAAACGGGAAAAAATCTCTTAGAGGATGTAAATTTAATTGATGTTTTTGAAGATACTAAATTTGGAGATGATCATATAAGTTATACATTTAGATTATCTTATAGAGATAAAGATAAAACATTACTGGACTCGGACATTACATCAATTCATTCAAAAATCATTTCAAATGTTGAAAAATGCTTTAATACAAAATTGAGAAATTAAATGTATTACCAATCTTATATGAGACTATAACTAAGTCTATTAATAATTCTTATATAAGAAAAGTAATAATCCTACAAAACTAATTAATGTTGTATGATAAATGTCATGATCAACATACTATCTCTTTTATTATCTTCAGTGTTGTGGGTACAAGTCCCTCAGTGGTCAGATGATTGGTCAAAATGTTCTGTTGATGTACCTGATACCTCTTGTCATTGGTACATAACTGCACCAGATAATACTTTTGGTGAAGGGTTTGATTGGGCCAGTGCTCCTTGGTTTGACGCAAACGGTTTAAGCGATGTTCCTAGTATTGATAAACAAACTGCAATTCAAAAGCTTCAAAGTAAGTAGTACTGTCTTTAAGGCAGTACGGGAAAATATAAAACCCTTTGATATCAACACTTTTTAATCGTTATTAATTTCTTGGACATTGAAAGGACATAATTTGTTGATTTATTGATTAACTTTAATTATTCCCAGGTAATAAAACAGTTTGTGTATGAATTAGTCAAATTGATAAATTAATATATCTTACATATCTTTTTTGAGACTATAAAATAGACTTATAATTAGTCTCACATAAGAAATACTATACAAAAAATTTTATTCTTTAAAAGTACATTCTTTTTTTTATTTCATTTATACATAATTATTGTTTCAATAGATTTGAATAATAATAATTGATAAAAATTTGAAAATTTTCAAATTAGCGGCTATCTTATATGAGACTATTAATTAGACTTATAATTAGTCTAATATGAGAATTAATATACTATCTTCTATATAGATTTTTTAGCAATTGATACGCTTCATTTAATTTTCTCATTTGATCTGTTGATCCTCCAGCATCTGGATGCGTCTCTAAGGCTATTGATTTATAGGCCTCCCTAATTTTACGGAACGTATGAGCGGATCCTGCGGATGTTGATAAATTCAATAATTTAAGAGCTCCATGTACTGTCATTGTTGAGTCCAAAGTTTCAAATGAATTTGATCTATTATTACGCTTAAATCTACTTATAAACCTTCTCATAAGTGTTGGTATTCTATTTATCAGGTCTGATGTAGCAAAAGGGTCTTCTAAAACGCCAATCATTAATAAAACAATTTCAAGGGATGGATTTTTCTTTATCCAAAATGGGCATAATTCTGACATTAATTTATTGGCTGCACTCCACGTAAAGGGTAGATTTTCAGTTCCATCAAGATTTGGCCATATATCCCTTTCAAACCAATCCATCGAAGCTTCTACTACATGATCATTAGGAACCGATCCATATAAGATTTTCCAATGACTAATTAACTCAATTCGACATTTTATTAATTCAGTTTCTTTAATTGTATTAATTTGAATATCATTAATATTCTCCTTTAATTTTTCACTATTAATACTTCTTCTTAGATTCCTTACTTTTTTTTCAACAAAATTGGGAAGGCTTATGTTTAAGTTGCCTTTTTCTTTAGATTGATTATCATTTTTAAATCTTTTATTCAAAGATATCTCATTAACTTCTTTTTTTAAGTCTGATTTAATTAATACCAATGCAGTATCTTCATCAATATTTAAATTTTCTTTATTATTATTCTCGTTAAAGTCTATTTCCTGTTGTTGGTTCTTAGGTAGTAAATCATCTTCTTGAAGAAGTTCCTTAAGTATCTTTTCTATTACAGGCCCTCTTGCTCTAAATCCCCACTCTTTTCGTAATAGATCAAACCTGGAAATTAGTTCCTCAGGTAAATCAATTGAAATTCTTTTTGTATTTGAATTTTCAGGAATATTCAATAATATTTTCTTGAATAGTATGGAATTTATTTAATTTTATTCAAAAAAAATTGAAAGTCCATACGAAATATTGTTTTTAAATTAAAACCAATTTATTTTTATGTCACAAGTCAATTAAGTGTCTTTTTATAATACAAATAAAAAATGTTTAATTGTTATTTCAAGTCATCTAAAGAAAAAAAGAGTTTTTATCAACATAAGAAATTAGAAATGCTCAATTATATTAAGGATTCACTTGAACGTAAAATTGCCTCAGTAACAGCATCTATAGAAGTTTTAGAAAGCCAAATAAGCAGGGATAAGGAAGTTGAAGTAACTAATTAGTATTCAAACAAAATTTTCTAGAAGTTTTTCAGGGCCTAATTTCTTTAAATAATTAATATTTGAATTTTCAGTTACTAATAAGTATCCTGCAAATCCTAAACCGTTAATACTGAAACCATGGATATGATCATTTTTTCTTTTTATAATAGCGATCCATTTATTAGTTATTAAAATATTGTAAGGATATATCGGTTTCTTATCACTAATAGGGTTCCCAAGTCCTAATTTCTTGCATAATTCCAAGTAAAATTCAAAAAGACATGATGGATTTTCTAAAAAATTAAATTTAGATACAACAATATTTTTTTTAAGCTTACTATTTATATCTTGATATGAGTTCATTTCTAAAAACCACTTTTCTCTAGGGCATGATATCTCACCTTTAGATCTACGCAGAAGTTGAAAATGCCTGTGAGGTTGACTCGCTCCCGCAATTGGAGAACTATTGAAAAACCACAATCCACTAGTATCTTTATTAACTTGTTGGATGGCTCTCCAATCTTTAATATCTAACCATCCATTTTGAGGTTTCCATTCATTTGTAATAAGTAAAATATGACCTTTTTGTACAGGGTACTTATTTAATATTAGTTGATGATTATCACCAATTTTATCTATTTCTAGTATCTTTTCCCAAGGACAAAATGGATTTTGCTTAGGACCATAAATTTTTTTTTTATTAAATTTTGAAGTATCGAGTTTCCTAATTATGAAGTCGTCTTTTTCATATAAATCTCTTGTGATAATATCAGTTTTGAGAGGATATAATGATTCATCATCAATTGATAATTGAGTTTGTTCTAGTGCTTTTTTCCAATATATTTCTAAACTCATTTAAAAAAATTTATCATTATCATTTTAAAAAAAAAAATAAACTTGTAATTACTTTTTATTAAATTGATATTCTTTCAATTTTTCCAAAGGTACTGATTCTAAGACTACAATATTAGTTGATTCTAATATGACTTTTGGTGCAAGACCGTCTAATAATGCTTGCTTCCACCGATCAAGACAAATACACCAATGATCACCATCCTTTAGTCCTGGGAAGGAATAAATAGGCATGGGAGTTATTAAATCATTACCTTGTGATTTACTATATTTCAGGAAATTATCATCCATTACACAACATATAGAATGATTCCCTCCATCATTTATGTCATAGCTGCAAAATCCATCCCTGAACCACCCTGTCATAGGTGCGCAACTACAAATCTTAATTTCTTCTCCAAGGACATTTAACTGATTTTGATTATTTATGGTCATAGTTTTTTTAATAATAATAAAACACCAACATTTCTTTAAAAAAGGTTGACGAGTATGGGGGGTAAGGAGGTAATAATTCTAATAAGGTTTTTTTCATTATGGATTGGGACTTTACTGAAAACATTGCATTTAAAGCTCTTTATGAAGCTTTTAAAGATAGTGATGAAACTTCCGCATTAGAATTTTTATCTAGTGATGGTGCTTCATATTATCTTGAGTTAACACAGGATGCCGCGGGTGAGGGACTTGATCTGGGTGATAATGAAACGATGGAAGAACTACAGGAAGAAATTATTGAATATTTAGAAAATAACTAAAAATCTTACCTTAAGCGCTGAAATATTTAGCTTTTGAGTGTAATGAAATGATAGCTGTAGTACTTTGTTCTGGATGAAGTTGTTCAGATTCATCCATGGTCAAGTTTATTCTTTTGGCATCCAACAATGATAATTGTATGTTTGAATCAGATACTTTTGGACATGCAGGATAACCAAAAGAATATCTAGCTCCTCTATATTTTTGAGCTAGTATTTCTCTATTTTTGTCTGGTTCTTCAGACCTAAAACCACATTCAATACGAATTAATGCATGGACATACTCCGCTAGAGCTTCTGCTAATTGCACTGTAAGTCCATGGAATAACAAATAATCGCTATATTTATCTTCTTTAAATAATTTTTGAGAATATTCGCTAGCAATATCGCCCATTGTTACTGCCTGCATAGGAAATATATCTATCGGTTTATCATGTTTCAAATCACAATAAAAATCAGCTATGCATAAATTATTCCCAGATTTTTGTCGTGGAAAATTAAATTGGGAAATTTTATTTAATGATTTCTCATCAAATAAGAAAATACTATTATCTTTTCTCCCGCATCTGAAATATCCATAAACTGCTTTGGGTGATATAAGTTTTTTCTCTATAATTATCTCTAACCATTTATCTAACAGTGGTTTAGCATATGAATCCAAATAATTATTATATTCATCTACACTTTGGTTTTTTCCTTTTTTTATTTGCCATTGCCCGCTGAATAAAGCTTTTGTATCTAAATAAAATATTAACTTATTTAAATCTATATCAACATCGTTCAAGACTTTCGTTCCCAAGAAAGGGGCTTGAATTGGATCTTCTTCATTTATAAATTTAGATCTTATAAAATTTTCTTTTAAATTTAATTTAGAAGTCTCGGTATTTATGGATATTGATTTTTTAACAGCTTGAGAGTTTGATTTTGATGAGGCTAAATTTATATTTATACCCTCATTATTAATGAAACCCTCTGTATTTGACCAATTACCCTTTTTCTTATTATCCATATATTCATTCATGAATTTAAGATCAGTGAACGCATCTTTTCCGTACAATATTTTCCCTTTATATATTTTGCTGCAGTCCTCATTTACAAATTTTGGGGTTAAGGCTGCGCCTCCTAATATTACTGGTACACTAATATTTTCATTGTTAAAAGCCTCTAAATTATCTTTCATAAAAGCAGTTGATTTAACAAGTAATCCGCTCATAGCTATGCAATCTGCATTGTATTTTTTTTGTGCATCTATAATTGCTGAAACATCTTGCTTTATTCCTAGATTTATTACGTCATAACCATTATTTGTAAGTATTATATCTACCAAATTTTTTCCAATATCATGAACATCGCCTTTGACAGTTGCAATTAAGAGTTTTCCATTTGATATGTTTTCATCTACAGTTTCCATGTATGGTTCTAAAATTGAAACAGCAAATTTCATTGTTTCGGCGGATTGGAGTACAAATGGCAATTGCATTTGACCTGAGCCAAATAAATCTCCTACAACTTTCATCCCATCTAGTAAAAAGGTATTAATTATTTCAAGAGGTTTATATTTTTTTAACGCTTTATTTAATTGATCCTCTAATCCTATTTTTTCTCCATCTATAATGTGATTTTTCAGACTTTCTTCAAGAGTTAGGTTTTTATTTTCTGAAGATGCTTTTTTGAAATCTTGAATAGATAAATCTTGAAAAGCCTTTGTTAATTCTACTAATGGATCATAAATACAAATATCATCTTCAAATTTTCTTTTATCATAAATCAAATCTAAGCAAAGCTTTTTAGTTTCTTCAGAAATTTTTGATAATGGCAAAATTTTATTTGGTGCGATGATAGCAGAATCTAATCCTGCTTTAATGCATTCATCTAAAAATATTGAATTTAGATTAATTCTTGATAATGGTGAAAGACCAAAACTAATGTTTGATATCCCAAGTATGATATGAATATCTGGGAAATTTTCACGAATTTTTAATATAGCGCTAATAGTTTCTTTAGCATTTAATCTATCTTCTTCTATCCCTGTAGATATTGGCAGAGCTAATGGATCAAAAAATAGCTCATAATCTGACAAACCACATTCTCTTGTTCTATTAATCGCTCGTTGGACAATCTTATATTTTTTTTCTGAATTCCTTGCCATTCCATCTTCATCAATTGTTCCGACAACAAGACCTGAACCATAGCCTAAGGCTAAATTTAGAACTTGATCAAACCTTTCATTGCCATCTTCGTAATTGGTTGAATTAATAATACATTTACCACCGGCTGACTTTAATCCACTTTCCATTTTGTCAGCATCTGTAGAGTCAATCATTAATGGTAAATTTATATTGGTAACTAGTCTAGAAGTTATTTCTTTCATATCTTTCACTCCGTCTCTGCCTACATAATCAACATTTACATCAAGAACGTGAGCATTTTCTTTTTGTTGTTGCTTGGCAATTGCAACTAAGCCATCCCAATCGTCGTTATTTAATAACTCCCTTACCTTTTTCGATCCACTTGCATTTAATCTTTCTCCTACTATTAAAATTGAATTGTCTTGTTTATATGGCACAGAGTTATATATTGATGAGGCAGATGGAATAAAACCACTTGAATTTTTCTTACCATTGTTGTAGGTCCTTTCATTATCAATTATTTCATCGATTATTGAAGACAGGTATTTTATATGTTCAGGTGTTGTCCCACAACATCCACCTATTAATTGAACATTAAAGTCATATATAAAATTCATTAACTGCATCTTTAATTCTATTGGCTTTAATCTATAGTGAGCTACACCACCAATATTTTCAGGAAGACCTGCATTGGGAATACAGCTTATAGCGAAGGGAGAATTTTCAGACAAATATTTAATATGTTCCTTCATTTGCTCAGGACCAGTTGCACAATTAAGTCCAAGGATATCTATATTAAATGGCTCTAATATTGTTAATGCAGAAGCAATATCGGATCCAACAAGCATAGTACCTGTTGTTTCCATTGTTATAGATACCATTAAAGGTATATCAATATTTTTACTTTCTAGAATTTCTTTTGATGCTAATAAGGCAGATTTAATTTGTAAAACATCCTGACAAGTTTCAATCAAAAGAAGATCAACTCCTCCATCTATAAGACCATAAATTTGTTCTTTATATGATTGCTTTAATTCATCAAAATCTATATGTCCTAAGGTGGGTAATTTAGTTGTTGGCCCAATTGAACCTGCTACAAACCTTGGTTTATCAACTGATGAGTATTTGGCAGCAGCTTTTTTTGCTATAAATGCTGCATTTTTATTTATCTCATAAGCCTTATCTGCAATATCGTATTCATCAAGAACTATTGATGAGGCACCAAATGTATTAGTTTCTATAACATGACAACCTGCTTCTAAAAATGAATTATGAACCTTCTCAACTACCTCTGGCGATGATAAAACAAGGTTTTCATTACATCCCTCTAATTCTTTTCCTCCAAAGTCATCTGCAGTAAGATTTAAGTTCTGAAAAGATGTTCCAGTACCTCCGTCAAAAATAATTAATGGTTTTTCATCTCTATTTAAATAGGTTCTGAAAGAGTCCATTTTTGGTAAAAATAATTTATTTTAGTGAAATTCTTGTTATCCAATTATCATAGTCTTGAGAACGACCTTCTGTTATTTCTATAAGCTTACTTTTTAATTTATTCATTATTGGTCTTTCAACATTTAATTCAGTTGATTCAATTTTTTTAACTGGTGTAATTTTTGCTGCTGTACCAGTTAGAAAAACTTCATCTGCTATTAATAATTCTGTTTTATCAACAGGCCTTTCAATTACATTTATTCCAAATGATTTTGCTAATTCAATTACACTAGCTCTAGTAATACCCTCAAGGATATCTTGATCAACACCAGGAGTGATTAAGTCTCCATTCCTTACAATAAATAAATTCATACCACTAGCTTCGCTTACCTTACCACTTGAATTTAATAGCAGTGCTTCATCAAAACCTGATAAACTAGCTTCTGTTTTGGCTAATGAACTAGTAATATATGCTCCACTTATTTTTCCTCTTAAGGGGAGAGATCTATCTTCTTGTCTTGTCCAACTACTCATTCTACAAGAAACACCATCTGGGGATAGATAATCTCCTAGTTCAATACAATAAATAAAGAAATTTGTTTCAATATTGTGTAACCTTGGCGCTATACCTAAATCGCTTGTATATACAAATGGTCTTATATAAATAGGTTTTTCTGGCTTGTTTCTTTTTATAACTTCTTCTAAGGCTTTAAAAATATATTCTTCAGAAATTTCAGTTAATAGTAATTTTGCACTTTGAGATAATCTTTTTATATGTTTATCAGTTCTAAACAAAAGGAATTCTTCTTTTTTTGTTGGGTTAGGTATCGCTCGCATTCCTCCAAATGCAGCAGTACCATAATGTAGTGCATGAGTAGCTATTGATATTTTTGCTTCTTTAAATGGAATACATTTACCTTCGAACCAGGCGTATGGAAGAAATTCATGCATATTTATTTTATTTAATTAAGGTAAACTTGATTTATCCTACTTATGTATTCTAAACCTTATTTATATATAAAATGCATAGGATATTAAATATTGCAGGAAATGAAAAGAATAAGGATGATTTAATTGAGCAACCAGCTGCAGATTTTATTTTTATAACAAGTGTCAAGGCTGATTTAAATCTTATATCAAATTTATTGTTAGAAAAAGAATTTGCTTCATTAAAAAATAATATAAGAGCTTTAGAAATTTCTAATTTAAATTCCTCTGCTCAAATAGATAATTATTTATTAAAAACAATAAATTATGCAAAAGTAGTCGTACTTAGAATATTTGGAGATAAAGGTACATGGAACTATGGAATTGAACAACTTTTAAATTGGCAAGCAGTTAATAAAAAAAGGAAGTTAGTAATCCTATCAGGTACGATTGACCAGGAAATTTCCTTATGTGAAATAAGTAGTATAGATAAAAATATTGCATTAAATATTTCTAGATTACTAAGATCTGGAGGACTGGTTAATTATAGAAAGTTTCTTAATTGTTTAAATTATTTAGTTGTAGATGAAAAATTAATTCCTGATGATTTTTTGAATATTACTTTTTATGCAGATCCCTATTTACATGATTGGAAAAATGAAAGTGGCGAAAAGATAGGAATAATATCCTATAAATCACTTTTTTTGGCTAATGAAATCGAAGTAAACGAAAAACTTAACTTTCAATTAAGAAAATGCGGATTATCTCCTAAAACATTTTTTATTTCAACACTAAAAGATCATATTATTCAGAAGAAATTAATAGAAATTTTTAAAAAAGAAGATATTAAACTAATAATTACCACAACTTCATTTTCTTCATCTCAAATCAAAAATAATGAATTAATTGAAAATTCAACAAATATTTTTACTTCTCTAAAAATTCCAATTTTACAGCTTCTTTCTTCTAATAGATCAAGAAAAAAGTGGTTAAATTCATCTATTGGAATGAATTCATCTGATTTATTAATGCAAATAATTATACCTGAATTTGATGGAAGAATTACTACCTGTCCTTCAGCATTTAAAGAAATAATTTCTAAGAAAAATACACTATATAGTGAAATAACTAGTTACAAAGCTGATCAAGTAGGTATTCAATGGATTTCAAAATTTGCAACAAATTATGTGAAACTTCAGAAACTTAATAATTTTGATAAAAGAATTTGTTTAGTAATAAGTAATTATCCAGTAAAGAACGGAAGAATCGGTAATGGCGTAGGTCTAAATACACCATCTTCAATATTAAATATTCTTAATTGGTTAAAAGAAGAAGGTTATGACCTTGGATCTTGTAATTATCCTCAAGATTCTTCGGAATTAATGTCAATGCTTATAAAAACTAGAACTAATGATATTGAATCTCAAAATAATAAACCATTAGATTACTTACCACTTAGTGAATATTTAAAATATTGGAATTATTTAGAAATTGATCCCAAAAATATTATTGTTAGTCGTTGGGGTAAACCATCTGATGCGATCGATCTAAATAATAAAGGTTTCTCAATAAATGGAATTAGATTTGGAAAAATAACATTATTGATTCAACCTCAACGAGGTTATGATTCTTTCACTGATAGAGATATTCATTCTCCCGATCTTCCACCTCCCCATAGATATTTAGCACAATATTTTTGGATTGAAAAAGTTTTTAATGCAAATGCTATTTGCCATATTGGTAAACATGGGACTGTTGAATGGTTACCTGGTAAATCTATAGGTCTCAGCAATAAGTGTTTTCCAAATATTATTTGTCCTGCAATACCAAACATATATCCCTTTATTGTAAATGATCCTGGAGAAGGATCCCAAGCTAAAAGAAGAACTGCTGCAACAATTATTGATCATTTAACCCCTCCTTTGGATAGGTCAGAATTATATGGAAAATATTCCATATTAGAAAATTATTTAGACGAATATTTTGAAGCAAAATTATTAAATTCTAATCGGATTAAAATAATAGAAAATTCCATTTTTGAATTAATAAAAAAAGATTTTAGCGAAATTACTTTAAAGAATAAAAATAATCAAATAGAAGAAATTGATTCCTTTCTTTGCAAAATTAAAGAATCTCAAATTAGGACAGGTTTGCATATTTTTGGCAATAGGCAAAATGTCATTAATGAAATAAATTTATTCTTGTGTATTGCTAGAGTACCAAATACGAATCGAATTGGAGTTATTCAATATATAGCAAAACATTTAAAACTAGAATTGAATCCTTGGACAAATCAATATGATCAAATATTAAGTGAAAAGGATAAAACAATATTATTGACTTTTTCCAACAAAAACATTTTAAACTTTAGAATGGCTATTGATTTTTTGGAACAACAAGCAAAGTATTTAATATATTTGTTTTTTTACAAAAAGAATACCAATATAAAAAATCTAGAAAAATATAAAAATCTGAAAATAATAGACTATTTCTTTAATCAAAAAAAACATAATAAGTATTTTTTATTATTAAAAAAAGAGATTCTAATTCCAATCATTAATTCTTCATATAATGAGAAATTATCATTTATTAATTCATTAAAGGGACAATATGTAAAAAGCGGTCCATCTGGAGCTCCTACGAGAGGTAAAACTGAAACTTTACCCACTGGTAAAAATTTCTTTTCAGTTGATTCGAGAGGACTGCCAACTGAATCAGCATGGAGTGTTGGTTGTCAGTCTGCTTCACAAATACTTGATTTATACAAACAAGATAATGGAGAAGATTTAAAAAATATAGCTATATCTGTATGGGCAACATCCACAATGAGAAATGGTGGTGAAGACATTTGTCAAATACTATATTTATTAGGAGTACAGCCTATTTGGGATGGGCCTTCAAGAAGAGTAGTTGATCTAGAAATCATTCCTTTATCTGTTCTCGAAAGACCAAGGGTTGATGTTACTTTAAGGATTTCGGGAATGTTTAGAGATGCATTTCCACAGTTAGTTAAATTAACTTCTAAAGCAATAAATCTTGTTTCTAATCTTAATGAGGATGATAAATTTAACCCTCTTGCTGGGGCATCGAGGGATGGTGATTCAATTAATCGTATATTTGGGTCAGCGCCAGGTTCATATGGAGCAGGTCTGCAAGAATTAATTTCTAATTCTAATTGGGAAAACATTGATGATTTTGGAGAATCTTTTCTTAATTGGAGTAAGTGGATTTACAGTGATAATCTTGAACCTATAGAGGATAAAAAATCATTAGAAAATGCTCTTAAAAATGTGCAGTTAGTTGTTCATAACCAAGATAATAAGGAACATGATATTTTAGATTCTGATGATTATTATCAGTTTCAGGGTGGATTATCTTCAGCAGTAAAAAAATTGAGCGGTAAATTTCCTGAAATGTATCATGGTGATTTATCAAAATTTGGATTATCCAAAATTTCAAAATTACAAGATGAAATTAATAAAGTTGTTATATCAAGAATACTTAACCCTAAATGGATAAATGGAATGAAGGATAATGGTTATAAAGGAGCGTTTGAATTTTCAGCAACACTAGATTACTTATATGCTTTTGATGCTTCTACTGAAGTAGTCTCAGATTGGTGTTATGAGGAAGTTTATAAATCATGGTTATGTGATCTGGATCTTAGGAATTTCTTTCTAGAGAATAATCCATGGGCTTTAAGAGATATTGCACAAAGATTTCTTGAAATTGCCAATAGAAAAATGTGGAATAATTGTTCAACAGATGTCATTGAAAATTTAAAGAAAATAATTATTAATACAGATTCAATAATTGAAAAAAACGAATTCTGAATTATCTACCTAATAGCGAAAATCCATGACTATCTGTTCCGCATGTTTTTAGCATTGAATATTTATCTGCTAATTTATCTATTTCTGAACATACAAATAAACTAGGATTCCATACTTCATTAAGTTCATAATCGTACCAAACCTCTATTCCATCAATACCTTGTATTTTGGCCTCTGGAATTAGTTTATAAAAGGGAATCCTGTATCTTGCTGGATGCGCAAGAAATGATAAACCACCAGCTAAATTTATTGCTTTTATAACTGATTTAATATTTAAATCATTACCTATTGGAGACTCTCCGAGGATGTAGGGATTTAGGTATTTACTTTTTATATCTATTCCCAATCCAATTACATGTACTAAACATCCTAAAATCAAACAATTAATTTCTATTCCCGAAATTAATGTAAAACAATCTTTAGGATAATTTTTGAGTATATTATTTTTTTTTATATATTCATGAGCTTTAATTGTATGATGATCGGTTATTGATAAAAATTTCAAGTTATTTTTATAAGCTTGTTCTAAAAGTTCATATGGTTCTAAACTTCCATCACTAAATTTTGTATGACAGTGAAAATTAATATTTTTAGGACAACTATTTTTATTAATATTGGAAGTTAATTTTACTAGGTCTTCCCTATTCATTACTCAATGAATTCTCATTTTTCTTCCTAATCTTGGCATATAATTGTATTGAAGCCAACATGAAAATAATTAGTCCAACTACGCTCCATGTAGCAACACTAGTTGGAAAATTATTTTTAAAAATTACTAAAAGTACAATTATAAATAATAATAAAGTAGGCAATTCATTTAATAATCTAAGTTTTTTTGCTGAAATGGTTGAAGTACCATTTTGTAATGAATACATTATTTTATAACAATAAGAATGATAAATTACTAATCCCAAAACAAAAGAAATTTTAATTTGCAACCATTTCTCACTTAACCAACTTGGTTGCATAATAACCATGCAAATAGCCATACTTAAAGCTAATATCATTCCTGGTGTTGTGATTATATTCGCCAGCCTTTTTTCCATCAAGGTGTATTGTTTATTAAAGGCAATTTTTAATTCTTTATCCATATTTTTAGATTCTTCATGATATATAAAAAGTCTTACCAAATAAAAAAGTCCCGCAAACCAAACGATTACCCCAATAATGTGAAGTGATTTAAACCAGAGATATGCTTCAGCTGCCAAATTACTAAATTAATTTTAAAAATATATATTTTTAATATAGTTATATTTAACAATATCAAGAAATCTATTTTTCAAAAATTAATTAATATTTATAACTCGTTAAAATATTCGTATATATCATTTACTGAATTTTTTCCAAGTCCTTTAACTTTTGATAAGTCCTCTTTACTAGCTATTCTTATCGCGTCTATTGATTTAAAATGCTCAAGCAATTCTCTTATTCTTGATGGCCCTAATCCACTGATTTGGGACAATTGAGATCTATTCATTCTTTTAGATCTTTTGTCTCTATGAAAAGATAATGCAAATCTATGTGCTTCATCTCTTACCCTTCTTAATAGAAGAACTCCTTTTTGATTTTCATCAGTATCAAGAGACTTAGTAAATCCTGGAATAAATATTTCTTCATTTTTTTTTGCCAATGAACATATAGTTACTTCTTCCTCAAGATTTAATTCTTTCAATGCTTTAATAGCTGCATTTAACTGTCCTTTTCCTCCATCAATCATTATTAAATCAGGCCAATCTGATAGAAGTTCATTGTCTAATTTACTATTCGTTTTATCATTTAATATTGAAAAATCCCCTCCGCTTTTTTTAAATCTTGACCATTTTTTAAACCTTCTATGTATTACTTCATATATCGAAGCAAAATCATCACTATGTCCTATAAAAACGTTTGGATCTTTAATTTTATATTTCCTATAATGCTGTTTAGAAGGAATCCCATCAATAAAAACGACTTGTGATGCAACAGGGTCACTACCTTGAATATGGCTTATATCATAACCTTCAATTCTTTTAGGTTGTTCGCTTAATTCAAGTATTTGGGCAAGATCCTCAATTGATGATTCATTATCTTGTATCCCATTTAATATTCTATCTAATTCCAATTTCGCATTTTTTAAAACCATTTCTACAGTTTCATGTTTTTTATTTCTTTTTGGGATTAGGATTTTTACTTTCTTTTTTCTTAGCTCCGTTAACCAATCCTCTATGGTTGCTTGTTTTGGAAGGTTATATTGAATAAGAATTTCTGATGGTATTTCTACAGGTTCAACATTCATATAATGCTCTTCTAATATCTTTTGTAAAATAAGATTTTCATCTTCATTATTTAATTTTTGACTATAGCCAATTCTCCCTATGAGCTTACCGGATCTCATTTGGAAAATTTGTATACTAGCTAAATTTTTTTCCGAAACTATTCCAAAGATATCTCTATTAATTGAAGAATCTGGTATTGATATTTTTTGTGATTCAGTTAATAATTTTAAACCTGAAATTTGGTCCCTTATTTTTGCTGCATTCTCATAATCTAAATCATTTGAAAATTGCAGCATTTTTTTTTGTAAAAATATTTCTAAGTCATCATTTCTTCCCTGAAATATCATAGATACTTGTTTCATTATTTTTTTATAATCTTCAGATGTTATAACTTCTTGGCAAACACCTGGACATCTTCCTATTGAATAATTCAAACAAGTTCTATCTTTATAGACTGGCCTTGGTCTTTGTCTAAGTGGAAATATTTTTTTTATCGTAAATAATGTTCTCCTTAATAATCCGACATCAACATAAGGTCCATAGTATCTATCTAAATTATTTCTATTTCTTCTTCTTCTTGTAATAAATATCCTAGGATATTTTTCACTCCAAGTTATACAAAGATATGGATATTTCTTATCATCCTTTAAAAGAATATTAAAATATGGTTTGTTTGTTTTAATTAAATTTGACTCTAAATTTAATGCTTCATATTCGCTATCTGTGACTATTATTTCTATTTCAGTTATTTGACGAACCATCAAACTTAATCGGGGAGTTAAATCTGAATAATTATTGAAATAACTACTTACTCTACTGCGTAGTTTTTTAGATTTACCAATATAAAGTAAGTTATTATCAATATCTTTAAAAAGATAACAACCAGATGACTTTGGAATTTCGGATAATCTTGATTTTAATAACTCCTTATTATTAATTAATTTATATTCAATTTTAAAATTATATTTGTTATTTATTTTTTCGATAGAGGAATTACTCATTTATAATAGTTAACCTCCATAATTCCATCCAGTTGAAGATAAATTTAGTGAGTCAACATCATTATTTAGATAAGCAGATTGAACCTCTCCTACAAAAACGGTATGGTCTCCATGCATAACACTTCCAACAACATTACATTCAACACCACCAACACTATCAACTAAAATAGGCAATCCAAGCTCACCTAAATTAAATTCAACAGATTCAAATCTACCTCCTAATGCTTTTTGAGGTTTAAAGAAAACAGCTGCTAGATCCTTTTGATCACTTTTGAGCACATTTAATGAGAACTTATTAGTTGAATTTATTATTTCATGACTAGAACCCTCTGCTCTAACAGCCATCACAACTAATGGTGGGGTGAAAGAACCTTGAGTCACCCAACTTGCAGTAAATCCATTCACTTCATTTTTATCCTCGTCTCTAACGCCACAAATAAATAATCCGTGAGGTATTTTTCTTAATAAGATTTTTTTTGCTTCTAGATTTAATGTCATAATTGAGTTAACTAATAATCTTATTTTAACTAAATTTCTTATTCGATCATAATAAATTCATGAAAATTCTTTATCCAGGTACATTTGATCCTTTAACAAATGGGCATCTTGATTTAATAGAAAGGGCTGAAAAAATATTTGGTAATCTAATAGTTGCTGTTTTAGAAAATACCTCTAAAAAACCAACATTTAATCTTGAAAGAAGAATAATACAAATAAAAAATTCTCTTTCTCATTTGCCTAATATTGAAGTTATTTCTTATTCTGGTCTAACTGTTGATTGTGCAAATGATCTAAAAGCTAATCTTATTCTTAGAGGCTTAAGAGCAATGAGTGATTTTGAGTATGAACTTCAGATTGCTCATACAAATAAATCTCTTAATAATGATATTGAAACAATATTTTTATCGACAAATACAAATTATAGTTTTCTTAGTAGTTCTTTAGTAAAAGAAGTTGCAAAATTTGGTGGTGAAATTAATCACATGGTACCCCCCTCTGTTGAGAGGGATTTAAAAGAATATTTTAAATAATTTTTTTTAACAGGATTTCAAGTAATAAAGATCACGTAATAATTGAAAAGCTTTTTCTTTATCAATTTTATTAGAATTTTGGATAATGCTTATAATTATTGGCTCGTCATTTTTATATAAAAAGCCAGATAATGCAAATACATTTGAAAGAGTCCCAGTTTTGCCAAAAAACCTTCCTGACAATTCACTATTTACAAATCTTTTAGCTAATGTTCCTCTCACTCCCGTAATTGAAAGTGTAGATTGATAAGCTTTAAAATCATTAAAATATCTCATTTTATCTAAAAACAATACAACTAACTTTGTTGTTATTTTATTTTTTCGAGACAATCCACTAGCATCTGCAAAGTATGCATTAGTTGCCGGGAGGCCCTTATTTTCAAGCCATCTTTTCAATTTTATATAGTTATTATCGTTCCATGTATTTGAGGCATTTTTAAAAAGAGATTCAGCCGTAAAATTATGGCTTTCAGAATTTATTAGAGTTAATAATGAAAGTATTGGAGTTGAATATACTTTATTTATCTCTTTAATATTTTTTAAATAAAAAGTTTTTTCTGAATCAAAAAAATCTATATTTATTTTTGAATTTGGAAATTTATTTTTTAAATAATTTTTAATAAAATTTTTTAATGCATAAATATCATCATATTTATTGTGATTACTTTCTATTGCAAGAGATGTAATTGGAGATCCATATTCGTAAAGTTTATCAGTATTTGTCCAGCCATTAGGCCAATATAATTTTGAATCAATTTCTACAATATTAAAGTTAATAGTTTTATTTTCTTTAACATTTGAAATTAGTTTGATTATATTTTCATAATTAAGATCTGGATCACCTTGACCGTGTAAATAATAATCGTTTTTATTTTTAAATAAGGAAGTTTTTAAATTATTATTCAATTTATATTTACTTAAAACATAAGCTGATGAGAATAATTTTTGGTTAGATGCTGGCAACCTTGGAACATCCTCATTATAGGAACTTATTATTTCCCCTTTATTATTAATAATTGATACACTAAAAGAATTATCAAGCGTTTGATTCAATAAAGCATCATAAGTAGGACATATTTTGTTTTTAGTAATTATTCCCGGGAAATTAAAATAAATACTATTTAAAATAGTTATTTTCTGTTTTACTAATAAATATCTTATTAAGAAAGGAGATGTTACTAATATAAGAACAGTAAAGAAAAATGAATATATTTTTTTTATCACACTCAATCTATAAATTTACAAAAATAGACTCATTGTCGGGTTTAATTTCAAATTCTTTTTTAAAAAAATATCTTTTATTTTCTTCTTTGAAAAGCAACCAGTTATTTGGATAAATATGCATAAGAGCAGCTTTATTTAAAGGCTGCAGAAAATAAATATTTTTCCATGTTTTGACAAAGTTTTTACGTCTTTCTCTAATAACACTTCCTATACCAATATTGGCATCTTCAAATTTTGGATTTAATGAATAATGCGTACCTTGATAATTATCAGACATTGGTTCAAATGAATCGAAATCATATGGCTGAGGTAGTATCGATATCATTGCACTATCAACATTATTAATATTATTTGATTCATTAAATGATTTAAAAGTAAAGATTTTGTCTTTGATATCTGGATAGTCTCTTTGAGCCAAAGCCACAGCACCTTGATCAGCAAATGTCATGAATACATTATTATTTTTAGACAATATCTTGTAGATAGTTATTCCAATTCTGTTAAATTTTAACCCTTCAAAATTAAATTCTATAGTAAATCTTTTATTTGTATCTAATAAACTTGGAATAATTGCATCCTCCATATTCTTAAGAGATTCATTTAAATCTTTAGGTAGTCTGTAATTGATTTCCATTAAAATTTGTCAATACATATTTGAATAAGTTCTAAAAATTTATCTATTTCTGACTTATTGTTTATTGAACCTAAAGTAACACGAATATTTGAATATAGTTCATCATCTTTTAAACCAATATTTTTAAGTGTTGAGCTAGGTTTCCCAGATGAGCTTGAACAAGCACTTCCACTACTTATGGCTATTTTATTTTCTGACATGAAATTAACAATCTTATAAGCCCTTATAGGCTCAAATAGTTTATTTAATAGTAGAAAAGAAATATGACTTGGAAGTCTATGTTTAATACTACCCGTTATCTTTATATGATTATTATCTTTAATTTTTTGAAAAAAATAATTTTTAAGTTCATTAATATTATTAGAAGGAAATTCAGTTATGTAATCATATAATTTTATTTTTCCTTCAATATTCTTTAATGATTCATACATTCCAGCGATTAATGGCAAAGCTTGTGTACCTTGCCTAATTGAAAATTCCTGAGTAAGTGATATGTCATTATTTTTTAAAATTTGTCTAGACTTTTCTTTCGTTAAAAGAATACCAATCCCTTTTGGACCTCCAAATTTATGAGCGGATAAACTTAAAAAATCACATTTAAGATCTTTCCAACTGAATATTCCATTACTTAATATTTGAGTTCCATCTAAATGAAACATTATATTTAATTCTTCACATTTGGAACCAATAAATTGGACAGGTTGTATTGTCCCAATTTCACTTTGTCCCCAAATAATTGATACAAGCTTAGTATCATTTTTTAAAAATTGTTCGATATTAGAAATATTTAAAATTCCATCATTATTTACCGTCCATTCGTAAATATCCCAATTTTGTTTTCTTAGTTTATTAGCACAAATAGTTGTAGCTTGATGTTCAACATTTGAAATAACAACCCTACCATTTTTAAATTTTTCATAAATATTATTAAATACAATATTTGTCGATTCCGAAGAACCAGATGTAAAAATTATATCCTCTGGATCTGCTTCAAATATATCAGCAATTTTAGATCTGATTTTTTCAAGATATGTAGAGCATTTTATCCCTAGCTCATATCTAGATGAAGGGTTATGCCAATAATTCCTATAAGTTGAATTAATTATATTTAAAACATTCTCAGATAATGGAGTTGTGGATGCATTATCTAAATAAATAAAATTTTTTTCCATTAATTTACTAACATTGATCCTGAGAAAACCTTTTTAGCATTACCAGTCATCATTACTTCACAATCGTCTTTTGACCAATCAATTTTAAGATTACCTCCTGGTAAGGTTACTATTGTTTGTGAATTACAATGGCCTAATTTATAAGCTGCCACATGGATAGCACAGGCACCTGTTCCACAAGCTAAGGTTGGTCCTGCACCCCTTTCCCATACTTTTACTTTGATATTATCTCTATTTAAAATTTGACAAAAATGCACATTAGTTTTTTCAGGAAATAATTCATTTTTTTCAAATATAGGACCAAGTCTGGAAAGAACAATTGACTCTATGTCTTTTACAAAGAATATTAAATGAGGATTTCCCATTCCTACGGCATAACCCATATTATTAAAATCTTTCTCAATAAATTCGTGTGAAGGAATTGAATTTATTTTTTTTTCAATTGTTGTTGGAATATTTTGACATTCTAAAATTGGAACCCCCATTTTTACTGTAATTTCATCATTTATATATTTTGCAATTTTTAAACCTGCTTTAGTCTCAATTTTATATTCTATATTTTTATTATTGATTGAATCATTTACGTGGAGATACTCAACTAAACACCTAATACCGTTTCCACACATTTGTGCTTCAGAACCATCAGAATTAAAAATAATCATTTTTGCATAATTATCTTCATTAGGTTCTTCTATAAAAATCACACCATCTGCTCCAACACCAAATTGCCTGTTGCAAATTTTTTTTATATCAAATATTTTATTTGTCTTGTAATTTTTATATAATTCATTTCCTCTAGAATCTATTATTAAGAAATCATTTCCGTTACCTTGATATTTTTCAAAAGTTATATTTTTCATTTGTAATTCATATATCTTAAATTTTAATAATAAATTATTCCTTTTAACAATCTATTTCTATTTTATACAATGGATATTAAAATAATAATTTAATAAATAAAAATTAAGTGATTTCTCCTGATAAACAATATGAGGCTGATACCAATTTATATAATCCATCTGAAATAGAAAAAAAATGGCAGTTAATGTGGATAGAAAACAATTTATACAAAACCGATGAATTAACTGAGAAAAGTGATAAATTTTATGCCTTATCAATGTTTCCCTACCCTTCAGGTAATCTTCATATGGGACATGTTAGGAATTATGTTATTACAGACTTAATAGCTCGATTCCAAAGGTTTAAGGGTAAATCTGTCTTACATCCAATGGGTTGGGACGCTTTTGGTTTGCCTGCTGAAAATGCTGCGATTGAAAGAGGAATTAGTCCAAGTGTCTGGACTAAAAAAAATATTTCTCATATGAAGTCACAATTAAAGCTTTTGGGACTATCAGTTGATTGGGATAGGGAATTTGCAACATGTGATGAAAATTATTATATTTGGACTCAATATCTATTTTTAGAGTTATACAAGGCAGGTCTTGTATATCAAAAGGAATCAGAAGTTAATTGGGATCCTATAGATAATACAGTCCTAGCCAATGAACAAGTTGACTCAGAGGGTAAATCTTGGAGATCTGGGGCAGTAGTTGAAAAAAAATTATTAAAGCAATGGTTTTTAAGAATTACTAATTATGCGGATGAGTTATTGAAGGATTTAGAAAAATTAGATAACTGGCCAGAAAGAGTAAAAATAATGCAAGATAATTGGATTGGAAAGTCAATTGGTGCAAATATTAATTTCAATATCAATACCAATCCAGAAAATAAAATAACTGTATTTACAACAAGGCCAGATACCTTATTTGGAGTTACTTATTTAGCAATTTCTGTTAATCATTCATTAATTAAAAAAATTACTGATCAAGAAACCATAAAAGATATAGAAAATCTTAAACAATATTTGAAAAATAAAAAAAATAATGAACTTGAAAAAATTGGAATAAAAACTAGCTTAATAGCAATAAATCCAGTTAATTCTGAACCTATACCTATTTGGGTGGCTAGTTATGTTCTTGATGAATACGGTACAGGGGCTGTTATGGGTGTACCTGCCCATGATTTAAGGGATTTTGAGTTTGCTAAGAAAAACAATATAGATATTAAACAGGTAATAGTAAAGGATAAAAGTGAACAAAGTAAGGAGCTTGATAATGCTTATGTAGAAAATGGATATCTAATTAATTCAAATCAATACAATGGTATAGCTAATACTATTGCTAATTTAAAAATTGCAGAGGAGGGAGTAAATAATGGATGGGCCGAAAATAAAATTCAATATCGTTTAAGAGATTGGTTAATATCTAGACAAAGATATTGGGGATGTCCGATACCCATCGTTAATTGCAAAAAATGTGGAGCTGTTCCTTTAAACCAATCAGATTTGCCTGTTTCATTACCAAAAGATATAGAAATCTCCGCTAACAAGATTAATTCTTTGGGTAATAATAATAATTGGATAAATACAACATGTCCAAAATGTGGAATAGCGGCAAGAAAAGAAACTGATACTATGGACACTTTCATGTGTTCATCATGGTATTTTTTAAGATACCCATCTTCAAAATGTTCAACTAAGCCATTTGAAAAGAATCAAATTAATAAGTGGTTACCTGTAGATCAATATGTTGGAGGAGTAGAGCATGCAATATTGCATTTGTTATATGCAAGATTTTTCACTAAAGCTTTGCGAGATAATGAACTATTTGATATTGATGAACCTTTCAAAAAACTATTAACGCAAGGAATGGTTCAGGCCGCAGCCTATAAAAACAATAAAACTGGTAAATATGTTTCTCCTTCTGATATTACTGACTTATCAAATCCTACAGATCCAATTGACAATTCTAAACTCGAAGTCCTTTTCGAGAAGATGTCTAAGTCTAAATATAATGGAATAGACCCTGAATCAGTAATTAAAAAATATGGAGCAGATACAGCAAGAATGTTTATATTATTTAAAGCACCACCAGAAAAAGATTTGGAATGGGGAGATACAGATGTTGAAGGACAATTTAGATTTTTAAGTAGGATTTGGAAACTTTATATAAATTGTGCAAAAGATATAAATAGTAAATCTAATTCCTATCCAGATAAAGAAAAAAGTTTAATAAAGTCAATGAATATTGCTATAAAAGAAATTTCAAATGACATATCAAATAACCAGTTTAATACTGCGATTTCAGAACTAATGAAGTTTTATAATTCACTATCAAATTCCATTAATGACATAAACAATAATTTAAAAATTGATGCTTTAAAAACATTTTGTATTTTGTTGGCTCCATTTGCGCCTCATATTGCAGAAGAAATATGGCATCTTATAGGATTTAAAAAATCTGTACATTTAGAACACTGGCCTTCTTTTAATGCCGAGGCACTAAAGGAAGATTCATATGAACTAGTAATACAAGTGAATGGAAAAGTTAGAGACAAAGTAAATATTAATAATGATATGAGTGAAGATCAAATTAAAGAATTGACTCTTAAAAGACCTAACATATTAAAATGGACTCAAGATAAGGAAATAAGAAAAATAATTATTGTTAAAGGAAAAATAATGAATATTGTTGTTTAAGAAATTATTTTTTGAATAACTAATGAATTTGGATTTGACCAATCGCCCTTAACTAAATAATTATCATTACCGAAACACATTTCACGGAGTATAAAAAATATAGGTTCACTAACTGAATTATCAAATAATGATGTTATGTCATTTATAGAATATTCTCCACCTTCATCAAATAAATTACTTACTTTTTGTTGATACTCAATAATATTTGCAGCTGCTTTCTTTCCAGCTTCAACTCCAGGTTGATCATATGCATTTATATTTACCAATTCAGCGTAGAAGGATACAGCCCTCTCAAATAAAGCGATTAAGGCACCTAGTGAAAAACAATTTAACTTTTCTAACGTAATAGTGATACTTTGTCTATTTTCACTAGAGAGTGCTGATCTTGTTCCTTGCAAAAAACCAGAAAGATATTCTTTAGGATTCTCTTTTTCATCAAATATATTAGTAGATGGAGAATCTAATAATTCAATAAAAATACAAAAGAAATTATCAATACCATCTCTCAGTTGCTGAACATAAGCATGCTGATCTGTAGATCCTTTATTACCAAAAACGGAAATACCTTGATTGACTACTTGACCATTCCTATTAAATTTCTTTCCTAATGATTCCATTACTAATTGCTGAAGATATTTACTAAAAACCTGTAACCTATCTCTATAAGGTAAAACGACCATATCTCTCTTTCCAATACCATCCCCAGTTAAATACCATGCGGATGATAATAGTGCTGCTGGATTATTTTTAAAATTATTTATACGTGTTGCTTCATCCATTAATGATGCACCTCTGATAAATTCAGAGATATTTTCATTGATAAGAGCTAATGGAAGTAATCCCACAGAGCTTGTAATACTAGTTCTTCCACCAACCCAATCTTGCAAATTAAATATTTTTAACCAATTTTCAGAAGTAGCTTTTTTAAATAACTTACTACCTTTCATAGTTATAGCTATAGCATTAGAATTCCATTCAAGAGAATTGTTTTCGCAGTGACTTTTAATAATTTCCATAGCAATTCTAGGTTCAGGCGTACCACCTGATTTGCTTACTACTACAAATAATGTTGTTGATAATTTTTTAGATAACTCTTCTAACTTTTCGCTAATTAAAAAAGGATCAATATTATCGATATATGAAAAATTTAAGCCTTTAGAACACTTCTGTAGTGACTCTGTAATAAGTAATGGTCCTAATCCACTTCCACCAATTCCTATCCATAGAACATCAGTATAATGCTGATTATTCTTATTCTTTATATCCCCATTTAAAATTTGTTTTCCAAATTCAGAGATTGAATTAATATCTGCTCTAATTTCTTGTCCTATTTTTGTAGAGGGTGAAATTGATGGATTTCTAAGCCAATAATGTCCAACTTGTCTATTTTCATCAATATTTGAGATAGCACCATTTTCTAATTCTTTTATTGATGAAAAAACATCTATAAATTTATCTTCTAATTTATTTATCTCTTTACTTGTGAAATTAATTTTGCTTATGTCTAACCAAATATTTAATTTTTTATCAAACCAAAGATAATTGCAAAATTTATCCCAAGAGTTTAAATCTTCATTCATTTTATATATTTGTTTCTTTTATTTATTATTCAATTATATCTATACGAATAGTACATAGATTTGAATCATTTAAATTTGTTTAAATTATTATCTTCAAATTAATATGTTTTTGAATATAAACAATTAGAATTGAGGGTTTTTTTTATTTCATAAGAAATTATCATTGGATTAAAAAAAAACTTTGGATAGATCATTTAATTACATAATTTCGCCTGAGATATCTGAATTTAGAAGATTTTCCCCAAAATTAAAAATAGGTGTACTTGCTTCGGGGAAAGGAACAAACTTTCAGGAATTAATTAATCTCTCAGAAAAAGGAGAATTAGATATAGATATAAAAGTTCTAATAACTAACAAAGATGATGCAGGTTGTATAAAGAGAGCTGAAATTAAAAAAATACCTCACAAAATTATAAGATGCAAAGACTTTCTGCAAAAAAAGGCATTTGAATTAGAAATTGTAAATACTTTAATTCATTACGATGTTGAACTTGTGGTTATGGCAGGCTGGATGAAAATTGTTACACCATTTTTTATTAATAAATTTAAGAATAAGATAATAAATATTCACCCTTCATTACTTCCAGCATATAAAGGTGGTTCTGCGATAAAGGACTCTATATTAAATGGTTCAAAAATAACTGGTTGTTCCGTACATTTTGTTGAAGAGGAGGTAGATAGTGGATCATTGATAATGCAAGCTGCATTGTCAATTAGAAATGATGATGATATTGAATCACTTTCTAAAAGAATACAAATGCTTGAGCATAAAATTCTACCTCACTCAATCTCTATTGCGGGTTTTTTGATAAGAAGTAATTTTATGGAAAATTATTAGTTAAATCAAGACCTTCATCCATTGAATATCCACTCATAATATTTAAATTTTGAATTGCTTGACCAGTCTGACCTTTTAACAAATTATCAATTACAGATAATATAATTATTCTTCCATTTCGATTATCAACTTTAACAGAAAGTAAGATTTGGTTTGTATTTTTAACCCATTTTGTTGATGGGAATGTATCTACAGGTAAGACTTTAATATTTTTAAAATTTCTATAATAGTTATCCAGAAGAATTCTGCAGTCATCAGAAGTTAATCCTGGATCTCTTAATCTCCCATATATAGTAGAATGCATACCCCTTGAGATTGGGACTAAATGAGGTGTAAAAAGCAGTTCAATTTTATTTCCAGAAATTAAAGATGCTACTTGCTCGATCTCTGAGGTATGTCTATGGTTTATCAATCCATATGCTGATAGACCTTCTCCACATTCTGATAAGAGTAGCTTTTGGTTTGGTTCTCGACCACCTCCAGAGGTTCCGCTTTTAGAGTCAATAACTATACCTTCATTTTCAATAATTCCTTGAGAGAGATAAGGAGCTAATGGAATAAGAGCAGATGTTGGATAACATCCTGGACAAGCAATTATTCTTCCTTTTGAAATGGCTTCTTTATTTATTTCAGGAAGACCGTAAACAGCCTCTTTACATAAATCATCATCATTTCTTTTATAAATAGCTGCTTCTTTGGTATATACTTTTTTCCATTCATCTAAAGACTTATATCTATAATCAGCAGATAAATCAATAACTTTAACTCCTCTATCTAATAATTTCCTTGTCAATGTTGAAGATAAGCCATTTGGTAAGCAAAGCAAAGCAAAATCTGCATTTTTTGAAATATTATCAACTGAAATTTCTTCTATATAAGGATCATTATCAAGATAAATAAAAGGGAAATTATCATTCCACTTTGATCCAGAAGTTTTATTACCTCCTAAAAATGAAATTTTGTATTTTTTATTTTTCTTTAAAAGATTTACCGCTTGAATACCGCCGTAACCAGTAGCACCTACTATTGCAACATTCATTTCTTTGAATTGGCAGACTTTGAGATAGGATTATAAAGTGTTGAATTTAAGGTAACTAAAACACTATTTTTCTATATTGATAGGAATAATGAAAGAAACAAGTCCCAAATCAAATAATGGAACAATTTTGGATATAAATGAATCATTTAAAATTGAATTTGATCCTATCAGCGATGCGTTGGCTGCTATAAGAAATGGTGAATGCATAATTGTTGTAGATGATGAGAGAAGAGAAAATGAAGGAGATTTAATATGTGCGGCTCAGTTTGCAACTCCACAGCAAATTAATTTTATGGCTACTGAGGGACGCGGTCTTATATGCCTAGCCATGCAGGGTGAAAAACTTGACTCTTTAGATCTACCATTAATGGTAGATAGAAATACAGATGAAAATCAAACAGCTTTTACGATATCAATTGATGCTGGACCTGAAAATAATGTTACTACTGGAATTTCTGCTGAAGACAGGGCAAAGACAATTCAAGTTGCTATCAACCCAAATACAAAACCCGATGATTTGAGAAGGCCAGGACATATTTTTCCATTAAGAGCTAAGAAAGGTGGAGTATTAAAAAGAGCGGGTCATACTGAAGCGGCAGTAGATATTGCGGCAATGTCAGGTCTTTATCCTGCTGGAGTGATATGCGAAATCCAAAATCCTGACGGTTCCATGTCAAGACTTCCACAGCTTAAAGAGTATGCAAAACAATGGGGAATGAAATTAATATCCATAGCTGATTTAATAAGTTATCGTTTTCAAACTGAGAGATTTGTATTTAGAAAGTCCGATGCTGTACTTCCAAGTATTTTTGGTAATTTCAAAGCTTATGGATATGTTAATGAACTTGATGGTTCAGAGCACGTGGCATTAGTTAAACAAAAATCATCAAAATTAAGCGAGCCTGTGCTGGTAAGAATGCATTCAGAGTGCTTAACTGGAGATGCTTTTGGATCATTACGTTGTGATTGTAGACCCCAGTTAGAAGCTGCTTTATCAAGGATAGAAAAGGAGGAAGAAGGAGTTGTTGTTTACTTAAGACAAGAAGGCAGAGGTATTGGTCTAATAAATAAATTAAAAGCTTACAGTTTACAAGATGGTGGATTAGACACTGTAGAGGCAAATGAAAAATTAGGTTTTCCTGCTGATCTTAGAAATTATGGAGTTGGAGCACAAATATTAACTGATCTAGGGATAAAAAAATTAAAATTACTCACCAACAATCCTAGAAAGATTGCTGGATTAGGTGGCTATGGAATAGAAGTTATTGAAAGAGTTCCATTAGTGATTTGTCCAAATGATAATAATGCAGAGTATTTAAGTGTAAAGAAAACAAAACTTGGTCACATGATTGATGAAGATAATCCTACTTCTAGGAATATCGATCCATTTATATCAATTTTTCTTGACGGAAAATATAAATCTATTGATCTAGTTCCAATAAAAAATAATGTTATTAAATTCTGTAGTGATAAGAATATAAATATTAAACTCGAAAGTACCCCAAGATTATTGGCTTTTTGGAATCGACCAAAATTAGTTTGGCGAATTTTGCATGATCAGAATAGAACTAATTCAAATATTACGGATGAAGAAATAAAGAATATAGAATTATTTATACAGTTTTTATCCAATTATGAAAATAGTAAAAAGATTGGAATTATTGTTTCTAGAAATATTGAACAAGCACTACACCCAAAAAGTAGTATCAAATTAATCAATACTAAATTTACAATTAATAATGAAATCTTATATTCATCTACAAGAAAATTTAATCTAGATAAAGAAACATTTAGTATTGTTTTTGAAGGCTAAATTATCACTTGAGAGTTGCCTTAATAATTTTTGTACCATTAGTAAGGTTTAGCACTACATCCATATCATCAGTCTTACCAAAAACAGTATGAACTCCATCGAGATGAGGTTGTGGTTCATAAACTATGAAAAACTGACTACCACCTGTATTCTTTCCTGCATGAGCCATAGAAAGTGAACCTTTTAGATGTTTATTAGAATTAATTTCACATTTAATATTATATCCAGGGCCTCCAGTTCCAGGCATACCAGATGCTCCCTCACGAGTATTAGGACATCCACCCTGAGCCATAAATCCAGGAATAACTCTGTGAAATGTTAGGCCATCATAAAAACCATCACTAATCAGGTTCATAAAGTTCTTAACTGTATTAGGCGCATCTTCAGAGAAAAATTCAATATTAATTTTCCCAACTTCTGTTTCAAATAATGCGGTTGTCATGTTGTATTTGTTAAGTAAATTATTAATATCTTAGTAGTTAAAGCAATTTTTCAAGGTTTTCCTTAATGGTATTTATATCAATCTTCTCATTATTACTATTTTTGTCTTCCTCCCAATTTTCAACTTCTAGGTTTTTCTGGGGTGGTGAAATTAATAACCTATCTTCTGCGGTTTTAGGTACGAAATTTTTTTCAACTAATTTGCATTCATAATCTAATTTAATGCAGAAATCTTTTATTTCCTGTATGTTGATCATCTCAACTGTTGGTAGAGGAAAATCTTGAGCTTCTAGTAAACCACAATATCTCATTGCATCATCTTTATCTTCAAACATGAGAACGATGGTCCTCCCTTTAAGTTCGATTGAATGAATTCCTTCCTTATCTGTCCCTGAATTATATAAAAGAACAAATATGTTCATAAGTATCGATTTTTCTACTTATATAGTATTTGATTAAGAATCAGAAAGTGATAATTCTTGTAATCTTGTATATAAAGCAATTTCTTCATCATTAATATCGGCAGGTATGACTACCAAGATTTCTACATATTGATCACCTATATTATCTTCGAAAGTTAAACCTCTACCTTTCAAACGTAACATTCTACCCGTAGATGATTTTGGTGGGACTTGAAGTGTGACATTTCCATCAAGGGTAGGAACCTCTACCGCACAACCAAGAAGAGCATCATGAGGAAATAACTCTAATTTATAAAGAACTCTTAAACCATCGATTCTCAGACCACTTTCCGTTTGAACTTTTAACTGTAAATAATGATCTTTACCTCCTCTTGCAATATTTTCAAGTCTTAATCTCCACCCATCTCCGGCAAAAGGAGGTGTATCAACTTCTACTACTGTTTGATCTTCTAATTCTATAAGAATTGAGGCTCCATTTAGTGCCTCATCAGGAGTTAATTCGATAATGGTTTCAATATCTTGGTGGACTTTTACTGGAGGTGGTTCTTCTGGAGATGTTGTAGGGTATTCATAATTATTAAATTCATCATTATCTGTATTTATTGATTCATCCCCTAATGGTCCATCATTATATTCATCGTAATTCTTTGAAGGGTATTCATATCCAAACAATGAATCAAGATAATCTTGAAAATCAGGAAAACCAGTTTTGAAGTTATTATTTTCGTAATCCTCCTGAATATTTTCAACCGCACTATTTTTACTATTATTTGGTTCGCGTAGATATTCGTATGCTTCGTTAATTAATTTAAATCTTTCTTCTGCATTTAGATCATTTTTATTTAAATCTGGATGCCATTTTCTTGCTTCTCTTCGAAAGGCCTTTTTAAGTTCTTTGTCGTCGAAATCATGGGACAAACCCAAAATCGACAAATAGTCTTTTTTAGAGGAAATAGTCATTGTCCCATGGATCATCATCCCTAGAGTTACCATACCTCGAATTTCTATAATTTCTATTCATTTGATTATCCCAAGGGTCATCATCCCAATAATCATCAGAAAACAGTTCATCTTTTAATGATCCAAATGTATTTTTAATGCTCTGCAATGGATTATTATCGGTTTTCCTTTCTGCTGCAAATTTTCTATTTAAACCAAATAATGCTTCTTGAAGTGCACTTACTGAAAATTCTAATTCTTGAGGATCCTCATCATCTATGTAATCTTCAACATCTTGAATTGCTAATTCTACAGCTTTTTGTTGTCTTTCAGCTCCATAAGGCCCAAATTCTAAAGAAGCATCCCTAAGTC
Organism: Prochlorococcus sp. AG-347-M18; assembly: GCA_003281165.1. Classification (GTDB taxonomy): domain Bacteria; phylum Cyanobacteriota; class Cyanobacteriia; order PCC-6307; family Cyanobiaceae; genus Prochlorococcus_A. The sequence goes on from QCCT01000003.1 coordinate 81,445, forward strand.
TCCTCTCAGCTTGAGCAATGAGTGTTAAGGCAGTATTTTTTCTATCAATAACCGATCTCTTCTTTCTATCTTCATTAGCTTTTGATTTAGCTTCTTCAATTATAGAATTAATTTCTTGTTCATTTAAATTTGAGCCTCCAGAAATTGTAACTGTTTGCTTTCTACCAGTTGTTCTATCAGTTGCACTAACTTCTAAAAGACCATTAGCATCTATATCAAATGCTACTTGCACTTGAGGTATTCCTCTTGGAGCTGGAGGTATTCCTGATAACCTAAACTTACCTAGTGATTTATTTTCAGATGCTAAAGGCCTTTCGCCTTGCCTTACTTGTACAACCACTGATGATTGATTAGCTTCTGATGTACTAAAAACATCCGATTGTCTCACTGGTATTGGTGTATTACGAGGAATAAGTACCTTCATAAGACCACCAATAGTTTCTAAACCTAAAGATAAGGGAGTAACGTCATTTAGTAGTAAATCTTGTAAATCACCGTTAATTATTCCAGATTGTATTGCCGCACCAATTGCAACAACTTCATCTGGATTAACTGATTGACAGGGATCATTAGGAACAAGAGTCTTTACTAACTGTTGAACCATTGGAATTCTTGTGCTGCCACCGACAAGAACTACCTCATCTATATCATCTGCGTTCCATCCGGAGTCATCTAACGCTATTTGCACAGGCTCTAATAATCTATCTAAAAGATCTTGAGATAATGATTCAAATATTTTTCTATCTAAGGTCTCCTCAATATGTAATGGTCCCTCTTTACTAGTGGTGATAAAAGGTAATGATATTTTTGTTTTTTGCAATCCAGATAATTCACATTTAGCTTTTTCGGCAGCTTCAGTTAATCTCTGTAAAGCTTGTCTATCCCTTCTTAGATCAATTTCATATTTAGCAAGAAATTTTTCAGCAAGCCAATCTACTATTTTTGAGTCAAAATTGTTTCCACCTAATTGGGTATCTCCACAAGTTGCTTTAACGTCAAACACACCATTAGAAATTTTTAATAATGAGACGTCAAATGTTCCTCCCCCTAAATCAAAAACCAAAACATTATTAGAAGAACTTTTTTCAAAACCATAAGCTAAAGCTGCTGCTGTAGGTTCATTTAGGATTCTATCTACTTTTATACCAGCCAATATTGCAGAATCCTTTGTAGCTTGCCTTTGAGATTCATTGAAATAGGCAGGGACGGTAATAACAGCAGATTCAACAGTATCTCCAAGATATGTTTCAGCATCATTAATTAATTTTCTAATTAATGAGCTAACTAGTTCTTCTGGTGCATACTCTCTTTCTGTATTTGGACTGAGAACTCTAACGCTTCCAGTATTATTAGCCTTGACATTGTAAGGAACAGAAATACTATTCTCATCTAATTCATCCCAGTCACTGCCAATAAATCTTTTAAGATTATAAAAGGTATTCTTAGGATTAAGAACAAGTTGTCTTCTTGCTTGATCTCCTATTACTATTTCTTTGTCTTTTGTAAATCCAACTATTGAAGGTGTAGTTCTAGAACCTTCAGAATTAGCAATAACAATTGGACGACCAGCTTCTATAACTCCGACAACAGAGTTAGTAGTACCCAAATCAATTCCAACTATTTGCCCCATGATTTTAGATCGCTAAATTAAAGCAAAATTTACTAATAATTTAATTAATTTTTGTCTTAGATATCTACATATAATAGTAAAAATCAAATATTTTCAACTTAATTTAATTAAAAAAGATTATTTATAACTTGTCAAAAAGATTCCTATCTATTTTAAAAAATTCAATAGAAACAAAATTGTTGATGTAGTTAACCAAAATAAACTAATATAAAACGGAGAGAGAGGGATTCGAACCCTCGATAAAGTTGCCCCTATACAGCATTTCCAGTGCTGCGCCTTCAACCACTCGGCCACCTCTCCCTAGATAACCATTTTAACCCCTTATCATCCTATTTTTGAGGAAAATTATTTGAAAAAGACTTTCACAGTCACGATTAAAAATAAAGAAACAGGAAAGGTTTACCAAGAGCAGGTTAATAGTGACGAGTATATACTCAAGGAATTTGAAAAGAAAGGTTTCAAACTTGCATTTTCATGTAGAAACGGTTGCTGTACAAGTTGTGCAGTTAAAATAATATCTGGTAATTTGCAACAACCTGAAGCCATGGGTGTATCTAAAGCTTTAAAAGACAAAGGTTATGCACTTCTTTGTGTTGCTAAAGCAACTTCAGATCTTGAGGTTGAAACTACATATGAAGACGAAGTATACGATTTACAATTTGGACAATATTTTGGGAGGGGAAATACAAGAGTTGCACCACCTTGGGAATTTGAGGAAGATTAATTATCATGTTTGAATTTAGTGAAATAGAGGAACTTTCAAATCAAGTAAACCTTTCCAGTTTGTACGAAAAAGCTAAGAAATCAGCACAAATTGGCAATGAAATTTTAAAAGTTAATTACAATAAAATCCAAAAAATATCATCTAAGGGTAGGAAGGGTGATCTAGTAACTAATGTAGATTTGGAAGTTGAAAATAAAATAAAAGAATATTTATTAGAAGAGACACCAAACATTTCTATAAATGCAGAGGAATCTGGTAAATTAACCAAATCATCGGATTTAACGTGGTGTATAGACCCTTTAGATGGTACAACAAATTATTCACATGGATATCCTTTCTTTGGAACTTCTATTGGTCTTGTATATAAAAACAAACCAATTATAGGAGCTATATCAGTTCCTTATTTAAATGAACTATATTCGGCCTGTATAGGTTTAGGCTCATTTTGTAATGATAGTGAACTTAAAGTATCGAATCCCTCTAATCTTTCTGATAGTCTACTTGTAACTGGTTTCTCTTATGACAGATTTGAGACAGAGGATAATAATTATGCAGAATTTTGTTATTTAACACATAAAACTAGAGGTGTTAGAAGAGGAGGTGCCGCAGCAGTTGATCTAGCATTTGTTGCGGCAGGTAAGGTAGATGGATATTGGGAAAGAGGATTGGAGGTATGGGACCTCGCGGCCGGTGCTATTATTGTTAAAGAGGCTGGAGGTATTATTTCTGATTATCCATCAGGTGAATTTAATTTAAGTTCAGGAAGAATTTTAGCTTGTTCTCCCAGCCTTGAGAATGAATTAAAAAATGAACTAGATAAAGTTTCTCCATTTAAAAAAAATCTCTATACCTAAATTAGTAAATATTAAAATGAGCGATATAAAGGAAATTAAATTAGTCGATGTAAAAAATAACTCGAACATCATAAATAATTTAAATAGTATTTATAAACTATGGGGATATGAAGAGGTTTCACCCTCATTTATAAATACTTTAGAGACCATAAAAGGCCGTGGCGTTATTAATGAAAATCAGGTTGTAGGAATAGTAAGTAATAATTCATTATGTCTTAGGCCAGAAATGACAACATCAATTGTTAAATTGTCATCTACTAGATTAATAAATAAGAAAAGACCAATAAGGTTATTCACCAATGGAATGGTTTTTGATAAAAAACAAAATAATAAAAATTCATTTAATTTACAAGAAAAATTGCAGAGTGGAATTGAATTAATTGGATATGATACAAAATACCCAGAAATTGAAGTTATTAATATTTTGTTTGATTCAATCGATAATATTAATTTGAAGGATGGTTGTAATTTATTTCTATTAGTAAGCACCACAAAAATAATGGATTTGATACTAAAGAAATATAAGAATAATAATTTTGAAGAAATTAAGAAAAGTTTGGTTGATTTTGATCAAGATAATTTATCTAAACTAGGAATAGGTGAAGATGATAAATATATTCTTAAAGATCTTTTATTCACACGAGGAGAGCCACTCTCAATATTAAAAAAATTAAAAACTATATATGGAACTAGTAAAACATTAGATGACTTAAATTTTTTATTTGAAACATTATCAAAAATATCAAATAAATATGGTGTTAAATTACAACTTGATCCTACTTTTCAACCTCACTTGAATTTATATGAAGGAATAGTATTTCAACTAATAGGGGATAATGGCAAAAATAAAAGCGTCATTGCAAAAGGCGGAAGATATGATGAATTGGTAAGAACATTTAGTCCTAATGAGAAAATATTTAATGGGATTGGATTTACAATTTCAGTAGACATTTTAAGAAATTTAATTAAGGAAGAAAAGACAGAGAAAAAAAAGATTTTATTGATGTTTAAGGATTCCTATTCCTTAGAAAAAGGTATGAATGAACAAAAAGTACAACAGAAAAAAGGAAATATTGCTGTCTTATATTTAAATCCAATTGATGACTTGGCTAAAGCCAATCAAATTATGAAAGAAAATAATTGTAGTGAGATTTTGTGGGTTAAATAAAACCTTTTAAAAATTTATTTAACTTTGAATTCATAAGTGGTTCGGACAATACTCCTAATTAAACTTGATTTACTAGTTTTTAAGAAATAAGATTTAAAATGTTTGATTTTTTTTAAATGGAAAAAGGCGAAATTCGTATTAATACCGAAAATATATTCCCAATTATCAAAAAGGCAGTATATTCTGACCATGAAATCTTTTTAAGAGAACTTGTTAGTAATGGTGTTGACGCAATTAGTAAAAGAAGAATGGCATCTATGGCAGGTGATTGCGATAATACTGAGGAGGCTCAAGTAAAAATAACAATTAACCGTGAAAAAAATACGTTAACAATTTCCGATAATGGAATTGGAATGAATGATGTAGAAATTAAGAAATACATAAATCAAGTTGCATTTTCTAGTGCTGAAGAATTCCTAACTAAATACAAAAAAGATAATGATGAATTCATAGGTCATTTTGGACTAGGTTTTTATTCCAGTTTCATGGTGGCAGATAAAGTTGATATATTAACTAAGTCGGCAATTGGAGAATCAAAAGCTTTCAAATGGTCTTGTGATGGATCGCCAAATTTCACGTTAGAGGAATCAGAAAGAGCGACAATTGGCACAGATGTTATTCTTCACCTACTTGAAGAAGAAAAAGAGTTTATTGAGCCTGAAAGGATTAAATCACTTATAAAAAAATATTGTGATTTTATGCCAATAGATGTCTTATTAGAAGGAGAGACAATTAACAAGAAAAATCCTCCTTGGAGAAAACAACCTAGTGAATTAAAAGATGAAGATTACATTGAGTTGTATAAATACCTTTATCCTTTCCAGGGAGATCCACTGTTATGGATTCATCTAAATACAGATTATCCATATGACATACAAGGAATATTGTATTTTCCAAAGTTGTCAGGTAGAGCTGATTGGGAAAAAGGAGAAATAAAACTATTTTGCAATCAAGTATTCGTAAGCGATTCAATTAAAGAGATAGTACCAAAATACCTTTTACCTCTAAGAGGAGTTATCGATTCTACAGATATACCACTAAATGTTAGTAGAAGTGCATTACAAACAGATAGAAAAGTAAGGTCTATATCGTCATTTATCTCAAAAAAAATCGCTAATAAACTGAAGGATTTGATAAAAAATTCACCAGAATTTTATGCAGAAATTTGGGATTCAATCTCTGCTTTTATTAAAATCGGTGCTATCGAAGATGAAAAATTTGCTGATTTAGTAAATAACAGTATAATTTTCGAAACAATTATAAATTCAGAGAAAGACGTAAATAAAGATATTGAAAATAAATCTCTCATCAAGTCCAATGATAAATATTTCACAACTCTCGCAAATTACAAAGAGCGAAATAAATTAACAGATTCTAAAAAAATAATTTACTGTTCAGATTTGATTGCACAATCTAGTGCATTAAATATCTGTTTATCTGATAATAAAGAAGTTATCAAATCAGATCCCTTAATTGACGCTCAATTTCTTCCATGGTTGGAAAGTAAAAATGAAGATTATCAATTCCAAAGAGTAGATTCAGAAATAAATGAACTAGAAGATAAAGAATCTAAAGAAATTGTGGATAAGGATGGCAAATCAAATACAGATAATCTTAGAGATACAGTAGTTAAGGCCCTTAACAATGAGAAAGTAACAGTTAAAGTCCAGTCACTTTCAAGTAAAGATGCTCCACCAGCGATGATCTTGCTTCCAGAACAAATGAGAAGAATTAATGATATGGGAGCTTACATGGAACAAAAAATGCCAGGCTTACCTGAATATCATGTTCTCTTAATTAACAAAGAACATCCTCTTATTGTGGGTCTTAATAAAATTACAGGCAACAAAATAATTATTGATAAAAAAGATCCTATTGAAAATCCATTGGCATCTAAAATTGCTAATCATGTCTACGATATGGCTAAGCTATCAGTGGGCGGATTAGATCAAGAACAGATAATTAATTTACAAAATAATAATGCCGAATTAATTTCTGAATTACTTAATTCAACAAATTAAGTCATGTGTTAAAATTTTTAAAGATTTAACTTAATAAATATGTCAAGAGTTTGCGAACTTACTGGTGCAAAAGCTAATAACGGGATGGCAGTGAGTCACTCACATATTCGTACAAAAAAATTGCAGCAAGTTAATCTCCAAAAAAGGAGACTATGGTGGGAAGAGGGAAAAAAATGGGTAAATATCAAAATAAGTACCAAAGCTATAAAATCTATACAAAAAGTAGGTTTAGATAAATTTGCTAAATCAAATGGAGTTGATTTAAAAAAATTCTAGATTTGATGAGAAATTTAGTAGCAAGTATATTAATACCATTTATTCTCTTATTTAATTGTAATTCAGCCTTCTCTTTTGATTTTGCTCCTGAAATTGGAGATATTGCTCCCAACTTTCAGTTAGAAGGTTTTAATAAAAACATAAAAACAAAAACAACTTGGAAGTTAAGTGATTTTCAAGGTAAATGGCTTGTTATGTATTTTTATCCTAAAGACTTTACAGCAGGTTGCACCCTTGAAGCTAAAGGTTTTTCAGAATTAAAAAAAGATTTTTCAAAAAATAATGCCGAAATTGTTGGCATTAGTGCCGATAATCAAGATTCTCATGAAAGTTTCTGCAGCGAGAAGTCCATTAACTACACTTTATTATCTGATCCTGACGGAATTGTTAGTGATAAATATGGTTCCTGGATTCCTCCATTCTCAGATAGAAATACTTTTTTGATTTCTCCAGATGGGGAAATTTCTTATAGATGGATTAGTGTTTTACCTATAAATCATGCTAAAGAAGTTCTCAACGTTTTAAAGAAAAAAATATAAAATTTTGCACGAATTATCATTTGGAACTTGGTTAATACATATCTCATCAGTAATAGAATGGATTGCTGCCATATTTGTCATAAATAAAATTTCTACATATAAAAACTATAATTTATTTTTTTGGTTAAGCCTCGCTATGGTCCCAAACTTAATAGGTGCTATGTGTGCGATCACTTGGCATATCTATGACAACCAGGAAAATCTTTACGGTCTAGTATCACTTCAAGGAATATTTACATTTATAGGTAATTCAACATTAGCCTTAGCAGCAATAAAAATTTTTAGAGGAAAAGAGACTTATGAATGATTTATTTTTAAAATTTATAGAAAAATTAGGTTTAATCGATAACACATTTTTGTTCGCGGTATCAATAATTCCTTATGCAATATTTTTGTTCTACTTATATAAAATAAAATCTGTTAATAATTTTGTAAAAACAGGATTTTCCTTAACTGTTTTATTCGTACTGATAACTATATTGGTATCTATCTTCACACTAAATTACTATAATAAAACTCTTGTTGAGGTTGACTTTCTGCATGGTTTAGCGGAATCCTTCCTAACTTTAAGTGATTTTGTTATTTTGTTTGGATTTATAAGGTTGTTAGATAGCTTAGAAGTAAACAACTCTTAAGACCTTTTACAATTTTGTGTTTTTTAGGTAAAAGTGTTAGAGAATATATAAAAATAACGATTTTTTATGTTTACTACATTATTTGCAGCTGCAGATCCAGCAACTTTTTCTTGGTCTCCAAAGTGTGCCATCGTAATGATTGCATGTAATGTTTTTGCTTATGCAATTGCCAGAGCAACTATAAGAAAACCAAATGAAGGTTTTGAAATACCTAATTCAAAATTCTATGGTGGTTTAAGTCACGCTTCAGTTGTAGGTGCTAATTGCCTAGGTCATATTTTCGGGATTGGTGCAATCTTAGGATTAGCCTCACGTGGTGTTTTATAAAAATTTATTTATTAAATTTTTAATTATTTAACTTAAATTTCTTAACAATTTTATCTGCCATCTGATCAGGCATAAGTTCTAACTTTTCTTTACTCTGATCAGGTGAAGCATGATCAACTAAAACATCGGGTATACCTATTCTGTATACGGGAAAAGTTAATTCATTATCGTTAAATAATTCAACTATTGCAGAACCAAATCCACCTATTAAGGTTCCTTCTTCCATCGTTACCACTTTCTTAATTCTATTTGCTAAAGGGATAATAAGATTTTTATCTAGAGGTTTAACAAATCTTGCATTAACAATACATGAATTAATGTTCATATTCTTTAGGATCTTTGCTGTTTCAATAGCTGATGCGACCATTGAACCATAAGCAATAATTAAAATATCTTCTCCTTCTTCAAGTATTTCAGCTTCGCCTATATTCAAAGGTTCCCAACCCTCATCCATTACAGCCACTCCTAATCCAGAACCTCTAGGTATTCTTAAAGCTGTAGGACCCTTATGGTTAATAGATGTTATTAACATTCTCTGTAATTCAGACTCATCTTTTGGTGCCATCAATACAAAATTAGGTATCGATCTCATATAACTGATATCATACTGACCTTGGTGAGTAGGACCATCAGCTCCAACAATCCCAGCTCTATCAAGTACGAAAGATACTGGTAAATTTTGTATACCTACATCATGAATTAATTGATCGAAGGCACGTTGAAGAAAAGTACTATAGATAGCTACAACAGGTTTAAGACCATCACATGACATTCCTGCTGCGAGAGTAACTGCATGTTGTTCTGCTATCCCTACATCAATATATTGATCTGGGATATTTTTTTGCAATATATCTAAACCAGTACCTGTAGCCATTGCAGCTGTAATGCCTACAACTTTGCTGTCTTGTTCACAAATTTTCAATAAGGTTTGGCCAAATATTTTACTATAACTAACAGGCTTAGGTTTCTTTGATGGAATTGATTTCCCAGTTGTCAGATCAAATGCAGACTGTGCGTGATAACCAACTTGATCAGCTTCTGCATAAGGGTAACCCTTTCCTTTTGTTGTAACTACATGAACAAGTACAGGTTTTTTAAGTTTATGAGCAGCGTTAAAAGTATTAACTAAATTTCCGATATCATGACCATCAATAGGACCCATATAAGTAAATCCAAGTTCCTCAAAAACAGCTCCAACCTTTGGCACAGCTAATCGTCTAACACTTCCTTTAATATTTTTTAGTTCTTCTGGAATATCTTTACCAATTAAGGGAATATTTTTTACACTTTCTTGAACACTATCGGACAAAAATTGTAAAGGTGGACTAAGTCTTACCTTATTTAAGTAAGATGAAAGGGCGCCAACTGGAGGTGATATAGACATATCATTATCGTTTAATACTACAACCAAAGGAGTATCAGGAAGGTGACCTGCATGATTTATAGCTTCTAACGCCATTCCTCCCGTTAATGCTCCATCTCCAATAACAGCAACACATTTATAATTCTCACCTTTTCTGTCTCTAGCCATTGCCATGCCTAAAGCAGCAGATATAGATGTACTTGCATGACCTGCTCCAAAATGGTCAAATTTACTCTCACTTCTTTTAAGATAACCGGCCACTCCATTTTGTTGCCTGAGTGAATCAAATTGATTGAAACGACCTGTTATTAATTTGTGTGGATAACCTTGATGTCCAACATCCCAAACAACCTTATCAAAATCAAGATCAAGCGTTTGATATAAAGCCAATGTCAATTCAACTACACCCAAACCAGGGCCGAGATGTCCACCACTAGTAGATACTACTTGAAGATGTCTTTCTCTTATTTGACAAGCAATTTCCTCTAATTGTGAAACTGTTAAGCCATGTAGTTGATTTGGATGACTTAACTCACTTAAAAGCATTGAACAATATTTGGTATCTATATAATCTAAAACGCCGAGGTGCAAAATGAGTATTTTTTTTGAAATAGATCATGTAATGTTTTATTAGATTAATAATTAATGCTAAAAATATAAATATGAATAATTATTTTGAAAAGATACTTCAAGCTGAAGTCTATGAAGTAGCAAAAAAAACACCACTAGAGAAAGCTCATAATTTAAGTAATACACTTAATAATGAAGTTTTTCTAAAAAGAGAAGATCTTCAAGATGTATTTTCATTCAAAATAAGAGGTGCATATAACAAAATGAGCAAGCTCAACAATTCACAGCTTGCTCAAGGAGTAATTACTTCAAGTGCTGGTAATCATGCTCAAGGGGTCGCACTTAGTGCTCTCAAGTTAAATTGCCAAGCAACAATATTAATGCCCATTACAACACCTTTGGTAAAAGTAAATGCCGTAAAAAATTTAAAAGCAAAAGTCATTCTATTTGGTGATAATTATGATGAAACGTACAAAGAGGCAATAAGGATTAGCCAAGAAAGAAATTTATGTTTTATTCATCCTTTTGATGATCCTGATGTAATAGCAGGACAAGGAACAATAGCTATTGAACTTGAACAGCAACTAAATGACAAACCTTATGCAATTTATATTGCTGTTGGTGGTGGTGGATTGATATCAGGAATATCTTTATACATTAAAAAAATATGGCCTGAAGTAAAAATAATAGGCGTAGAACCTGAAGATGCTGACGCTATGACAAAATCCTTGGAAGAATCAAAAATCGTTGAATTATCCTCTGTCGGCCAATTTGCAGATGGAGTCGCAGTAAAAAAAATTGGTAAAAATACTTTTGAAATTGCTAGAAAATATATCGATAAGATGATTAGGGTTAATACTGATGAAATATGTGCTGCTATAAAAGATGTTTTTGAGGATACTAGATCAATACTAGAGCCCGCAGGAGCATTATCAATTGCTGGGATGAAAAAAGATATTTTAAATTCGAATCATTCAAATAAAAAAATGGTTGCTATTGCATGTGGTGCAAATATGAATTTTGAGAGACTTAGATTTGTGGCAGAGAGAGCAGAACTTGGAGAATGTAAAGAAGTAATGATGGCTGTTGAAATTCCAGAACGTGCTGGAAGTTTAATTGATTTTTGTAAGTTACTTGATAATAGAAATTTAACTGAATTTAGCTATAGGATGTCGAATTCTAAGAATGCCCAGATTTTTGTAGGAGTTCAAGTCTATGGGTTAAATGATAAAAAAAATCTTTTAAGTGTATTTAGAAATTCGGAGTACTCATTTATTGACATAAGTGATGATGAATTATCTAAAAATCATCTCAGACATATGGTAGGTGGAAGATTACCAAAGAATTTTAAAGAAATGGATAATAGAAACTTTGTTGAGCTTTTGTACAGATTTGAGTTTCCTGAAAGGCCTGGCGCATTAATAAACTTCTTAAATAATATGAAATCATATTGGTCTATAAGCGTTTTTCACTACAGGAATTATGGTGCTGATGTAGGGAAAATTGTTATTGGAGTTTTAATCGATAGAAATGAAATTTTAGAATGGAATAAATTTGTAGAAATTCTAGGCTATAAATTCTGGGATGAAACTCAAAACGATACATATAAATTATTTCTTGGTGCATCAGATTGAATTTAAGGTAAATTAGGACAGATTTAGGTAATAAAAATCAATCAATCTGATCTGAATACAGCCCCAATATCTGATATAGATCTAGTTACTAAAATTGAAGCTGTTCTATATTTAAAAGGCAGACCAATAACAAAAAAGGATCTTTCAGTAATTACTAATTCTGATATCAACTCGATAAATGATGCAATTAAAGATCTAAAAAGTAAATACTCTAATCCCAACTCAGCTATTGAATTAAATGAAGTTAATAACAGCTTTTCTTTGGAACTAAAATCTAGTCTTAATGAATTCGTCGATGATTTACTTCCTTCTGATTTGAAAACATCCGAATTAAGGACATTGGCAACCATTGCAATCAAGAAAAAGATCCTGCAATCCGATCTTATACTTCTTCGAGGTTCAGGAGCTTATGACCATATTAAAGAATTATTAGAAAAGAAGCTTATCATCAAACGGAAGCAAAAAGATGGTAGATCATATTGGTTATCATTATCAGAAAAGTTTTTTCAAACTTTTGCTGTTAGTAATGAATATCTCTCTAAGATAGGAAGCAGCAATAAGAAGTAAATGTTAGGATATAATTAATTACAAAAAGATGATGTTATCTGAGATTTTTGCAGTTCTGGGTCAAACTTTATCAATCTATTCTTTCATATTAATAATTAGAATTTTACTAACATGGTTTCCCGGTATTGATTGGAGTAATGGTGTTTTATCTGCATTAACTTCTATCACAGATCCATATTTAAACATTTTCAGAGGCATTATTCCTCCTATCGGTGGATTTGATATTTCATCATTATTAGCTTTTTTACTTTTAAATGTTATCCAAAATTTAATTACGAATCTCCAGTATGCTAGCTTGGGGTATAGCTGAATTTATCTATCGTCTCCAGAGCCGCCTATCTTGCCTTTAGCTGCTCTTAATTTTAGTTTTTCAAGGTTTTGTAATGCAACATCTTCTAAATTAAAATTTAATTCTGTACAAAGATTCGACACATACCACAAAACATCACCTAACTCTTTTTTGATACCTAATTTTGATTCGTTATCAAATATTCCTTTTTTATCTCTGATAACCTTTTTTATTTTTTCTGCAACCTCACCAGCCTCTCCAACTAAACCAAGAGTTGGATAAATATTATTTGAACCTAAATCTGGATATTGTGCTGTTTCTCTAGCTTTTTTCTGATAAGTTTGAAAATCCATGACTTAAATAACTAACTTTGGGTATGGTAAATTTATTTATATCTAGCAATATTATCTATATATGTCGAATATTGATTTAAAAAGAAGAACAAAAATAGTAGCAACTATTGGCCCTGCAACTCAATCTGAAGAGATAATTACAGATTTAATTAAAGCTGGAGTAACAACATTCCGATTAAATTTCTCACATGGTGATCATAAAGATCATGCTGAAAGAATTAAAACAATAAGAGAAGTATCAAAAAAGTTAGATATTGATATTGGAATATTGCAAGATCTTCAAGGACCTAAAATACGATTAGGGCGCTTTAAAGATGGTCCAGTTAAAGTTAAAAAAGGTGATAAATTCACACTGACATCGAATGAAGTCGAATGTACAAATACTATTGCAAATGTAACCTATGATAAACTTTCTCAAGAAGTTAGCGAAGGGAAAAGAATACTTTTAGATGATGGAAAAATAGAAATGATTGTAGAAAAAGTTGACACAAAAACTAATAATTTGGAGTGCATAGTAACTGTAGGAGGAGTTCTTTCAAACAATAAAGGGGTTAATTTCCCAGATGTTCAATTATCAGTAAAAGCATTAACAGAAAAGGATAAAGATGATTTAAAATTTGGTTTATCTGAAGGAGTTGATTGGATAGCACTAAGTTTTGTAAGAAATCCATCCGATATAAACGAAATAAAAGATTTAATAAACAAAAATGGACATTCAACTCCAGTAGTAGCGAAAATTGAAAAATTTGAAGCAATTGATCAAATTGATACAGTATTACCCTTATGTGATGGGGTTATGGTTGCAAGAGGTGATTTGGGAGTAGAAATGCCAGCTGAAGAAGTTCCTCTTTTACAAAAGGAATTAATAAGAAAAGCTAATTCATTAGGTATCCCAATAATTACAGCGACTCAAATGCTTGATTCTATGGCTTCTAACCCAAGACCAACTAGGGCCGAGGTTAGTGATGTTGCAAATGCAATTCTGGATGGTACTGATGCTGTAATGCTTTCAAACGAAACCGCAGTTGGCGATTATCCTGTAGAGGCAGTAGAAACGATGGCAACCATAGCAAGAAGAATTGAAAGGGACTATCCACTTAAAGCTATTGAAAGCCACTTACCTAGTACGATCCCAAATGCTATCAGTGGAGCTGTAAGTAATATAGCTAGACAACTTGATGCAGGAGCTATAATCCCTTTAACAAAATCAGGTTCTACTGCTCGAAATGTAAGTAAGTTCAGACCACCAACGCCAATTTTGGCAACTACTACAGAAAGGAGTGTAGCGAGAAGATTACAACTTGTTTGGGGAGTTACTCCCATAGTAGTTAAAAATGATGAAAGAACAGCCAAAACATTTAGTTTAGCAATGCAAATTGCTCAGGAGATGGGGATCCTTAATCAAGGAGATTTAGTAGTTCAAACTGCAGGCACGTTAACTGGCATTAGTGGCTCTACTGATTTAATAAAAGTCGGTTTAGTAAGAAAGATTGTATCGAGAGGAATTTCAATAGGAGAAATTGGTGTCACAGGTAAAGCAAGAATAATAAAAAATAATCTTGACATATCCTTAATTTGTCCAGGAGAAATATTATTTGTTCCGGAAGAATTAATGAAAAATATTCCACTAAGTAAAAATATTGCGGGAATTGTTACCAACCAAAATGTAAATGATGTTTATGCTTTGTTTAATGAAAATAATAAAAAAATTTCTACAATTTGTAACTTAGAAAATTTGGATAAACATCAAATTAGTAATGGCGACCTTGTTACACTTCAACTTAATGAGGGTGTTATATACATGGGGCAAATTGAGGATGATGATAATGCAATAGATAAATATAAATATGTCTAGGAATATCTCAATAAAAGAAGCCTTAGGCATGGCCACAAAAACATTAGTTTCGAACAAATTAAGAAGTTCGTTAACAATGCTTGGGATAATTATAGGAAATGCTTCAGTTATTACCCTTGTTGGACTTGGTAGAGGTGCTCAAACATTAGCAAAAAATCAATTAAGTAATTTAGGTGCAAATGTTTTATTCATTGTTCCTGGAAATAATGATACAAGAAGAAGAGGTATTTCATTTCCTAAAAACCTAGTTTTAGAAGATGCAGAAGCAATAAGTAATCAAGTACCAACAGTTAAAAAAGTTGCCCCTCAAATTTCTGCTAACGAAATAGTGCAATCAAATTCTAAAAGTCTAAATATATCAATTGCTGGAGTTACTCCTGAATTTCTAGATGTAAGAAGCTTTGAAGTAGATAAGGGAAGATTTTTATCAAAAAGTGATGTTAATAGTGCAAGAAGTTTTGTAGTAATAGGTCCTGATCTTAAAGAGGAATTCTTTAACAATAAATCTTCATCACTTGGTGAGAAAATTAGAATTAAAGATCATACTTATGAAATTATTGGAATATTAAAACCAAAGGGTGCTGTATTTGGAAGTAATCAAGACAAAAATGCTTATATTCCATTAACAACAATGGTTAATAGAATTACTGGTAAGGACCCTACATATGGCGTAAGTTTAAGCTTCATTAGTGTGGAAGCGATTAATAAAAATGCCACTAGTGCCGCAAAATTTCAAATTACTAACTTATTAAGGCAAAGACATAAAATAATAAGAGATGATGACTTTGCAGTTAGATCACAAGAAGACGCATTGAATATAGTGACAAACATAACAAGTGGACTAACTTTTTTATTGGCTGGTATTGGGGCAGTATCTTTGGTGGTTGGAGGCATAGGAATCATGAATATTATGCTCGTTTCTGTTAGCGAAAGGACTGAAGAGATTGGTCTAAGAAAAGCAATAGGAGCAAAACAGTCAGATATATTAATTCAATTTTTAATTGAGGCATTGATTTTATCTTCTATTGGAGGATTAATAGGAACAACAACCGGATTATCAGGTGTTTTTCTTTTATCACTGATAACACCACTTCCTGCATCTGTAGGAATTACTACAACTTTTTCCACCATGATCATTTCAGGATCAATAGGTTTAATCTTTGGCGTTTTACCTGCAAAAAGAGCTTCTAAATTAGATCCAATTGTTGCATTGAGAAGTTTATAAATAGAATTTATAATAATGCTCAATTTTTATAAATTAATTGAGATACTGGTGAGTCTCCAATCACTATTAATAACAACAATGTTACCTGTCTATATTCCACTACAATTTATCGTTAAATCTAGTAATAGCTTTGAGATGCCTATCACATGGCATATCCCAACTATAATATTACTTACTCTTATATTCCATAAAAAAGTTGTTTTTAGAGCATTTTCAATATATATAATTTTAGGATTATTTATATTTCCAGTCTTTCATGAAGGAGGTTCAATAGGATATTTGCTCACCCCAAATTTTGGTTATTTATTAGGTGTATATCCATTAATCAATATAATTGATAATTTAAATGCTAGAAATAAAATTAACGTTGGAAACTTTTTAAAAAATGGATTTATGGCAATAGTGGCTATGCATTTAACTGGAATATTTTATAACCTCATACAAATTATATTTTACAGTAAATTCAATTTATTTTTATATAATTTAGGGAAATACTCTTTAGGGAAAATTGGTTATCATTTTTTAATGCTTTTTCCACTTTTATTACTTATAAAAACTATAAAACGTTTAAAACGTAGCAAATAATGATTAATAATATACAAACAAAATTATATTTTCTAATTTTAAGTATTTTCATTGTTCTAATAGATCAATTTAGTAAATATTTAATGTTTAATAATAAAAAATTATTTATTAATAAAGATTTTCTTTTATTTAAATTAGACTTTGTAAAAAATTACGGAGCAGCATTTAACATTTTTAGTGGAAGTAGAATATTTTTATCTTTTATAAGTATTTTTTTTTCAATATTACTTATTTATTTAATATGTAGTAAAAATACTTTTAAATCATACGAATTATATTCTTATAGCTTTATTCTTGGAGGAACTATTGGTAATGGTATAGATAGGATATATAAAGGTTTTGTTGTTGATTTTATAAATTTAAATATTATAAATTTTCCTGTATTTAATATTGCTGATATATCTATTAATATTGGTTTATTTTTTCTTATTTATAACATTTTTAAAAATAATCGATAGAATGAATTACTTTAGAATAAAGTATATAAAGTATATTGTAATAATATTATTTCTATATATTTTATTTTCGATATTTATACGAATAGTAAATATTTATACCCTTTTATTTTTAATAGTAATTTTTTATATCTTTTATAATATTGATAAAAAATTATTTAAAAAAATAGTTTATAGAGTTATATTTAAAAATAAGAAAAATACACTTTCATTCAAGAATACATATGGTGCTGCCAAGATAAGTTTGGAAGGGGTCGAGAAAATAAATAAAAAAATTAACGATAAAGTAAAAGTTGAATTGTTAAATTATCAAAAAAATAAACTAGAGTCACAACTAAAAACAGGAGATTATAAAGTTACTCTTTTTGGAGCAGGTTCCTCAGGAAAAACATCTATAGCAAGATGTTTATTGAAAAATATTGTCGGACAAACATCAGCAAAAATAGGCACAACAAAGCAAATTAATAGCTATAAAATTCGTATCCCTATCTTAAAAAGAAACATTAATATAGTTGATACTCCAGGTTTATTCGAACCATCTAAATTAGGAGAAGAAAGAGAAAAAGCAACAATTATACAAGCATCAAATTCTGACTTAGTTATTTTTGTGTTGGATCAGGACATAAATAAATACGAAAACTATCTAATTAAGGAATTATTAAAATTAAGGAAAAAAATAATAATAGTTCTAAATAAATGTGATTTGAGGTCTAGAGATGAAAATAACCTAATTAAAGAAAATATAATTTCTATAACTTCCGCTAGAAAAAATAAAATTTCAGTTATTCAAACTATTGCAGTACCTCAAAAATCCCCCTACATAAAATCAGATGTTTTAAATTTAATTCCAGAGGTAGGAAGTTTATTAAGAGAAATAATTGAAACGCTCGATAATAATGGTGAAGAGTTACTGGCGGATAATATTCTTTTTCGATCAAATAAGTTAGGTATTAAAAGTAAAAATTTCGTGCAAGAACAAAGATATTTAATGTCAAATAAAGTGATAAAAAAATATATGTGGATAACAGGAGGAGTAATACTAGTTAATCCATTACCAGCTGTTGATTTCCTTACTACTGCCTCCGTAAACGTCCAAATGATAATGGAATTATCAAAAATATATGAAATAAAGCTTACAAAAAAAGATGCAAAAGATTTAGCGACATCATTACTAAGCGTATTAGCTAAACAAGGAATACTAAAAGGTGGACTCACTATTCTTTCTCCTGCTTTAGCTACAAGCTTAACTAAAATAATATTATCTAAATCTATTCAATCAGTTACAGCAGGCTGGTTAATAAGAATAGTAGGACTAAGTTTGATTGAATATTTTAAAAATGGACAAGATTGGGGAGATGGAGGAATTCAAGAAGTAGTAGATAAGATCTATAGAATAAGTAAGAGAGAGGATATTTTAAACAACTTCGTAAAAGAAGCTATTTCAAAAATCGAAATAAATAAATATTTAAAATCAAATAAGAGTTTGCCCCCTTTTACTAAGTAAAATTGGATAATTGATCATTTAGATAAGTTCTGAAATCAAAGATAGTTATTAAAAGTAAATAAGCAATACAAATAGCTATAGATATAAACCCTGTCACTATTGCGATAATTTTTGGTCTGCCCATATCTATTTAGTTAAGCATCTAAAAGTCTCAAAAGTTCTTCAATATGAGATTCTTTTGTATTGTAGTTTCCCATGACAACCCGTAAAAAATATTTACCTTTAAATTTTGGTCTTGAAAGCATAAAATTATTTTTAATTAGTTCATTAACTTTAGTTTGAGTCCATGCATCTGAGTCTATTGGTTGAAGATTATTTGGTAAGAATGAAACAATATGAAGAGGACCTGAATATATATCAAATTTATTTTTACTAATATTTTTTATAAAAAAATCTTTTCTTTTAATTGATGACCTTAATATATTTTCTATTCCATTCAGACCTAAAAAACGTAATCCAAGCCATAGTTTGATAACCTCTGCAGGTCTAGAACCTTGTATTCCTATTTCTCCTCTATTAGTAATATTTTCTTTAGATGATATATATGGTAAACCAGTATTAAAAGTATTTTCTAAAGTACTCATATTTGAAACCAATAACAAAGATGAAGTCTTTGTAATGCCAATAATTTTTTGTGGATTTATCGTTATCGAATTAGCCTGATTAATATTATTTAAACCTTCTATTGGTATAGAAGTTATGGCAAAGATGCCTCCAATGGAGCCATCGATATGAAGCCAAATATTTCTTTCTTTGCATATTTTACTTATGTCTTTAATAGGATCAATTGCTCCTCTTATAGTTGTGCCTAGAGTGGCAACAATAGCGAATATTTTTTTGTTATCAATAAAACATTTATCTATAGTTTTTCTAAGATTTTGTATATCAATACTGCCGTTATTATCAGTTTTAATCCTGATAAGATTTGCTTCATCAAGACCCATTATTCTTATACATTTAATAAAAGAGGAATGAGCATCTTCACTAACAAGTAATACAGAATTGGGATCTGAACCTAATCCAGAATTATGTCTAGCTGCTATAAGTGCATTCAAATTACTTAAAGTACCTCCGCTAGCTGCTATGCCTCCTGAAGAATCGTTAAACCCTATTTTCTTTGCAAACCATTTGCATAATGATTCCTCAAGCAGAGTAATACTTGGAGATAATTCGTAAGCAAGGAGATTATTATTTAAACCTGCAGCAATTAAATCGCCTAAAATAGAAAAAATTAAAGGCGGGGGATCCAAATGAGCTAAAGAGCAAGGATGAACTGGATTAAAAGAATTATTTAGAATGGATTCAATATCAGAAAACATATCTTCTGTAGAATTCCCATGCTCATCAGGCATTAAGCACTTGAAATTCTCATCAAATGGTAATGGACCATATTTATCGGCTTTAGAGAACCAGTCACAAAGAATTTGAGTTGTTTTATTTAGGAGAGTAATTAAATTATCGTTAGTCCCTAAATACGAAGGGAAATATATATCTTTTTTATTAATTAAATCTTCAGTCATCAGATAAGATATCTATTAATAAGTTTATTCTTAATATTGGTAAATGAGGTATATTTTTGAAAATGTAAATAGTAATTATGATGAACAAAAAAGAATAAATATTCTGAAATATTCAATATGGATGAAATTTATTTTAAGAAGATCAAAAGAAATTGGAAAAGTTGAGTTACCAATCTGTTCAATAATTTTAGATGAGAGAGGAAGATGTATTGGGAGAGGAGTTAACAGGAGAAATATAAATAATGATCCATTAGGACATGCTGAAATTATGGCACTAAGGCAGGCATCTCTAATAAAAAATGATTGGAGATTTAATGAATGTATTATCATCACAAATCTAGAACCATGTACCATGTGTGCATCGGCACTTATTCAAGCAAGGATGGGTAAAGTTATTTTTGGTGCCTACGATAAGAAAAGAGGTGGATTGGGCGGCTCAATTGACTTATCAAAGCATAAAAGTTCTCATCACAAAATGGAAATTGTAGGAGGTATTTTAGAAGACGAATGCAGTAGAATTTTACAATTATGGTTTAAAAAGTTGAGGACTCAAAAATAGTATATTTTTTTAACTCAGTATCAAATAGGTTTAATAATCTGTCTACATTCTCCTCACTTGAGTTAAAGCCCATTAATCCTATGCGCCATACCTTACCAGACAATTCTCCAAGTCCATTTCCTATTTCTATTCCAAAGTTTCTTAATAAATGATTTCTAAAACCATCACCATCAACTGCTGGTGGGATCTTAACTGTTGTAAGAGTTGGCAATCGATAATCCTCTGATACATGTAATTCCATTCCTAGACTTTCTAAACCTTTCCAAAGTTTCATTGCATTAGTATTATGCCTATACCAAACATTCTCTAAACCTTCATTTGCAATTAATCGTAAACCTTCTCGAATAGCAAAATTCATATTTACAGGGGCCGTATGATGGTAAACGCGATCAGATCCCCAATATTTATTTAAAAGAGATAAATCTAAATACCAGTTAGGAACTTTTGTTTTTCTTGAACTTAGTTTATCTTCAGCTCTCTTATTCATTGTAAAAGGACTTAGTCCAGGGGGGCAGCTTAATCCTTTCTGGCTACAACTATACGCTAAATCTATTTTCCATTCATCTATCAATATTTCTAGAGCGCCAAGGGAAGTAACTGCGTCAACTAAAAACAAACAGTTATTTTTTCTACATACATCACCAATTCCATTAAGAGGTTGTAAAACACCACTAGATGTTTCAGCGTGAACAATTGCAAATATAGCTGGTTTTTTAGTCTCTATTTCATACTTAATTTCTTCATAAGAAAAGGATTCACCCCAAGGTTTTTCCATAATAGATACATCTGCCTTATATCTAGTTGCCATATCAACAAGTCTGTCTCCAAAGTATCCTTTTTTAGCGATAAGAATTTTTTCTCCTTCCTCTATAAAATTAGCTATTGAAGCTTCCATAGCTGCACTTCCAGTACCACTCATTGGAAGAGTAAGACGATTATTACATTGCCAGGTATATCTTAGAAGTTGTTGAACATCAGACATCAATGAAATATATGCTTCATCTAAGTGACCAATAGGATTTAATGAAAGAGCATTTAGAACTTCTGGATGTGCGTTTGAAGGACCAGGACCTAATAAAAGTCTAGAGGGAACATAAGTCTTTGAGAAATGAGATAAATTCCCTTTATTTAAAGCCGGAATAAGTTTTGCTTCTGTCAAAGCATTACATTCAATTACCTTTAAATTAAACTAATATCGTCTCATAAGCGATATTTATTTAAAGAAATTAATTCAATTTAAATAATTAAGTAAATAATTATTAAAGTTATGACTTGAAACACTGAAAGAAGACGTCTAGTGTTGAAAAAAGTGACGGTTGATACATAATAAGAATCATCAAGTTATTAATTTCATAGAAGGTATCTCAATAGTTATGTCTAAGTCTCCACAAGATGTTTTAAGTCAAATTAAAGATGAAGGAATTGAACTCATCGATTTAAAATTCACAGACATCCATGGTAAATGGCAACATTTAACTCTGACATCAGACATGATAGAAGAGGATTCATTTACAGAAGGTCTAGCATTTGATGGTTCATCAATAAGAGGTTGGAAAGCAATTAATGCCTCGGATATGTCCATGGTGCCCGATGCAAGTACAGCTTGGATAGATCCTTTTTATAAACATAAAACCTTAAGTATGATTTGCTCTATTCAAGAGCCTAGAAGCGGAGAGCCTTATGATAGGTGTCCAAGAGCTTTAGCCCAAAAGGCATTAAAATATCTAGATTCAACTGGTATAGCAGATACTGCATTTTTTGGGCCAGAACCAGAATTCTTTTTATTTGATGATGTTAGATATGACTCTAAAGAAGGAGGTTGTTTTTATAGCGTAGATACTATTGAAGCTCCATGGAATACGGGGAGAATTGAAGAAGGGGGAAATTTAGGATATAAAATTCAATATAAAGAAGGTTATTTTCCAGTAGCTCCTAATGATACTGCGCAAGATATCAGGTCTGAGATGCTTCTTCTTATGGGTGAATTAGGTATTCCCACAGAGAAACATCACCATGAAGTTGCTGGTGCCGGCCAACACGAGCTAGGAATGAAATTTGATTCGCTAATAAATGCTGCTGACAACGTTATGACTTATAAATATGTTGTCAGAAATGTTGCAAAAAAATATGGAAAAACTGCAACATTTATGCCCAAGCCTGTTTTTAATGATAATGGAACAGGAATGCATGTTCACCAAAGTTTATGGAAGAGTGGACAGCCACTATTTTTTGGTGAAGGAGCATATGCAAATTTATCTCAAACCGCAAGATGGTACATCGGAGGCATACTTAAGCATGCCCCTTCATTCCTAGCATTTACTAACCCAACTACAAATAGTTATAAACGTTTGGTTCCAGGATTTGAAGCACCTGTAAATCTAGTTTATTCTGAGGGTAATAGATCAGCTGCAGTAAGAATACCTTTAACAGGTCCAAGTCCTAAAGCTAAAAGATTAGAATTCAGATCAGGTGACGCGCTTGCTAATCCTTACTTAGCATTCTCTGTAATGATGCTTGCTGGTATTGATGGAATTAAAAATCAAATTGATCCTGGTGATGGTGTAGATGTAGATTTATTTGAACTTCCAGCTGATGAACTTGCGAAAATAGATACAGTACCTTCATCTCTAAATGATGCACTAAATGCTCTAAAAGCAGATAAGGATTATCTATTAGCTGGTGGAGTATTTACAGAAGATTTTATTGATAACTTTATCGATATAAAATACGAAGAAGTTCAACAACTAAGACAAAGGCCTCATCCACATGAATTCTTTATGTATTACGATGCATAATTAAAAGAAAAAATTAGTTTAAATTAATCAATTTGAGAAATATCACAAAATATTCTCAAATTGATTTTTTTTTTGTTGGAATATAGATATATAAACTGAAAAATGGCTAGGGAATCTATTTCAAAAATTGCATATAAAACGCTACAACAAAGTAAAAGCATTGCAGGTTTTGCACACAAGCAGATAAGTTCAAGATTAATGAATTTTATTCTTCCAGATTCGAAACTTGAAAATTTTGATATAGATAAGGATCTTCTAATACAAATCCAAAATTCAATGGATAACTTAAGAGAAGAAGATTGGAATGATGCAGAAAAAAATATATATCCAAAAAAATTATTGTTTGACGAGCCTTGGCTTAGATATCTAACTCAATATCCCAAAATTTGGCTCGATATGCCTAATACATGGGATAGACGCAGAAAACAAAACTTTGACGACCTACCAAAATCAATTGATAAAGATAATTATCCTCAATATTACTTGAGAAATTTTCATCATCAAACAGATGGTTACTTATCAGACTTTTCAGCTAGCATTTATGACCTACAAGTAGAAATACTTTTCAACGGAAGTGCTGACTCGATGAGGAGAAGAATTATTAAGCCAATAAAAGAAGGACTTGAAATTTTTAGCGATAGAAAAAAAAGTTCTATAAAAATACTTGATGTAGCAACAGGATCTGGAAGAACATTAAAACAATTAAGAGCTGCATTTCCTAAAGAAAAAATTACAGGAATTGATTTATCTGATTCATATTTAAAAGAGGCAAGTAGATATATTTCAGATTTAGATGGAGATTTAATTCAGTTAATAAAAGGTAATGCAGAAGAATTACCTTTTGAAAATGATAGTTTTCAGTGCATTTCTTGTGTTTACTTATTTCATGAATTACCTAGAACAATTAGAGCTAAAGTATTAAATGAATTTTTTAGAGTTCTTGAACCAGGAGGGATATTAGTATTAGCTGATTCTATTCAAATAAGTGATTCGCCTGACTTTACATCCGTAATGGAAAACTTTTATAAATCTTTTCATGAGCCTTTTTATTGTGATTACATAAAAGAGGACATAGATTCTAAAATAAAAGAAGTAGGGTTTAAAGATGTAAAATCAAATTCATTTTTTATGACCAAAGTATGGTCTGCTGTAAAGTAAATAAAAAATTCTATGACCTATTGGGATAAAGATACTATTCAGCTTGTTCAAAGTCTTAATGACAAATTAAAGATTGATCATTCTAAATGGCATAAAGATAAAGGAAATAAATATAAACGATCTGCAGAACTAATTTCGGCGGGATTATGCCATTTAATTATTTCTTGTAATGAGAAGGAGACTATTGAGTATATAGAAGAAAGTATTAAATGGTTAAAAGAAATCAACATAGATCAACCTTGCCCTAGTAAAAATCACCTTTTTAAAGCCAACTGAAGCCTATTACCTTTACTACTCCATCTAATATCATCAAAACATTCATTAATAATGTACAATCCACGGCCATTTACACTACTTGTTTTTTTTGGTAATTTATAGTTTCTTTTTTTTATTTCTAAACCATTACCTTGATCTTGAATTTGCCAAACACACCAATTAGGAGTGATTATTCTTCTTACTCTTATATTTTTTTTAGGATCTAATTTATTTCCATGTTTTACTGCATTAACAAGTGCTTCATGTAAACCAAGTTTTATAAGATAGCTTGATTGAGAATTTTTAATAGGTTCTAATAATTGATCGACAAATTCATTTAACTGTAATGATGATTCGAATTCGTAGTTTGACCAATTAATATTTGGTCTTTTAAAGAATTTTTTTAAAATATTTTTGCCCCGAAATAAGGACATAATAATATTTTGATACTATCTTAATTTTAACTTATTAAATACCTCATTTAAAGAATATTATTATGTCTCTCTGCAATAGCAGGATGTCTTAGGATGGAGTCCATAAGTCTTACTCCTCTTAGTTGATTTATTAAAGGCATATGTCCATCTGGAGCATCTAATGACCAACAAAAAGATCCAGGATATCTAGTCCATAAGCCATCTTTTTTCCAACCAATTTTCGGCCACATTAATTCATATTTTTTTCCTACTGATTTTAATATCTTTGCCTGAATTGAGAATCCAAATCTACCAGTGGAATAAATATTCCATAATCGATCCATTGTTTCTAGATCTTTACCTGACATATTCTTAACTTCACTATAGAAAACATATCCACGTTTTTCAGCTAATTTCCCAGCTAATTTTCGTAAATAGGAACTAGTTAATCTATCTGCCTCTTCAAATTTTTGTTCAACCAACATCAATTGTAAATCTTCATAATTAATATCAGTATCTGAATAAGTATTAAACCATTTATTGAATTTGGAATTTTCAAAGAATTCAGGCTTAAATTTTTTTAAAACTTGCAATATCCAGCCAGCAGCCCAGTCGTCTCCATCTCTATCAAAGATATCAAACAGTGATGGGCCAAGATTAAAAATATTTTCGACTTCAGATTCTATTTGAGTTAATGAATTTATTCTTTTCCTTTGATTGGAATCTACAAATTTTTTTATAAAATCTAATGTAGCATTATTATAGTTATCTTGTTCTTTGTTATTCATTTTAAAAAATCAATCTAAAAAAATAAAAACTATCCATGTATTTCAAAAGAAAAGAACTAGAGAAATTTAGAAGTTTTCAAGGACCACTTATAGATGTTAGAAGCCCGAGTGAATATTATAAAGGACACCTGCCTAATTCTATTAACATTCCACTATTTGATAATGATGAGAGATCTATAATTGGAACGATTTATAAAAAAGAAGGAAGAAAAAAAGCAGTAATAGAAGGATTATATTTTTTTGAAAAAAAAATGGAATTAATTCTTGATAATTTATTTATGAGTATTGAGTCTCATAAAAATATTGCTAATAATAATAATGAATTTTTTATCAGATTATATTGCTCTAGAGGAGGAATGCGTTCACAAAGCATTGCTTGGTTACTGGAAAAATATAAATTAAATCCAATAACACTTAAGGGAGGATACAAAATATATAGAAGATGGGTATTAGATAGTTTCTCAAAAAAGTTGAATATAGTAGTTATAGGAGGAAAAACAGGTACAGGGAAGACTAGATTATTATCATTACTAGAGAAATATAAATATCAAACTATTGATCTTGAAGGATTTGCTTGTCATAGAGGAAGTACATTTGGAGGTTTAGGAATGAAAGAACAACCTTCAAATGAACAATTTGAAAATAAAATTGCAGAAAAATTAAATTCCTTTGAAATTTCTAATAATATTTTTGTAGAAGCTGAAAGTGCAAATATAGGCAAATGCAAAATTCCCCATGAATTCTTCAATCAGATGAAAAATTCAAGGAGAATAGAAATTATAAGGAGCGAATCTAACAGGTTACATGAGTTGATAGATACATATAGTGTTTTTAATAAAGAGGAACTCCAAGAATCTGTGTTAAGGATTAAAAAAAGATTAGGACCACAAAGAACAAAAATAGCACTCGAATCAATTAATAATGAAAGATGGGACTTAGTTTGCAAATCAGTTTTAGATTATTACGATAAATGTTATGAATATGAAAAGGTTGGTAAAACAAATATAAAGATATTAGATTTAACCGACAAAAGATATGATGAAAGTATCCTAGACTTAGTAAATAATGTTTTATAAATAACTACAAACGAATTTGAAAAATGTTTCCTAAAATATTAAATTATTAAACTAACATTATGACAGCAAATAAAACTGCAAAAATACAATTTTATGAAGGAACTGATGAACCTGTAGTACCCGAAATAAGACTCACGAGGAGTAAGGATGGAACCACCGGCCAAGCATTATTTTTGTTTGAAAAACCTCAGGCACTATCATCAATTACTGACGGTGAAATCACAGGCATGCGTATGATTGATTCCGAAGGTGAAATACTAACTAGGGAAGTTAAAGTAAAGTTTGTTGATGGAGAACCAATATTTTTAGAAGCAGTATACATTTGGAAGAACACATCTGACTTTGATAGATTTATGAGATTTGCAAATAGTTATGCCAAATCAAATGGATTGGGATATTCTGAAAAGAAGTAGAAAATTTTAAAAATTGAGTAGTTCTTCATATTTCAAGTTACTGGTAATTATAATCACTTCATTAATAGTTTGGACTCTAAGAGATTTTCTCCTGTTAATAATTTGTTCCTTAGTAATTTCAAATATTGTATGTAATTTATGTAATCAAATACAAAAGGGCTTGAAAATCCCCAGACCGCTGTCATTGTTCCTTGTCTTAACAGTTATATCAGTAATAGTATTTACTATTTTTATTCTTGTATTGCCTCCGTTTATAAAGGAATTCAATGAAATATTAGTTGATATTCCAAATGGATTATCAAAAATAAATATATTGATCAATACAAATCTGAATAAATTTAATACCTTACTATATGGTGAACAATCAGAAAATGTTATAGAAATTTTCAGTCTTATAAAT
Source organism: Prochlorococcus sp. AG-347-M18 (assembly GCA_003281165.1). GTDB lineage: Bacteria > Cyanobacteriota > Cyanobacteriia > PCC-6307 > Cyanobiaceae > Prochlorococcus_A. Next base: position 109,396 of record QCCT01000003.1, read on the forward strand.
GATGTAGTAACCATTCCAGATGCCTCAACTATTGCAAAAGCTATTCAAGAAAGTTTTAAAAATTTAATGAATATAGCAGGGAATTTGGGTTCAGGTCTTTTGAAATTAATATTCGTATTAGCAGTGAGTTTAATGATTTCAATTGAACCAAAACAATATAAAGAAAATATACTTCTATTAATTCCAAAAAATTATCGCAACAAATTTAGAAATATTCTGGAAAAATCCAACACCGCATTAGCAAATTGGACCTTCTCTATGGTTATAAGCTCATTATCAGTAGGACTATTATCATTAATCGTTCTGTCTATATTAGATGTTAAATATGTTGTCTCAAATGCTTTAATAGCAATGGTTCTTAATATTATTCCAAATATAGGTCCAGTTATTAGTGGTATATTTCCGATCTCAATTGCACTACTAGATAATTTTTGGAAACCACTGGCCGTTTTAGGAGCATATGTAATCATTCAAAATATTGAAAGCTATATAATAATGCCTTCTATTATGAAGAAAAAAGCAAACTTACTTCCTGGTTTAACATTAATATCACAATTTGGATTTACCTTCATTTTTGGTCCATTAGGCTTAATACTTTCTCTTCCATTAGCTGTAGTAATTCAGGTTTTAATCAAGGAATCATTTAAAGATATTTAAAAACTACTTAATTAATTTTTTATATAAATATGGGTAAGAAAAAAGTATAAAGAAAGCTAAGGGATGTTTACTAATAGCAAAATATAATGAATTAAAAGTAAAATGATCAAATAATATTCTTAGCTCAGTAGAAAGGTCAATTAAAACCAAAGAAAATAAAATTATCAAATAGTAATTAAGTTTCATAAAATTAGAAGCCTAAGATCAGTCTTTAAGCAACAAAGATGGAGCCAATAAAATACTTGAATAGCTTCCAACTATTATTCCTAATGATAAGGCTAAGGAAAACCAAAATAGCGAGTAAGATCCAAACAAAATTATGCTTAATAAAGGGATAAGGGTTGTAATACTGGTAAACGTTGTTCTCCTAAATGATTCGTTAACTGATAATTGAATAGTTTCGTTATAGCCTTCTTTCTTTGATTTTAAATTTTCACGAATTCTATCAAAAATAACAACAGTATCATTTACAGAATAACCAGCAATAGTTAGCAATGACACAGCAAATAAACTATTTACCTCGACAGATAATATAATTCCCAACCAAGAAAATATACCAAAAACAATTAATAAATCATGGAATAAAGCTAATAATGCCAATAATGCGTATTTCTTATCAAATCTAATGGATATATATAAAGATATTGCAAATAAAGAAACCAACAATGAAGTAACACAATTAGTAAGTAATCTTTTCCCAAGTTTTGGGCCAATTAATCTTGAATCCTTACTCTCATAATTCAGAGGCCCAACAATATTATCAAGATTAGAAATAAGATTATTTGATTCTTCGATAGTTAAATAAGGTGTTCTTATTGAAATTAATTTACTATTATTTTGGAATTGTAATTTGATATTATTCGAAAATTTATTATTTTTAGAAGTCTCTCTTAAATTTTCCAAAACTGAATCTGGGGAAAATTTAGAACATTCATCTTCACAAACTCTTTCTATTCTTAGTTCATTTCCTCCAACAAAATCCATCCCTAGATTTATAGGTTTCTTATAAGAAGTATTAAAAGTAGAATAAAAAATTCCTAGAAGACTAAACAAAATAAGAATAGTTGAAAAACCAATTATCTTTTTTTTATTTTTTATTAGTTCAAGATTGTATTTCATGAGAAATTGGAATTAAAAATTTAATTTGAAAAATTATTCCTTGGCAGATAGAGATTTTTCTGTCTCAAAGATTGATATGTTGTAAAAAATCGCAAAATTGTTTTAGAACAATTTAATGAGGTAAACAAGCTTATTAAGACTCCAATACCTAATGTTGCTGCAAAACCCTTAACAAAATTTGTTCCTAATAAAAACAATACAAAACAACTAAGAAGAGTTGTAATATGGCCATCAACTATGGATGAATTAGCTCTTTGAAAACCGCTATCTATAGATCTTGTAAGAGTATTACCATCATATAATTCTTCTCTAATTCTCTCAAATATTAGAATATTTGCATCAACAGCCATACCAATGCTAAGTATAAGCCCAGATATTCCAGGTAAAGTCAAAGTTACTGGAATTAGAGAATATATTGCTAGGTTAAAGAAACCATAAAGTACTAGAGAAAGAACTGAAACAAAACCCAGAATTCTATAATTAAAAATCATAAAAATACCAACAAAAATTAACCCACTAATTGCTGCATAAAGACTTTTCAGAATATTTTTCGATCCCAACATAGCCCCTATTGTGTTAGTTTCTACTATTTCAATTGGCAATGGCAATGAGCCTCCTTTAAGTTGAACTTCTAATTCTCTAGCATTTTCAGCACTAAAATTACCACTTATTGTTGCTGATCCACCTGTAATCCCAGTACTAGCAAACTGATTACCAACACTGGCTTCACTTATTGATTCACCATCTAGAATGATAGCCAATAGTTGATTAGTGCCAGCAATTGACTTTGTAATTTCTGCAAACTTTTCACCTCCTGAATTACTAAAAGTTAATAAAACTTCCCAATTACTATTTGTTTGTTCTTGTCTCCTTCCTGCGTTAATAAGATCTCTACCAGATAAATCTGTTTTAGTAAATAAATTTGCAATTTCTTTATCAACATATTTTTTGATTTCAATTAACTTCCCATATAAATCATTACTAGTAGATGAGTAATTCAATTCTTGTTCTATATTTTTAAGATCATCTTGAATAGCTTTTAAGAAATTATCATTATTTTGACTTTTTTCTGCAAAGGAATATTGTTCAATTAATTCTTTAATACTCAATCTCTGAAGTTGCAGGGACTTTAAATCTGAAGATGTTCCTTCTTTTTGGGTTCTAAATTCTAATAAAGCAGTTTTACCTAATACCCTTGAAGCAACTAATGGATTTTGTTCACCTGGTAATTCTAAAATTAATTGATCTGCACCAAGGGTTTGCAAATTAGACTCAGAAACTCCTAAATTGTTAACGCGCTTATCTATTACCGAATTAACTGCTTCAAGTTCATCCCTTGTTACCTTACCTTCCTCTTTAATAATTTGTAGTGTAAGTTGAGAACCTCCTTGTAAATCCAATCCCAACTGTAAGGGATAATTTATTAATAGATAAACAGAAAAAGTAAGTAGAAATATAATAAAAAAAAGCCAACCTTGCCTTCTTTTCATTCTCTATATACTCCCACTAATTAAGTGTTCAACTTTTTCAACTATTTGATGTGGTTGGATTATTGTCAAATTCTCTAGATTTCCATTATAAGGAGTTGGAATATCCTGACTAGATAATCTAATTGGTCGGACATCAAGATCGTCAAAACACTCTTCTGTTATCAAGGCAATTAATTCTGCACCAATACCTCCAGTCTTCATACATTCTTCAACAATAATTACTTTATTTGTTTTTCTTATTGATTTTGAGATGGTTTCCATATCAAATGGTTTTAAACTTATTAAATCTATTAACTCAACATCTATTCCTTTTTTTTCTAATTCTTCAACAGCCTTAAGGCAATGATGTCTCATTCTTGAATAAGTCAATAAAGTAATATCTTTCCCTTCTTTTACAACGTCAGCCTGATCTAAAGCGCAAGTATAATCACCCTCAGGTAATTCTTCAGACAAATTGTATAGGAGAACATGTTCGAAAAATAGAACCGGATTATCATCTCTTATAGCTGCTTTCATTAAACCTTTAGCATTTGTGGGTGTACTACATGCAACAATCTTTATGCCAGGAACTGCATGAAAATATGCTTCAAGTCTTTGACTGTGCTCAGCACCAAGTTGACGACCAACTCCTCCAGGTCCTCGAACTACTGCTGGTATTTTATAATTTCCGCCACTTGTATATCTAAGCATACCCATATTATTTGATATCTGATTAAAAGCTAAAAGCAAAAAACCCATATTCATTCCTTCTACTATTGGTCTTAAGCCAGTCATTGCTGCACCCACAGCCATGCCCGTAAAACTATTCTCTGCAATTGGAGTATCTAAGACTCTTAACTCTCCATATTTTTCATATAAATCCTTAGTTACCTTATAAGATCCTCCATATTGACCAACATCTTCCCCCATAACGCAAACATTTACATCATTTGCCATTTCTTCATCAATTGCCTCTTTCAAAGCATTAAATAATAATGTTCCAGCCACAATTAATTACCTAATTAATCACATATATAATCCTACCACTTTGAATAATTCAACCTCCTTCAGCGAAGGTTATGAGTAGTAATATTGATAAAATCATTCCTGGTGACAGCAAAAGGATTAAAAGGCCTAAGTCATGTAAGGACATTCAATGAAAGTATTTTCTTAATAATATTGGTAATTCAACTTTTCTTCAGAAAAAAACTGCGAATAAATACAATAAATAGTCCTATACCTATAAAAGCAAAAGAGAAAGTTAGCAAAAAAGATAATCCAATTATTAAGGTATTAATACTAGAAGAAATATTTTGTACTATTTCAGAAGAATTGGATG
>QCCT01000004.1 GCA_003281165.1 Prochlorococcus sp. AG-347-M18
AGAATGATGGATAGTGTTGGTCACTACAGTCGTCCAGATCTTCTTTCTCTAAAACTAAATACATCCCCCAATAAGGTATTTGAGATATCAAATGGAAAAGATTTCATACCAAAAGATCTAACTACAAAAGACTATTTAGAGGAAATCAATCATGTCTGAACTAAGCAAAATTATTACTGAGTTACAAGTTAATGGGATAAGTTCCACACCTAAAAAGGGCAACAGGGGTAGGAAAGGAGGCGCTGGTCCATCCGATCATAGAGCTTTAACTATTGAAGGGAAGACTGTAATGGTTCCAGTTTATAATCACGTATCTAAAAAATCTAATTATCAACTTTCAGAGGAGCCTGACGGACAATTTATTCTCCAAAATAGTGAAGATTCAAATATCAAGGAATTATCTACCACAAAAGAACCAAATTTTTATTCTTTAAAAACAAAAGATGGTATACCTTATAAGTCGATTGCTCTTCTTCATAGCAAGGATGTATTAGCTACAACTATTCTTCAAAAATGTATTCGTTTCAAACATAGAGAAGAATCTTGCCAGTTTTGTGCAATAGAGCAATCTTTGGAAAACGAACAAACCATCGTAAGAAAAACTCCAGATCAAATAGCTGAAGTTGCAGAAGCAGCTGTAAGACTTGATGGAATAAAGCAATTAGTAATGACAACAGGGACCCCAAACAGTAGTGATAGGGGAGCAAGAATAATGGCAGAAGCAGCAAAGGCTGTTAAGGCTAAAGTTGATATTCCAATCCAAGGTCAATGCGAACCGCCTGATAATCCAATTTGGTTTAGAAGAATGAAAGACTCAGGCGTTGATAGTTTAGGTATGCATTTAGAGGTTGTGGAGGAGAAGATAAGAAAAAAAATTCTTCCAGGCAAATCTGAAATTTCTCTTGAAAGATACTATAAAGCTTTCGAAGAAAGTGTCTCAGTGTTCGGCAGAGGAGAAGTTTCTACATATTTATTAGCTGGGCTTGGGGATAGCAAAGAATCCCTAATAAATTGCAGTAAAAAATTGATATCTATAGGAGTTTATCCTTTCATAGTTCCATTTGTGCCAATAGCAGGAACGCCTCTGGAAAATCACCCCTCCCCAAGCACTGATTTCATGATTGATATTTATCAATCAGTCTCGCAATTACTAAATGAAGGCAACATAAAATCTGATGAGATGTCCGCTGGTTGTGCCAAATGCGGTGCCTGCTCAGCTTTATCACTATTTGAGAGTTAAATATTATGTTTTTTATTGACCCCTCAAGTGAGGATATCGGCAGAAGCTTTAGCTCCGCGCCTTACTATTTCACACCCTCCGTAAGATCAGGTATTGGAATTGAAGAAGAAGATTTTATGATATCTCCAAGTTCAAATTCAGAAAACTTTTCGTTTCATTTACTTGAAGATGATTCTCCCCTTATCAAAGATTACTGGGGATTACGAAAGAGAATATTTTGCGAAGAACAGAATATTTTTGCTGAATCTGACATTGATGAAATTGATCAAGATGCATACCCAATAGTTTCATTGAATTCTGGATATGGCACTAAAGAGAGAGTCGTTGGCGTAGTGAGAATTTACGAAACAGAAAAAAGACAATGGTATGGGGGGAGACTAGGTGTTGATTCTGATTTCCGTAAATTCAACCAAATAGGAAAAGGATTGATCTGGAAAGCAGTAACTACAGCAAATGGATGGGGTTGCGATCAATTTTTAGCAACCGTTCAGATCCAAAATGTGAGTTTTTTTAGACGCCTCAAATGGAAATCAATTAAACAAATAGAGATCAAGGGAATAAAACATCACCTAATGGAAGCTGACTTAGATTATTACAAGCCTTCAAAATCAAGCAGACCAGGCTGGTATTTAGTGAAAAAGTGACCAGATAAAATGTTAGATAAACTTATCAAAAAATTACAAACACATAGTGGTATTGAATCTAAAAAAGATATTCAAAGTGCTGCAAAAACTTTCTCACATAGCCCGTTCAGCGAACTTGGTAAATCTGCAATGCTTGGAGATGATGCAGCAGTAATTCCACAACAATCAGGCTTGTTATTAATGGCTAGTGAAGGGATTAGTCCAAGCTTAGTAGAAAAAGAACCGTGGTTCGCAGGTTGGAGCAGCGTATTAGTTAATATCAGTGACATCACTGCAATGGGTGGGAAGCCCATAGCTTTAGTTAATAGTATTTGGAGTGAAAATGATTTAGAAAAACACAATAAAATTCTTTCTGGTATGAGTTTTGCCTGTGAGAAATTTAATGTCCCAATGGTGGGTGGTCACTCAAATCAAAAAAGTCCATATTTTGCTTTATCCGTCTCAATTCTTGGACTTATAGAAGGTCCTATTCTTTCTTCAAGGTTCGCAGATTCTGGAGATGAATTATGGATAATAGCGAATAAAGATGGATATTTTTTTAAAGATTATCCATTCTGGGATGCGGCTACGAAAGCCTCGGCAACTTTACTTAAAAAACATTTTTCATTGATACCGTTTCTTGCAAAAAAAAATATTATTCATGCAGCCAAAGACATTAGCATGGGAGGTATTACAGGTACTGCAGTTATGTTTGCTGAATCTGCAGGAAAAAAAATTATAATTGATATTGAAAAAATTGAACGCCCTAAAGGGGTACCAGAATTTGAATGGCTTACATGTTTCCCAAGCTATGGTTTTCTTTGTGCTATCAAGCCAGATAAAGCTAATTTTTTAAAGGATGCTTTAAGACCATATAATGAACTTATTTGTTGTCATATCGGTAACTTTAAAAATGGTAATAGCAGTGTTTATATCAAAAATCAAAATGGAGAAGAATTACTTTGGGAAGAGGATACTCCTCTCACTGGATTTACACATATAAATTAAATCAATAATGCTCCAATCAATTAAAATTTTCACATAAAAAACAAGGGATACTAAAAATGCCTGAAATTAATTTTCAATTAAATTTACCAGATGGTAAAAAAAAATCTCTATATTCACCCTCTACGGTAATTCTTGAATATTTAAAACCTGGAGATTCTTTAAAGATTTCAGATTTTAAGTCTCTTGCAATTCAAGCTTTGCATGAGGCTTCCGAAAAAGTAAGAGCAAAATATGGTTTTGCATGCACTAGAACTTTAGAAGAGGAAGAAAAAATACTAAGTTGGATTTCTAATTATGATCCTGACCAACTTATTTCAATATCAAAGGAATAAGCTATTAAGAATTAGTTCTACTTAAAAAATAGAAGATTTAATGAAACGTTTCCTACTAACTCCTATATTTAAAACTTTTAAACGGAGAACTTTTTTCTCATCTCTTGAACAGAATAATTGCCCAGTTTATGATGCTGAGGAGATAATAAAGCAAGAACAAAAAGAAGCTATTAAAAAGTTATATCCTTAAAATTTAAACAGAAATATTAAAGTCACATTTAACGATGTAAAACCGTCATGTGTACTCCTTATACTCAGCAACACTTTTATAAATGTGAACTTTCTTCGACTAATATTGTTCGATAAACTAAATAAAATGCTTAGAATTTGGCTGAATTACGAAAAAATTAACAAAATGCTATACCACCACCATACCAGCAGCACTATTTCCCGCAAATCATAGACTATGACTGAACCTAACTACTGGCTAATGAAAAGTGAGCCTGATGCTTATAGCATAGATACTTTAAAAAATGACGGTGTAACTTTATGGGACGGAATAAGAAATTATCAGGCTCGAAATTTTATGAGAAAAATGAATAAAGGAGATAAAGTTTTTTTCTATCATTCCAATTGTAAACCACCAGGTATCGTGGGACTTATGGAGGTAATAGATCTAAATATTGTTGATCCTACTCAATTTGATCAAGATTCAAAATATTTTGATCCAAAATCGAAAACTGACAATCCGAGATGGGATTGTGTAAGAGTAAAATACATTTCCAAATCAAATAAGATTTTAAGTTTACCTGAATTAAAGATTTTATTTAATGAGGATGAGTTGTTAGTCGTAAAAAAAGGAAATAGGTTATCTATACTTCCTGTAAGAAATGATATTGCAAAAATACTACTAGAAAAAATATAAAAAACTTTTAATCCTTAAAATTCATTGAAAACATATTGCCAATATAGAGTCTTGTTAAATCCCTATTTTGAAATCCTTTTTGCATCAAAAAACCTGCAATAGCTGCTTGTAGTATCCTATATTGATCCCAGTTAGGATGCTCCTCAACGAATTCTTTCATAGCCTTTTGAAGATTTTCTTGAAGTTCACATTTGAAACTAATTACTTCATTATTATGATTTAATACTTTTGAATATTCGTCGTAATTTAACTCTTGCATATTAAAAAAAATTTTTTGGAATTTAAATCTACAAATGTAGTTTTCTCCAAAATCACTAAATCGTCAACAAACATTATTAAGATACAGTCTCAGTTAATAGAATAATGAGAATTCAGTCATAAATTGGGGAGTCATGGAAATCAATTTTGTAAATTTAAATCTTACTTGAATATAAAGTTTTATATAAAATCAGAAGTTTTCCACATGCTTTAGGTCATCAGATATTTTTAAAAATAAAACTGTGGAAAAGTTGTGAAAAAATGTTTTTTTAAGGGGGAAATATTTTCTAAAATTTCCAATTTTATTTATCTTTTAATCCATTGATTCCCACATCTTTTTTATTTCATAAAATAAATTTTGTGCTATTGGTATCGGCCAATACATTTCAAAAGATCGAGTTTGATCTTGACTTTCAAAAACAAACCTTAAACTCCATTCGTTTTTTTTACCTTCTAATTCAATATACCAAGGTAATTGTTCTAATTCTAAAGAAATAGACTCTTCATCCATTAGTTCATTTTTGATAATTAATAGTTGTTCATTAATTCTTAAAAGTAAAATGTAGAGTGAATTAAATTCACTTCTTTGTAACTCTATTGACCAATTATCAACGCCAATTAAAAAGCAAAATTTGCCTTTTTTAAAATCTTTAAGAACTCTCCATCTTTTTTTGGTTTTTACCAAAACTAACCAGGAAGTAAGTCTGGTTGGTCTTGTTCATCGCTTAATTCAATAATTGACCTTTGAACTGGTTTAATAGTTGACTCCTCTAATAATCCATCAAAATCATCGAAACGTCTTTGCTTGGCTCTAAAAGCAATTTTAACTGTAGTTAAGTATCTATTTGTTGATTTTCTTATTAAGCTCTCTCCTCTCTTTGCAAGATCATCTGAATCAATTCCAGCATTATTAGTTATGTTCATTAAAAAAATTCTTTAATATAAGATATATCTTACAGTTTATTCGACCGTTTCAAAACATAAATTACAAAAAGAACTTAATTGATTCAAAAAAAATTTCGTATGGAAGAAAAATTATCTGGAACACTTGCTATAGATCTAGGGAATACTAATACTGTAATAGCTTTTCAAGATCAACAAGATATAAATTCTGTTTTAGTTGAAATACCACACATTACATCATCTCCAGGAGTAATTCCCACTGCAGTTTGGTTTGAGGAACCTTCAAAGGTTCCTAAAATTGGTATAAGTGCCCTAAAGATGAGGAGAAACTCAAATTCAGATTTGTTTTTTCATTCGAATTTTAAAAGATTAATTGGAAATCCTATTGAAAAAATTCACCAGAAAAATATTTTAAACCCTAATGAATGTGGCGAAACATTTTTTAAATTTTTGTGGGCAAGTATCCCTGATAAATATGAAGTCAAGAGACTTGTTTTAACTGCTCCTATAGATACATATAAGGGTTATAGAGAATGGTTAGTAAACATTTGCAAGGAAACAAACGTAGATGAAATAGCCCTAGTTGATGAGCCTACTGCGGCAAGTTTAGGAATTAATGTACCGTTTGGCTCAAAAATCATGACATTAGATATTGGTGGAAGCACAATCGATATGAATATAGTCAAAATAGAAGGCGGAGAAGGGAAATCTGGTCCAATAGCTGAACTATTAAAATTTAAAGGAAATGATGTGAGCTCAATTTCAAAACAAAAAGTAAGGTGTGCTGAAATAATTGGGAAAACAGGTTCAAAAATTGGTGGGAAAGATATTGACCAATGGATAGTTGAATATTTTATTCCCAATAATATATATCCCATAAACCTTTTAAAGGCTGAGGAAATAAAATGTAAACTCAGCTCATCTGCAATCAAATATGAAAATAAATATCCAATCAAATTATTAACTGAACAAATTCAAGAAAAAGAATTTTACCTAAGTAAAGAAATATTTGAAAAGATACTAATTGAAAATAATCTTCTTAATCACCTCAACTCTTTACTCAAAGACTTATTAAATCAAGCAAGAGGTAAATTTTGCACAGTAGACGACCTAAATACAATTATTTTGGTTGGAGGTGGAACTCAAATACCATTAATTAAAGAATGGATTGCAAAAAAAATATCAAAAATTGAAATAAAGTCACCTCCTCCTATTGAATCAATAGCTTTGGGAGCTTTAGCAATGACCCCAGGCGTAAAAATTAGAGATATATTAAACAAAGGATTATCTATAAAATTATTCAATAGAAGAGAGCAAAAAAACTTTTGGCATCCTATTTTTTGCAAAGGTCAAACCTGGCCCACTGAAACCCCATATAAACTGATACTGCAAGCAAGTAAAAATGAGCAGAATATTTTTGAAATAATTATTGGTGAAACAAAAAAAGAAAGAGAGTATGATGTAATTTTTGAAAATGGATTTCCAAAATTATCCGAGGTTCAAAGAGAAGAAGAAATTATAAAATGGGATAAAAAGTCACTCAAAATCAAATTAGAAAAAAAATCTAATCCTGGAGAAGATAACTTAAAACTTTTCTTCAAAATTACTCAAGAAGCTGATTTATTAGTTAGATGTTTTGATATTAAAGATGAATTCTTAGGAGAATATAATTTAGGAAATATCTTTTGAAATAAATTTATTCAAGAAAAACGCCTTCTTCATTATCAACATTATTTAGACGTAAACTAATTTTTTCATTTTTGCTAGTTGGGACTATTTTTCCGCAAAAGTCAGGTTGAATAGGTAATTCTCTATGACCTCTATCTATCATTACTAATAACATCACTCTTCGAGGCCTTCCCCATGAATATAAGGCATCCATTGCAGCTCTAGTTGTTCTCCCTGTAAAAATTACATCATCTATCAAGAGAATTTCTTTTTTCTCGATAGGAGTTGGAATATCAGTCGCTTTTATCAGGCGAGTTCCAACTCTATTTTGGTCATCTCTATAAAAAGTTGGATCAATTATTCCTTTTCTTATTTTTAAACCTGTCATGAAGAATAATTCCTTTTCCAAAACTCTGGTCAGATCGACTCCTCTAGTAGGAATACCAACCAAAAGGAGGTTGTCGAGGTTTTTTACTTTTTCAACAACTTCAGAAGTTAAACGTTTAATGGTTTTGCTGAGATCATCTTTAGAAAGTATTATTATCCTTTTTGTTTTATCGGACATGATTTATCAGTAATTAAAATTCGTTCAATATCTTCATAAATTAGCAAAAGCTAACTATGTTAAATATATTTTGTTAAAAAGTAGCGTTTAAAGCTAAATTTAAGGTTGGATCACTTATTGTTTAATTTGATCTAAATATGTCAAAGATTAGCAGCAAAAATATTAATAAGTTAAGTGTTCCTCAGAGCCCTGTAGTTCTTGCGATACTAGATGGATGGGGACATCGAAAAGAAATATCCAATAACGCCATAAAAAGTGCCAACACACCAATCATGGATTCATTGTGGCATGCTTATCCCCACACTCTCATAAGCGCGAGTGGATCTGATGTAGGCCTACCAGACGGTCAAATGGGTAATTCGGAAGTAGGTCATCTTACCATTGGCTCGGGAAGAATAATCCAACAAGAACTTGTAAGAATTTCAAATATCGTAAAAAATAATCATTTAGGCCTAATTGATGATTTAAAAGAAATGGCTGATTCTTTAAAGAAAAAAAATTCTACTTTGCACATAACAGGATTATGCTCTGATGGTGGAGTACATAGTCATATTGATCATTTATTAGGTTTAATAAAATGGGCCTCTGATAATGACATAAAAAAAGTTGCAATCCATATTATTACCGATGGAAGAGATACTCCTGCAAAAAGCGCATCTAAATATTTAAATCAAATAGAGTCATGCATAAAAAAATTTAATACAGGTGAAATCGCCTCTATATGCGGAAGATACTGGTTCATGGATAGAAATCTTTTATGGGACAGAACAGAAAAAGCATATGATAATTTGACTGATCCAAATATCAAAATAAAAAATATTTCTCCCATAAATTACATAAAAGAAAGTTATGACAAAAACATAACAGATGAATTTATAGAGCCTATCCGTATGACTGAAAACTATCTTAAAGATGGAGATAGTTTAATTTGCTTTAACTTCCGTCCAGACAGAGCAAGACAAATAGTAAAATCCCTTTCAGATAAAGAATTCTTAGACTTTGAAAGAAAAAATTTTCCTAATCTAGATTTAGTTACTTTTACGCAATATGATCCAACTTTTCCGGTTAAAGTTGTATTTCCTCCTGAATCTCTCAATAATTTTATAGGCCAAATAGTTTCAGAAAATGGACTTAAGCAATACAGAACAGCAGAAACAGAAAAATATCCTCACGTAACATACTTTTTTAATGGAGGAGTTGAAATACCTTTACCTGGAGAAGAGAGACATTTGATTCCATCTCCAAGAGTCGCAACTTATGACATGGAACCCGAAATGTCTGCAGAAGAATTAACTATTAGTTGCTCTAAAGCAATAAAAAGTGGAAACTATGCTTTCGTTGTAATCAATTTTGCTAATCCAGATATGGTTGGTCATACAGGCAACATGGATGCAACAATTAAAGCTATAGAGAAAGTAGATAAATGCATAGGTCAAATAGTTAATGCTACTGGCGAAATGGGTGGAAGTATTCTAATTACAGCTGATCATGGAAATGCAGAGCTAATGAAAGGTCCTGAAGGAGAACCATGGACAGCACACACTATAAATAAAGTTCCATTAATTCTGATTGAAGGTGAAAAAAGAAAAATACCTAATATGGGTAATGAAATTAATTTAAGGGATAATGCTGGCTTAGCAGATATTGCTCCAACTTTATTGCAATTATTAAATCTTCCAATTCCAAAAGAAATGACAGGAAAGTCTCTTATTCAAGAAATTGGATTAAAGGGCTATAATAAAGTAGTTCAACATGTTTAAATTAATAGAAATTTTCATTAGTAATGTCTCAAATTTTAAGTTGGATATGGTTATTTTCCGGAGTTCTTCTCATACTTTTAGTTTTACTTCACAGCCCAAAAGGTGATGGGATGGGTGGAATAGCCGCTAGTGGAAGCTCTATGTTTAATAGCGCAAGTAGTGCAGAAGCTTCTCTAAACAAAGTAACTTGGACTTTTTTAGTTATATTTCTATCTCTCGCGGTTATTCTAAGCGCTGGTTGGATTTCATAAAATTTCAAAAAAAAAGGGACCATTAATAAATGATCCTTTTTAAAAGATTAAATTTATAACTATGATCTATAGTTAATAATCGAAGTCACCGCCCATACCAGGTGCTCCAGCAGGAGTACCTGAGTCTTTTTTCTCAGGTAAGTCTGCAACTATGCATTCAGTAGTTAGAACCATTCCTGCTATTGAAGCTGCATTTTGTAATCCTGAACGAGTAACTTTTGCAGGATCAACTATACCAGCGGATGACATATCTACATACTCTCCAGTAGCAGCGTTAAATCCATCATTGAAAGGCTTAGATTTTACATTTTCAGCAATCACAGCACCATTAGATCCTGCATTCTCAGCAATTCTCATGAGAGGAGCAGTTAGTGAAGCCTCAACTATATTGGCTCCAATTAATTCCTCTCCTTCTAAATTTTTATCAGCCCATTGTTTTAAAATGGGAGATAGATGTGCGAGAGTTGTTCCTCCTCCAGGTACAATTCCTTCTTCAACGGCTGCTTTTGTTGCATTAATAGCATCCTCAAGACGAAGCTTTTTATCCTTCATCTCAGTTTCTGTAGCAGCCCCAACCTTAATTACTGCTACACCACCAGCTAATTTAGCTAGTCGCTCTTGAAGCTTTTCTTTATCGTATGAGGAATCTGTTTCATCCATTTGCTTCTTAATCTGATCACATCTAGCTTTAACTGCTTGCTCATTACCTTCAGCAACAATAGTTGTTGTCTCTTTATTGATAGTTATTCTTCTACCAGTTCCAAGCATATCTAAGGTAGCATTCTCTAGTTTTAAGCCTGCATCTTCTGTAATAAGTTGTCCGTTAGTTAAAACGGCCATATCTTCAAGCATAGCTTTTCTTCTGTCACCAAAACCAGGAGCTTTTACTGCAGCAACATTTAACACACCTCTTAATCTGTTAACAACAAGAGTTGCTAGAGCCTCTTTTTCAATATCTTCTGCAATAATGACTAGCGGCTTACCAGTTTTAGCTATTTGTTCCAAAACGGGAACCAAATCTTGCACCAAGGCAATTTTTTTATCGGTCAGAAGAATATAAGGTTCATCTAAAACAGCCTCCATTCTCTCTGTGTCTGTTGCAAAATAAGGTGAAATGTAGCCTTTATCAAAACGCATGCCCTCAGTAACTTCTAGTTCAGTAGTCATTGACTTTCCTTCTTCTAACGAAATAACACCCTCTTTACCAACTTTATCCATAGCATTGGCAATCATTTGCCCAACCTCTTCATCGTTTCCAGCAGCAATAGTTCCACATTGAGCAATAGCATTACTATCACTAATAGGCTTGGAATTTTCCTGAATTTTACCAACGAGAAATTCAGTCGCTTTATCTATTCCTTTTTTCAAGGTGATTGCATTAGCTCCTGCAGCTACATTTCTTAACCCTGCTTTAACCATTGCATGTGCTAAAACAGTGGCTGTTGTAGTACCATCTCCAGCTGCATCATTAGTTTTTGAGGCAGCTTGTCTGATTAACGCAACTCCTGTGTTTTCGATGTGGTCCTCTAATTCAATCTCCTTAGCGATTGTGACACCATCATTAATAATTTGAGGAGCACCGAATTTCTTCTCTAAGACAACATTTCTTCCTTTTGGTCCAAGCGTTACAGCAACAGACTCAGCAAGGATATCGATTCCTCTCTCGAGCGCTCTACGAGCTTGCTCATTGTAAATAATTCTTTTAGCCATGTTTAGGCAGCAATTTAATAATAAGTTTTAATAATTTTTGAAACAAATATTTTAGCCTACTACAGCTAAAATATCCTTTTCCGAGAGCAAGACATATTCATCTCCTCCCAATTTGATGTCTGTTCCAGCATATTTGCTGTACAAGACCTTATCGCCAATACTCACTTCTGGAGTTTGTCGAGAACCATCGTCATTAAGTTTCCCAGGGCCTACCTGAGCAACCTCTCCTACCTGTGGTTTTTCTTTTGCTGAATCAGGCAAAAGAATGCCCCCAGCAGTTTTTTCCTCAGATGCGGAAACTTTAATAAATATTCTATCTCCCAGTGGTTTTACTGTAGAGACTGTAAGTGAAACAGCTGCCATAGATTAATGGAGGATCATGAATGAGACGCTTTGCGTCATGAATAAGGGAAAGAGAAGCTCTCGATCCGTATCATCAACAACATAATCTGCGGAGCGGCATTTAAACCACACTAAAACTGTGCGGGTGGCCGAACCCATTTAACGAATTTACCCATTTAGTGGTAGTATTTTCGGATTGTAGGCTGATTTAAGTTCAGTTAATTATCACCAATAAATAAAAATGGTAGCAACTCCATCAACTTCTTCTCAAACAAAAGGCGTAGTTCGTCAAGTAATTGGTCCAGTTTTAGATGTAGAATTTCCTGCTGGGAAATTGCCAAAGATATTAAATGCTTTGCGAATTGAAGCAAAAAATCCTGCTGGACAAGATATAGCGCTTACTGCAGAGGTTCAACAGCTCCTAGGAGACCATAGAGTAAGAGCAGTTGCAATGAGCGGCACAGACGGCCTTGTAAGGGGTATGGAGGCGATCGATACAGGCGCACCAATATCTGTGCCAGTAGGAGAAGCAACTTTAGGAAGAATATTTAATGTTTTAGGTGAACCAGTAGACGAACAAGGGCCAGTAAAAACTAGTAATACTGCCCCAATTCATAGAGCTGCTCCAAAATTAACTGACCTAGAAACTAAGCCAAAAGTTTTTGAAACCGGAATAAAAGTTATCGACCTTTTAGCTCCTTATAGACAAGGTGGGAAAGTAGGATTATTTGGAGGAGCTGGTGTTGGGAAGACTGTTCTTATCCAAGAATTAATTAATAACATTGCAAAAGAACATGGTGGAGTATCTGTTTTTGGAGGTGTTGGTGAAAGAACCAGGGAAGGTAACGATTTATATGAAGAATTCAAAGAATCAGGAGTCATAAATGCAGATGATTTAACTCAATCAAAAGTCGCATTATGCTTTGGACAGATGAATGAGCCTCCTGGTGCAAGAATGAGAGTTGGCTTGTCGGCACTTACAATGGCGGAGCATTTTAGAGATGTTAATAAACAAGATGTTCTTCTGTTTGTGGATAACATTTTTAGATTCGTTCAAGCTGGTTCTGAAGTATCAGCTTTACTTGGAAGAATGCCTTCAGCTGTAGGATATCAACCAACTTTAGGAACTGATGTAGGGGAATTACAAGAAAGAATTACATCTACACTAGAAGGCTCAATAACATCAATTCAGGCTGTATATGTACCTGCAGATGACCTAACTGACCCAGCCCCGGCGACAACTTTTGCACATCTAGACGCTACTACTGTGCTTGCGAGAGCTTTGGCTGCAAAGGGAATTTATCCAGCAGTTGATCCACTGGACTCAACAAGTACCATGCTGCAACCATCAGTTGTTGGCGATGAGCATTACAAAACTGCCAGAGCTGTTCAATCAACTTTGCAAAGATATAAAGAATTACAAGATATAATTGCAATTCTTGGTTTAGATGAACTTTCTGAAGAAGATAGATTAACAGTTGATAGAGCTAGAAAAATTGAAAAATTCCTTTCCCAACCTTTCTTTGTTGCAGAAATATTTACAGGGATGTCTGGTAAATACGTAAAATTAGAGGACACCATAGCTGGTTTCAATATGATTTTGTCAGGTGAATTAGATGATTTACCAGAACAGGCATTTTACCTAGTAGGTAACATTGATGAAGTGAAGGCAAAGGCTGAAAAACTAAAATCAGAAAAATAAATACTTCAATACACTTTTAACCTTCAATAATTTTAAATTAATGACAATTTCTCTCAAGGTTTTAGCTCCTAACAAAAATGTTTATCAAGGCGAAGCTGAAGAAGTGATTCTTCCCAGCACTACTGGGCAACTGGGTGTTCTTCCTGGACATATTTCACTAGTTACAGCTATTGATATTGGAGTTTTAAGGCTAAGAATGAATTCTCAGTGGAAATCAATAGCTTTAATGGGGGGCTTCGCTGAAATCGAATCAGATGAAGTCATAGTTTTAGTAAACAATGCGGAAATTGGATCCGACATTGATGTACAGAATGCTGAACAAGATCTTAAAGAAGCTAAATTAGTAATAAGTAAATTCTCTGAAAATGAAAAAAATCCAGAGAAAATTAAAGCCCTTCAAGAAATTTCAAAGGCTGAGGCAAGAATTCAAGCTGCAAAAAACTAATTTTTATGCAGTTCCACAAAAAGCTACTTCAGGAAATTTTAGCTTAGCTTCCTCTAATTTTTTAGTTTTACCCTCTTCTTGCCAATAATTTATCACTTCTGTCGCCTTATTCAATATTTCAACTCTCTCATTATCTGTTATCCAACCTTTATTCTCCAATTCGCTTTTTAATTTTTCCCAAGCATCATCTCTTGGCCAAAAATAATAAGCGGTGAGTGGGCTTGGCCCTCCTCCTACTATTTGATCAACAGCTAGGGCGACATTATCAGGCAACCATAATACTTTAATGATGAATCTTCCTTCATCAGGTTTGGGAGTATAACCGGTAGGTACTCCATCTTCATCAATTGTAGCTGCGGCCATTACAGCTGTAGCACCCATCATTCCCGAATTAGGAGAATTTTTAGAATTTGAAGGAACACTGTTTTTTGCTTTTTTTTCTTCTGAATTTTGATTTAATTTATCTGATGAGGACATTCACTTTTTTATATTCAATAATCAATTTATCAGTTTATGGTCACATTTTGATTGATTTCCACAAAATTTCTTGATTTTAGTTATTGATAATTTTAAAAAAATAATTTTTATCTATCATGAGAAACTTGATAAAAATCATAAATTGTAGTTTCAAGTAAATCCCAAAGATCTTTGGGGATATCGTTTTCTTCCGCAAACATTCCAAGCTGACTAGCCAAACCTCTTGCTTGAGAAAGTTTCGAATTATATGAATCTAACTCATTCATTTTTGAATTTTTTAAACTTTATAAAAAATAAATCTATTAACTAGATAAGTCAAATTTTAAAATTCTAAATCAGAAATTTCTTTAAGGGCTGCAATACTTAAAACTTCTGGATTTGTATCTTTGACAAGGATATCATCTTCAATTCTTATCCCAATGCCCTTCCATTTATCATCAATGATGGGTTGTCCTTCAGGGACTGGGATCCTATCACTTATATAAATACCAGGTTCTACTGTAAGAATCATTCCATTCTTTAATGGCACTTCATATTCTCCCATCCTGTATGCTCCAACATCATGAACATCTAAGCCAAGCCAATGACCAGTTTTATGCATATATAGATGTTTATATAATTGATGCTCAATTATTCCCTCAGTACTGCCAGACAATAACCCAATTTCTTTCAATCCCTCTATTAGTACTTTTAAAGCAACATTATGCACAGTACTAGAATTTGATCCAATTACGGCGCTTTTAATTGCAGTTTTCTGAGCACTCAATACAATTTCATAAATAATTTTTTGTTCTTTAGAAAATTTACCACTTATAGGAATAGTTCTTGTTATGTCTCCATTGTAATAATCAGTTAATGAGCAGCCAGCATCTACCAACAATAAATCTCCATTATTCAATGGTGCATTATTTGAAGTGTAATGCAAAATACATGCATTATCTCCTGAAGCAACGATAGAATTATAAGCTGGTCCTCTCGCACCTTTTTCCAAAAAGAATCCCTCTATAAGACCTTGAATTTGTCTTTCATTTTTTTTTGATGAGATAGATTCTCTTACTAGTTCATGAGCTTCTGCTGAAATTTGTACAGCCTCTTTCATTCTCTTAATTTCAAATTCACTTTTTATTAATCTCATCTCATTTAAATAAATTTCTGGGGATTTTATAGAATTTGCGCCAACCCCCAATCTTGAACGACTTTCTAGTTGTTTTGAAAATATCTCGAGTACTATTTTCTCAATTAATGGATGCTTACCAATTGAAAAAACAATTTCATCACAACCATTTATGTAAATTGGGAGTAAATCATTTAGTTCATTTATTGAGTGAGCCTTATCAGCCTTAAATTCTTTTTCAGCTCCTTCTAATCCCCATCTAAAGCCATGCCATACCTCGCTAATAACATCTTTTGGAGAAACAAACAAAATAAATCTCTCTCCCTCTGGCTTATGCGATAAGAAAAGAGCGATCGCATCCGGCTCATCAAAACCAGTTAAATACCAAAAATTACTATCTTGCCTAAAAGGATATTCACAATCGGCATGATGCTTTACAAGTTTAGCCCCAGGAATAATAGCAGCTTTACCATCTAATTTATTTAGAAAAATTTCTCTTCTTTCTGCAAAAACTTTATTATCAGGTTTAAACATAAATTGGGTATTGGCGTATTTAAAAAATAATGGAAAAATGAATTAAAACAGATTTAATAACTAATCTATTTTAATGGAACCAAGTGTTTACGGATTGATTTTACTAATAATAATTATTTTAATTGGTTCAGCATGTTGTTCGGGAGTCGAAGCGGCTTTTTTAGCTGTAAATTCAATTAGAGTTCTTGAAATAGCTTCAAGACAAAAGCCCAAAAGTTCTGCAAATCAACTCCTTAAACTTAGGAAACATCTTGGAAGGACGTTAACTGTAATTACTATTACTAATAATGGATTTAATATAATTGGAAGTCTTATTTTAGGTGTATACGGAGCATTGGTAATTGATAGTAGCTATGGCTTAACCCTGTTTTCAATTGCTTTTTATATACTAGTTGTCTTAGTTGGAGAGGTACTACCCAAAGCTCTTGGTACAAGATTTTCAGTCCAAATAGCATTATTATCCGTTCCAATTCTACGAATATTAAATACTTTGATGAAACCATTTTTAATATTAATAGAACAAATATTTCCAGTTATTACAGCAGAAAATGAAATTTCAACTGATGAAGAAGAAATTAGACAAATGGCGAAAATTGGGAGTCAGAAAGGTTTGATAGAAGCTGATGAGGCAGCAATGATATTCAAGGTTTTTCAATTAAATGATTTAAAAGCTAAAGATTTAATGATCCCTAGGGTATCAGCACCATGTCTTGATGGATCTTCGAATCTTGATGAAATTTCACTACTAATAATGTCAGATTACTCCCCTTGGTGGGTTATTTTAGGAGATAAAGTTGACAAAATACAAGGAGTAGTTAAACGTGAGAGCATATTAGCAGAATTAATAAATGGAGGAAATAAAAAATTAGTATCAGAAATTTGCGAACCTGTGGACTATATTCCCGAAATGATCAAGGCAGATCAATTATTAACAAGATTTGACAAGGATCATAAAGGAGTGAAAGTAGTAGTAGATGAATTTGGGGGATTCGTGGGAATTATTGGTGCAGAAGCTGTGTTATCTGTTTTAGCCGGTTGGTGGAAAAATAAATCATGAAACAATTGAAAATTAAAGAAAATTATTTACTCTTAAAAAATTGGTGGGAGACTATCGATCTGACCAACTATGAAAAAAGTTTTCTTAATAAAGAAATAATTTATTTTAATCAACAACTTTTAAGACTCAAAGAAAAAAAAATAAGAATTGGCACATATGGTAAATCAGGCGTAGGAAAATCTTCAGTTTTAAATTCTTTATTAAAAAAAGACATATTCAAAACAGATATTATTAATGGGACCACAAGAGAAATACAAACTGAAAATTGGACTCTTAAAGATCAAACACTCAATAGTTTAGAATTGCTAGATTCTCCAGGATTTGATTTCTGCAATATTAAATACCCAGATAAAGTTTACTCTTTTATAAATAATTCAGACCTTATTTTATTTATAGTTTCGGGAGATTTAAATAGAAATGAGTTAAGCGAAATCAGATCTTTTATAAAAGCTGGTAAAAAAATTATTGTAATTTTAAATAAAATCGATCTATTTAATAAAAATGAATTAAAAGAAATAATTGAAAATATAAAGTTTAAGCTTCCAAAGGATTTAAATATTCCAATAATTATTAATCATGAAAACAATCTTAAAAATTACTTAACAAAAATAATAAATCAATATGGTGAGATACTATTAATTCTTAATTCTATTCAATTAGCTGACAAATTGTTTCTAAGCATAAAAGAGCAAAGATTGAAAAGAAGGAAGAAATTAGCTCAGTCAACTATTGGTAAATTTTCGACTATAAAGGCATCAGCAGTAGCTCTTAATCCTTTTATTTTATTCGATATTGCTGGTAGTTTTGCAATAGATACTGCATTAATTAGCGAATTAAGTAAGATTTACGGCTTAAAGTTGAAAGGTGAATCTACCAGAAAAATATTTAAAAATATATCCATAAATAATTTATTTTTGGGATTCACTCAAGTCGGTGTCAATACATCTTTCAACCTTATTAAGAAAGTAATTCTATTAACAGCACCTTTTACTAACGGGCTTTCATTATTACCCTATGGACCTATTGCAATTATTCAAGCGGCAATAGCAGTTCATTCTACAAAAATCCTAGGGAAATTAGCCGCAAAAGAGATATTCATGAGAAGTAAAGCTTCTTTTATAGAACCCGCTATTATGATCCAAAATATGAATTTTAATGACCCAGAGATTTTCAAACACATAAATATTTATTTTTCAAAAAGAAATTTAAATAATAATTTTTTTAGCATTCTGCCTTAGGACTTTAATGGGAAAAACCATTGCTTTATTTGGTACTAGTGCAGATCCGCCTACCATTGGTCATAAAAAAATACTTGAAGAATTATCCAAAATATATCCTTTTACTATTAGTTATGTGAGCAACAACCCCAAAAAAAATCACAAAGAGGACATATCAATACGTAGCCATTTACTAAGAACTCTTATTGAAGATTTAAACAATCCTAAAATTTTATTCAATCAAAGTGTTAGTAGCCAATGGGCAGTAGAGTCAATTAAAAAATGTAAGAGAATCTATGAATTTAATAATTTAGATTTTGTTATTGGGAGTGATTTAATCAAAGATATTTTCCAATGGAAAAATTTTGATAGAATTAGTCATGAGGTTAGTTTTTTAATAATTTTGAGAGAGGGATATCCTGTCGAATCAAATACTCTTAAAATGTTACAAACTTATAAAGTGAAATTTGAGATTTCAACCATAAAAATCCCAAACATTTCAAGTTCTAAATTCAGGTCAAATTTTAATTATTCTAATTTACCAACTTCATTAATAGATATTGTTAAAAAGAATAATTTATATGAACCATCTAAATTAGTTGAATGAAGTTTCTACTTGCTCAAATTAATCCAGTTGTTGGAGATTTAGAGGGCAATGCAAAAAAAATACTTTATATTACTTCTAAAGCTGGCTCAATTTCTGCTGATTTAGTTCTTACTCCAGAATTATCATTATGGGGATATCCAGCAAATGATCTTCTTCTGAAAAGAAATTTAATCAAAAATCAATATCAAATTCTTGACCAATTAGCTTCAGATATTCATAAAAAATATCGAAACTTGAGTGTCACAGTTGGGATAGCTGAGATAATAAATGATTCTTTTTTCCCAAATCTTTATAATTCTATTGCATTGATTGACCGCGGTGAATGGAAAATAATTGCTCGTAAAATTATTCTTCCCACCTATGAAGTATTTGATGAGAAAAGATACTTTAGATCAGGAGAAAAAGTTTCCGTATTAACAAAAGAAATAAACAATAAAACTTGGCGACTTGGCTTTACAATATGTGAGGATTTATGGGTCAACAAAAATATAGACGGTAGAGGAATTCATAAAAAGAATCCTATTTTTGATTTAAAGAAAAAAAAAGTTGATATCTTAGTGAATTTGTCAGCCTCCCCATATACCTTCAAAAAGTTAGAGCTAAGAGCCAAAGTTTCCAGTTTTGCTGCTCAATATCTTCAAGTACCGCTCATATATGTAAACCAGATTGGAGCAAATGATAATTTAATTTTTGATGGAAATAGTTTTATTCTTAATAAGAATGGATCTACAATTAAGCAATTAAAATCTTTTTCAGAAGACCTCTTTAGTTGGAACATTGAAGAAACAAAACCTCAAAAAAATAAATTTGAAAATTCTGAGATGTCATCAATTTTTGATGCATTAGTTCTTGGTATTAGGGATTATGCTCATAAATGCGGCTTTAAAACAGCCTTAATCGGATTAAGTGGCGGCATTGATTCAGCACTAGTTTCAGCGATTGCGACAGCTGCTCTTGGCAGTAAAAATATTTATTGCGTCTCAATGCCCTCTAAGTGGAGCTCATCTCATTCAAAGAGTGACGCGAAAGATTTAGCGAGAAGATTAAAAATAAATTTCAATAGCATCCCAATTGAAAAATTGATGAGCTCTTTTGAAGAATCTTTTGTAAAAACCATATCTTTCGAGATGGCTGAAATAACAAATCAAAATATTCAATCAAGGATCAGGGGAACCCTTCTGATGGCTTTAGCAAATCAAGAGAAGCATTTATTACTTTCAACGGGCAATAAATCAGAGCTTGCTGTTGGATATTGCACACTTTATGGCGATATGAATGGGGGATTATCGGTGATTGGAGATTTATACAAAACTAATGTTTTTAAATTATGCAATTGGCTTGATAGTGAAGATTCAATTCAGCATAGAAAATCATATATGTTAGATACTAATGTAAATATAATTGGAGAAAATATACGTACAAAAGCTCCAAGTGCCGAATTAGGTCCTAATCAATTAGATACTGATTCTCTACCGCCTTATTCTATTTTAGATGGTATTCTTAAAGGAATTATTGAAGAGAAAAAAGATTTACAACAACTAGAAGAAGATGGTTATAAAAAAGAATTAATTTTAAAAATTATCTCACTTATAAAAAAAGCAGAATTCAAAAGAAAGCAGGCTCCACCTATTCTTAAATTAAGCAGTCAGTCACTGGGAAGTGACTGGAGAGTACCAATTGCAATATCTTATTAATCACTATAAGAACACTGTTGAATTTTTTTCAAAGGCCGTTTAACTGAATCAAGTTTGATACCTTTTTTGATAGCAAGAATTATTCCTGCAGCTTCTAAATAATTATCCACTTCAAAAAGATTGGGATAATCAAAAAACTCATTTGAAACTTTTAATGTATTTTGATTTTTTACAGAAATAATATTTAAACCTTTTTCAAATCCTGCTAGTACTGCTTCACCACCAAGTGCCCCGTTAGGAACAACAATAGTTTCAATCTGATCAGGGTGTAGTGAGATTAATTCATTTTTAGCAGGCAATTCAACAATATCAGGTGCATTGCTTAACCCAATCAGTACTGATGGTAAAAAGGTGTATCCTATTTCTTCTGCAGCTGCACGAGGATCTAATTTTTCATTCAATTCTATTGGATTTAAAGCAGGTGCATGAGCACACGGAACTTTTAAAAATTTGCTTATTAAATGACTTATAACTGCTTCGACTCCTGAAATAGGATCAACCCCTTTTCCCTCTCGATAAATATTTGTTTCTAAAGAATCTGAATCATCTGGAAATTTGGCCACAATTGCTATTGCTGTAACTCCTTTTTCTATCAAACATTTACCAGCATCAATTAGAGTATCAGGATTTTCAATTATGCCACCACTGATTTTTGAAGAATCAGAATCAATAACTATTTTTAATGGCTTTTTTGTAATCACATAAGAATTAACATTAATCCCTAAAGTAGATACACATGCATCAGCAACTTGTAAATGCCTTACTAATATTTCTTTTTCAATGGCTGAATCAAAAATTAACCCAATTTGCTGTTGTTTTACCCTTTTTAAAGCGATTTCTCCTTTGGCAAGTCGGTCTAAATTATAACCCTCAACATAAAAAATATTTTTATCTTTTTCAGAAAGAGTACCGCCATTCATAACATTTGGATGCGTAATTAAACATCCACTTGCAGATGCTAATAATTTAGCAGTAGGAAGTGCATCCCCAGCAAAACCTCCTACTTCACATCCAATACCAGTGGGAACAATGAATATTGTTGGTGAATTTTCCATTATTAAAAATATCTCAATTTATATTTTTTAATAAGCAAAGACAACTTTAATTGTAAGTTTTTTTGTTCCAAAAGAGTCAATAGAATTTTGAATATCAACAATTGACCATCGAATTAAATTGCCTTTTTTTTCTAAATTTGCAATGATAAATTCCCTTAAATTTATTAATTTTATTGAAACTGGCCAATCTAAATAATAATCGACTGAACTTAATTTCATTTTTGATATTTACCAAATTGATCATTATATAAATCATCTTCGATTTCTTTACCAATAACAATATTCAAATCTGACTTGGGATATGCCACACACAAAAGTGCAAAGCCCTTTTCCCTCAAATCATCATTTAATCCCATAGCATCTTCTTGATCTACAGATCCTTCTAATATCATGGATGCACAATCAGTGCAAACTCCTGAACAACAACTACTAGGTAAATCTATGCCATTCATTTTTGCAGCTGAAATAATATCTTGATCGTCAGAACATAAAAAACTAAAATCCTTTTGCTGAAAATGAACTTTTATATTGTATTTAGGCATATCCTAAATCTTACTGCTAAACTGCTGAACCACCTACAACTTCTAATATTTCTTGAGTAATAGCTGCTTGTCTAGCTTTGTTATAGGTTAGATTCAAAGTACTTGCTAATTCTTTAGCATTATCACTCGCATTATTCATAGCAGTCATCCTGCAAGCGAGTTCTGAAGCTGCCGACTCTTGAAGAGCTCTTAATACTTGATTCTGTAAATATAATGGTAACAACGAATCTAATAGTTGATCAGGACTTTGTTCAAAAACAATATCTGATGGCAATTTCTCTGAATCACCTTTTTCAATATTTGATTTTTCAACAAGTAATTTACTATCTTTTGTAGTCAACCTAAAAATTTCATCATTTTCTTCAGCAATACCTTGAGGATCAAGTGGTAGTAGTGTTTGAACGACAGGAGCGCAGCTAACTAGAGTGATGAATTTTGTATAAATAATTTCTACCCTATCAGAATTTTCTGAAATAAATTCAGCTAAAATCTCATTTGTAACTCCCTCAGAGTCCTTTACGGTGGGTACCTGTTCTAGTTCTTTGAAAGTACTTTTAATTACATATCTATCCTTTCTATTTTGAAAATATCCAATAGCTTTCTTTCCTACCAAGATCAAATTTGGCTGATACCCTTGTTTGACTAATTCTGCGTATCTTATTTCTACTTTTTTTATTATATTTGTGTTGTAACCACCGCATAAACCTCTATCCGCAGTTATGCAAACCAAGGTGATGCTCTTTACTTCTCTCTTGGATAATAGAGGAGAGTCTACAGCCTCGAATTGTACTCTAGATTGAATATTTTCTAAGACCCGTGCAAGTTTATCTGCAAAAGGTCTACTTTTAAGAACTTGATCTTGAGCTCTCCTTACTTTTGCAGCTGCTACAAGTCTCATAGCCTCCGTTATTTTTCTTGTATTTTTAACGGAAACAATTCGATCTCTAATCTCTTTAAGATTTGCCATGGTATCTCCTTAAATAAATTTAAACTGTGGCAAGCATTGATGACTTAACTTCGTTTATCACCTCTTTTAATGTTGCTTCTAATCCATCATTTAATTTCTTTTCTTTAAGAATCTCTTCTATAAATTCTGCTTTATTTAACTTTAGGTATTCCCTAAGTTCAGTTGCAAATTTAGTAACATCCTCAACAGGTACCTCATCAATAAGACCTTTAACTCCTGCATAAACTACTGCAACTTGTTCTGCAAGGTTCAGCGGAGAGAATTGAGGTTGTTTTAGTAACTCTCTTAGTCTTTTACCTCTTTCAAGTTGTTGCTGAGTTGCTTCATCAAGATCAGATGCAAATTGAGAAAAAGCAGCTAGTTCATCAAACTGTGCGAGTTCTAATTTTAAAGTTCCTGCAATTTTTTTAATTGCTTTTGTCTGAGCGGCTCCTCCAACACGGCTAACAGAAATACCAACATTAATAGCTGGTCTTAATCCTGAGTTAAATAAATCTGCACTCAAGAATATTTGTCCATCAGTAATTGAAATAACATTAGTTGGAATGTAAGCTGAGACGTCCCCTGCCTGAGTTTCGATAATTGGAAGAGCTGTCATAGAGCCCCCTCCCATTGCATCAGATAGTTTTGCTGCTCTTTCTAGTAATCTACTGTGTAAGTAGAACACGTCTCCAGGATAAGCCTCTCTTCCTGGTGGTCTTTTTAAAAGAAGAGACATTTGTCTATAAGCCTGAGCTTGTTTTGTTAGATCATCATAAATAACAAGCGTTGCTTTACCCTGATACATAAAATGTTCAGCAATTGCTGCCCCTGTATAAGGTGCCAAGTACTGTAAAGCTGCTGGTTCTGAAGCTCCTGCACTAACTACGACTGTATAATCTAGAGCTCCTCTCTCTCTTAAGACCTCTACAATATTTGCTACTGATGCTGACTTCTGACCAATAGCTACGTAAACACAAACTACGTCTTGACCTTTTTGGTTGATTATTGTGTCAATAGCAATCGCAGATTTTCCAGTTTGTCTATCACCAATAATTAATTCTCTTTGACCTCTTCCAACGGGAATCATTGCATCAATAGATGTAATACCTGTTTGCATTGGTTCATGCACTGATCTTCTCTTGATTATTCCAGGAGCCATTTCTTCGATCAATCTAGTATCACTTGTTGGAATTTCCCCTTTCCCATCTATTGGTTGTCCAAGAGGATTAACAACTCTCCCCTGCATTGCTTCACCAACTGGGACAGATGCGATTTTACCTGTGGACTTAACGTTACTTCCTTCTTGGACACCAAGTGCCTCTCCCATTAAAACGGCTCCAACATTATCATCTTCAAGATTTAAAGCTATACCTTCGGTGCCATCCTCAAATTCCAATAACTCACCTGCCATGACCTGTTCTAAGCCATATATTCTTGCAATGCCATCACCGATTTGCAGAACAGTTCCTACATTACTAACACTTACAGATTGGTCATAATCAGTTATTTGTTGTTTTAAAATTGAACTGATTTCATCAGGGCGTATAGATACCATGGATTTAAGAATTTAAGGTTGATTTAAAAGTTACTTGGAAAGAGATAAGCCAAGTTTTCTTATTTGTGAAGCAAGAGAAGCATCAATTACTTTTGATCCTACACTGGCGACGAAACCACCAATAAGAGATGGGTCGATTTTAGTTACAAGTTCTAATTTTTCTGTTCCAGCAATATTGATGATTTTTTTGGTAATTAAACCTTTCTGTTCATCAGTAAGC
The DNA here is from genome assembly GCA_003281165.1 of Prochlorococcus sp. AG-347-M18. Taxonomy (GTDB): domain Bacteria; phylum Cyanobacteriota; class Cyanobacteriia; order PCC-6307; family Cyanobiaceae; genus Prochlorococcus_A. Next base: position 24,694 of record QCCT01000004.1, read on the forward strand.
TCGACTGCAGAAGTAACAGTTGCCAATGCAATATTACTATTTTCTCGGTAAATCTCTAAAAACCTATCAAGAATTGAAGTAAGAATTCCAATTCTTTGCCTATCGGCCAATAATTTTAAGAAATTCAGTAAAGAAGAATTAACCTTATTTGAAAAAATTTCAATAATGATTTTCTTCTTAGCATCTGTCTCTAAAATGGGAGAGGATAGTGCCTTCTCCAATTCAGGGGAATCATTTATTAATACCAAGAGTTGTTTAACCTCAGAAACCATCTCTTCAGTTTGCGAATTTTCATTCACAACTTGAAGTAATGCCTCTGCGTATGGTGTAGTAACTGAATTTAAAAGTGGCATTAGTTCACCTCAATATTGTTAATTGATTGAGTTACCAAATTTTCTTGTGTTGTTTTATCAAGTCGATTTGGGAGAGAATCTAAAGCTTTCTTTATTGCCAGTTCAACAGCTTCTTTTCGAAGTTGAGAAATTGCTCTGGATGCTTCAGAGCTCTCATCAGAGATTGCACTTTGTTTAATTCGTGCCATCTCCTCTATCGCTTTTTTCTCACTTTCCATTCTGATTGATTCTGATCTTTTAAAGGAATCTTCTTTTATTTGAGAAGCTTTTTCTTCTGCTAGAGATAAATCTTTCTTCGCCTTTTCTAAAGCTTGAGTTGCATTTAAAAGTCGATCTTCAGCATCTTTTAATTCAAGAAGGATTCCTTCTCTCCTTTTTTGAAGCATTTTACCTAGGAAACCTGGCAAAAATTTATAGAGACCGAAAACTACTACAGCCCAATTAAGGATATTAGTTTCAAATAAATTGAAGTTCAATCCAAAACCTTCTGTAGCTAAAAGAGTTAAATTCATTTTTCTAGAATCAATCTATTAACAATAAGTTCGCTTAAATCATCAGCCTGTTTAGAAAGTTGATCACGAGCAGCAGACGTCTGACTTTCAATTTCTAGTCTTGCTTTTTCTTTTGAAGCATTTGCTTCATTGTTGGCAAGTTCTAGAGCTTCTTTATAAAGCTTGTCAGACTCATTCTCAGCTTCCGACACAATTCTTTGGGCTTCTGTACGAGCACTTTGAAGCTGGGTTAATAAATCAGCTTCTAATTTTTTAACCTCAGAAAGTTTATTTTTGGCCTCAATAATATTATCACTTACAAACTTTTCTCTTTTTTCTACGATATTGCCAACAGGCTTAAAAAAGAGAGAATTTAATATGTAAGTAAGTGCAACTACTTGTATCGCCATTAGTGGCAAAGTGGCATTTATGTCAAATAATCCACCTTCTGTAGCACCAAAAAAATTAAAGGCCAACATATGATTCAGTTGAAGTTAAAAATTAAATTTTAATATTGCTAATAAGGATTAGAAGCAATATTAACTTTTAGGAAAAAGGATTCGCAAAAAGTAGTACCAAAGCCACAACTAATCCATAAATTGTTAATGACTCCATGAAAGCGAAAGATAAAAGAAGAGTTCCTCTGATTTTACCTTCAGCTTCTGGTTGACGGGCAATACCCTCAACAGCACCTTGAGCTGCGTTACCTTGTCCAAGACCTGGGCCAATAGCACCTAGACCAACTGCTAAACCAGCAGCTACAACTGATGCAGCGGAAGTAATCGAATCCATAATTTTGAAATAAAGAGCTTAATACTTGTGATAATCTTTGTTGTCATACACGCTTGGACATCCTTTTTTTAAGAATGGGTCTGATATTTTCAGACCTACGCGATTAGATATTTTGCCAGATTACAGACCCTTTGTAAAAGCGTCCGAATGTATTAGAAGACAGCTAATGATGTTCTTCAACAGCTTCTCCAATGTAGTAGGCCGCTAAAGTTGCGAAAATTAATGCCTGAATTGCACTCGTAAATAATCCTAGGAACATAACTGGTATTGGGAGAATTAGCGGAACTAAAAAGACTAGAACACCAACTACAAGTTCATCAGCCAGAATATTTCCAAATAGCCTGAAAGAAAGTGATAAAGGTTTCGTAAAGTCCTCTAGAATCTTGAAAGGAAGCATAATTGGAGTTGGGTGAACATAGTATTCAAAGTATCTCCAACCCTTATTGCTTAAACCTGCATAGAAATAAGAAAGTGAAACTAATAAAGCCAAGGCTATAGTTGTGTTGATATCTGCAGTAGGTGCTCCCAATTCTCCACTCGGTAACTTAATCAATCTCCAAGGAATTAAAGCTCCGCCCCAATTACTAACAAAGACGAATAAAAATAATGTGCCTATGAATGGCATCCAATCTCTATAAACTTTTTCACCTATTTGCGTCCTAGCAAGATCTCTTATGTAATCCCAAAGGAACTCAAGCAAGTTTTGAAGGCCTTTAGGATCATTTTCCATTTTTTTAGTTCCTAAGGAAATAAATACTAATAACGCTCCTAATAAAATCCAAGATGTTAAAAATACCTGCCCATGAAGTCTGATATTTCCGATTTGCCAATAAAGATGTTGACCAACTTCTAATGCTGCAAAATTTGTTAGCAAGGAATTAAAAAACATTTGTTTTGAAGAAAAATTTACTTAAGAACGTGAAAAATAAAGAATTAGTGAAGGTTTATAAATGAAAAAACCTATCATTGCAGGAAAAATATCCAAAGATCCTAGCTTACTAGCAAAAATAAAGAGGCAAACTGGAACTAATAGTTGCAATTTTGAAACACCTGATGATTCTCTACCAAGTTTGCCTATACTTTTGGCAAGCAAACGTAAGTAAAAAATGCCGGCAATTGCACCAATAAAAATACTAAAACCAAAAGTAAATCCAAGAAAAATTCCAGTTATTGATGCTAAAAAAATAGAAACGATAAAAGTAATTCCAAAAATTGTTAGTTGCAATTTTGTATATTCATCATTTTGAGAAAGAAAATTATCTATTTGATTGGCAATGCCAAATTTACTTTCTTTGATGATCGAATTATTCAGGGATTGAGGAAATTGAACATTCTCATTAGAAGGATGCTCAAGTTTTTTTCTATTTGAGTCCACTGATGTGAACATAGTTTTAGAAACCCTCTCTAAATGATTTGAAGTAAGTATATAAACTCACGGAATCTATCACGGAGAGGTACCTTTTAGCTAGTTTTTTTCTATAAAAAATTAATTCTTAAGATTTATGATGAATCTGTAGTCCATTTTTTTTTTATTCTTCAAAGATAAAATTCATAAAAAGTTATTTTTATTAATTGCCTCAACACTTTAAAAAGTTAATAAAAGACTTGGCAAAATCTCAATTAAACGTCTCAATAGTAAAAATACATCTAAAAAATTGGAGATAAGTCAAGAAAAAATAAAATATAAAAGAATTTCTAAAAGAAAAAAAACCTTTAGTTCTAATTACGAAAAAAATCTAAGAAATTTAACAGAGTCTATATTTCCCTTGCCTTGGACGATATGGCCCTATGAGGCAAAAATCCTCGTTGTTCTCATTGGAATTTGGTCAATATTAGGAATATGTATTCTTGGATCATCAAGTTGGTGGGTGGCTAGTAGGGAAATGGGAAATTGGGCTTATTTCTTAAAAAAACAAGTTATTTGGACAATTCCGGGTATTTTTCTATTTTATTTTGTTCTGAATACAAACATTAGAAATCTTTTAAAGTTTTCAAGAATTATTTTTTTTATCTTATTCTTTCTAATATTCCTTACCAATATTACTGGAATTACAGTTAATGGATCTTCAAGATGGCTAGTGCTGGGTAATTTACGTCTACAACCATCTGAATTAATTAAGCCTTTTCTAATTCTAGAAGCTTCTAACCTTTTCGCTCATTGGAATCTGATTAAAAATGATAAAAAATTAATTTCAATATTCTCTTTTGGATTATTAATTTTATTAATACTAAAGCAACCTAATTTAAGTACTGCATCATTAACTGGAATTCTTTTTTGGGTAATGGGTTTTTGTGGAGGCGTAAAACTAATTTCTCTCTGCTCATTTGCCTCATTAGGATTTATTACTGGATGTATTAGTATCCTCAATAACGAATATCAAAAACTTAGAGTTACTTCATTTCTTAATCCTTGGGAAGATCAACAGGAAAGTGGATTTCAATTGGTTCAAAGTTTATTAGCTATAGGTTCAGGCGGTCTATTCGGTCAAGGTTTTGGCTTGTCTATACAAAAATTACAGTACCTACCATTTATGTACACAGATTTTATTTTTGCCATTTTTGCTGAAGAATTTGGTTTGTTAGGGTGTACTGTATTCCTAGGTTTTCTAGCAGTTTTCTCTTATATAAACGTTAGAATTGCTTTAAAGTGCAGGAACAACTATACAAAATTAGTTTCTATTGGATGTGGTGTATTGTTGATAGGTCAATCAATAATGCATATTGCTGTAGCAACAGGCTCTATGCCTACTACCGGCTTACCACTACCTTTTATTAGTTATGGTGGGAATTCATTAATCGCATCATTTTTTATTGCAGGGATGTTACTGAGATGTTCATTAGAATCTACAGGCTTCATAGGTATGATTAGTACACGAAAGACTCTTAATTAGTTAGAATTTATAAGATTTAAGTTAAGCTATCGAATCATTTAATTTAGTTATTTCAGAATTATCTCAAAAGGGTAATCTGCTTATGCAGAATGGCCTTAATAACCCTAGCCCATTTACTATATTTTTGGTTTTCAGCGCAGGACTTTTAACTAGTCTTGGCCCATGCTCATTATCATTACTACCAATCACTATTGCTTATATAGGAGGAACAGAGAAAAATAAATTTAAACTTATTAGTTTTTCAGGAGGTATCGTTTTTTCACTCGTTGCACTTGGTGCTGCCAGTGGATTCTTAGGTAGGATATATGGGCAAATTCCATCTTATTACACTTCGATCGTTGCCTTGATAGCAATAATAATGGGTTTAAATTTACTAGGGATTCTAAAGTTTCAGTTCCCGAATGGACCTGATTTAAAAATATTTGAAGATAAAATACCAACATTTATAGCACCTTTTGCTATCGGGACTACTTTTGGACTAGCTTCTTCGCCTTGCATTACTCCAGTTTTAGCAACTCTTCTGGCTTGGGTATCTCAAGCTAAAAATCCAACAATATCTATCATTTTTTTATTTTTCTTTGGAATAGGCCAAGTAACTCCATTAATCGCCGCAGGAGCTACTGCGGAAAACTTAAAACAATTTTTAGCTCTTAGAAAATTTAGTCAAATAATTCCGACTTTAAGTGGGATATTTTTAGTTTCCCTAGGGTTATTAAACTTATTATCAAATTGGATTTAAATGATTATTTTTAAGAATCTAATATTAAAAATATCAAGTTTAAGATTCGCCATATCACTGATAATCTTCATAGCCATTTCAAGTGGCGTAGGTACTTTTATACCTCAAGGTAGTAGTGATAAATTTTATATTGATAATTTCGATAGTGCTCCCATTTTTGGATTTTTAGATGGAGAAAAAGTCTTAATCCTTCAATTGGATCATTTATATACAAGCTTTTGGTTTTTATTTACGTTAATTCTTCTTTGCATCTCTCTAGCAGCTTGTAGTTTCAGGAGGCAAATACCTTCATTAAAAGCTTCATTAAAATGGATTGAATACAAGAGCGAAAAAAAATTTAGCAAACTGCAACTAACTACAAGTCATCCAATTAATAAAGATGGAGAACATATATCAAAAGTAGATTTATTACTTAAAAAAAGAGGATGGAAAACATACAAATTTAAAAGTCATATTTCCGCGAGAAGGGGTTTAATTGGAAAAATCGGTCCTTTAGTTGTACATATCGGATTAATAGTCTTACTTATAGGTTCAGCATATGGAAATTTTACAAGTCAATCAAAAGAACAATATTTACTGCCTGGAGAAAGTTTGGATCTTGTTAATGAGAGCACAAACTCAAAAGCAAATGTAAAATTAGTCGATTTTTCTATAGAACGCGAAAGTGATGGTGTACCCAAACAATTTATTTCAAAATTAAATTTTTCTTCTGAAGATCTAAATCTAAATGAAATAAAAACCACCAAAGTTAATCACCCAATCAGGTTTAAAGGATTAACTATTTATCAAGCAGATTGGGCAATATCAAATGTTGTTTTGGATATAGATAATATCCTTTATCAATTACAATTAAAGGAAATTCCCGAAATCGGTAATCAAGTTTGGGGAGTTTTAATTGAATTAGGATCGGAGACTAAAAAAAATTTCCTTTTAACAATAGATAATGAAAATGGTCCACTTAAAATTTCGAATATAGAAAATTTTTCCGGGAATAATCTCTATATCAATGACGATCCATTAGAAGTTAACAATTCAAAAGTATCTCTGAAAAAAATAATCCCCAGCAGTGGATTAATAATTAAAAATGATCCGTCTATACCATTTATTTACTTTTCTTTTATCTTAATAATTTTTGGAACAATAATAAGTCTTATACCAACTAACCAATTATGGATTCTGGTAAATAAAGAATCACAAAAGTTATCTATTGGAGGCCTTAGTAATAAAAATCTAGTTGGCTTCAAAAAAGAATTTTTTAAATTATCAGACGAAATAAAAAATTTTTAATTTCTTTTCTGCCCACTAAAAATATCTAACTGCATAGAAACATTCCCTCTGGGGTTAAATGCAGCATTTAAATGTATCCAGTGAGGTGAACCTACATTCACTAAATCATCCATAATTCTATTCACAACTTCCTCATGTGATATTTTTATATCCCTATAATTATTAATATAAAGCTTTAAAGACTTCAACTCATAGACCTTCAAATTAGGTTGATAAATAATATTTAACTTTGCAAAATCTGGATAACCAGAAAAGGGGCACTTACATGTAAATTCAGGTAACTGAATAGAAATTTCATAAATTCTTTTCTTATTTGGATTATCGAAACAAATTATTTTTGATTCTTCAATAATTCTTTCACCATATAGCGGTCTTTGAGTCGAATCTTCTAATTTAGCTATACTCATTTTTAGTAGAACTTTTTACTTAACCTATATAAAAACTATATATAAAGATAAAAATTCGCAAAAGTATCAACAAATCTAAGTATTACAATTGACTAAGTCAAAAGATGTTAAATCTTATTTTTGTATCAATAGTAACATTCATAATGTCCACCGAAAGGTTTATATGTGATTAGTTCAATGAAAAATTAATGGACATTTGTTTGATAACTATCGATAACAATTTTAATAAATCTCTTCAACCAAAAACTGCAATTGGAATGTTATGGCTTCAAACACACTTTGAAAATGATCAGTGGGAAGCGTTGTCAAATAGTACAGTAATAATTTCAGAAAAAAATTCCCAACTATTAATTGAAGACGCCAAGAATGCAGGCCTTAATGTTGAATGTTTTTCTGATATTTCAATGTTGGATGTTTTTCCAAAAAACAATTAAGATAGGAATGTTCAATCTTTAATCATGAAGAAAATTGAAGCAATCATACGTCCATTTAAGCTGGAGGATGTAAAAATTGCATTAGTAAATTCCGGTATTGTTGGAATGACAGTTAGTGAAGTTAGAGGTTTTGGAAGGCAAAAAGGACAAGTTGAAAGATATAGAGGCTCCGAATTTACTGTTGAATTCCTTCAAAAACTTAAAGTAGAAGTTGTAGTAGAAGATGAAAAGGTTAATTCAGTCATAGATGCGATTGCCGAAGCAGCAAAAACTGGAGAAATTGGTGACGGAAAAATATTCATAACGTCAATCGATTCTGTGGTGAGAATAAGAACTGGCGACAAAGATGAAGAAGCTCTTTAATTCAGAGAGTTTCTTTTACTAAATTTTGTATATATTCACTATCAATCCTTGGATTTGATTGACTTCCTAAGGTCATCCAAGCTAAATATTCATGATTTCCAGCAGGACCCACTAGAGGAGAAGCTATCAAATTCTTTATATTCCATTGGAAATTCTTAGCAGCATAAATAACAGACTCTATAGCCTCAGTATGGAATTTAGGATTGCGTACAACACCGCCTTTACTGACTTTATCTTTACCCACCTCAAATTGGGGTTTGATCAAAAATATTCCCTCAATACAATCACCTTTTAATAAATTACCAATAGATTTAAAAACTAACTTTAATGAAATAAAAGACAAATCAGCAACCACAAAATTTGGTAATTCATTACTTCTAGATAAAAGATCATTAGGTTTTAAATTTCGAATATTAGTTCGTTCAAAAAGTATGACTTTTGGATTATTTCTAATCTTCCATGCAGTCTGCCCATAGCCAACATCTATCCCATAAACTAACTTTGCTCCTTGTTGCAATAAGCAATCAGTAAATCCCCCAGTAGAAATTCCTGCGTCAATACATATTTTATCTTTTACTTTAATTTCAAGTTTATTAAATGCCTCCAATAATTTTTCGCCGCCCCTTGATACAAACATAGGTTCGGAATCAATAAAAAATTCAGATCCAATTAATACTTGTTGTCCAGGTTTATCACATACTTTTCCATTGATATCTCTAACCTTGCCCGCAAGAATTAAACCTTGGGCTTTTTGACGAGTTTCACATAAACCACTTTTTAGAAGATAAAGGTCTAATCTACTTTTTTTAATCATCTATTAATCAATAAAAAAAGACTGAATAATGAACTTCTACAAGATTAAGATCCAAATTCTTTAATACCTTCCAATTTTAAATAAGAACTAATAAATTACCAATTATTAACGAAAGGAATAAATGCAAATATATTCATATTTGAGCTTTCTTAATTAGGTAGAAAAATGTTACATAAGAAAATAATAGCCAGGCAAATATGTTCAATGGCAAGTACATCTTTAAGGTATAGAGCAATAATTCGATTTTGGTTATAAAGTTTAAATTGATAATTAATAAAAATTGTGATCGAGCGTTACACATTACCCGAAATGGGGAAAATCTGGACTGATAGCGCAAAATTCCAGAGTTGGCTTAAGGTTGAAATAGCTGCATGTGAAGCAAATTTTTCCCTAGGAAAAATTCCTGAGAATGCTATGAAAGAGATACGTTCAAACGCAAAGTTTGATGAATCTAGAATTACAGAAATTGAGAAAGAAGTTAAACATGATGTCATAGCATTTCTTACAAGCGTTAATGAATTTGTAGGAGATCCTGGAAGATATATACATGTTGGCATGACCAGTAGTGATGTACTTGATACTGGCTTATCTCTTCAGTTAAAAGATTCGTGCGAATTGTTATTAGAAGAAATTGAGAACCTAGAAAATGAAGTCAGATTATTAGCAAGAAAGCATAAAAATACATTAATGATTGGCAGATCTCATGCAATTCATGGGGAGCCAATTTCCTTCGGTTTTAAACTTGCTGGATGGTTAGCAGAAATAATAAGGAACAAAAAAAGATTGTTAACACTGAAAGAATCTATAGCTATTGGACAAATAAGTGGTGCAATGGGAACTTACGCTAATACGAATCCCAAAGTAGAACAAATAACTTGTGATTTACTTGGCTTAAAACCAGATACTGCGAGTACGCAGGTCATATCGAGAGACAGGCATGCAGAATATGTTCAAACTATTGCACTAGTTGGCGCTTCTCTAGATAGATTCGCAACTGAAATAAGAAATTTACAAAGAACTGATGTTTTAGAAGTTGAGGAGGGCTTTACAAAAGGGCAAAAAGGAAGTTCTGCCATGCCGCATAAAAGAAATCCTATCCGAAGTGAAAGAGTAAGCGGATTAGCAAGAATTTTGAGGAGTTACGTCTTAACAGCACTAGAAAATGTTCCACTTTGGCACGAAAGAGATATTAGCCATAGTTCAAATGAACGTATCATGTTACCTGACGTATCAATCTGTTTACATTTTATGCTCAGGGAAATGAAAGATATAGTAAGTAATTTAGAAGTTTATCCAAAAAATATGCTCAAAAATTTAAATATATATGGTGGTGTAATCTTTAGTCAGAAAGTTTTACTTCTGCTTGTAGAGAAAGGGATGTCTAGAGAAAAAGCTTATAGATTAGTACAAAAAAATGCGCATCAAGCGTGGAATACTGAAAATGGGAATTTCAAACAAAATATAGAGAGAGATAATGAAATAATTGATTTTATTGATCAAAGTGACTTAGAAGAATGTTTTAATCCTTCAATTCATCTCAATAATTTAAGTGTAATATGGGAGAAGTTAGGTATCTAGGATTACTGAAAACCTTATCTAAGTTAAACCAGTGTTTTCAGAGGAATAATGACAAAAAACTTTAGGATCGAAAAAGATAGTATGGGAACAATAGAGGTTCCCATTGAAGCTTTGTGGGGCGCTCAAACACAAAGATCGATAGTAAATTTTTCTATTGGAGAAGAATTAATTCCAATTGAGTTAATTTATTCACTCACCCTGATAAAAAAAGCTGCTTCAATTGCGAATTTCAATTTAGGGTTAATAGATAAAAGGAAAAAAGATTTGATTGTAGAGGCATGTACGGAAATACTTGATGGGCTTCACGATTCACAGTTTCCCCTAAAGGTTTGGCAAACAGGTAGTGGCACGCAAACAAATATGAATGTTAATGAGGTAATTTCAAATATTGCAGCTTTAAAAACTAATTCAGAGCTTGGTAGTCATCAACCAATTCATCCTAATGATGATGTAAATAAATCTCAGTCAACTAATGACACTTTTCCTGCTGCCATTCAAATATCTGTTGTTAATGAAATAATCAAAAATTTAGTTCCAACGATAAGAGAACTTACTAAGATCCTTGATAAAAAAAGTGAAGAATGGAAAGACCTTATAAAGATAGGAAGAACCCATTTTCAAGATGCAGTTCCCCTTACTTTTGGGCAAGAAATATCAGGATGGTCAGAGCAACTTAAAGATGCTGAGAATGCAATTATTATTAGTCTGAATGAATTGTATTTCTTACCTCTGGGAGGAACTGCAGTTGGAACAGGGATTAATTGTCCAAAAGGATTTTGTGAAGAGTCTATAAAATCAATTTCCGATGATACTAATCTAATGTTCTATAAATCAAAAAATAATTTTTCTATCATGGCCTCTCATGATCGTCTAGCTCAAGTAATGAGTCAGATAAAAATATTAGCAGGTGCATTATTTAAAATTTCAAATGATATAAAAATTCTATCTTCTGGTCCAAGATCAGGAATATATGAACTAATTATTCCTCAAAATGAACCTGGAAGTTCTATCATGCCGGGTAAAGTGAATCCAACTCAATGCGAAGCCTTATCAATGGTTTGCACTCAGATAATGGGTCTTGAATATGCAGTTTCAATGGCAAATTCTAGCGGCACTTTACAGATGAATGAATATAAACCTCTTATTGGATTTAATATTCTCACAAGTTTAAAATTACTAAACAATGTAATAGAAAACTTCAGAATAAAATTAGTTGATGGGATGGAACCTAATCAAAAGAAAATGAAGTTAAATTTAGAAAATTCACTAATGTTGGTTACAGCCATAATGCCAAAAGTTGGTTATGAAAAAGCAGCTGAAATTGCAAACCTTGCCTTCAAAGAATCATTAAATTTAAAAGAGGCAACACTTAAATTAGGTTATTTAAACGAAGATGAATTTGATGAAGCAATGAATATCAATTCAATGATTTGATTAAAAAAATTTAAGAATTATTGTCAATTCTTTTTGTTGCAGGATTAATATCTTCAGAGACTTTAATAAGATCATTAGATTCAGAAACAGGAAAACGATTAATAGCTTTTAATGCTAGCTTTGCATTACTTTTTAATTTATTACTAACACCAATACAGTATTGAACTTGAGAAAGGACATCAATTGATCTTCTAATAATTCTCACTACATCACCTTCGTCTAATGAAGTATTAAAAACCAAATCTTTCCATTTTTTTCCTCTTGCCCATTCAGAAATAATTCCAGTTAACTCTGTTTCTAAATAAATAGGGATTTCAATATGAAACTTATTTTGTTGAGAAGCAACTAATTTTCTTAAACCATCTAATTCATTAAAAACATCTATTACCTTTAAAGAAGGCTTGAAATTAGACCAAAGATTAGGCCTCCTTATATCAACACATATAGCTTGAATAATTGCAGCTAACTCAGGAGGATCTAAATCGTCTAAATAACCACTAACTAAAACCAGACCAATCCATAATTCATTTTCACTTCTTATTGCACCAACTGTTTGTCCAACTTCTGTCAATTCCAAATCATTTAAACAACCAAAATGATTCAAAATTTTAATCAAATCGGTAAAAATTCTCCAGTTATGATTTTCTTTATCCTCAAGAAGTTTTTTTCTAGTATATATTTCTTGTTCAACATCAACAATTCTTTTTCTATATTTCTTTAATTTCCTAGAGTCTCCAAATCTATGTGCGGGATGATCATTGACTGTTTCTTCTAAATTATTAATTTGTTGCTTTTGTGCCAAAACTTCCGTTGACAAATCATATTGTGGAGTTTGTAAATCATTTTTTTTTGAAACTTCTAAAATTCGATCCGCATAACACTGCGACATAACATCTCCCCTAAATACCTCTCCGGAAAAATACATCTTTGGTACTTCAAGTCTTACGACATCAATTGCATCCAAATCTTTAAAAATATTTACAATGTATGAGGGTTTTATAAGAATAAATAAATTATCTACTGTCAAACACAATAAACTCTTTATTTTTTGGGATTCATATATTTTCTTACAAATTAATCCTGGAACAATTTTTCTTTTAATTTGAGGAGCTTTGATTGAAATTAAACTTCCATCTAGAATATATGGTAGTGCATTAGTGATCTCATCTGATAATTTTTCTGACGCTTGTTTTTCTAGAATTTTCAAAAGTCTTCTCTCTTCTTTAAGACGATTTTTTAACTTTTCATAAGCATCAAAATCTTTCCATGAAACGTTAGATGTAATTTTTTTTAATTCAATTAGATCCTTATCTAAATTTTCAAGAATTATATTCTCCCCTGAAGATTCACCTAAATATAAAAAACTACCAAAACTTCTTTTAATTAATTCTTTAGATTTCTCTAAAGTATAACTTTGCAAAAGATTAAGTACCATTCCATAACTAGGAGTGAATTGACTCTCCAAAGAATTTGGTTTGCTAATAGCCAGTGCACTTGCCTCTTTAGCACCTTCGAATCTTGTTTGTAATGTAACAACATATCCTTGGGTATCTTTTCCTCTTCTTCCAGCTCTTCCTGACATTTGCAAAAACTCACTGCTAAATAATAATCTATGCCCATCTTCTGTCCTTTTTGATAAAGAAGAAATAACAGTGGTTCTTGCGGGCATATTAATTCCTGCAGCAAGAGTTTCAGTTGCAAAAACAACTTTTATCAAACCTTGCTGAAATAATTCCTCAACCAATTCTTTCCATGCAGGCAATAATCCAGCATGGTGAGATGCAACACCTCGTTTTAATGCCTCGCATTGAAATTTATCTTTAATCGCCTCTTGATTATTTTTAAGATAAACATCTAATTTTTGGGATATCTTATTCGCTTCTGAATAACTTACTAAAGTTAAGTCTTTTATATTCTCAATAGCCTTGTCACATCCTCTCCTACTAAAGATAAAATAAATAGCTGGCAACATATTTCTTTCAGCTAGTTTAGAGATCACAAAGCCAATTGAGGGAGACTTTGGTTGCATTATCCTGCCAACTTTTCCTCTCATTTTCTGTCCTTTAGGAGCTCTCCAAATCTTACAGTTTGGATGAATTCCATTACCCTTATTATTTAAAAGTGGATGAAGACCTTTAACACTACAAAAAATAAAATCAAGTGGGACTGGTCTCTTATCGCTATTAATTAGTACTGTGGGCCCATGAACCTTTTCTATCCAATTATGTAGTTGATCTGCATTGGCTATTGTTGCTGATAAAGCTATTATTTGAGTTCTAGTAGGGCAATGGATTATAGTTTCTTCCCAAACTGTGCCTCTTTGGGGGTCATTCATATAATGGCATTCATCAAGAATCACAGATTCTAAATTCTCTAGGGGATCATCAAATTCATCAAATTCGCCATAAAGCATGTTCCTAAAAATCTCAGTCGTCATAACTAAGATTGGTGCTTCTCTATTTATACTTATATCTCCAGTTAAAAGACCAACTTTATTCTCACCATATTGATTAGCAAAATCTCTAAACTTTTGATTTGATAAGGCTTTTAAAGGTGTTGTATAAACAACTCTGCTGTTATGAGATAAACCTCTATAAATGGCAAATTCACCTATCAATGTTTTACCCGAACCTGTTGGTGCGGTTAAAACAACAGAATTTCCGCTATTAATAGCTCGAATTGCTTCTAATTGGAAATCATCTAGCGGAAAGGGGAAATATTCCTCTAAATTAAGCAATAATTGTGATTGAAGAGAGGATGAGTTAACTTCTTAATATATGATCTATATAGATATTAATAAACAAAAAATACCTTGCAAACTTTAATAGTAAATCTAAATCTTTTTAATTAAATCCACTATATTTTATTTTGCCAAAATGAAAAAAATAAAAATTCCAAAAAATAGAATCCGTAAATTAAAAACATTTTCTTTAGGTAAAAAATCATTCGAACTTCTAAGTTTAAATTCGCAAAATAAAAAACTTATAGACTTATGCAGTAATGATTATTTTGGATTAAGTAGGGACAGGGATTTAATAAAAGCTGCTTACGAAATAAGTATGTTAGAAGGTATTGGTTCAGGAAGCTCTAGGTTTATTACAGGTTCAAGACCAATACATAAATTATTAGAAACAGAACTTGCCAAGTGGCTTGATCAAGAGAAAGTATTACTTTTCCCAAGCGGATTTCAAGCAAATATAGCCGCTATCCAGGCTTTAGCAAACAGAAATACTATCGTAGTAGCAGATAAATTAATCCATAACTCCTTATTGGTTGGAGTTAAAGCTGCTCAAGCTAAACTAATTCGATTTTCACACAATAATTTAAAAGATTTAGAAGATAAAATTATTAAATCTAATCCCACAAAAAATTCCATTTTAGTTGTTGTCGAATCTCTTTATAGCATGGAGGGATCAATTGCTCCGCTCAGAGAAATAACGGAAATTTGCAAAAAAAATAGTGTTCAATTATTAGTTGACGAAGCCCATGCACTTGGGATCTTGGGTCCTGAAGGCAGGGGTTTAAGTTTTGATTACCGTTCAGATATAACTATAATTACTGGAACTTTTGGAAAAGCATTTGGAAGCGGCGGAGCTTTCATAGCCTCCAATTTAGAAATTGGTGAGTATCTTATCCAAACAAGTGGTGCATTTAGGTACACAACCGCTCTTGCGCCATCTTTAGCTGCTGGAGCACTAGAAGGTTTAAAAAAAATTTTAGAAAATAAAGAATGGGGTAATGAGTTGTTATCTTCTGCGAAGATATGGAAAGATGAAATTATTAAAAATTTTAGTTTGCCAATTCAGGGAGATTCTCACATTTTATCAATTATTGTTGGCCAAGAAGAGAAGGCAATTTATCTACAAAAATATCTTGAGGACAATGGGTTTTTAGCAATTGCGATAAGACCCCCTACTGTTCCAGTTGGGCAATCAAGAATCAGAATAACAATTCGAAGAAACTTAGATTTGAGTCTGCTAAAAAATTTCATTGCAGTATTAAAAGAGTTTAAATGAAACAAATTATTACTCAACATGGTTGGGGACTAAATAAATATTTCTGGGATGATTATAAAGTTGATTTTTTAAAAAATAATTGGCATTGGCAAGATAATGAAAGGGGCTATTTTTCGACAAATAATTATCAAGCAAAATGGATTGAAAGCGAATCTAAAAAAGAAATCAGAATGACTTTATGCCATTCCTTTGGTTTTCATTTAATGCAAAAAAAAATCTTAAAAGAATCAACTCATATTGTTCTTATAAATTCCTTTAATAATTTTCTTCCATTAAATAATAAGAGAAACTTTATTTTAAGGTCTCTAAAAAGAATGGAAACAAAAATCATAAAAGATGAACCTAAGGATATGTTGAAAGAATTTATACATAGATCATTTATGCCAAATCATATGAATAATAGTTTTAAAAATATCTTTTATAAAAGTTTAGAGAATTTAAATAAAACTCTTCTTTTAGGTGATTTAAAACAACTCTACATCAATAGAGATTTTCCAGTATTTTTAAGAAAAGATTGCAAAATTATTTTTATAAAATCAGAAAATGATTTGATTCTTGATAACGAATCAAATAATAACTTCTTAAATTACTTAAATAAAACACTTGATAGGAAGCCAATTTTAATTAAATTAGCTCAGCAAGGTCATTGCTTGAATAATTTAAATTTATACGAGATCTTACTTAATAGACTTAATGATGAAGATGGATAGTAAAAAGTGGAATGAGAAAATAAAAAATAATTTCAATGATGCTGCATATCGGTATTTCGAGCATTCAAATATACAGAAATTTTTTGCAAAAAAAATTGTTCAATTTATCAAAGAATTAAATCCTCAAAAAAAAGGTGAATGGATAGATCTAGGATCAGGACCAGGAATACTAGCTGATGAAATAGAAAAAAAATTTTCTTCCCAAAAAGTAGCCAGAATTGATTTCAGCAGAAAAATGCTTCTTGAGAATAAATTATCTAGTAAAAAAATTTTATGGGATTTGAATAATGATTTACCTCTTGAAATCAATAACTGTTCTTTATTAACATCTAACTTTTGCATCCATTGGCTAAACAACCCAGAAAAGATAATAAAAAATTGGTTTAGTAAATTAAAATCAGGAGGTTTTTTAATCATTTCTTATCCAACAAAAAATTGTTTTCCTGAATGGAAAGATACTTGTAGAAAAATTGATATTGAATATAGTGGACTTAATTTCCTTTGCTCTAAAGAATTATTAAAAGATTTCAAATCAAATGAAATTCATTATTCAGAAAAGTTTAATTATCTTGAAAATTATGAGGATGTATATAAGCTTTTTAGAAGCCTTAAAAATGTAGGAGCACAATCAACAAATTGTAAACGCAAAACAGTGAAGGAATTAAAAAAAATTCAAAAGTTTTGGCCAAAGAATTACAATAATACAGTTAACCTTACATGGCAAATTGAGATTCAAATCATAAAGAAATTATGAGTACTCAGGATAGTATTTTCAAATTTATAATTTGTGGAACAGATACTGATATTGGGAAAACTTTAATTAGCTCTTTTTTCGTTAAAGGATTAGATTCCTTTTATTGGAAGCCTATTCAAAGCGGTATTGAATCGCAAACTGATAGTCAAACTGTTGAAAAACTTACACAATTAAGTAAAGAGAAAATTATTAAAGAAGCTTATGTCTTTACTAAACCTCTATCTCCTCATTGGGCTGCTGAAATAGATCAAAAAACTATTAACTTTGACAAGTTGAGATTGCCAAAAGTGCAAGGCTCATTAATTGTAGAAACTGCAGGTGGATTAATGGTTCCAATAACACGCAATTTTTTGCAAATAGATCAAATAAAACAATGGGATCTTCCGGTAATACTTGTATGCAAGAGCTCACTTGGCACTCTTAACCATACCCTTCTTAGTATTGAGGCCTTAAAAAAAAGAAATATCGAGATTTTAGGTTTAGTAGTCAATGGCGAAAAACATCTTGATAATCCAAAAACTCTTGTTGATTTTAGTGGTATTCCGTTAATTGCTGAATTTCCTTACATAAAAAAAATGGACTCAAACAATTTAGATATACTATGGGAAGAACTAGACATCAAGAATAAGTTGATCTCACTTTTAAACTCAAAAAAAAGTTAAATGAAATTTTTGGATTCAAAAACTCCAAATCAAGATTGGCACCCAAATATTTGGCCACCCTTTACACAAATCAATAAGAGCAAACCGCAAATAGAAGTAACTCATGGTAAAGATACCCTTCTATTTACTAAAAATCCTAAAAAAGAGCTAATAGATGCAATTAGTAGTTGGTGGGTGACTCTTCATGGACATAGCAACCAATACATTGCGGATGCCATTTTCAATCAATCAAAAAAACTTGAGCAAGTTATATTTGCTGATTTTTTACATCCACAGGCAAAAAAATTAGCGGAAAGACTTAGTGAATTAACAAAACTAGAAAGATTATTCTTTTCTGATAACGGTTCTACTGCAGTGGAAGTCGCTTTAAAAATTGCCTTCCAATCATGGCAAAATAGAGGAGAGACAAGAACTCAAATAGTAGCTTTTGATGGCGCCTATCATGGCGATACATTTGGAGCAATGGCTTTAGGTGAAAGAAATATTTTTAATGAGAATTTCGATAATCTTATGTTCCCAGTTAGGAGAGTGCCCTGGCCTTCAACTTGGATGAACGATGAAGAAGTAGAAAATAAAGAAAATGAGGCAATCCAAAAATTAGAAACTCTACTTAAAACTCCCACAGTTGCTGTAATCCTCGAGCCACTTGTTCAAGGAGCAGGAGGAATGAATATGGTTAGGCCTCAGTTTATAAAAAAAGTTTCAGAAATTATAAACAATAATAATTCTTTGTTAATTGCTGATGAAGTTTTGACTGGGTTTGGAAGATGTGGAAGTCTTTTTGCGTTTCAAAAGGCAAAAATCGTTCCCGATTTAATAAGTATTTCAAAAGGCTTAACTGGTGGATTTTTACCAATGGGAATAACTTTATGTAAAGAAAAAATTTTTCAATCCTTTATTGATGATTCCCCAAGAAAAACTTTTTGGCATGGACATAGTTTTACTGCTAATCCTTTAGGTTGTGCAGCAGCAAACGCTAGCCTTGATTTATTAGAAAAAGAACCACACAAATACCTTTTATTTGAAGAAAAACATTTATCTCACTTAATTAAATTTCAAAACTTACCCTATATAAAAAAAATAAGGGTATCCGGCACAATTGCTGCCTTCGATTTAGATATTGGGAACAAAAAAGGTTATTTCAATAATATTGGGAAAGAAATAAAGAGTCTTGCAATGGAGCAAGGTTTATTTATTAGGCCCCTCGGGAATGTTATTTATCTCTTGCCACCTCTCTGTATAACCGATGATCAATTAGAAAAAAGTTACTGGATAATAAGGCAAATCTTAGAAAATTTTTAGATATAAATTTAAGGTCCCTGCAGTATTGCATTTTCCACATCTTCTCTATTAATGCAATAGGAAAATAGTCTTTTAGTTTCTTGTCCTTCACTTTCCCAGATAACACTTAAATCTTCTTGTTCAAAAATAATAGTTGCATTCCAATTTGAAAGTAAAAGATACCATTTAGATGGATTATTAATATCCTTCACAGCACCTAAATCAGTTAGCCACAATTCCAATGATTGCAGTGAATTTTGATTGATAGGTTTTTTAGAGGGATTCACAGAAATTTTTAAAAAATTATTTAATTAGCCAAAGCGGTATTGTCTCTAATTCTTTTCCAGTAAAAGAAGCAATAAAAATTGAACAAATTAAACATATAGAAATTATGATAATTAAAAGAAACAACGAAAACAATTCTCCATTCGAAAAAGGTCTTCTATTTCCTATTAAATTTTGATTATTAGGATCGATTACTAAATTATTTAAAACGTCAGTATTATTCTTACTTCTAGAGTTTTCTTTAAGTTTGTCATCATATATTTTCCTTAAATTACTATTATTTAAATGCTCATAAGCTTCAAGAACTTCCTGAAATTTACTTTTAGCAACGTCTATTTCTAATGAAGTTGTATCGGGATGCAACTCAATAGATAGTTTACAAAATGCCTTTCTTAATTCATGATTGGATGCATTTTCATTTACACCTAAAATTTTGTAATAGGAAGTTTCCCCTTTCAAAATAATCTTTTATTAATATTGTAATTCTAATAAATTTTTACTAAATAGAATGTATTTAATGGATGGTTAAAATTCATATTTATAACGAAATGAAAAAACAAAACATTCCAGAAGAAATTCTTTCCTTAATAACTGAAGAAGAAATAATTATGTTTCAAGAATTACAAATTAAAATTAAAGAATTAAATAATAAGACTAATCTCACAAGATTAACTGATGGGGATGATTATTGGGTGTCTCAAGTTTTTGACAGCATTTGGCCATTCAAAGCTTTCACGAATATTAATTTTGATAATAAAAAATTTTTAGATATTGGATCAGGCTGTGGCTTCCCAGGTTTAGCTTATGCAATAACTCATCCTAATTCTGAGATATATCTAATTGATTCTTTGAAAAAGAAAACAGATGCAATAAAAATTTTAGTTGAACAGATCAATTTCAAAAACAATATTCATGTAATCAATGATCGTGTTGAGAACTTAGCCCACCAATCTTCAATGAGAAATAATTTTAATATTGCAACAACTAGAGCAGTTAGTAATCCATCAACAGTTTCAGAATATATTTTACCAATGTTAAAAAAAGAAGGGTTTGGAGTTTTATATTGTGGCAAATGGACGAATGAAGAAAGCAAAAATCTAGATAAAACTTTAGAATTATTAGAAGGGCAAGTTAAAGATAAAAAAGAGATACAATTACCAAGAAATAAAGGCATTCGAAATATTATTCTTATTCAACCTAAGAATTTTTGTCCTGAAATTTACCCAAGAAAAGTTGGCAAACCTGAAAAAAATCCATTATGAAATTATTTTCTTGATAATCTTTTAGCATTCTTATCTCCAAACTTTTCTTTTAAATTTCTCAATTTTTTTATAACTTTTTTGGGATTTATATGACCTTCTAATACTTTCAATAATTGTTCTTCAGAAACATCTACATCTAGTAAATTTGCGTTGAATCCTGGGAACCAGTGGCTTCCATTACCAAGCAATTGATATCTAGCTCTTGCATATCCTTCCATGCCCAACCAATCAATTAAATTTGAAAGCCAAATCAGAACAGGAATATTAATATTTCCCGGCGTATATTCCCAACTTGGTAAATTTCTATTCCAATTTTGATGCCACTCTAAACCTAAGGAATTAATAGATTCCTGCCTTAATTTGTTAATTATCTTAGGCACATACTTCTCAGATTCTGTTAACAACGAGACAGCTTCTAAATGCAGAGCAAAATCTGTCTCTTTTTCAATACCCACACTCAAAGTATGGACATTTTGATTTCTTAAGCAAAAAAGATCATTAAAAACTATAGGATGAAGTGGTTTACAAAATTCCAACATTTTTCTTGAGGGAGTATGAAGATGTCCCCCTTTATCAGTCGGACTTATTATGAAAACCCCAAGATCATGCTTATTGGCTAAATTAATAACCTTTGTATTTTCCTGATTAATGAAATACCAGTGCAAATTTACATAATCAAATAAGTTTGTTGATATGGCCTTTTCAATAAGTGAAGATTTTCCATGGGTTGAAAATCCAATAGATCCAATTAAATTTTCTTTTTGAAAATTCCTCAAAATATCAATGCAACCTCCATCTCGAATAGCCTGATGTAAATGTTCAGCAGTATTAATACCATGTATTGCTAACAAATCAATTTTTTTAACTTTCAATTTTTCAATACTAGATAATACATCTCGCTCAAAAGTTTCCGGATCGCTATTTGGTGGAATCTTTGTTTGGATTATATTTGGGATTTTCTTAGTATTCTTAAAACACATTCCTAATTGCACCTCAGAAGTTCCATAGTACTTGGCAGTTTCTACATGACTTAAACCATATTGTGTTGCAAGATCTAATATATTTTCTACTTTATTTTGCTCTTCGTATGAAACCTCAGAAAAATCTAATTGATCCCAACTTTTTTGAAATCTCATACCACCTAAAGATAAAACAGGAATCTTCAGATTGGTTCTACCAAATCTACGATATTTCATCTTTTTGATATTAGTGCTTATTCATTCTCGGTGGCTTTCCAAATGTTTGAAACATATCCCTATCGAGACTATCCTCTAAATCATCCAATTCTTCAAATTTGACCCAATGAATACAATCAACAGGGCATGTATCTATTGCTTCTTGTATGACATCAGAACTATCTCCATCTTGCCTGATAGCTCGACTTCTACCATGAAATTCATCAACAGTGAAAGTGTTCGAAGCGACGTGAACACAGTACTGACAACCAATACACTTAGCTTCATCAACCCATACAGCTTTTTCTGCTAACTGACCCCCTAAAACGGGCTCATAGCCTGTAATCTCAATATTTTCTTCAGTATTATGAAATGGATCCGTAAAATCCATATCTTGAAGTTAGTTTTCCCACTTGGTTAAGACCAATTCAATAGAACCATCATTTTTATTTTTTTGCTCTACGATTTGATATCCATCTTCTTGCGTTTTAGAGATGATTGTTTGGTAAGCATACATTTGTGTAACTTTTGAGATGAATCTTTCTACTGGAATTTCAAATTTCCATAGATCAAGGTCAGTAACTAGTTCATATGCATTAGAATTTTTATCCCATTTAAATCCAACTTGGGTATCACCCGGTAATTGCATGCTTATATCAACGGCTGTGAATTGACCTTTATATCCTTTTACAAACTTTTCTTCTTGATTAATACTATAACCGAAATGATTTAAAGCCTTAATTAGAGGCTCTGCTTCTTTAAGCTGGGTTTTAATCGTACTAAAATGTGACATTAGATTCGTTATTTAATTGTGTTAAGTTTTCACTTTGATTAGAGATGAAAGCATCAGATGTTTTATTCTTAACTGTTACTTTACCGAGAGCGTCTTCGAGATTTTTTGTAGCTTCATTGCATGAATTACCAGTAAATCCCTCGACAGTCTCTTCAACTCTTCCGTCTTGATGAATTTTGAATCTCAATGTTTTTTGAGGCATTAAATTCAAGTACTGAGTAGTTTTACTTTATATAGAATAACGAAATTTTTTTGTTTCAGTTGGTACAAGTTAATTAATTTTAATTTTTATATTGAATATCTGATAAATTAATTTTTTTGATAGCGTTCTAATAAAAAAATTAAGGTATTTAATTATAAAAACCTTGCATACCCATTGAATCAAGAGCAGTTTTTGCTTCTTCCATAACAGATGGCTCTTTATCGAAAAGAGCTATCTTTGTACATTCATCAACGAAACTTTCTTGCAATGTAGTACTTAATTTTTCGTATAATCTACATAATGACCATATGCAATTACTTCTTACACCTGATTCATTGTCTATTTTTAAACTTATTAAAAGCTGTTCTGCTGCCAATTGAGCGTTCTCTATAGAAACATTTCCAATTTCAGCTAAAGAACTCGAGGACCATAACCTTACTGCAGCAACATCATTCTTCAAAGCATTTATTAATGGCTTTAAAACAATTTTGTTTTCATAGTTAGCTAGACTCCATGCAGTCGCTCTTCTGACATAAGCGTTATCATCAGTCTTCAAAAGACTGACAAGTTTCTGAACTGCGCTAGGAAATGGATTTCGACCTAAAGCATATACCGCACTCATTCTCTCAACAGGACAAGGTTGGTCTAGTAAGGGTAACAAAAGTGGAAAAGATCTTTGATCTCGATATTCGCAAAATATTCTTAGGCCCTGTATTCTTTCTTCTCTATTGCCCTCTAGCATTTTCAAAGCTTCATTGCACTCTTGAGTTATATTTAAACCTTTGGAAAAAGCATCCTCATCGATTTGTTCTAAAGGATCCATTTCAATCTCTAAAGCCAATTCTTTGGCTAAAACATCTGGATCAACTGCTATTTCAGCTAAGCTATCTTTATTAGGATCCTTATTTTTTGTCATTTTCAAAAACTAAAAACTAATTCATCGGAGCAGGCGACATCATATCTCCTGGCAACCAAATTCTTGCACTAACTGCAAAAAAGGCAATCCCAAAAAGTGCAACTATAGCGAATGGTAAAATTTTCGTCTTAATAAAACCCAAAGATTCTCAGTTAATTAAAACAATAATAACCTGTCTAAGATACTTTTAAAAAACTTTGCTTAGATAATATTATTTACTTCTTGCATTTTGTCTTAGTTGACCACATGCAGCATTTTTATCTAGACCTCTGCTTTTTCGTAAGCTGACAGCAATTCCATTCATAGAAAGTCTAGATTGAAATAATTGAAGATTTTTTAAAGAAACTCTTTTAAATTCAACCTCATCAATTTGGTTGTACTGTATTAAATTTACATGACATTGAAAACCTTTCAGCAAATTACTCAATTCATCAGCATGTTCTAATTGATCATTAACCCCACTAAGCATTAAATATTCAAAACTTACCCTCCTACCAGTATCTCTTACGAATTTCTTACAGTCCTTAACTATATTGTTGATATCGTAGTTTTTTGCACTTGGTATTATCGCTTCTCTCGTTATTTGGTTAGAAGCATGTAGGCTTATAGCCAATGTAAATTGACAATTACCTAAAATTTGAAAAGACTTTTCTGATAATTTATTTATCATTTTAGGTACAGCAACAGTGCTTACAGTTATCTTTCTCTGACTTATCTGAAAATCTTCATTTATAGATCTTATTGACAAAAGCAAGTCATCAATATTTAACAAAGGCTCACCCATTCCCATGAAAACAATATTAGTCACTTTTCTATTCATTTCATTTTCAATAAATAAAATTTGATCTA
This sequence comes from Prochlorococcus sp. AG-347-M18, assembly GCA_003281165.1. Lineage (GTDB taxonomy): Bacteria > Cyanobacteriota > Cyanobacteriia > PCC-6307 > Cyanobiaceae > Prochlorococcus_A. The sequence goes on from QCCT01000004.1 coordinate 49,182, forward strand.
ATATTTCACTTGCTTTTAAAGATCTCTTCAAACCCTCCTTCCCAGTTGCACAAAACTTACAATCCATAGGACATCCAATTTGACTCGAAAGACATGCCGTTAATCTTTTTTCAGTTGGTATCCCGACGGACTCAATACTTTCATTATCACCAGTAGACAATAACAACTTAAGGGTGCCATCATTAGCTAAGTTTTTTTCTTGTAAACTAAGTTCACTTATCATAAAACCATCGTCCTTTAACTTTTTTCTAAAATCTAAAGGTAAAACTTCTATTTGATCAATATTTTTTTTCTTATTTTTGTAGTTATAGATCCAATTATAAATTTGGCGACCTCTATAGGCAGCTTGACCATAATTTAAAGCTACATTTTCTAAATCTTTAATACTACTCCCAATAAGATTTCTCAAATTATTCTGTCTTTAACTGAAAGCTAATTTCACCATAACAATAAACCATGTTTTAAAAAGAATTCTGTGAGAATAAGCGCAATAAAACCTATCATGGCCATTCTTCCATTAAGTCTTTCATTATAAAAATGGAAACCATAGCGAGGTAATTTTCGTTTAGGGACAATCTCAGGCTTAATCATCACTTACAAATTAAAAAATTCATTCTAGTCACTAAAAATGATAATGGATAATTATTCATCAGACAGAAGCCCCTCCTCTTGCAATCCCTCCAATGCAGCAGGATCTGGTAATTGATCTTCAGAAAACTGATTTTCAGCACTTGGTCTTGCAAAGGCAGCAAAATTGCTTGAAGAAGGATCGATTCCATGTCGGTTTCGTGTAGTCTCCAAATCTTCATCACTAGGATCATCAAGAATTGCAGTAGAGCTTACAGTTGGTGATTGGGGCATATCAACTGTATAATCTGGCCTTAAGTTTTGTGCTCTTCTATATCCACCAGATTCTTCTGCGAGGATATCAGGATGTGGGCCAGCCTCCGAGGCTAATTCCTCAACAAAACCACTAAATCCAGTACCTGCAGGTATTAGTCTTCCGATAATAACATTTTCTTTTAATCCTCTTAACCAATCAGATTTTCCTTCAATTGCAGCTTCTGTTAGAACCCTTGTGGTTTCTTGGAATGATGCTGCTGATATAAAGCTATCTGTATTGAGAGATGCTTTAGTGATACCCAACAAAACGGGAGTAAATTCTGCTGGAGCCCCTCCTGTAATTGCCATTGCTTGATTTGTATCCTCCACTTGTCTCAACTCCACAAGTTCTCCAGGTAAGAGAGTTGTATCTCCAGCATCTTCTATACGGACTTTACTTGTCATCTGTCTAACAATAACTTCAATATGTTTATCATCAATTGCAACACCTTGTGACTTATAGACATTCTGTACTTCGTTTACCATACTTCTTTGTAGTTTTGATATGGATTCTCGAGCTGCCTCTATTAAAGGTTTTTGATCTTTTATATCGGTAAAATAACAATCCAATAATTCATGAGGATTAATTGGACCGTCAGTTAACAGTTCTCCTCCTGTAACTTGTTGCCCATCACTAACCATTATGTTTTGTCCTAGTAATAATTGATATTCGTTTACTAAATCATCTTTTTCAATAACTGATAAAGCAACTGATTCTTCATCATTACCTTGCTTAATCTGAACAATTCCAGATCTTTTACATAAGATAGCAGCATCTCTTGGTCTCCTAGCTTCTAACAATTCTTCAATTCGAGGCAATCCCTGAACAATATCTCCAGTTTTCTGCCTTTCAAATACAAGTAAAGCCAAACCATCCCCCCTAAGAACTAAATCTCCGTCTTTAACATGTAAAACCGAATCAGGGGAAACCATATATGGTCTGCCAAGTCTTAAAGTTACTGAACTATTAGAAATTTCTTCAATTTCTCCACATGAAGTAGATTTTTCAGATTCACTAATAGGATCACCATCAACTACACGATCACCGATTTTAACAACGGCTTTATTGCTAATCTTGATTGCAATCTTATCTTCCTCTCTTTCTACGATTAATCTTCTTATGGGTTCATCATCAATAACTCCTGGCAATTGAACCAATCCTTTCTCTTTACAAAGAATTTGAGTAGTAGCTATTACATCTCCTGCTTTGACTAATTGATTATTTTTGACTTGCAATTCTGTATGGGTTGAGCCATGACTAGAGTCGGACATAGTGTCTCTTCTAACAAGAATAGACTCTAAAATTACTAAATTTAACCTATTTATTGATTCATCCTTTTCATCTTTAATCGACTCGACATCAATAGTCATTTGAGGAGTAGCGTTAAAACTTTCAATACTTAAATGTGTTCTAAGCAATTCAACTCCTTCTACTGATTTTATCAATTCACCATCTTTATATGTAAGCCTTTGGATCGCTTTCAAGCCTAAATGTGGTCCTTTTTCCTGATTTACATGTGATAAATCGGGTAATTCTGCTTGATCAGGAATAGTAAATTCTTCTACAGTTCTTAATAATAATCCTCTACATTTTGATGTTTCTAATTTCTGTACAAATAATATTTCATTATTATCAATACCATCCATAATCTTTTCACCAGGATTTACTAAATTGCCTTCATCCGTAAATCTACTCAAAACTTCTTCATCATCACACTCATGAAAAGTTCCATTTCTTACAGTTATTTCACGGAGAATATCATTTTTCTGGGTCACCGTAACAATTCCTGAGGTTTGACTAAAAATATCTTTTACAACTTCAGTGCCTGCTTCAATCCATTTCATATCTTCAATCATTAAGAGAGATATATCTTTATTTATTTCATGTGTCTCTTGCGGAATCCAAAGCAATGTTCCCCCTTGACTAACCTCAAAACCATTTTTAGATGATCTTGCTTTTTTGACACTCAATCCAGGTGCATACTTTACTAAACCACCAGTTTTTGTACGGAACCTTTCATCTGTTAAATCTGCTATTACTTCACCATTACTGACTTTACTACCAGGAGAGGTGTTCAAACGATAAGAAGTTCCATCGTTAGATTCCAAATTATATATTTGACCGGAGTGTGTAGACTCTTCAATTAATTTAAAATTGCTTAAACACATTGAAGTAGTTACAATCTGAACTTCCCTTGAATCTCCAACTGATTCTCTTAATCGCACTTGACCGCCAAACTCACTTGATTGACTTGCCTCTGCTAAGACAGTTCCTTCGTCTACAGACTTTCCTGACGAAACGACGGGTCTTGCATTTGGGGGTAAGTTATAAACATCTCCAGCTAAGACCCATAAGCGGCCTAATCTTTGTGCTTTTAAAGTAATATTTCCCTGCCTATCTGTAACCTCCTTTGGCTGAATAACTTTGTCGTACCTGACTTGACCGGCCAAATCACAAACAACATCTTTTGTTGCTTTTTCAACGCTTTTCTTTACTGCTCCAGCAATAATTTGGGCGACTGTAATATCAGAACTAATTTCTTCACCATCAGCAACGAATAAAAGTGAACCACTCGAAACTTCAACTTTTTGAGCCTTGTTAGAATTTTTTCCTTGAGGAACTATTTTTAATATAAAATCAACTTCTGCTTGTTTAGCCTCTACACCATGTGGAGTCCTATAACCTCTAACCTTAGCCTTTGAACTAAATTCAACTCTTCCAGAAATCTTTGATCTTACTACTCCACTTTCAGCAGTTGATACACCTCCAGTGTGAAAAGTTCTCATTGTCAATTGAGTACCTGGTTCTCCAATAGATTGAGCAGCAATAATTCCTACTGCTTCACCTAAGTCGACCAAATGATTATGAGCCAAAGCCCATCCATAACATCTCCTACAAACTGATCTATTTGCTTCGCATGTTAATGGCGATCTTATTTTTACTTTTGTAATATCTGCATTCTCAATTTTGCTTGAGAATGCAGGATCAATTGCAGTATTTTGAGGAATAATTAAGTTTTCTTCAGAATCAAAAATATCTTCAGCGGTAAGTCTACCAAGAAGTCTTGCTCCAAATTTACCATCCTCAGCCTCAACAACTATTGATCGTTCTGTGCCACAATCTTCTTCTCTTACAATTACATCTTGAGCTACATCAACTAATCTTCGGGTCAAATAACCAGAATCTGCAGTTCTTAAGGCAGTATCTACTAAGCCTTTCCTTGCTCCATAAGAAGAAATTACATATTCAGTAACAGTGAGTCCCTCTCTAAAGTTTGTTCTTATTGGCAAGTCAATGATTTCTCCTTGAGGATTAGCCATCAATCCTCTCATACCAACAAGTTGTCTTACTTGAGACATATTACCCCTAGCTCCTGAATTGGCCATCATCCAAACAGAATTTAGTGGATCATTTTGATTAAAATTATTCTTAACAGCATCTACTAATCTTTCATTAGTTTCAGTCCAAGTATCAATAACTTTTGTATGTCTTTCAACTTCTGTAATTTCACCAAGTCTATAGCATTCTTCTGTAGCAGATATTTGCTCTTCAGCTTGTCCTATCAAATCTTGTTTTGCTTCAGGAACTTTTAAGTCATCTACTGAAATGGAAACAGCAGCTTGGGTAGCATATTTAAATCCTAAGTCCTTTAAATTATCAGCCATTGCTGCAGTAACAGCGGTGCCATGTGTTTTATAGGCCCAAGAAACTAAATTTTTTAACGCTTTCTTATCAACTACTTTATTTTTGAAGGATGGAGGCGTCTTTGCTAAGGCAGGCATTGTGACCGGACTATTCTTTTTTGAGTTTTTAGAAGTCTTACGAACTCTAGATGTTTTTTTTGGTTTAGATGATGTCATGATTTTTTGATGGATAAATAATAGTTTTTAAAGATTACATTTAAGATACAGAATCAATAATGGTATAGTTCATTACTACTCTCCCGACAGTTGTCAAAACAAACCTACTAATTAAATTATTCTGGGAGTCAAATCTGTCTCTCCTTAAACTCCAAATTTCTAATCTTGAACCATCTTCTAGTTCTTCAATTTTTTGCGGGTTACTCATTTCGTCTTCATCTTCAACCTCTCCATTAAATCTAACCCATACCCATTCATGTAAACTAAGTCTTTTGTCTTCAAAAGCAAAAATCACATCTTCTAGTGAAGCAAAAGTAGTCTTATTTTCTCCAAAATTCGGTTTTCGATGATTAGGTTGCAGAGCAGTCAAATAATAAGATCCCAAAACCATATCCTGCGATGGAGTAACAATTGGTTCACCAGTAGCAGGAGAAAGAATATTATTACTAGCCAACATAAGCATGCGTGCTTCAGTTTGCGACTCTAATGCTAAAGGAACATGAACTGCCATTTGATCACCATCAAAATCAGCATTAAATGCGGGGCAAACTAAAGGATGAAGTTGTATTGCTCTACCTCCAACTAATTTTGGTTCGAAAGCTTGGATGCCTAACCTATGAAGTGTAGGTGCTCTATTTAAAAGAATTGGGTGACCTTCAATTACTTCCTGAAGTACTTGCATAACTTCATCATCAGCCTTTTGAATTAATTTTTTTGCAGCTTTGATGTTATTGACGATATTTTGGCGAATCAATCTATGAATTACAAAAGGTTGGAAGAGCTCAATCGCCATTTCCTTTGGTAGACCACACTGATGCATTTTTAATTTAGGGCCCACAACTATTACAGATCTTCCTGAATAGTCAACACGCTTACCAAGAAGATTCTGTCTAAATCTTCCCTGCTTTCCTTCGATAATGTCACTAAGGGACTTAAGAGCTCTATTATTGGCTCCAACAACAGTCCTTCCCCTCCGTCCATTATCTATAAGAGCATCAACTGCCTCCTGAAGCATTCTTTTTTCATTTCTAACGATAATTTCGGGAGCTAAAATTTCTTGTAGCCTAGCTAATCTATTATTTCTATTTATAACTCTTCTATAAAGATCATTTAAATCAGAAGTTGCGAATCTTCCCCCATCAAGCTGGACCATAGGTCTAAGATCTGGTGGTATCACTGGAATTGCATCTAAGACCATCCATTCAGGCTTAGCATTAGTTGCAATGAAATTATCGATAACTCGTATCCTTTTAATAAGCTTTGCCCTTTTCTGGCCCTTACTCTGCGTAATTTCTTCTCTAAGCTCCTCAGCAACCTGATTTAGATCAAGGTCTTCAAGTAATTGCTTAAGGGCCTCAGCGCCAATACCAACAAAAGGTTCATTTTCAATTGTTGAATCTTCAGCATAGATTTCATCTTCAATTTCAAGCCATTCATCTTCAGTAAGTAATTGCTTGTATTTGAGTTCTTTATGATCACCAGGGTCTAAAACAACATAACAGTTAAAATAAACAATTTGTTCTACATCTCTAAGTGGAATATCCAGAAGGATAGCAACATAACTGGGGATTCCCTTCAAATACCAAACATGGGAAACTGGCGCAGCAAGTTTTATATATCCCATCCTATGTCTTCTTACCCTACTTTCAGTTACTTCAACCCCACACCTTTCACAAACAATACCTCGATGTCTAACTCTTTTATACTTACCGCAATGACATTCCCAGTCTTTTGAAGGCCCAAATATCTTTTCGCAAAACAATCCATCCATTTCTGGTTTAAGAGTTCTGTAATTAATAGTTTCAGGTTTAGTAACTTCACCAACTACTTGGCCATTAGGTAATGTCCTCTGTCCCCAATCCATTATTCTTTGTGGAGAAGCTATAGAAATTTTGACGTAATCAAAGTGGTTTTCTGTTCTTAAGTTGCTGTTTGTCATTTTGGGAAATTTAAATTAGAAGTTTTTAATAGGTATTTAATCTTCCTCATATTCAGAGGTTCCTAGTGATTCGTAGGTCGGCCTAGATGGAGTATTCCTTCTCGGATTGATATCTTGCATTAAATCTACTTCTTTCCCTTCATCTGTATAAACCCCAATATCTAGACCTAAAGATTGTAATTCTCTCATTAGAACTTTAAATGATTCAGGAGTACCGGGCCTAGGGATTGGTTTACCCTTAACAATTGCATTAAGAGCTTCATTTCTTCCTTGCATATCATCAGATTTAACTGTTAATAATTCTTGAAGAGTGTATGCTGCTCCATAAGCTTCAAGAGCCCAAACTTCCATTTCTCCAAGCCTTTGTCCACCTTGCTGAGCTTTACCTCCCAATGGTTGTTGAGTAACCAAAGAGTAAGGACCGGTTGACCTGGCATGAATTTTGTCATCCACTAAGTGTACTAACTTAAGGAAATGAGAATATCCAACCGCCACTGGCTGATCAAAAGGTTCCCCAGTTCTACCATCCTTTAGTAATAATTTTCCAGGATCATCAGGATTATAAACCCATGCTTTACCCGGCTGTTTTGAGGCTTCCTCTAAAAATGCTTGAACAGTTTGATGCGATTTTTCAGCCCCATACATTTCATCAAATGGGACAACTTTTACCCTACAATTTAAGTTGGAGGCTGCCCAACCCATTAATAATTCAAAAACTTGACCTACATTCATCCTACTTGGCACTCCTAAAGGATTAAGAACTATATCTACAGGGGTTCCATCTGGTAAATAAGGCATATCTTCTCTTGGCAAAATTCTACTAATAATACCTTTATTGCCGTGTCTTCCGGCCATTTTATCTCCTACCTGGATTTTTCTTCTCTGAGCCACATAAACTCTAACAACCATATTTGCCCCTGGAGGTAACTCATCTCCTTGTTCTCTGGTATAGATGCGAACATCCAAAACCCTCCCTTTTTCTGTCTTAGGAACACGAAGGGAATTGTCTCTAACATCTCGAGCCTTTTCTCCGAAAATAGCTCTTAACAGTTTTTCTTCAGGTGGTTGATCTGATTCCCCTTTTGGGGTAACTTTTCCTACCAAGATATCTCCACTCTCGACAAAAGCACCAATCCTGATAATTCCCATTTCATCAAGATTATTTAAGCTTTCTTCTGAAATATTGGGAATCTCTCTTGTAATTTCTTCAGGTCCTAATTTTGTTTGTCTTGCCTCAATTTCATATTTTTCGATATGTACCGATGTATATAAATCATCAGTTACCATTCTCTCACTAACAAGAATAGCATCTTCATAGTTGTAGCCCTCCCATGGCATATATGCAATTAGGACATTCTGGCCTAGTGCTATTTCCCCTCCTTCACATGCAGATCCATCTGCTAACACTTGGCCAGATATAACTTGATCTCCAATTTTTACGATAGGTCTTTGATTTAGACAAGTATCTTGGTTTGATCTTTGATATTTTTGAAGATAATGAAAATGTTCATTACCATCTTTGTCCTTAACAACAATCTCATTAGCGTCTACATAAGATACAGTTCCATTAACTTTTGTTATGGGAACCATCCCAGAATCTCTAGCAACTTGAGATTCTAAACCTGTTCCAACTAAAGGGCGTTCTGGCCTGAGCAATGGAACAGCTTGGCGTTGCATATTAGATCCCATCAAAGCTCTATTTGCATCATCATGTTCCAAGAAAGGAATGAGTGAAGTCGCAACTGAAATTACTTGAACTGGGGAAAGTTGAACATAATCAACTTGATGAGGAGGTACTTTTTCAAAATCTTGTCTATATCTTACAGGTATTAGATTTGCGAGTATATTTCCTTTCTTATCAGTTGCAACATCTCCAGGAGCAACCCTGCACTCATCCTCTAAATCAGCAGAAAGATAAATAGGATTACCCTCTTTATTAACTTTTCCATTATTAACTTCCCAAAAAGGAGTTTCAATAAAACCATACTCATTTACTCTTGCATGGGTAGCTAAAGAGTTGATAAGGCCAGCATTAGGGCCTTCAGGAGTTTCTATGGGACATAATCTTCCATAATGTGAAGGATGTATATCTCGTACAGCAAAGCCTGCTCTTTCTCTTGTTAAACCTCCAGGACCTAATGCTGAAATTCTCCTTTTGTGTGTTAACTCAGCTAAAGGATTGGTTTGATCCATAAATTGGCTTAACTGACTTGAGCCAAAAAACTCCTTAATAGCGGCAACCAAAGGTTTTGGATTTACTAGTTGAGCAGGAGTAAGAGAATCAGTTTCGCCAACAGTCATTCTCTCTTTAATGATCCTCTCTAGACGGTTAAGTCCAACCCTAACTTGATTTTGAAGAAGTTCTCCTACAGATCTAACCCTTCTATTACCTAAGTGGTCAATATCATCCAAACTCACACCACCAATATCTAATTCTAGGTTTATTAAATAATCAATTGTGGAAAGGACATCTTCATGAGTAAGTGTTCTTAAATCATCTGGCACTGTGAGCCTTAACTTTTTGTTTATTTTATATCTACCAACTCGCCCTAAATCGTATCTTTTGGGATCAAAAAATCTACTGTGTAGTAGCTGCTGTCCACCAGATACAGAAGGTGGTTCACCAGGACGTAGCTTCTTATAAAACTCAGGATGCCTAAGTTTATCGATCACATCATTATCAGTAAGACCCATCGCTCTCATAAGAACATGAGCATTAATTTTTCTAGTTTTATCTACCCTTACATAGAGTAAATTATTTTTGTCAGTCTCAAATTTTAACCATGCACCTCTGTTAGGAATAACACTTGCGTTATATGTTCTTCGACCATTTTTATCCAGCTCATCTTTGAAATATACCCCAGGACTCCGAACAATTTGATTAACAATTACCCTTTCAGCACCATTAATAATGAAAGTTCCTCTTTCTGTCATTAACGGTAATTCCCCAATAAAAACCTCTTGTTCTTTAATTTCTCCAGTCTCTTTATTAATTAATCGGCAAGTAACATACATTTGTGAAGCAAATGTTGCATCTCTTCTTTTAGCCTCCTCAACATCATGCCTAGGTCTTTTTAGCCTGTACTCTTCACCAATAAAATGTAATTCTAATTTACCTGTGTAATCAGAAATGGGAGAAAAGTTTTGTAATTCTTCTATTAAACCCTTTTCCAAAAACCACTTAAAACTTGCTCTTTGTACTTCAACTAAATCTGGTAGATAAGTACTTGTTTTTGCTACCTGTAAAGCGCTACTGCTCATCCAAGAAAACCTGCGATTATGTGAGATTTACTATTTACTTTTAATCTACTCAAAAATTAGTTTTTAACTTTTTTTTAATTTCAAATCAATCATTAAATCTCGATTTCAACAAAAAAATCGATTTAATAAGATAACAATAAGATTCAACTCAATGGTTAAAAATCAATGCATAAAAAAGTTAAAACAAAAAAATCAAGAAAATTGCCAGTAATTTTTTATTTTAGCAGCTGTTGTGTCAACTTATCAAGTTAAATTTAAACAAATCTTCAGCATTCTTTGATGACTGTTTAGCGATAGTAAGTAAATCCGTAGATCTTAAATCTGCCATAAAATTGGCAACATTTTCAACAAATGCAGGCTCATTTCTTTTACCCCTGTGGGGAACAGGAGCTAGAAAGGGTGAATCTGTCTCAATTAAGTATTTATCATTTGGAACTATTTTGGCACACTCATGAATTGCATATGCTTTTGGGAAAGTTACTATTCCACTAAAACTTATATAAAAACCAAGATCCAAGAACTGCTTCATTTCTTTTGAGGTTCCAGTCCAGCAATGAAGTACACCTTTAGGACATTTCCCTATTTTTGATAGCTCATTACATATCTCGATCATTTCATTTGCTGCATCTCTACAATGAATAATTACAGGTAATTCAAGTTCAAAAGCTAATTCCATTTGAGGAATTAAAGCATCAATTTGTTGAGTTTTATTTTCATTTTTAAAAAAATCTAGACCTAATTCACCAATGGCAACAACTCTTTTATCTTCTCGAGCTGATTTTTTTAAAATAGATTTCGAACTTAGTTCCCATTTTTTTGCTTCAAGAGGGTGCAAACCAACCGAATAGTAAATTTCATCAAATTCATGCGATATTTTTTTCAATTTAGGAATCTCTGTTAATTCACAACATGCATGAACCAATTTTTTTACTCCTCTTGAACGTAACCTTAGAACAACATCATCAAGATCGTTCTCAAAATTTTCAAATATTAAATGACAATGAGAATCTATGAGTTGAATATCGCTCATAATTTTGAACGGGCTTTTTACTTCGTAGTAAATGTAGTTTTTACAAAATTGTTAATTTTTGATTTTCTGTTGGCTCCTGTATTCTTGTGAAGAACACTTTTTTTAACCGCTTTATCAATTAAACTAAAAGCTTTATTAAGACTTGTTTTCACTAAATTTTTATTTTCCTCATTAGGGTCTTTTTTATATTTTTCGCAATTCTCTAAAGTTTTTTTAGTCAACGTTCTTACTGTGGATTTATATGACTTATTGATTAAACGATTTCTTTCCGCAATTTGTATTCTCTTTTTTGCTGATTTGTTATTGGCCACAGAGGGTATAGAAATATAAGATTTTTATCATAACAAATAAAATGACTACTAATCAATCATATATAATTTATATAAGGCATTAAATTGGATTTAAGACCTTTCAATTTGAAATTTAGAATATGAAAATTATAAAGAATAAAAAAGATGCAGTTCAAGAATTAAAAAGGATTTCTACTCGAACTAATTCGGAAAATAATAGCGAGATAAGTGCAATTGTCGAAAATATTCTTCAAGAGGTGAAAAATTATGGAGATATTGCAATTGAAAAATACACCAAAAAATTTGATGGTTTCAATCCTAACCCTATGCATGTTGATTCAGATCAGTTAAAGGATGCATGGAATGAAATTGATGACAATTTAAAGCGCTCACTTGAGGTGGCCCATAAAAGAATCAAAAGATTCCATGAAAAAGAAATACCACCATCTTTTACTATTAGAGGTGAACATGGTGATACAGTCCAAAGAAAATGGAGACCTGTTAAAAATGCAGGTATCTATATTCCTGGTGGTAGAGCTGCTTATCCAAGTACTGTTTTAATGAATGCAGTACCTGCAAAAGTGGCAGGAGTAGCAGAAATTGTAATGGTATCTCCTGGAAATAAAGAAGGTAAGATAAATAAAACTGTTTTAGCAGCAGCTCACTTATCAGGGATCAATAAAGTTTTTAGAATTGGAGGAGCTCAAGCAATTGGTGCTTTGGCATTTGGCACAAATCAAATCAATAAAGTTGATGTTATTACAGGTCCAGGGAATATATATGTGACTACCGCAAAAAAGTTAATCTATGGCTCCACAGGAATTGATTCTTTAGCTGGACCAAGTGAAATATTAATCATTGCTGATGAAACAGCTCAAAGCAGCCACATAGCATCTGATCTGCTAGCGCAGGCAGAACATGATCCTCTGGCCTCATCAATACTTCTGACTACGTCAAAAAACCAAGCAAAAGAAGTTTTAGATGAACTTTATAAAAAAATAGATGATCATCCAAGAAAAGAAATTTGCATGCAATCAATAAAAAATTGGGGATTAATTGTTATTTGCGATAATTATGAATCCTGTATCGAACTAAGTAATAACTTTGCTCCAGAACATTTGGAAATTTTAGCTTTAAATTCAAATAGGATCCTTGAAGGTATAGAGAATGCAGGAGCAATTTTTTTAGGCAAATGGACTCCTGAAGCTGTGGGAGATTATCTGGCTGGGCCTAATCATACATTACCAACATCAGGAAATTCTAGATTTAGCGGTTCTTTAGGAGTTGAAACTTTTATGAAAAATACTTCAATAATTGAATTTAATGAAGAAAGTTTAAAAATTAACTCTCTTGATATTATTAATCTTGCCAAAAGTGAGGGATTACATAGTCACGCTAATTCAGTACAAATAAGATTTGAAGATTAGCCAACTTTTAGAGGAGAATAAACTATCGGGGAACTGTTTTCAATTTTACCAACCAATACTTTGTCAGTAAGATCAACGAAGAGTCCATTTTCTAATACCCCTGGAATATTATTAATACTCATTTCAATGTCTTTTGGATTCTTAATACCATCCTTAAACAATACATCTAGAACTAGGTTTCCTTGGTCAGTAACAACAGGGCCAGCTTTTTTTTTCGCCATTCTTAAAGTAGAAATACCATTCATTTCTGAAATAACTTCCTGAACTTGTTTCCAAGCATTTGGAAGAACCTCTACAGGTAATGGAAAAGATTGATTTAAGTTTTGTACGAGTTTAGTTTCGTCAACAACAATCAATAATCTATTAGATTTATGTGCCACTAATTTTTCTCTAACATGGCATGCTCCTCCTCCTTTAATTAGTTGAAATCCAGGATCAACTTCATCTGCTCCATCAATAGCTAAATCAATTTGAGAAACAGAAGCTAAATCAATAAGGGGGATATCCAGTTCGAGCGCTAAAACTTCTGATTGAAAGGAAGTTGCAACACCTCTTATATTTTTCAGTTTTCCAGAACGAATTACATCAGCTAGGCTTTTTATCATAAGCGCAGCTGTAGATCCAGATCCTAATCCGATAATCATGTCACTCTTTACTTCCTTAATTGCCGCTTCAGCAACAATTTGCTTCATTTGAGTCTGTGAATCCAAAATCTCTTTTTATATGTTTATAGATTATTAAATTTCAATGGGTGATTTATGTCAAACCTGGAAGTGGCTCTGGTTTGATATTTATTTCTATCTCTTTATTATCTCTTAAAACATTTAATAAGAATACTTTGCCTATTTGAGCTTTTTCGACTTCATCCAGCAAAGCTTTAGGTTCATTTATAGAGATATTTTCGGCTGCTATAACTAAATCACCTCTTCTTAAACCAGCTTTTTCAGCAGGACTGTTAGGCAGGACTGATTGAATTAAAGCTCCATTTCTTTCAGGTAATTGAACTAATGAATTGGGGTCCTGATTATGTTCTTTAGCAATTCTAGGATTCAAAGAAATCAATTGAACTCCTAAATATGGATGAATAACTTCGCCATTTTTGAGAAGCTGATCAGAAACACTTTTTGCTAAATTAATTGGTATTGCGAAACCTAGGCCAGCTCCAGGACCACTTCTTACCAATGTGTTGATTCCTATTACTTCTCCTCTAGAATTAATAAGTGGCCCTCCAGAATTTCCTGGATTTATTGCAGCATCAGTCTGAATAAGATCAAGCCTTTTATCTGAAAATCCTAGACTATTAATATCCCTGTGCAGACTACTCACAATTCCTAAGGTAACTGTTTTTTCAAGACCGTAGGGAGTACCTAAAGCTATTGCCCAATCTCCCACTTCAAGATCTTCAGAATTTCCAAGTGGAGCAAAACTTGAATAATTAGATTGCTTAATTTTTACTAAAGCTAAGTCAGTTACTGGATCTGTACCCATAACTTGGCCATCGCATATAGTTCCATCTGCCAAAGTCACTGAAACATTATCAACTCTCTCTACTACATGAGCATTTGTAAGAACCAACCCCTGCTCATTAATAATTACCCCAGAACCTTGGCCTCTTTCTCTCTCAGGCGTGATTCCTTGCTCCCCTAGTAAATCCCTCAATAAAGGGTCAAGCAAAGTGGGATCAAATTGTTGCCTCTCAACTAATCGCTCAGTATCAATTTTTACAACTGCAGGTCCAACTTTTTTTGCTGCAGATGAAACAAAATTATCACTTTCAGAATAAGTTAAAGCTAAAACTTCTGATCTTTGAGAAAGATTAACTAAACAAAAACAAATAATAATGAGTATTTGGATTAAATTAATAAATTTAATCTTGAGAAACTTCATTTTATTAATAGTTTTAAGATTATTAAACAAATCTAATTCAAGAAATATATTATTGTTGTTTTTTTGTTTACATCCATAAAATAAAAGTTTTTGGATTTTTTATAGAAAAAACTTTTTTATGTGTGAAAATCAATTTGAATCAGAATTAATAAATAAATTTGAACAAGGAAAAAAAAAATAGCCTTGAAGGGCTATTAGGAAAAGTTGCCAATGCATTGGGTTTTGAAATCCACAGTTTAATTTTACAAACTGCCAGAAAACCAATTGTCATAGAAATTATTATAAAAAAAATTAATGGTGAGGATATTTCATTAGATGATTGTGCACTATTTAATGCACCAGCATCTGAAGAAATAGATAATTCAAATCTTTTAAATTGTTCATATGTGTTAGAAATTAGTAGTCAAGGGGTCAGTGATGAATTAACCTCAGAAAGAGACTTCAAAACTTTTAAGGGTTTTCCAGTTAATGTTCAGTTAAACCAAAAGAATTCAAAAATAAAATTTCTAAACGGTTTACTTTATGAAAAGTCTAAAGATTATTTAGCCATTAACATAAAAGGTAAGATAAAAAAAATCCCTTTTGATGAAGTACTAAAGATTAATCTTTGTACATTAAAAGATTAATTATTTTCAACCATTATTCAATTTTCCCATCATAGATGGCATTAGTTATTCTCCCAGGTTTAAACGATCTCATTGAAGACATTAGTGAGGAAAAAAAGTTACCTCCTAATATCGTGGAAGTAGCCTTACGCGAAGCTCTATTAAAAGGATACGAAAAATATAGAAAAACTTTTTACATTGGAGTTGATGAAGATCCCTTTGATGAAGAATATTTTAGTAATTTTGATGTCGGACTAGATCTTGATGAAGAAGGTTACAGAATATTATCAAGTAAGATAATTGTTGAAGAAGTCGAAAGCGAAGATCATCAAATATCTCTAGCAGAAGTTAAACAAGTAGCTGATGATGCTCAAATAGGTGACACAGTTGTTTTAGACGTTACTCCAGAAAAGGAGGATTTTGGGCGAATGGCCGCTTCAACAACAAAGCAAGTTTTAGCCCAAAAATTAAGAGATCAACAAAGAAAAATGATCCAGGAAGAATTTGCTGATTTGGAAGATCCTGTTTTAACTGCAAGAGTTATAAGATTTGAAAGACAATCAGTCATTATGGGAGTTAGTTCTGGCATTGGCAGACCTGAAGTTGAGGCCGAACTTCCAAAGAGAGATCAATTACCAAATGATAATTACAGAGCAAATGCGACTTTCAAAGTATTTTTAAAAGAAGTTAGCGAAATAGCGAGAAAAGGACCACAGCTTTTTGTAAGTAGAGCAAATGCTGGATTAGTGGTTTATTTATTTGAAAATGAAGTGCCGGAAATTCAAGAAGGCACAGTAAAAATTGTTGCTGTTTCAAGAGAAGCAAACCCTCCATCAAGAGGTGTTGGGCCAAGAACTAAAGTAGCAGTTGATAGCGTCGAACAAGAAGTTGATCCAGTAGGTGCCTGCATTGGAGCTAGAGGAGCGAGAATTCAACAAGTAGTTAATGAATTAAGAGGAGAAAAAATTGATGTTATTAAATGGTCATCTGATCCGATACAATACATTCTAAACTCTTTAAGTCCAGCGAAAGTCGATCTAGTAAGACTGGTTGACCCAGAAGGGCAACACGCGCATGTACTAGTTCCTCCTGATCAACTAAGTCTTGCAATTGGTAGAGAAGGTCAAAATGTAAGACTTGCAGCTAGATTAACTGGTTGGAAGATTGATGTCAAAAACTCACATGAATACGACCAGAAAGCAGAAGATGCTGCAGTCTCTGAGTTAATCATTCAAAGAGAAGATGAAGAGAATCTCCAGAAAGAAGCAGAGCTAAGATTAGAAGCAGAACAAGCTGAGCGTGCTGCAGAAGATGCAAGATTAAGAGAACTTTATCCCCTTCCAGAAGATGATCAAGAATATGGAAATGAAGAATATGAAGCAGAAGTCTTCTCAGATCATGATCAATTGGAGACTGTTCAAGATAGTGAAATATCCACCAAAGAGGAAAGAAAGAGGTGATTCAAAAAAAACCTATTTTGCGTATATGTATTTCATGTAGAAAAACATACGATAGGAAAAATCTTTTAAAGATTACGAAAGATCATAAGCGAGGAATCATGTTGCATAAGGGAATGGGGCGATCAGCTTACATTTGCCAGTCAAAGAATTGTTACTCAGATTCCAAGATCAAAAAAAAGCTTCAGAAAGCTTTAAAAACATTTTTAAATCCTGAATTTATTGAAATGTTTGAAAAAGAAATTACGAGCTTCAATAACAATCCCATTAAGGGAATATAATTAAATTAAATTCTCTTCATTTTCAAAAAGAGTACAAATCAGATTAAATGACCATCAGCGATAAAATCAGAATTTACGAACTTTCCAGAGATTTAAATCTGGATAATAAAGATATATTGGATGCTGCTCAAAAACTTTCAATTTCAGTAAAAAGTCATAGTAGTTCTATAAGTGCAGAAGACGCAAAAAAAATAAAAAATCTCATTAATAAAAAGACTTCTGATAAGCAAATACTTTCCATTAATAAACCTTCAATAAAAAAAGATAATTATAAAGAAAACAAAGAAAATAAATCTCCTGTTATCTCTTCCGTAAAGGGGAAGCCTCTCACAAATAATTTAAACAAAAAGCCATTATTAACAAAACCTCTTACTAAGCCTGTTAGTCTAAAAGCAAATCCAAATCAACTTAAAAATCCAAATAAACCAAATATTTTCGAAAGTTCACAATCTCAAAATAATCAAATAACTAATAGAACATTAAAGAATTCTAATAAAGATAAAAAAACTTTCCCAAGTAACACAACCCCGCCTATTAAAAGTCCTACAAAGCCACCTATTCAACTCATTGCAAAGCCTAAAAATATAAATAATACTAAAACTAATGAATCATCAAATAATATCTATAATTCAAGAGACAAAAGGCAATTTTCAAACAAACCTGATCAAAATACGAACAAACCTAAAGCAAATAATTTCAAGAATAAAATAAATACCCCTGAGCTTGTAGGAGCTCCGATAAGAAGAGATGATCTAAATAAGCAGAATAATAAACCAACCAATTCTCTTAAACGAACTTTCTCAAACAAACCTGGTGCTCCCAACAAGCCAGGAATGCCCAATAAGCCTGGATTAAGAAACAAACCATCAGACCAAAATAGACCCGGCTCGTTTAATAAACAAGTCAATCCCAGTAGAGCTGGGGTTCCCAACAGACCAGGCATGCCCAATAGAACTGGCACAAGATTTAATGGGCAAAAGTCTACTGGTATTAGGAAGCCAGTTTCACCTAATGAACTTTTACAACTTCAAAAAACTAATAAATCTGAAAAAGACAAACCGGTTATAAAAAATACCGAAAAACAAAATATTGAGTCACCCAAGCAAAAAGCAAAATCTCCTGCTAGCCGTCCAAATGCTTCCCCTAATGCCAAAAAATCCCCTCATAGAGCATTTTCAAATAGTTCAAAGAAGCCAGGACGGACAGATTGGGATGATAGTGCAAAACTAGAAGCATTAAGAAATAAAAATCCCCAGAAACAAAGACAGAAAGTTCATATTATTGGAGAGAATGATGATTCATTAACATCTGAGACTAGTGGATATTCAGGTGAGAAAATTTCAATATTATCTGCAAGTTTGGCACGTCCAAAGAAAGAAAAGTCTGAAGAATCTAAATCTCAAAAATCTACAAAACAATTCAAGAAAAAGAAAAAAGAGACCACTAGACAAAGGCAGAAAAGAAGGGCAATGGAATTAAAGGCTGCCAAAGAGGCCAAACAAGTAAGACCAGAAATGATAATAGTTCCCGAAGACAATTTAACAGTTCAAGAATTAGCTGATAAGTTAAGTCTTGAAAGTTCTGAAATAATCAAATCTCTTTTCTTCAAAGGAATAACAGCAACTGTAACTCAATCACTTGACTTAGCAACTATCGAAACAGTAGCAGAAGAATTCGGGGTTCCTGTTTTGCAAGATGATGTACAAGAGGCTGCAGAGAAAACAGTAGATATGATTGAATCTGATGATTTAGATAGTCTAATCAAAAGACCTCCTGTCATAACAGTAATGGGTCATGTAGATCATGGAAAAACAAGTCTTTTAGATTCGATCAGAGAATCTAGAGTAGCGTCTGGAGAAGCAGGAGGGATCACTCAACATATTGGTGCATATCAAGTTGAATTTGAACATGAATCTAAAAAGAAAAAATTGACTTTTCTTGATACTCCTGGTCATGAGGCATTTACAGCAATGAGAGCTAGGGGTACAAAAGTTACTGATGTAGCTGTGCTTGTAGTAGCGGCAGATGATGGCTGCAGACCTCAAACAATTGAGGCTATTAGTCACGCAAGAGCTGCAAAAGTTCCAATTGTTGTTGCAATAAATAAAATTGACAAAGAAGGAGCATCTCCCGAAAGAGTCAAGCAAGAACTATCTGAAAAAGATTTAATTGCTGAAGATTGGGGAGGAAATACGGTAATGGTTCCAGTAAGTGCGATAAAAAAACAAAATATTGATAAATTGCTCGAAATGATTTTATTAGTTTCAGAAGTAGAAGATTTACAAGCTAATCCTGACAGATCCGCCAAAGGTACCGTTATTGAAGCACATCTAGATAAAGCCAAAGGGCCAGTAGCAACTTTGTTAGTGCAAAATGGAACCTTAAAGTCTGGGGATGTATTAGCTGCAGGATCAGTCCTTGGAAAAATTAGAGCAATGGTTGATGAACATGGCAACAGAATCAAAGAAGCAGGACCATCATTCCCAGTGGAAGCATTAGGTTTCAGTGAAGTACCTACAGCAGGCGATGAATTTGAAGTCTATCCTGATGAGAAAACTGCTAGAGCTATTGTCGGAGAAAGAGCCACAGATGCCAGAGCGACAAAATTAGCTCAGCAAATGGCCTCTAGGAGGGTTAGCTTATCATCCTTATCAACCCAAGCAAATGATGGAGAATTAAAAGAGTTAAACTTAATATTAAAAGCTGATGTTCAAGGTAGCGTTGAAGCTATATTGGGATCATTAGAACAATTACCAAAAAATGAAGTTCAGGTCAGAGTTCTACTTTCTGCTCCTGGAGAAATAACTGAAACAGATATAGACCTCGCAGCTGCATCAGGCTCAGTTATTATTGGATTTAATACTTCACTGGCATCTGGAGCGAAGAGAGCAGCTGATGCTAATGATGTTGATATAAGAGAATATGAAGTAATTTATAAACTCTTAGAAGATATTCAGTTAGCCATGGAAGGTCTTCTTGAGCCTGATCTTGTCGAAGAATCATTAGGTACAGCAGAAGTTCGAGCAACTTTCGCAGTAGGTAAAGGAGCTATCGCAGGTTGTTATATACAAGCTGGTAAATTACAACGGAATTGTTCTCTTAGAGTTATTAGATCAGATAAAGTAATTTTTGAGGGTAATTTAGACTCATTAAAAAGGTCTAAAGATGATGTTAAAGAAGTAAATACTGGATTTGAATGTGGAGTTGGTTGCGATAAATTCTCTTCTTGGATTGAAGGCGATATAATCGAAGCATTCAAATTTGTTACTAAAAAGAGGACATTGGCGAAATAACTAAGTATTCAACTTCTTAGTCTGCATTCCTGTCAAAAAATAATAAAGTGGGAAATATTATACATGCACCTAATTGTATGAAAAGATTATTTTGCTGTAATTCACTTCCACTTGCAATTTTAGAGAGCATTATTAAAAGACCCAAAAACGCAGAACCACTAAAAGCTATCCATAATATTCTCCTCAATCCCTTGAAAGGAGTCTGAGTTTCTTTTAATAATTTCTTTTTTAATTCAGGATCAATTTTTGACATAAATAATTGCAATCTTAAACTTAAGTTTATATAAAAAATTACTTTTTTAATTTAGCCGGTATAGCTCAGCGGTAGAGCAACTGTCTCGTAAACAGTAGGGCATTGGTTCAATTCCAATTATCGGCATTTAAGGACAAATTTAAACTACAATCATCCTTATAAAATTTGTTATGTAAACAATACTTGATTAGCATGGAAATTAACATTAAGAAAGTTAATAATCCATTTATACTAAATGTCGTTAAAAACTGTATAAAGTTATGAAATCTGTTAGTAGTTGGAATTTAACTAATAATAAACTTCATCAACTATTCAAAGATAATAACGAATTTATTTCAATTAAAGTCCGGGGTAATACTTGGGAGCCAATTACAAGATGGCTAAGA
Source organism: Prochlorococcus sp. AG-347-M18 (assembly GCA_003281165.1). GTDB lineage: Bacteria > Cyanobacteriota > Cyanobacteriia > PCC-6307 > Cyanobiaceae > Prochlorococcus_A. The sequence goes on from QCCT01000004.1 coordinate 70,034, forward strand.
TTTGATTCCAGGATATTTAGAGAAACTACTAGCAAAGCAAGAATTAATTTATACGATATTGAATCTTTAGCAGAAATTTATAACTACAGATCTGTCAGATGGAAAGCAAAAAAATTAACTCCCTTACCTACAAAGGTAATTCCACAATCTCTAAAAAATATTTTCCGAAAATTACCAATCATCAAACAACTAGCTTATGAACTTGAAATCGTTTTTTATAAATATAGAGAAAATTTATCTGAACATTTAATATCAATAGTAATTCCTGCAAGAAATGAAGCTGGGAATAAAGACCTTTTAATCAATGCCTTAAATAAATTCAAAAATATACCCAATAAAATAGAAATCATATTCGTTGAAGGTAATAGTGATGATAATACATATGAAATTTTGCATGATTTAAAAGAAAATTTTTCAAATTCCTTCAAGATATCTCTTCTAAAACAAACTTCAAAAGGGAAGAAAAATGCAGTTGTAGAGGGATTTAATATTTCTTCAGGTGAAACCCTCGCCATAATTGATAGTGATTTCACTGTAGATATTGATGACAGTATTGCAGCAATTATGGAATCAACCAAAAATAAAAATATCCTAATTAATTGCGCTCGCACAACCTTCCCAATGGAAAAAGATGCGATGAGATGGGCAAACTATATAGGAAATAGACTGTTTGCTATATTTCTATCAATTCTAATAAATAAACCTGTTTCAGATTCACTCTGTGGAACAAAAGTGTTTTCAAGAAAATTCTTTAAATTAATGAAACAAAACGGTAGTTGGGATTCCAAATCTGACCCGTTTGGAGACTTTACAATAATATTTGAAGCTGCAAATAATAATATCAAGATACTTAATTATCCAGTAAGATATTATGCAAGAAAATCTGGAGCACCAAATATATCTAGATGGATAGATGGATTAAAACTTCTTAAAGTATGCTGGATTTATATGATTTCCGATATTTGAATTTAGTTAAATTTTTCGTTAGTAATTTCTAAAGATTTTTAATTTCTCCAAATTAGTAATAAACTAGTTAGATTCTTAACTAGGATAAATTCATTAAATTTCATGACATGAATTTTAATTTGAAGTTCAAAAAATTAAATAAAAAAAATTCCAACATGAACCAATATGGAAAAATCCTAACTGTAAGACTGCCATGTAATCCAATATTTCCAATAGGACCTATTTATTTAGTTGACCATATTCATAAATGTTTTCCATATATAGAGCAGCAATTTATTGATCTAGCAATAATTCCATCTAAAAAAGTTTCCAAATGTTTAGCGAGAAAAATTGATCAATTTAGACCTCATCTAATTATTTTTTCTTGGAGGGATATACAAATTTATGCACCAGTTGATGGCAGAAGTGGGAATCCTCTACAAAACTCTTTTGAGGTTTTCTACTCAAAAAATATTCTCAAAAAAATTAGAGGTTCTTGGGGGGGATTAAAATTAATTGCTTCTCATTATGGAGAAATATATAGAAATACTTCTTTAGTCAAAATGGGACTAAAAAGGGCACAAAAATACAACAAAAATATACAAATAATTTTAGGCGGTGGAGCTGTTAGTGTCTTTTATGAGCAATTAGGGAATTTACTTCCAAAAGGAACTGTTATTTCTGTGGGAGAGGGAGAAAATCTCATTGAGAAAATCATCAGGGGAGATTCTATAGAGCAAGAAAGATGTTATTTTGCTGGACAAAAACCTCGGAACAAATTAATACATGAACAACCCTCAGGCACTGTTAAAACGGCCTGCAACTATAAATATATAGAATCAATATGGCCAGAATTCAATTGGTATATAGAGGGTGGAGATTACTATGTAGGGGTCCAAACAAAAAGAGGTTGTCCTCATAATTGTTGTTTCTGTGTTTATACAGTTGTTGAGGGGAAGCAAGTTCGAGTTAATCCTGTTAACGAAGTAATCAAAGAAATGAAGCAATTATATGATCTTGGAGTAAGGGGATTTTGGTTCACAGATGCACAGTTTATTCCAGCCAAAAAACATATTGAAGATGCAAAAGCACTTTTGCAAGCTATTAAGGATCAAGGCTGGGACGATATTAATTGGGCTGCATACATTAGAGCAGATAATATTGATGCTGAGCTAGCTAAGCTTATGGTAGAAACAGGTATGAGCTATTTTGAAATAGGTATCACCTCAGGATCTCAAGAGCTTGTTAGAAAAATGAGATTAGCTTATGACCTTGAAACTGTACTAAATAATTGCAGAATGTTAGTCCAATCAGGTTTCAAGAACCATGTTTCAGTCAATTATTCATTTAATGTTTTTGATGAAACACCAAGCACCATAAGACAAACAATTGCTTACCATAGAGAATTAGAAAATATTTTTGGTAAAGGCTTAGTTGATCCAGCTATTTTCTTTATAGGTTTGCAACCTCACACTCTTCTTGAAAAGTACGCCTTAGATCATAAAATTTTGAAGCCGAATTATAATCCCATGAGCATGATGCCTTGGACAGCGAGAAAACTTCTATGGAATCCAGGATCATTAGGGAAAAAACTTGGTCAGGTATGCTTAGAAGCTTTTGATAATCAAGAAGATGAATTTGGTAAAACAGTTATTAACATTCTTGAGAGAGAATATGGAAAATCTTCCTTAAAAGAATCTTTAAAAGTCCGTCCCTTAACAGAAAGGAAATTAGCTCTTTCCAAATAATAAATTCAACAGTTTTAATCCTCTTTCTCAATTGAACTAGAAATTCCTTTCGATTTTAAAGATTCTGAATAGAATTCTGCTGGCTCTAAATCACAAACAATAACTAAACCTATACCAGTATTATGAGCCTCAAGCATTATAGCAATAGCATCTTGTTCGCTTAGTTGCGGGACAACTTCGCGTAGTGAAATAGCGACATATTCCATAGAATTAACTGGATCATTATGAAGTAAAACCTTATATTTTGGAGATTTATTTTTTAATTCAGCGGGATTTTTTTCAATAACTGCTGAATTACTACTTTCACTTTGTTCTGACTTTATAGATAGCATTAAATTTTAGAATCTAAATTTTACTAACAATTATATATTAATTATTCTTTCCATTGCATCAATAACGTTTGATCGTGAGTTAAATGCTGACAAACGAAAATAACCCTCTCCTGATAAGCCAAATCCGCTTCCGGGTGTTCCCACGACACTGACTTTTTGGAGAAGGAAATCAAAAAAGTCCCAAGATGTCATTTGATCAGGAACTTTAATCCAGATATAAGGAGCATTGTCACCACCATAAACTTTATATCCCGCAGACTGAAGTTTATTTTTCATGATTTTTGCATTTTCCATATAAAAATCAATTAAACCTCTTACCTCTTTCTTACCTTCAAGAGAATAAACAGCCTCTGCTCCTCTTTGAACAACGTAACTTACTCCATTAAACTTTGTAGATTGTCGCCTATTCCAAAGAGGCCATAAGTCTATTTCATCATTTGTTGAGCTCAAACCTTTTAAATTTTTAGGTATTACTGTAAAAGCACATCTAACTCCAGTGAATCCAGCATTCTTTGAAAAAGATCTAAATTCAATAGCACAATCCTTTGCCCCCTCAATCTCATATATTGAATGAGGAATATCGTTATCTTGAATAAATGCTTCATAAGCTGCATCAAAAAGTATTAGAGATTTATTTTGAAGAGCATAATCAACCCACTTTTTCAATTCTTCTTTAGTAATAGTTGCTCCTGTAGGATTATTAGGAAAACAAAGATATAAAATATCAACTTTTTTTTCAGGTATTTTTGGCAGAAAGTTATTTCCCTCGTTTATTGGAAGATATGTCAACCCTTGATAAGTACCATTTTCAAGAGCACCTCCAGTTCTGCCAGTCATAACATTACTATCTACATAAACAGGGTAAACTGGATCTGTAACAGCAATTGAATTATCTTTGCCAAGAATGTCTAAAATATTGCTACTGTCACATTTAGAACCATCTGATACAAAGATTTCATCAGGTAATATTTGACAGCCTCTAGAAATAAAATCATGCTCAGATATTTTTTCTCTTAGCCAAGAATAACCTTGTTCTGGTCCATAACCTTTAAAACCTTCAGTTGTCCCCATATCATTTAAAGCTTTACCCATAGCCTCTATGCATGCTCTAGGTAATGGTTCTGTAACATCTCCTATGCCAAGCTTAATAATTTCAGCACTCTTATTTATTTGAGAGTATGTTTTGACCCTTTTAGCAATTTCAGGGAATAAATAGCCTGCTTTGAGTTTTAAATAATTTTCGTTTACTTGAACCACTTTAGATAAAAAATTTCACCAATATTAGAATAATGGATCAACGTGCTTAAGTGGTGATTAGATGTTAGAATTCTCTTAGTTATGATTAATTCAAGAGATAGTCATAGCTACGAATTAAATTTCAATTAGTTTGAAAATCGTTTAAAGCTTTATAAATAGCAAAATTTAATCACTATTAACTTTATTAATTTTAAAAAGTAAATAATCTTAGCTATAAAAATTGATTTTCTTAAAAGATAAAAATCTAAATCTTTATTTTAGATGATTTTCAAAATCCAAACCACTCAGAATCAACTATATGTCTCAGCAAATTATCATCGCTGAGCAGGCTCGAATTGCAGCACTACTCACAGATGATCGAGTTGATGAATTAATCGTCGCAAAAGGTCAATATCAAATTGGCGATATTTTCTTAGGAACAGTTGAAAATGTTCTACCAGGCATTGATGCTGCTTTCATAGATATTGGCGAAAGTGATAAAAATGGATTCATCCATGTTTCAGATCTTGGTCCATTAAGACTCAAAAAAGGAACATTTGGAATAACTGAATTACTGGAACCCAAACAAAAAGTTTTAGTGCAAGTAATAAAAGAACCCACTGGATCTAAAGGACCAAGATTAACAGGTAGTATATCAATTCCTGGGAAATATCTAATATTACAGCCTCATAGTCAAGGAGTAAATATTTCAAGAAAAATTAATACAGAAACAGAACGAAGCCGTTTAAAAGCTCTTGGGGTTTTAATAAAACCTCCAAGCACAGGTTTAGTATTTAGAACAGAAGCTGAAAAGATAAAAGAACAACTACTAATTGATGATTTAGAAAATTTGATTCAACAATGGGAAAATGTTTTAAAAGTTGCTGAAGCTTCAAATCCTCCAAATTTAGTAAAAAGAGATGAAGATTTCTCTCTTAAGATTTTAAGGGATCATATTAAATTATCAACAAAAAGCATAATTATCGATAGTAAATTTTCAGTTGAAAGAGCAAAAGATTTTTTAATAAATTATGAATCTGATATAGATATTGAATTCTACGATAACAACTTAAACCAAAATATTTTAGAGAAGTATGAAATCAAGAAAACAATTCAAAAAGCTCTTCAACCTAGAGTAGATCTTCCTTCCGGGGGTTATATAATTATTGAACCTACTGAAGCTTTAACAGTAATTGATGTAAACTCTGGATCATTTACAAGATCCGCTAACTCTAGACAAACCGTTTTGTGGACAAATTGCGAAGCAGCAGTTGAAATCTCAAGACAAATGAAATTAAGAAATATTGGTGGAGTCATCGTAGTAGATTTTATTGATATGGAATCTAGAAGAGATCAATTCCAGTTGCTTGAGCATTTTACTTCAGCAATAAAAGATGATTCTGCTAGACCTCAAATAGCTCAGCTTACTGAATTAGGTTTAGTTGAATTAACCAGAAAAAGACAAGGTCAAAATATATATGAATTATTCGGTAAAAAATGTTCTTCATGCAATGGTACAGGACATATAGAAAACATATTAAATCAAGAAATATCTAACTTAAAAATTAATAATTTTGAAGATAAACTTAATAAATCAAACAACATAAAATCTCTAGATAAAGATACTTCTCAATCGACTGATAATCAGGAAAAAATAATTGACAAGGAATTAGTTAAGGCTAAAGACCTTAGTAAGGAAAATTCTTCTAATAAAAAAGAAGGCGAAAATGATAATATAAACCACTCAAATCCTAAAGAAAAAAACATAATAACTATTGATCTTACTAATGAAGAAAAAATTGTTTTTAGTCAATTAGGTATTAATCCACTTATAAAATTAGGTAAAGAATATCTCACCGGCAATAATTTTGTACTTTTAAAAGACGGTGTTGAAAAAAATGAAAAAACTCTAGATAATAAAAAAACAAAAGCAAAACAAATAAAAAAAATCTCAAAATCAGAAGAAGAAAATACTCAAATTGATATTGAAGCTAATACAACTTCTCAAGATAAATCAACAAATGAAAATAATGAAGTTGTATTAATAGATAAAAAGGATGAAATAGAGCTTACAGATGAGTTAAACAATGCAAGAAAAAAAAGAAGAAGATCTTCAGCAAGCATTGAATAAATTAGCCGAAGTTGGGATAGATGAAGTTGGGAGAGGAGCAGTTTTTGGTCCAATTTTCTCAGCAGTTGTGGTATTAACTGAAAAAAATAAAATTATCTTGAAACAATTTGGAGTCACGGATAGTAAAAAATTAAGTCCAAAAAAAAGAAAATTACTTTTACCAAAAATTTTGTTACTATCTTCAGATTATGGAATTGGGCAATCCTCGGTTAGAGAAATAGATAAGCTCGGTATAAGAGCTGCAACAGAACTTTCAATGATAAGAGCTTTAAAAAAATTAAAAAAGAAACCATTTGAATTAATAATTGATGGCCCCTTATTATTAAGACCTTGGCACGGAATTCAGAAAAATATAGTTTCTGGAGACTCAAAGTTTATCTCGATAGGTTCAGCAAGCATTCTTGCAAAAGTGTCTCGAGACAATCTTATGGAGAGGTTAGAAAAAAAATACTCAGGATACTTGATATTTAAAAACAAAGGTTACGGTACCAAAGAGCATCTTTCATTTATCGAAAAAAATGGAATTACTAATCTTCATAGGAAAAGTTTTTTGAAAAAATCAAATCTTGTTTAATTCACACCAATCTAAAAAATCTTTTACTAATTGCTGCTGAACTCTTGACTTTATACCCAACAAGATACCATTTAATACCGAATGACCAGTTGATTCCAAGATTTTCTTTGGTACCAGCTTCAGGAGAGGGGGTTGGCTTACAGATACCCCAAGCAGCGCTTCTCCTTCTAATCCAATATCAGTTGCTTCCAAATTCGCTTTCAAAATTAGATTAAAATCATCTATCATTCCCAAACCATCTAATGTACTTTCAAGGGCACTCATTTTTAAAATTCCATCTTTATTTTCTACAGCAATTGAGACAACAGGGTTAATATCTAATTGAAAAACCTTAAAACTTGTTACTGTATACTTATACCTACCTTGTCCTTCTGGTACTAATTTTTTGGAGTCAAGCATTGCTCCAACAACTCTTTCTTCTTCCAAAAGATATTTAGAAAGATATTCTTTATTTCGTGTTACAGAAAGCTTTAGTTTCTGTTTAGCATCAAAAGACAATAGCATTTCTATATTCCTCCAATGCTTATTTGATCTCTTTTTTTCTTACGATTAATCATGCGCAAACAAGTTGCATATTTAGGTCCTCAAGGAACATACGCAGAAAAAGCAGCTCATATACTATCAAAGCTTGCCAATTTTCAGACACCTATATTTGTACCATGTAATGGGTTACATTCTGTCATTAAATCAATAGCGTACAAAAATTGTGATGCTGCTGTAGTTCCTATTGAAAATTCTGTAGAAGGAGGAGTTACGGCCACTCTAGATGCCCTCTGGAAATATCCTGAGATATATATAAATAGAGCAATTGTTTTACCCATAAAACATGCATTAATTAGTGATGGAGAACTTTCTAATATTTCAGAAGTATTATCTCATCCTCAAGCATTAGCTCAATGTTCAGAATGGCTATCTGAAAATCTTCCGAATGCAATCCCTCTCCCCACAAATTCAACATCAGAAGCTGTCAATATGGTTAAGGGGAGTAAATTCAGAGCAGCTATTGGTTCAAAATCATTAATTCAAATCGAAGGACTTAAAAAATTAGCCTTTCCTATTAATGATGTACAAGGTAATTGCACTAGATTTGTTTTATTAAGCAAAGAATCAAATTCTAATTCTGCTAATCTTGCTAGTTTTGCTTTCTCATTAATATCTAACAAACCTGGTGCTTTACTAAAGGCTATAAACTATATTGCTGATTTTGGTTTTAATATGAGTAAAATAGAGTCTAGACCTTCTAAAAGAGAGTTAGGAGAATACATAATATATATTGATTTGGAAATTAATGATCAAAACAATATTGAAAACTTTCTTGAATTAACAAATCAGCTCAAACCATTATGCAATAACTTTGTAGATTTTGGTTATTATTTTTCTGAGAATATTGAGTTAGATTAATTCATCCTCTACATTTATAAACTCCAAACTCCATTAAACCTTTTCTAAATGCCCAATTCATTAGAAGTATTGTTGGAATTTCTCTTATTGATTTGATTATTGCTAAAGGACCAAGAGTCAAAATTACAAAAGGTCTGCGCATTCCTTCAATTATGGAATCGTACCATGAAGGATTTGTATAAGAATTCCAATTTTCAGAGACAACTTTTCCTGAACTATTTTTATTAGTTTTAAGAATATCAGCAAATTCATTTATGCTTATAAATTTAGGATGCACCCACTGTTCAAGTAATTGTTTAATAACTAACTTCTCAAATAAAGAGGGTGGATGTGACCTGAGATCTCTAGAATTCCAATCAGCTAATGCCAAATAGCCACCAGGTCTTAAGGTTCTCAACATTTCATCTGCAAATTTACTTTTATCATTCATGTGTGCCCCTGCCTCTACACTCCAGACAGCATCAAATGATCCATCTTCAAATTTTAAATTCAATGCATCCATAACTTGAAAGGTGCAATTAAGATCAATCGGAGTAAGTTCTCTTGCTCTTTTCACTTGAGCAGGACTAATTGTAATCCCAGTAACATTAAATCCATAATATTTCGCAAGAATCCTAGAACTACCTCCTATTCCACAACCTACATCAAGTATTCTTGATCCTTTTGGCAATTTATCTAAACCACTCCAATTGACTAATTCATGCACAAACTGAACTTTAGCCTTTCTAAAATCAATATTGTTTTTCCTTGAGGGATAAAAGCCCAAATGTATATGTTCTCCCCATAATCTCTCAAGTAATTTATCTTGAGTCCAAGCATCATATGCAGAAGCTACTGTATCGGAAGAAATATATTTTCTAGCATTAATTCTCCAAATAACAGATAGGACTAGAAAGAATAAAACTAGTAAAAAAAAAGGTAAAAATAATTCAAACATTCAATTTTCTTTTATATCAGGAAAACTTTCTTTCAATGCAGTTCTTGCTGCAAGTTGTTTTCTTGTATGATCAAGCATTTCATATTCTCTTTGCAAACGAGTAAAAGTATTTCTTTCCTCAAGAAGTCTTTGCTGTTCCTCCGCTACAGGACCACCCAAATGAGCTCCTATCCAAAATGATAAATCCATTGGGTTATCAGGTAATTTATCAGGTAGATTTTTCTTAGTATTAGTTAATTTACTTGTTAGGTTAATAACATCATTAAGGGCTTCTTTTACTGAATCTTTTAGAGAATCTAATTTTTGAAGATTATCAGTATTATCGTCACTAATCCAACTAACCATTGCTGAACAAAACGGAGATGAACGTATGATTTCTAAAACTTGAAATCTTTGTTGTCCTAGAGTAATAATATTACTCCTACCGTCCTCTGCAGTTTGATGTTTTATGATTTGCGCGCAACATCCAATATTAGCCATACTTTTAGTAGTAGGATCCCACTTAATTACTCCAAACATAGAATCAGTCTCAAGTACAGATTGAAGCATGATTCTGTATCTAGATTCAAAAATATGTAAAGGTAAAACCTCTTGAGGAAATAGAACTACTTCTGGCAAAGGAAATAAAGGTAATTCTCTTACAGAGAGTTCTCCCATCTAAACCTCATCACAATAAGTTTATTTTAATAAATTTAGGGCGTTTTCGGGATTTCTTAAAGTTTAACTTCTATATCTACACCACTAGGAAGATCTAACTTCATTAAAGCATCAATTGTTTTTGCAGAAGGACTATAAATGTCAATTATTCTTCGATGTGTTCTTGTTTCAAAATGCTCTCTTGAATCTTTATCAACATGCGGTGATCTCAAGACACAATAAATTTTCCTTTTCGTAGGTAGAGGTATGGGACCTATCGCTGATGCAGAAGTAGTATCAGCTGTTTGGATTATTTTGTCACAAGATAAATCAAGCATTCTTCTGTCGAATGCTTTGAGCCTTATTCTTATTTTTTGTTGTGCAATTGATGCAGTCATAATTTCAAAAAACTTCTAGTGAAGGGTCATAAATTGAAATGACCCTTATGCATATGTCTATATTAGGTGATTGAGGTAAGATTTTTAAATTTCAAATATATTATTTGAGAATTTTAGAAACAACTCCAGCACCAATAGTACGTCCACCTTCACGGATTGCGAATCGCATACCTTGTTCAATTGCTACTGGACAAATTAATTCTCCAGTCATCTTGATTCTGTCACCAGGCATAACCATTTCAACATTAGAGCCATCATCTGAAGTAAAGGCCGTAATTTGACCTGTCACATCAGTCGTTCTGATGTAGAACTGTGGTCTATATCCTGCGAAGAAAGGAGTATGCCTTCCGCCCTCTTCTTTTTTTAGAACGTAAACTTCACCTTCAAACTGAGTATGAGGGGTTATTGATCCTTTCTTAACAAGTACCATCCCTCTCTCGATATCTTCTTTCTGAACACCGCGTAAAAGTAGACCAACATTATCGCCAGCCATACCTTCATCAAGAAGTTTGCGGAACATTTCAACTCCGGTAACAGTTGTTAACCTTGTGTCTCTTATTCCAACTATTTCAACTTCTTCTCCAACTTTTACTTTACCTCTCTCAATTCTTCCAGTAGCTACTGTACCCCTACCTGTAATTGAGAAAACGTCTTCAACTGCCATCAAGAATGGTTTGTCAACTTCTCTTTCAGGCTCAGGAATGTTAGAATCAACAGCTTTCATTAATTCTTCGATCTTTGATTCCCAAGTTGAATCGCCTTCTAGAGCTTTTAAACCAGAAACTTGGACTATAGGAATATCATCTCCGGGGAAGTCATAACTGTCTAATAGTTCTCTGATTTCCATTTCTACGAGTTCAATGATTTCCTCATCATCGACCATATCGCACTTATTAAGAGCAACTACAAGAGCAGGAACTCCAACCTGTTTAGCTAAAAGAATATGCTCTTTTGTTTGAGCCATAGGACCATCTGTAGCTGCACAAACTAGAATAGCTCCATCCATCTGTGCTGCTCCTGTAATCATGTTTTTCACATAATCAGCATGTCCTGGGCAATCGACGTGGGCGTAATGTCTGCCTTCAGTTTCATATTCGACGTGAGCTGTATTGATTGTAATGCCACGCTCTCTTTCTTCAGGAGCACCATCAATGTCTCCATAGTCTTGAGCTTGAGCTTGACCTTTTTTGGCTAATACATTTGTAATAGCGGCAGTTAGTGTTGTTTTTCCATGATCAACATGGCCAATAGTACCTATGTTGACATGTGGTTTGTTCCTTTCGAACTTCTCGCGAGCCATTTTGAATTAAAGAATCGAGGGTTTAAGAGTGTTTTAGTTTAGAGATCAGGAGTTGCCCTGATTCTTGGAAATGATAGCTTCAGCAACATTACGAGGAACTTCCTCATAATTTGCGAACTCCATTGAAAATATACCCCGACCTTGAGTCATTGATCGGAGTTGAGTGGCATAACCGAACATTTCGGCTAAGGGCACTTTAGCCTGTACCTTGGACAATCCATCATCAACAGATTGTCCTTCTACTTGACCCCTCCTTGAAGAGAGATCACCAATTACAGATCCAAGAAAGTCATCAGGACTTTCGACCTCAACTTTCATCATAGGCTCTAATAGGACAGGATTGCATTTTTTAACCCCATCTTTAAAAGCCATAGAACCTGCAATTTTGAAGGCCATTTCAGATGAGTCTACATCGTGGAATGAACCATCGACTAGTGTTACTTTTACATCAATAAGAGGATAACCGGCAAGAACACCAGATTCACAGGTTTCTTTCATTCCATTCGATGCAGGACCAATGTACTCTTTGGGAACAGCTCCGCCAACAATTTTGTTAACAAACTCAAAACCTTTACCAACTTCAGCAGGTTCCATTTCAATAATTACATGACCATATTGGCCTTTTCCTCCAGTTTGTCTTGCATATTTACCTTCGCCTTTAGAACTAGACCTAATTGTCTCTCTGTATGAGACCTGAGGAGCTCCTATATTTGCTTCAACTTTAAATTCCCTTAACATTCTGTCAACAAGGATTTCTAAGTGCAACTCACCCATACCTGCAATAACAGTTTGATTTGTCTCAGGATCTGTACTTACCCTAAAAGTTGGATCTTCTTCAGACAAAGCAGTTAAAGCTTTTGATAATTTTTCCATATCACCTTTTGTTTTTGGTTCAACAGCCACAGATATAACTGGTTCAGGGATAAACAATGTCTCCAAAACTATAGGATCATCTGTATTGCATAAGGTGTCACCAGTTGTTGTGTTCTTAAGACCTAAAACGGCCCCTAAATCCCCAGCCCTCAATTCATCAACCTCCTCTCTTTCGTCAGCCTTAAGAATCACTAATCTAGAAATTCTCTCTTTAGCATCCTTAGTAGAATTCATTACATAACTTCCTTTTGAAAGAACACCTGAATACATTCTTACAAAAGTTAATTTCCCATAGGGATCTGACATCACTTTGAAAGCTAATGCACTGAAAGGAGCATTATCATCTGAAGGTCTAACATCTTCTTTGCCGCTTGGTAAAACACCTTGTATTGGTTTTACATCAACTGGAGCTGGCAAGTAATCAACTACAGCGTCTAAAACAAGTTGGACTCCTTTATTCTTAAAAGCTGAACCACAAAGAACAGGAACTAATCCATGTTTTAAGACCCCTTCCCTAATTCCCTTTTTAAGTTGTTCTTCAGATAGTTCTCCTGTTTCAAGGAAAATTTCAATTAACTCTTCATCATTTTCTGCCACGCTCTCCATCAACTTAAATCTCCACTCAGAAGCCTCCTCCTCCATTTCAGATGGAATTGGAGCTTCTTCGATATCAGTACCTAAATCATTTTTGTAAAGATATGCTTTGTTGGCTACTAAATCAATAATGCCTGTGAGATCGCCTTCAGCTCCAATAGGTAGCTGAATTGGAAGTGCATTTGCCTTTAGTCGATCTTTAATTTGTTTATTAACTTTTAGAAAATCTGCACCAGTCCTATCCATTTTATTAACAAAAACCATTCTTGGGACAGAGTATCTATCTGCTTGTCGCCAAACTGTTTCAGATTGAGGCTGAACTCCACCAACTGCGCAAAATACAGCTATTACACCGTCCAAGACTCGCATTGATCTTTCCACTTCAATAGTAAAGTCAACGTGTCCAGGAGTATCAATGATATTAATTCTGTGATCTTGCCAACTAGTAGATATTGCAGCAGCAGTAATAGTTATTCCCCTTTCTCTTTCTTGAGCCATCCAATCTGTTACCGCAGCACCATCATGAACTTCTCCTATTTTATGAACAACACCTGAATAAAACAAAATTCTCTCGGTAGTTGTAGTCTTCCCAGCATCAATATGAGCGGCTATACCTATGTTCCTTACTCGTTCTAGGGGAAAGTCGCGTGCCAATTTTAAAGCTCCAAATAAAATAATCTTTGATAAGTATAGTTCACCCTAAAAAGCAAACTTTAATAATAATAAACTACTTAAGTACCTTTTTGATGAAATTAATATCTGTAATGTGCAAAAGCTTTATTAGCTTCTGCCATTTTATGAGTGTCTTCTCTTTTTTTAACTGAACTACCAGTTTCATTTGCTGCATCCATCAACTCACCCGCAAGTTTTTGGGACATACTTTTGCCATTCCTTGCACGTGAGAATGTAACAAGCCATCTTAGTGCCATAGCTGTACCCCTTTCTTGGCGTACTTCCATGGGAACTTGATATGTCGCACCACCAACTCTTCTAGCTCGTACCTCGACAAGAGGAGTAGCATTTTTCACAGCTGTTTCAAATAACTCGACTGCATTCCCACCTGTTCTCTCACTTATTAAAGAAAAAGCATCAGACAATATTCTTTGAGCAGTAGATTTTTTCCCATGTTTCATCAATCTAGAAATCATCATTGAAGCAAGACGACTATTAAATTGAGGATCCGGAAGAACTGGTCTTTTTACTGCTGCATTACGACGTGACATGTTTTTAAAAAATGATGTTTACAAATTAATCTTTTGGAGCTTTTGCCCCATATTTAGATCTGGATTGATGTCTATCCTTGACTCCAGCCGTATCTAATGTTCCCCTTATTATATGATATCTAACTCCAGGCAAATCCTTAACTCTCCCACCCCTAAGAAGAACTACAGAATGTTCTTGCAAATTATGTCCAATACCTGGGATATAAGCCGTTACTTCGAAACCAGAAGTTAATCTAACCCTTGCGACTTTTCTTAAAGCTGAATTAGGTTTTTTAGGAGTTGATGTATAAACTCTCGTACATACCCCTCTTCTTTCAGGGCAAGCCTTAAGTGCAGGAGATTTTGTTTTTCTAGTCAGACGTTTTCTTTCTGAACCTATTAATTGAGAGATGGTAGGCATCTATTATACTTTAAAAAATAAACATTTAATCATCATAACCTTTTACGAGCACCAACTAAAAGTTTTTAATGATATTTTTTTAAAAATTTGTGAAATTAAAATTGTTTGGTAAATATTCATTATCTTTAGATTTATTTTCATATTTATTTTTATAATAGAAATACATAAATTACTAAATAGAATTAAATAATCTATGAGAGAGAGTATCAAAAGAATCGTTGAGCCATATCAAGATAGTTACTCCCCAAATGGAATAATTGGTGAGAAAGATGCTTGTGGAGTTGGTTTTATAGCAAATATTAAAGGGATAGAAAGCAACTGGATCCTAAAACAATCCCTTAAAGGTCTTAACTGCATGGAGCATAGAGGAGGTTGTGGAGGTGATAGCGATTCAGGAGATGGAGCGGGCATTTTATGTTCAATTCCATGGGGATATCTAGAAGAGAAAATTAATTTAAAAAATAATCAACAATTTGATAAAGGTTTAGGCATGGTTTTCATGCCTAATAAAAAAGAGAAAATAGAAGTATGTAAATCAATATGTGATAAGGAAGCAGGAAAATTAAGTGTAAACAAAACTTCTTGGAGAACAGTACCTGTTAATAACGAAATCTTAGGTCCTTTAGCTAAAGGAAATGCTCCATTCATTTGTCAGTGGATTTTATATATAGATAAAAAAGATCATCATGATCTTGAAAGGCTTCTATTTCAATTAAGAAAAAGAATTGAGAAAAAAATAAGAGAAACTTTCAAAAACGATGTTGGGGATTGTGAATTTTATTTTGCCTCACTAAGTTCTAAAACAGTTGTTTATAAAGGTATGGTTCGCTCTGAAATATTATCCGAGTTTTATCAAGATTTAAAAGAAGAGAGTTTTAAAGTTTTATTTTCTGTTTATCATCGTAGATTTAGTACTAATACACTTCCAAAATGGCCGCTAGCTCAACCTATGAGATTTTTGGGTCATAATGGCGAAATAAATACTCTCTTAGGTAATATCAACTGGGCTAAAGCTTCAGAAACACATATAGATGATTTTTGGGGAGAGTTATCTAATGAAATCAAGCCCATTGTAGATGTAAACAAAAGTGATTCATCAAATCTTGATGCGACCCTTGAAATCAATATTCGTTCAGGTCAGCCCATTACTGACTCATTATTAAAACTTGTTCCTGAAGCATTTAGAGATCAACCAGAACTTGAGCAGAGAGAAGATATAAAAGCTTTTTATGAATATTCTGCAAGCCTACAAGAAGCTTGGGATGGTCCTGCACTCCTTGTATTTGCTGATGGAAATTTTGTCGGAGCAACGCTTGATAGAAATGGCCTAAGACCAGCAAGATATTCAATCACAAATGATGGTTTTGTAATAATGGGTTCAGAAACAGGAGTAGTAGATCTTGAAGAAGAAAGAGTAATAGAAAAAGGTCGATTAGGACCAGGACAAATGTTGGCAGTTGATTTTCATCAGAATAGAATCCTAAGAAATTGGGAAGTAAAATCTGAAGCCGCTCAAAGGAATGATTATAAAAATCTTCTCAGTAATAGAACTATAAAAATTGAAAATAATGAATGGGTTAAAGACTGCAAACTAAAAGACCTTGAGTTATTGCAACAACAAACTGCATACGGTTTTTCAGCGGAAGATAATGACCTTATCTTAGATTCAATGGCTTCATTAGCTAAAGAGCCTACTTATTGCATGGGCGACGACATCCCATTAGCAGTTCTTTCATCTAAGCCACATATTTTATACGACTACTTTAAGCAAAGATTTGCGCAAGTTACAAATCCTCCTATTGACCCTCTGAGAGAAAAACTTGTAATGAGTTTAGAAATGCATCTAGGAGAAAGATGTACACCATTTGAAATTAAAGATGCTAAACCCTTTGTTCATTTACAAAGTCCGATTCTTAATGAGGAAGAACTCATTTCCATCAAAAAATCTGAAATTAAATCTCAGACAATTTCAAGTTTGTTTGATTTGGAGGAGGGTATTCAAGGCTTAGAGAACCAATTAAAAGCAATCTGTAAACAGAGTGAGCTGGCTATAAAAGAAGGTTGCTCTTTAATTATCATTTCTGATAAGGGAATTAATCCTAAAAAGACTTTTATACCTCCTCTACTTGCTGTTGGAGCAATACATCATTATCTTCTTAAAAAAGAAATCAGGCTCAAAGCTTCTCTAGTAATTGAGACTGGTCAATGTTGGAGCACACATCACTTAGCTTGTTTAATTGGATATGGAGCAAGTGCAGTTTGCCCTTGGTTGACCTTCGAAGCAGGTAGACACTGGTTAAAACATCCAAAAACACAAAAACTCATTGATAGCAAAAAAATAAATCCATTATCAATAGTTGATGTTCAAGAAAATATTAAAAAAGCTTTAGAAGACGGTCTAAGAAAAATTCTATCAAAAATTGGCATCTCACTTTTATCTAGTTACCATGGTGCACAAATTTTTGAAGCTGTAGGCCTTGGATCTGACTTAATAAAAATTGCTTTTGATGGTACAACAAGTCGTATCGCTGGCATAACATTAAAAGAATTAACTAATGAAACACTTTCAATACATACGAAAGCCTATCCAGAGATCGATTTAAAGAAATTAGAATTTTTAGGATTTGTACAATTTAGAAATAATGGAGAATATCATTCCAATAACCCAGAGATGTCCAAAGTTTTACATGCAGCGGTAAAACAAGGGCCAGGATACGATCATTTTGAAACTTACAAAAAACTTATTAGTAATAGACCGACAACATCTCTTAGAGATTTACTAACAATTAATTCAACAAGAAAAAGTATTCCATTAGAGGAAGTTGAAAGTGTTGAATCAATTTGCAAAAGGTTCTGTACTGGAGGAATGAGTTTAGGTGCTTTATCAAGAGAAGCGCATGAAGTTTTAGCAGTTGCAATGAATAGAATTGGTGGAAAAAGTAATAGTGGAGAAGGGGGAGAAGATCCAGCTCGTTTTAATGTTTTAAATGATATCGATGAAAATACTCACTCAGCGACGTTGCCATTTATTAAAGGCTTAGAGAATGGAGACACCGCATGCTCAGCTATTAAACAAATAGCATCAGGAAGATTTGGAGTTACACCTGAATATCTAAGGAGTGGTAAACAACTCGAAATTAAAATGGCTCAAGGTGCAAAACCCGGAGAGGGGGGACAATTACCTGGTCCAAAAGTTGATTCTTATATCGCAAAACTAAGAAATAGTAAACCTGGAGTAGCTTTAATATCTCCTCCCCCGCATCATGATATTTATTCAATTGAAGATTTAGCTCAACTTATCCATGATTTACACCAAGTTCATCCAAAAGCGAAAGTAAGCGTTAAACTTGTTTCTGAAATTGGTATAGGCACTATTGCTGCTGGAGTAAGCAAAGCTAATGCAGATGTAATTCAAATATCAGGCCATGACGGAGGTACAGGTGCTTCACCCCTGAGTTCTATTAAACATGCAGGTTTACCATGGGAACTAGGTGTTGCTGAGGTTCATAAATCTCTCCTAGAGAATAACTTACGCGAAAGAGTAATTTTGAGAACTGATGGAGGTCTTAAAACAGGCTGGGACGTAGTTATCGCAGCTTTACTAGGTGCTGAAGAATACGGTTTTGGTTCTGTAGCGATGATTGCTGAAGGATGCATAATGGCTCGGGTTTGTCATACAAACAAGTGTCCTGTTGGAGTTGCCACTCAAAAAGAAGAATTAAGAAAAAGATTTAAAGGTATTCCAGAAAATGTTGTCAATTTTTTCTTGTATATTGCTGAAGAAGTAAGACAGATTATGAGTAGTATCGGTGTTTCTAATATGGAAGAACTAATTGGTAATCAAGAATTTCTTTCTGGAAGAAATATCGATCTTCCAAAAACTTCTAATATTGATCTCTCTTCTTTAGTAAATAAACACTCAACACCTGATAGATCATGGTTAAAACATTCAAAAACAGCCCATAGTAATGGTTCTGTACTAGAAGACGAGTTTTTGTCTGATACTAAATTTATAGATTCAATTAAAAATCACGAAATATTAACCAAAGAAATTGAGATCAAAAATACAGATAGAAGTGTTTGTGCGAAAATTGCAGGTGAAATCGCAGAATTTCACGGCAACACTGGCTTCAATGGCGAACTCAACTTAAATTTCAAAGGATATGCAGGACAAAGCTTTGGTGCCTTTTTATTAAAGGGAATGAATGTTCAATTAATAGGAGAAGCAAATGATTATGTTTGTAAGGGAATGAATGGAGGAATACTCACAATAATTCCACCAAAAATAGAAAAAACTTCCTCCGAACAAGTTATTTTAGGAAACACCTGTCTTTATGGAGCAACAGGTGGAAAATTATTTGCATTAGGAAAATCGGGAGAAAGATTTGCAGTAAGAAATAGTGGTGCTACAGCGGTAACAGAAGGAGCAGGTGATCATTGTTGTGAATACATGACTGGAGGGAAAGTAGTAATTCTAGGTTCCACAGGAAGGAATATTGGTGCGGGCATGACTGGCGGAATAGCTTTTATAATCGATGAGAAGAACAATTTAAGTAATAAAGTTAACAAGGAAATAGTTAGCATTCATAAAATAACTTCATCAAAGCAGGAAGATATCTTATTTGAAATTATTAGAGAATATCGAGCAAAAACAAATAGCTTAAAAGCTGCCAACATAATTGAAAATTGGTCTTATTACAAGAGTACTTTCAAATTAATAGTTCCCCCAAGCGAAGAAGAAATGCTTGGCATAAAGAAAATGTAAATGCCTTTCTTTATAAAAACTGAAATTATAAAAAAAGAATACTTAATTAATCATGATTTAAAACAAAAAATAATTAACGAACATATTGATTGGATAAAAAAATTAAGAAAAGAGGGAATTAATATAAAAAGTGGTTTTTTAGTAGATGAGTTAAAGAGGCCAGGTGACGGTGGATTACTAATTCTTGAGATTAATAATTATAAAAATGCACTAAAAATCATTAAGAATGATCCAATGATTAAAAATGATCTAGTTGAATGGAAATTAAATGAGTGGATAGATTCAAATAAATAAAAATGACTATCTTGGATACTTTTTCATAAGTTTTTGAATTTCTTCAGCATGGTAACTGCTACGAGTTAAAGGAGAACTAACTACTTGCATAAAGTCCAAATCTTTTTCCCCGAAAACTTTATAATAATTAAATTTTGAGGGACTTACAAATCTTTGAACAGGTAGATGATTTGGGCCAGGAGATAAGTATTGGCCAATGGTAACAATATCAACGAAATTACTTTTTAAATCCCTAAGAAGACTTAAGACCTCCTCATCTTTTTCCCCTAAACCAAGCATAAAACCAGACTTTGTATAAACTTTGGGAGAATATTCTCTAGTCCTTTTAAGCAACTCAAGAGTTCTCTCATATTTGCCCTGAGGTCTTACTTTTTTATATAGCGAAGACACAGTCTCAATATTATGGTTTAAAACATTTGGATTTGAATCAAGAACTTTTTCAAGCGCTTTCCAGTTGCCACAAAGATCAGGTATTAAAAGCTCAATAGTAGTTTCAGGCGATTTTTTTCTTACTTGAAAAACACATTCAAAAAACTGCGATGCGCCACCATCCTCAAGATCGTCTCTATTAACTGATGTGATTACAACATGTTTAAGTCTCATTCTATAAACAGCTTCGGCTAAACGATGTGGTTCTGTTGAATCTAATTCTCTTTTAGATCTATCAAAATCAATATCGCAATATGGACATGCCCTAGTACAGCCAGGACCCATAATAAGAAAAGTAGCAGTGCCACTTGCAAAACATTCACCAATATTTGGACAACTTGCCTCTTGACATACAGTATTGAGATTTAAATCATTTAACAAATTTGCAGTATTCCCAATTCTCTCAACTTGCGGAGCTTTTACTCTTAACCAATCAGGTTTTGAAATTAAACTATTGGAATTATTAGTCAAATTAATTTTTCTAGCCTGTATTCTTTTATTTTACTAAAAACATTTTGAATTAACTATTAATAATTTCAAAAATGAAGACTAGTCAATAGAGGTCAAAAAATAAATGAATTTAACTAGTCCATCGATAATTTAAAAAATCCTAATTCAAGTTACTACTTACAAAATATTTTTGTTCTATCAACTAAATAAAATAAGTATTTAGAACGTTATTTTTAATATAGATATCAGAACACTTTTTTATAAAATTTTTTACTAACTCTTTAGTTTTAATAATAATTTTTTGTACTAAAAGTGTTTTTTTTAATATTTATTGATACAGTAAAAAATATATGTAATAAAACATTGACTTTTAAATTTAAAAGAAAGCGTATTTTACTATCTGAAAAAAATAAAAACTCTAAAGCAATAGGTTATGCTAGAGCTACTAATAATGAATATGAATATTTAGAAGAACAAATAAAAATTTTAAAGGAAGAGGGTTGCAGTTTAGTTTTCTCTGAATTGATAAGTTTAGATGAAGAAATCAAACCCCAACTCAATAAAGCAATAAATTGCTTGTCTAAGGGAGATCAATTAATAATAACTCAGCTTGATCGAGCGTTTAAAAATAAAAAAGAATGTTTGAGGACAATAAATAAGCTTGTCAATAAGGATATTAAATTGCGAACTTTGACTGGTTTTTCAGCAGATAATGAATCAACTAAAGCAAATTCTTCAATTTTTAAGATTTTATATGAATTAGATAATTTAGAAGACAAAAGTTTAGATGAAAGAAAAAAAGAACAAATATTACGCAGAAAATTTTCTGGAAATAATCTGGGAGGAAGGCCCAAAATAAATCCTTTAAAAGAATCTTTAGTAATCAGATTACGTAATGAGGGATATTCATATCGATCAATCAGATCACAAACGGGAATTGCATTATCAACAATAAGAAGAGTTATTTTGGAAGGAGAATTAACATAAAATGAGGAAGAAAGAAATTGAAAATTTAATTAAAGAAAATTTTAAAGATACAGCATTACGTATTTATGAATTAGATAATGAAGATAGAAAAAGTTTGTTAGCAGAATATAGAGAATGGATTATGAATGATTTAGATTCTGAAGAGGTAATGATGTTACCTTATGAAGCTTATACTAATGAATTAGATTCTAATTACTTAGAGGATTTACTTTAGTCTTATACATTATAACTCTTATTAAATCCATAAACTTCTTTGGCTATCAATGGTAAAAAGGAAGTATCTTTAGAATATTTTTCTCCATTACAAAAAACAACTAATAAAGTGTGAAAAGATTGACTATTAGTCCACCAAGCTGAATCATGTCTAACTTCAGACATTAAGCCTGCTTTACTCCAAAGATTAATGCTTTCTGGTAATCCTTCACCCAAAAAACCATCTATTTGATTTAGAGAATCGTTTTTAAGAACAACTTTATTTAAATTTCTTTTTAAAAAACTTCGTAAATTTAAGTCATTTTTTTGATAATCAATGTGAATCATAATTTCCTCCAAAACCCTTGCAGCTGAATCAGAATTCATAGCGTTTCTATTTTTATTATCATGCCCATAAAATTCTTTTTCACGACCATATGGTCCATCATCCCAGGTCTTCTGACAGCAATTTATACCACTCAATTCCTCCCAGTGTAAATCATGTAGCCAATCATTTATTACACTTCTTTGATATTTCCAATTTTCCCATAATTCCCCTTCAATACAAGGTCCACTTGTTGTTCCTGTAAGTAAATCAATTAAGAAGCTTGTTGCATTATTACTTGAGAAAGATAACATTTCCCTTACAGCATCATTAAGTTCATCTGATAATAATAAACTTCCTTTTTTAATCCAATAAAATACAGCAAGCCCATAAACCAACTTGACTATGCTTGCAGGGTAAACCATTTTTTTATTATTAATACCAGTTCCAAAACCTTTAAATACTCTGTTATTTTCACTTTTATAATTAATCCAAGTTATAGCAATATCTTCTCTTGAAAAATCTTTATTATGAGTACATACTCTCCCTAAAATATCATTTAGGGCTAGACCCATCTCTTTACTTAAATAGTAAAAGGACATTGTATGGAAAGTTATAAAAATCCTATCTCACTATTTAAACAAACTAATTTTTCAAAAACTATTTGGTGGAAATTAAAAGTTAATATTTCTGGATATCAAAATGAAACAGAAAATAAATTAGTTACTGAAATATTTAAAAATAGAATTTTTAGGCTTATTTATCCAAATTTTTATCAAAACAACCATAAATTTTCAAGAATACTAGTTCAACTATATGAAGATGGTTACATCTGTTGGATAAATTTAGATGGATTGATTATTGAAAAATATGAATTTAATAAAACTGAGAGTATAAAAAATGAACGCTTCTTTATAAAAGATAAAATTACCTTAATTTTAAAATGGATCAAGGATCAAGCTGAGTTAACTAATGAATACCATTGGGGAGGCACATTAGGACCAAATTTTGATTGTTCTGGTTTAATTCAGACTGCTTTTTTAAAGCATCGCATTCATATACCTCGAGACTCTTATCAAATAAAAAGTTTTTGTAAACATCTTTTTTATTTCAAAGAGTCTTATGCAACTCTAAGACCTGGCGATCTTTTATTTTTTGGAAATATGAAAAAATGTGATCATATTGGAATCTACAAAGGAGACGGTTTGTATTACCATAGCTCTGGAAAGGATTTTGGTAGAAATGGAATAGGATTAGATACCCTAAAAAAGTCTAATGATAAAATTTCATTACATTATAAATCTAAGCTCATTTCTGCAGGTAGAGTTGTTAGAAATTATAGATGGGACAGAACATTACGTTAGTAAGTAGAGCTCACCATTTAATTCACAATTAAATTTTAAATATTACTTATTTTTTTATTTAGGAATTACCCAGCAGTCCAAATATTTTTAATAATTGGCATTATGGTATCCAAGTGTAATGTCCCAACAAGTAGCCAAGCAAAAACAGCTCCTCCACAGCCTCCTAACCAAAATCCACTTGTAAAATCAGCCCAACCAGCTCTTGTAAATAAGTCCTTTGGAGGATTATTAACAGTCGCATCGGGAGGTTGAACATTAGGTGCTTTACCAGGTGCATTGTATAGAACAAAAAGTGCTGTCAAAATATGAACAGCTCCAATAGTTGCGAGAAGTCCAGCTGTTAGAGCAAATTCAGAATTTCTTAATGGGCCAGTCATAGTGAAAGGTCCGTATAGAAGATATCCAAAAGCTGCTCCAGTTTCTAAACCTCTAAAATTAGGGGAAATACCTTCTCTGTAGAAAGGTAAATTATTTATAAAGGCTTTTGTGAAATAACCACTATTAACTGGAGTAGCTAAATTACCAACACAAGGATCAGCAACTGTTTTTACTGCCCATTGTTCTGCTACTCCAATATCATTTGGTTGTACAGAAGTATCTATGTATTTCTCATCAAACTTAATAGAACTTGTTGATTCTGAGAATGATTTTTGAAAGTCGCTCATTTTTTTAATAGTTTAGTGTTTGATAATTTATTCAGTTGCTGTAATTAATCTTCCAATCAATACGATAAAAACAGCAGGCATTGCTATACCAATTAATGGAACAAAAATTGAGGGTAAAAGGCTTGGCAAATCAGATGGCATAGTTCTTTAAACATCTTTAAACACTTTAGTATTTATCTGCGAAATAGTGTTAATTTTATTACTGGATGATATAAAAATTATTAACTTTTTACATGTTAAATTTTTTCGCAATTGTACTTATTATTTTTATAGGAATATTACTTCTAGTTTTAAAAAAAAGAAGCTTTAAAAAGTTTATAAATAAGGGCAAATTACATTCTGTTAAATTAAAAAAAAATAGAAAAAATAATAATAAATTTTTATCTAATAAAAAAAGTATTTTATACAATCACGACCCAAAAAAGTACTCATTATTTTATAAAAATTCTCAAAGAAATAAAATGCTTAGTCTTTTTCAGGGAAATACAGAAGACAAATTAAAAGCATTAAAAATTGCGGAAGAATTGTCTGATAAATCAACATTATCAATTTTACGACAAGGCTTAAGAGATATGTCTCCTGATGTAGTTAAACTTTCAGCTTTATTAATAAGCAAATTTAAGTAAAAATTTAATTTTGTTTGGCACTGCTTATTGACCTTATTCTATAAATTGGACGACTTTGACTTTCATGATATGTTCTAATTAAAAGTTCGCTCAATAATCCGAAGCTAAATAATTGAACCCCAGCAATTCCCAATATTAATGCAAACATTAACAACGGACGATTTCCAATATCCTCACCCATTATTTTTAAAACGAACAAGTAAGAACTCATTAGAAAGCTAATAAAAATACTTATAATTCCAACAAAACCAAATCCATACATTGGTCTTGTTAAAAATTTAGTCATAAACCAAACAGTTAGTAAATCCATTAAAACTCTAAAAGTTCTATCGATTCCATATTTACTAGATCCATATTGCCTGCTTCTATGATTGACTTTTATTTCTTTGATTCTTGCACCTTCAATATTTGCTAAAACGGGCAGAAACCTGTGAAGTTCTCCGTACAACTTTATATCATCTATTATTTCTTTCTTAAAAGCTTTTAATGAGCATCCATAGTCGTGCAACTTCAAATCTGTTACCTTAGCTATTAATTTATTAGCTATTTTTGATGGTATCTTTCTATTGAATAATTTATCTTTTCTATCAAACCTCCATCCACAAACCAAATCATAACCATTATTAATTTCTGCAATTAATGTAGGAATATCTTTTGGATCATTCTGTAAATCACCATCCAAAGTAATGACGATATCGCCTTTAGAATTATCAAAGCCAGCTGACATTGCTGCAGTTTGCCCATAATTTTTCCGAAGGGAAATAACTGATAATTCTTTAATTTTGAGAGTTAGTTGTTTTAATACTTGATGAGTATTGTCTTTTGAACCGTCATTTACAACAATCAATTCAAAATTAAATTTATGAAAGGACATTACATTTATAACTTCATCCAATAAAAGACCAATACTCTCACTTTCATTGAAAACAGGGACGATAATAGAAATTAATTGTTTTATATCTGACATTTATATTTAATAATAATTATATAATTTTAACTTAATTTAGAACACTAAAATTAAACAAAAAAAATCACCACAAAAGTGGTGATTTAAATTATTTAAGGAAAATTTAACCAAACTTACCTGAAGTTGATGCAATAACAAATGCACCGAATGTAAGTATGTTTCCAATCGTGAAATGTGCTAGTCCAACTAATCTAGCTTGAACAATTGAAAGTGCAACTGGCTTATCTCTCCAGCCAACAAGGTTAGCTATTGGAGTACGCTGATGTGCCCAAACTAATGTTTCAATTAATTCTTGCCAGTAACCACGCCATGAGATTAGGAACATGAAACCAGTAGCCCAAACTAAGTGACCGAAAAGGAACATCCAAGCCCAAGGAGATAGAGAATTAACTCCAAATGGATTATATCCATTAATAAGTTGAGCAGAATTTAACCATAAATAATCTCTGAACCAACCCATTAGATAAGTTCCTGATTCATTAAATTGTGCTACATTACCCTGCCAAATTGCTAGGTGTTTCCAATGCCAGTAGAAAGTTACCCATGCAAGTAAATTTAATGCCCAGAACATAGCTAAATACATAGCGTCCCAAGAAGAACTATCGCAAGTACCTCCACGTCCAGGTCCATCGCAAGGGAATGCATAACCTAAATCTTTCTTGTCAGGAATTAATTTTGTTCCTCTAGCATCAAGTGCACCTTTGATAAGGATTAATGCAGTTGTATGAAGACCTAAAGCAATAGCATGGTGAACTAAGAAATCTGCAGGACCAATAGGTAGGAAAGCACTTAATGCATCTTGTCTATTAATAAGATCCATCCAGTAATGATTACCTGGTAATGAATTAGCTGCAAGACTTGCTGAGCTTGTAGGATCAGATAATAAAGCGTTAAAGCCGTACATCATCTTACCTTGAGCAGCTTGAACGAATTGAGCAAATACTGGCTCAATTAGAATTTGCTTTTCAGGATTACCAAAAGCCACAACTACGTCGTTATGAACATAAATTCCAAGTGTATGGAATCCCAGTAACATTGTTACCCAACTAAGATGACTTATCAAAGCTTCCTTTGTTCCAAGCACTCTTGCTAATACATTATCTTTATTTAATTCTGGATCGTAATCCCTAACAAAGAAGATAGCACCGTGTGCGAAAGCACCAACCATCAAGAACATTGCTATGTACTGATGATGACTATATAAAGCAGATTGTGTAGTGTAATCTCTTGCAATGAAGGCATAAGAAGGAAGTGCACCCATGTGTTGAGCTACTAGAGAAGTTGCTACACCAAGTGATGCTAATGCTAGTCCAAGTTGGAAATGTAATGAATTATTTACAGTTTCATATATTCCATCGTGGTTAATTCCGAAACTACCCTTATGAGGATCATTAGGGTGTCTTGTATTATGAGCTTCTGTAATTTCTTTGAGGCTATGACCAATACCAAAGGTATTTCTATACATATGACCAGCAATTACAAAAACTGTTCCAATCGCAATATGATGATGAGCAATATCAGTAAGCCATAATGCTTCACTTTGAGGATGAAGACCACCTAAGAAAGTAAAGATTGCTGTACCAGCTCCCTCAGCTGTTCCAAATACTTGATCTAGAGAATCAGGATTTTGGGCATATGCTCCCCAGTTTAAAGTAAAGAAAGGAGCTAATCCTGCAGGGTGTGGAAGGACTGTTAACCAGTTATCCCAGCCTACATGCTGTCCTCTAGATTCAGGTATTGCAACATGAACCAAATGACCTGTCCAAGCAATACTACTAAAGCCAAATAATACAGCTAAATGATGATTTAATCTTGACTCTGCATTTTTAAACCAAGCTAGAGAAGGTCTGAATTTTGGCTGTAAGTGTAACCAACCCGCAAATAGAGTCCAACAAGCCAAAATACTCATAAATATTGAAGCTTGGAAGAGTTGCTCATTAGTTCTCATTCCAATTGTGTACCACCAATGGTAGAGACCTGAATAAGCTATGTTTACTGGACCACTTGCTCCAGCTTGTGTCATTGCTTCTGTAATACCAGATCCAAAATGTGGATCCCAAATAGCATGAGCTATAGGACGAACGTGAGTTGGATCAAGTACAAACTGCTCAAAGTTACCTTGCCAAGCGATATGAAATAAGTTACCAGCTACCCAGAGAGCGATTATTGCTAGATGACCAAAATGTGTAGAAAAAAGCTTTTGATAAAGCTTTTCTTCAGTCATACCATCATGACTTTCAAAGTCGTGAGCGGTAGCTATTCCGTACCATATTCGTCGGGTTGTAGGGTCCTGAGCTAGACCCTGGTTAAATGATGGAAATTTTGTTGCCATTGAATTAAAAAGGTGAAGTTCAGGTAGTTAGCCCAGCCCGAAAAGGCGAGCGTGGAAGAAAGCCCATGTGGTAGCTATACCACCAACTAGGAAGTGTGTTACACCTACTGCTCGACCTTGAGTGATAGATAGAGCTCTAGGTTGGATAGTCGGAGCTACTTTAAGTTTATTGTGTGCCCAAACGATTGATTCGAATAATTCTTGCCAATATCCTCTTCCACTGAATAGGAACATCAAACTGAATGCCCAAATAAAGTGTGCGCCTAAGAACATCAAACCATACATACTGATTGCTTGACCATAACTGGTTAAAACCTGGGAAGCTTGTGCCCACAAGAAATCTCTAAGCCAGCCATTAATGGTTATGGAGCTTTGAGCAAAATTACCTCCTGTAAGTCCCCAAACATCACTTTGCATTTTCCAAGAGAAGTGGAATATAACAATAGAGATAGTGTTGTACATCCAGAAAAGGGCAAGAAATACATGGTCCCAGGAAGAAACTTGACATGTACCTCCTCTACCAGGTCCGTCACAAGGAAATCTGAAACCTAATGAAGCTTTATCAGGAATTAACCTTGAACTTCTTGCATAAAGTACACCCTTCAAAAGAATTAAAACAGTTACATGTATCTGGAAAGCATGAATATGATGGATCATTAAATCTGCAGTACCAAGTGGGATTGCCTTCATAGCAATTTTTCCGCCGATAGTTATCGTTTCTCCATTAAATACTTCACTTAAGGCTTTATGAGGTAATGCTTCAGCTGTTCCAGCCAAGATGGATGTACCCACTGCTGATGCTTGAATACTTTGAACCCACTGAGCAAATATAGGCTGAAGCTGGATAGCTGAATCACTAAACATATCTTGTGGTCTGCCTAAAGCTCTCATAGTGTCATTATGAATATAAAGACCAAAACTATGGAAACCTAACCACATACAAACCCAGTTAAGATGACTAATTACAGCATCTCTTGCCTTCAATATTCTATCTAATACATTATCAATATTCTTTGCAGGGTCATAGTCTCTTACCATTGCAATTCCTGCATGAGCACCGGCACCAACTATAAATAGCGCTCCAATCCACATGTGATGTGTGAAAGTACCCAAAACAGTCATATAATCTATTGCCATATAAGGATATGGAGGCATTGCATACATATGATGGGAAACAATGATAGTTAAAGATCCAAGCATTGCCAAATTAACTGCTAACTGAGCATGTCTACTTTCAGCCATAAATTCGAACAGACCTTGATGACCTCTAGGTGCTGGGAATAATATTGGATCACCTTGTTGTGAATCTAAAATTTCTTTCATACTATGACCGATTCCATAATTGGTTCTGTACATATGTCCAGCAATTATGAATAAAACAGCAATAGCAACATGATGATGTGAAACATCTGTCATCCACAAACTTCCTGTAACTGGATTAAGACCACCTTTGAAAGTTAGGAAATCTGAAAAAGCAAACCAGTTAAGGCTGAAGAAATTACCGGTTCCACTAGCTAAACCTGGAAAAATCTGACCAATAATTTGAGGATCACAAAGCTGATGAGGCATTGGCATATCAGCAATTGAAGCTATTTCTTTACCATTAATTATAAGAGGAGTACCTGCATCAATAGCATCCAATAAAGCTGCTGTAGGAGCGCCAATATGAATACAGTGTCCTGCCCAAGCTAGAGAACCTAACCCTAAAAGACCCGCTAAATGATGATTCATCATTGACTCTACGTCTTGAAACCACTCCATTTTTGGAGCTGCTTTGTGATAGTGGAATATACCAGCATGAAGCATCAAAGCAGCCATAACTACAGCTCCAATAGCCAAAGCCATTAGTTCGGACTCATTAGTTATGCCCCAAGCTCTCCACATTTGGAAAATTCCAGAGCTTATTTGAATTCCGTTATAGTTCGCTCCAAGGTCGCCATTTAGCATTTCTTGACCAACGATTGCCCATACTTGTTGAGCGCCTGGTTTAACGTGTGTTGGATCAGCTAACCAACCTGTGTAATTTGAAAATCTAGCTCCATGGAAAAATGCAGCGCTCATCCATATAAAAATTACAGCAAGATGTCCAAAATGAGCTGAAAATATTTTTCTTGTAGCTTCTTCTGCATCGCCAGCATGAACGTCAAAGTCATGGGCATCGGCATGTAAATTCCAGATCCAAGTTGTAGTTTTTGGTCCCTTAGATAATTTACTAGACCAGAAACCTGGTTTATCTAATTTGGCAAAATCAATTGGTCTTGGATCAGCCTTTACAGGATCTTCCAAAACTTTCTTGTTTTTTTCTCCACTTTCTGGTGGGCTGATGGTCATCTAGCACCTCTAAAGTAATAAGTCCTTAAGTAGATTTTCTTTACCTAAAGCTTACCTTTCTTAATAGTAAACTTTTAAGCAACAAACCAATCTAAATAAAGATTTTGGTTACCAAAAATAATAAGCGAAGGATTCTTTGATCATGCGACTTAGTAACAAATGTTTCACTGTTTGTTACTTTTAGTTTTTTTTGTAAGATCTATTAATATGACTGGGGTCTGGGTATATATACCCATTCTAACTAGAAAATATCTTAAATATTTTTTTATATTTCACTAAAAAATTTTTTCTATTCACTAACAAGATATAATTTCATCATACCAAGAATTAAATTTTAATTTGAAAGGCATTGCGATAGGTTTATCTAATACCTCGAAAGTTATTTTAAAAAGGCTAAAGAAAACTGAATTCATTGATGAAATTTATATTGCCAGCTCAACATATGAGGAGAAAAGTAAAAACAATATAATACCTTCAGTTAAACCTAAGGAAGTTTTAAAAGAACAATGGAAAGATTTAGATTTAATTATCTTTATTGGTTCAATTGGGGCCTCAATTAGATTAATAAATTCTTTTTTAACAACTAAGGATAAGGATCCTGGAGTTATCGTTATAGATAACAAATGTTCCAAGATTGTTCCTTTAATTGGCTTACATCAGTCAAATACGCAAAATATTGCATATCAAATTGCTAATTTACTTGGTGGCGAAATAATAGAAACTAATAATTCCATTGATCAAAACTTCTTAAATCTTGATGCATTTGGGAATCAATGGGGTTGGAAAAGATCAGGCAAGATAAAGGATTGGTCAGAACTAATAATTAAACAAGCTAAAAACGAAAAAATATTTTGCAAACAATTATCTGGTAATAGTTTATGGAAAACTTCAGAATCAGGGGAGATTATTAATCAAATTAATGAAAAAGAAATTGAAAAACCAGATTCAACATTTCATGTGAGTATATTCGAAAATAATAAAAGAAATTGGCATCCGCCTGTATTATGGATTGGAATTGGATGTGAAAGAAATACAAGCAAAGAATTAATAGCAAATTCTTTAAATAACTTTTTGGAGTCAGGAAATTTATCACAGCAATCAATTGCGGGATTTGCAACAATTGATATTAAAAAAGATGAGAAAGCAATTTTAGAGCTTTCTGAAGAAAAAAACTTGCCTATAAAGTTTTTTAGTAATGAAGATCTTTCAACAATAATTGTGCCAAATCCATCAAAGGTT
Organism: Prochlorococcus sp. AG-347-M18; assembly: GCA_003281165.1. Classification (GTDB taxonomy): domain Bacteria; phylum Cyanobacteriota; class Cyanobacteriia; order PCC-6307; family Cyanobiaceae; genus Prochlorococcus_A. The sequence continues at coordinate 101,728 of QCCT01000004.1, forward strand.
GTGCAAAAAGAAATTGGCACACCTTCAGTAGCTGAAGCCTCTTGCTTACTTGCAGCAGGAAAAGAATCACAATTAATAAAAGAAAAAAAAATTTTTAAAAATCAATCTGGGGCAGTAACTATCGCTGTAGCAGAATCAAAAAATCAATATAATCCAACCCATGGTGAAATACATATTATAGGAAGTGGTCCTGGTGATATAGCTTTCCTAACCAGTAATACAAAAAAAACACTTTCAAAATGTACTGTTTGGATCGGATACAAAATGTATTTAGATTTAATTAAGTCCTTAAAAAGGAGTGACCAAGTTTTAATAGAAAGTAAACTTACCGAAGAAAAAGAGAGATGCATTAAAGCAATTAAACTAGCCGAGGAAGGAATCAAAGTAGCTTTAATTTCTTCAGGTGAATCTGGATTTTATGGCATGGCTGGTTTACTTTTAGAATTACTGCAGAAAATCAAAAAAGAATATAGACCTTACTTTCAAGTACATCCAGGTATAAGTAGTGTTCAATTAGCGGCTGCGATTAGTGGAGCACCACTAACTAATGACTTTTGTTCAATAAGCTTAAGCGATAAATTAACTCCATGGTCTTTAATAGAAAAAAGAATTGAAGGAGCTCTTGTGGGTGACTTTGTAATAGCTTTATTTAATCCTCAATCCATTGAAAGAAATTGGCAGCTAAAAAGTGTAATAGATTTATGTTTACAATCTAGGCATGGGGATACTCCAGTTTTAGTAGCTAGACAAGTAGGCAGAGAAAATCAATCCAAAAAATTTTTTACTTTAAACACCATTCCTTTTAAAGAGATTGATATGTTATCAATCATTATTATTGGCAATTCGCAAACCACATTAATAGATGAAATATTTCTTACACCAAGAGGATATTTACATAATTAAACTTAGATATTTAGTTTTAAATCTTAGTTTTAAATCACAGAATATTTTTGCTTTTTTCTAATAAGAATACTAATCTTTTATAAAAAGGATTAAGGAAATTCATTGAAACATATTGGTTTAATTTTGTTTGACATTGATGGGGTAATCCGCAGCGTAGAGAATAGTTACAGACTTTCATTAAAAAAAACAGTATACAAATTTTCCGGATGGGAGCCAAGTTATGTAGATATTGATAATGCAAAAAATGAAGGGATTTGGAATAATGACTGGGATTTAAGTTTAGAACTTATAAAAAGACATATCAAAAAAGAGAACTTAAACCTTGAAATTCCTCTTAAAGAGGAAATAATAAAATGTTTTGAAGAGTTTTACTTTGGTGGAGATCCAAATAAAGATAGTAAATATTGGTCTGGATTTATAAAAAATGAGGAGTTATTAGTTGATAAAAAGTTTTTTGATTCATTAAAAAGAAATGGAATAATCTGGGGTTTTGTTAGTGGTGCAGAGTCTGCTTCTGCAAAATTTGTTTTAGAGAAAAGAATTGGACTACAATCACCACCATTAATATCTATGGGGGATGCCCCTGATAAGCCTGATCCAAAAGGTTTTATTCACTTATCAAAAAAGCTTATTGAAGATAAACTTGGCGAATCAAATATTCCTATTGCATATGTAGGAGATACTATTGCTGATATAAATACAGTCATAAACGCTAGAAAGGAAATACCATCTCAGAAATTCATAAGTATCGGAATTGCCCCCCCTCATTTACACTTAAATTCTCGATTAAAAGAACGTATTTCTTACGAAAAACATCTTAGGAATGCCGGCGCAGACTTGATTTTAAATACCATTAATGAGCTTAAGGATATTAATCTTGACTTTTTTTAAAAAATCTAAATTAAAAAATTTTCTGAATAAATTACGGAGAGGGAGGGATTCGAACCCTCGACAAAAGTTACCTCCTGTAACTCCTTAGCAGGGAGCCGCTTTCAACCACTCAGCCACCTCTCCAGCTCTTATACATTATCAATTTTTTTGCAAACATTCAAAATTTTTTATTTAATCGAAATGTCTAATCAACTTGAACCCTCGGCAATCTATTTTTAAAAGAGCAAAGAATTTCCCATGGTATAGTGTTAGATTGTTTTGCCCAATCAACAGGAGAAATTGTTTTGTCTCCATCAGATCCTAGTAATATCATCGTACTGCCAATTTTAATTTCATTTGAACCTGTTATGTCCACCATCATTTGATCCATAGTTATGGATCCAACTTGGGGATAAAGCTTATTATTATGTATAACGTTTATTTTGCCTGAAAGGTTTTTTGGAACTCCATCTGCGTAACCAATGCTTAATACAGCTAACTTGGTTTTTCTACTAGTTACAAACTTTCCTCCATAACTTACACCAACACATGGATCAATAGTTCTAATAAAAGCTACCTTGACCTTCAAAAATAAAGCTGGTTGAAGTAATAAATTTTTATCTATTTTATCTAAAGGACTGTATCCATACATAGAAAGACCAACGCGTACCATGTGAAAATGAAAATCTTTGTTAAGAAGCATTCCGGCCGAATTAGCTAAATGAATCTTAGTTTGATGATTTCTTTCAAGATTAATTTGCTTTAATAATGCATTAAACCTCAGTCTTTGTAATTGTGTAATACTTTTAGGATCTAATGCGTTATCTTCATCTGCAGACGATAAATGACTATATATTCCTTCTATTGAAATGTTCTCAAAAGATTTTATTTTCTCAAATTGCTCAACAAATCTATTAATTTCAAATCCTAATCTTGACATCCCAGTATCAACCTTAAGATGTAAAGAAAATTTCAACCCAAAGTGCTTCCCAATATTATTGCAAATTAAACATTCCCTTATACTGCTTATGGTGGGCATAAGATCATTTTTAAAAGATATTATTAGATCCTTTTTCGTATATAGATTTCCGAGAATAAGAATTGGTTGTTTAATTCCATTGGAACGAAGCTTAATTCCTTCTTTTAAAGTGGCAACTCCTAATTGGGATGCTCCTCCTTTGATAGCGTATTCAGATACTACTTTTGCATCATGTCCATATCCATCAGCTTTGACAACTGCCATAAATTGACAATTTTTTCTTAACTTTGATCTTAGCTGCCTTACATTTGTTTCTAATGCTTTACCTTTAACTTCTATCCATGCTCTTTGTTTTGGATCTATATCTTTTTCGAAAGTTGGATATTGATCAAAATTTAATTCCTGATTTTTTTGCCTAAATTGCATTAAATTTGCGCCAATATATGCGCTTATTGAAATATACAGTTAGCATGACATGTAAATTGTATTTTGGCATGGGCCAGACTCTAGTTTTAAATGCATCTTATGAACCTTTAAACATCACTTCATGGCGAAGAGCCGTTATTTTGATGATTAAAGGCAAAGCAGAAAGCTTAGAGGAAGATAAAGCACTTTCAATACATTCCGGATTAAAATTACCTACAGTTATAAGACTACGACAATATGTGAAGGTACCTTTCAGAGAGGTTTCACTAACAAGAAAAAATATTCTTCTAAGAGATAATAATTCCTGCCAGTACTGTAACTATAGGGGTAATGATTTATCAATAGATCATGTTTTACCAAGAAGCAGAGGTGGGGATGATAATTGGGAAAATGTTACGACAGCATGCCTTAGATGTAATGTACAAAAAGGTAACCGTACTCCCGAAGAGGCAAATATGCCATTAAAAAGAAAGCCATACCGTCCACTAAGTAATCTTAACTTTGAGGCAACAAGACAAATTGACTCTGGAAGACATAAAGAATGGAGTAAATATGTGATAGGCGTTGTAATTCAATAAAGAAAAAATCTTAATTATCTTCATTATTAAAATCTTCCATCATTCTCTTTTGTTCTTGAGCTATACATGCATCAATCACTTCATCCAATTGACCAGCGAGAATTGGTTCTAATGAAAAATTAGAACTTAATCTATGATCAGTTGTCCTGTTATCTTTAAAATTATACGTTCTAATTTTTTCACTTCTATCTCCTGTTCCAACCTGTGAAAGCCTTTGTGATCTCTCTTTTGCATTAGCTTCTTTTAATTGAATTTCATATAATTTAGCTCTTAAAATTTCCATTGCTCGTTCACGATTTTGTAATTGTGATCTCTCTTGAGTACAAAAAACTCTTATTCCTGTGGGCTTGTGGAGAAGATCAATAGCAGTTTCTACCTTGTTAACATTTTGTCCACCTGCACCTCCCGATCTTGCTGTACCAACTTCCAAATCAGTTGGATCAATCTTAACCTCAACAGGATCAGCCTCAGGCATTACAGCGACTGTAGCAGTTGAGGTGTGAACTCTTCCTTGAGATTCAGTAGCAGGAACTCTTTGGACTCTATGAACACCTGCCTCGAATTTTAGTTGACTATATACAGAATCTCCTTTAACTGAAATTACTAACTCTTTAAATCCTCCCATATCTGACTCGGAAGCACTAACAGGTTTTACAGACCATCCAATTTTTTGTCCATATCTTTCATACATTCTTGCTAAATCACCCGCCCATATACAGGCCTCGTTACCTCCAGCACCTGCTCTAATTTCTAACATTACACTTCTCTCATCTCTTGGATCTTTGGGTAATAAGGCTATTGTAGTTTTTTGAATAAGTTCATTTTTATATTTCTCTAGTTCAGTTAATTCCTCATTTATTAAAGATTCCATCTCCTTATCATTTCTATTCTCTTTCAGTAGATTTTTTGAATCTTCAATTTCCTTATCAGTATTAAGCAGCTTATTAAAATCAATAACCAAAGGCTCTAATTTTGACCTTTCTCTTGCTATTGACTCTAATTTTTTAGGATCATTAGCTATATCAGGATCTGCAAGCTGCACTTCTAAATTTTCAAAACTTTCTGAAGCAGTTTTCAACCTTGCAATTAATGTTGAGTATTCCAATTAAGTTATGCTTAATTTTTGAAAAATCTATTTGTTAGAATCTTTCTCTTCTTTTTGCTCTTTAGTTGTAGCTGAATTAGCTGAACCCATTCCATATTTTTTCATAAACCTATCAACTCTACCTTCAGTATCAAGAATTTTCTGTGTTCCAGTGAAGAAAGGATGATTACCACTCCATACATCAACATGCAATTCAGGCTGAGTTGAACCCGTCGTCATTACAACTTCTCCATTACAAATAACTTTTGCATCTGGATACCATTTTGGATGAATATCTGATTTTGGCATAATTAAATTTCCTTTAACGTTTAGAGAATTGTGGAGCTTTTCTTGCTTTTTTAAGACCATATTTTCTTCTTTCCTTAGCTCTAGGATCTCTACTTAGATGACCTTCAGTTTTTAAAGGTTTCCTGTTGTCAGGGGATAATTCGCAAAGTGCTCTAGCTGCTCCTTGCTTAATAGCATCTGCTTGACCTGTCAATCCACCACCAAAGACATTAACCAAGATATCATAAGAGTTTTCTAAGCCTAATGTTTGTAAAGGAGCTTTTACTGAATTTAAGTGCAGGGGATTGAAGTTTAAGTAATCATCTCCAGAACGACCATTAATTTTAATTTGTCCATTTCCTGGAATTAAGCGAACTCTAGCTACTGAAGTTTTTCTTCTTCCAGTTCCCCAATAAACAGCTTTGTTTTTTATTTGACTATTCATTTTGATAAATTAACTCTTCAATAATACAGGATTCTGGGCAGCGTGAGGATGATCATTTCCTTTATAAACTTTTAGTTTTTTAAATTGCTGTCTTCCTAAAGAATTATGAGGCAGCATACCCTTGACAGCTTGCTCAATGATTCTTTCGGGAATTCTCTCTTGAAGAGACTCAAATTTTTCAATTTTCATTCCTCCTGGTCTACCAGAATGTCTTCTGTATAACTTTTGTGATGCTTTTTTACCTGTTACCTCAACTTTTTCGGCATTCACAACAATCACAAAATCTCCAGTATCTAAATGAGGTGTAAATGTTGGTTTATTTTTACCTCTTAATACAGTTGAAATTTCTGTAGCAAGTCTCCCAAGTGTCTTATCTTTTGCGTCGACTAAAAACCAATTTCTTTGAATAGTTTCTAAAGACGGAGTAATTGTTTTATTCATTTACTAAATTTATGCAAATAAATTTTAAGTTAGTTATAAATTCTACCTTATCGGAGGAATATTAAACAAGATTTTTGTATGATTCACACAAAAAATTCCTTTAATGAACTTTACTTAAGAAAAACCCTTAATTAAAAATACTGGGAAAAAATCATTATTATTAATCTTTTTAAAAACATTTTCTTCATAAACAGCATTTACAAAACATAACCCTTTTGCTGGAGCAGACTCTTTAACATCATTTTTCTTTTTGTTTACCCATCTATCTGTAAAAATTTCTGGCGAAATTTTTTTTTCTCCAACGAGAACTAATTGACCAACAATTAAACGAACCATTCCATAAAGAAAACCAGTAGCTTTAATATCAACTAAAATCAAATCCTCGACTCTTTTAATATCTATATTTTTTATTTTTGTTATGGAGTTTATCCTGTTACTTCCACTTTTCTGAAAAGCAAAAAAATCATGTTTTCCTTCCATTCCCATTGCTGCATTTGACATTAAAACTTCATCTAAAACTTTTTGGTATCTATGCCATGACCAATTATTGATGAATAAATTAGGGAATTTACTGTTATTAATGACATATCGATAATGCCTATACGTTACTGAATAGCAGGCATGCCAAGTATCTTTAACCTCAACTGATTCCAAGATTCTAATTGTTGAGGGTAAAATATCATTAAGGACATCAGAATATTTATTTCCTGGTATAACACAATCAATATCAAAGTGAACTACTTGACCTGATGCATGAACTCCCGCATCTGTTCTTCCTGCAGCAAAAGTCTTAACTGTATGATCTGAAATCTTAAAAAGAGCTAGTTCTAAAATTTCCTGAACGGTAGCTGCATTTTTTTGTCTTTGCCAACCTGAATAATTAGATCCATCATATTGGACCAATAAAGCTACCCTTTTCAAACTTTTTTTCTAATTAAAAGTCCTTTTATAAAAGAACTTAAACAAGCTCGATTATAGCCATCTGAGCGTTATCACCTTTTCTAGAGACAGTTCTTACTATTCTTGTATATCCACCTTCTCTATCTCCATATCTTTCCTTTGCTTTTTCAAATAATGAATGAACTAATTTCTTGTCATAAATATATCCAATAGCCCTTCTCCTAGAGGCCAAACTGCCATCTTTAGCAAGAGAAATCATCCTTTCTGCTTCGTTTCTTAAAGCTTTTGCCCTTGCTTTCGTTGTGGTTACTCTACCTTCCCTAATTAGTTGCGTAGTCAAACCTCTTAAAAGTGCTTTCCTCTGGTCAGCAGGTTTACTAAGTAATGGTATTCTAAGTTGGTGTCTCATAATCTTTAAAATTTTAAACAGAAGTTCTGCTTTGCGGAATAGAAATTCCTATGCGCTCAAGGGCTTCAATTACCTCATCAGCAGATTTAGAGCCAAAATTCTTAATTTCAAGAAGATCTTCATAGCTAAAACCCATTAAATCTGAAACTGAGTTAACTTGAGCTCTTTTTAGACAATTATAGGCTCTAACGGACAAGTTTAGTTCCTCAAGAGGAATTTGTGCTTCAGGTGATGGTTCAGGTTCCTCGGGAATTTCCTCAACCATTGTAACAGTAGCAAGAGGTTGAAAAAGTTCTATTAACTGGTTTGCCGCTTCAGCAATTGCATCATCTGGGCTTGTTGAGCCATCTGTTACTACTTCCATTTTTAATCTTTCTCTACCTGTTCCGCCCTCTGCTACAGCAGTTTCATCAATAGTAAAATTTACTCTCTTGACTGGCATGAATACAGCATCTATTTGAAGTAGATCAATTGCAGTTGTCTCCTCATTCTTACGATCAACAGGTCTATATCCAACACCTCTTTCAACATGGATTTCTAACTCTAAGTTATGACCCTCCTGAATAGTTGCGATCGGTTTTTCGCCATCAACAATTTCAACTTGAGATGAGAATTGAATATCATTTGCCTTGACCTCCATTGGGCCAGTTGCTACTAATCTACCAATTTCGAGCTCTGTATTAGAACTATTAATTGAAAGTTGCTTACAATTCAGAAGAATATCTAAAACGTCTTCTCTAACTCCAGGAATAGTAGCATATTCATGGTTTATTCCTGCTATTCTTACTGCAGTAACTGCACTCCCTTCAAGTCCTCCCATAAGGACTCTTCTTAGAGAATTACCCAAAGTTGTAGCTTGTCCCCTTTCTAAAGGGCCAATTAAAAAAGTTCC
>QCCT01000005.1 GCA_003281165.1 Prochlorococcus sp. AG-347-M18
GGCCTCTTTAGGTGTTGATGTTGAAAATTTGTTAGTTTCACAGCCAGATACTGGTGAAATGGCTCTAGAAATAGTTGACCAACTTATAAGATCGAGTGCAGTAGATCTTGTAGTTGTTGACTCGGTCGCAGCACTAACGCCAAGAGCCGAGATAGAAGGAGAGATGGGAGATCACGTAATTGGAAGCCAAGCAAGGCTAATGAGCCAAGCAATGAGGAAAATAACAGGAAATATTGGCAAATCTGGATGTACGGTAATTTTCCTGAATCAATTACGCCTAAAAATTGGCGTTACATACGGCAATCCAGAAACAACCACAGGAGGTAATGCATTAAAATTTTACGCCTCAGTAAGACTTGATATCAGAAGAATTCAAACTCTTAAAAGAGGTACTGAGGAATATGGCATAAGAGCAAAAGTGAAAGTAGCAAAAAACAAAGTTGCACCACCATTTAGAATTGCAGAATTTGATATTCTCTTTGGGAAAGGTATTAGTACAACAGGATGCTTATTAGATTTAGCAGAAGAGACTAATATCATCATAAGGAGAGGCGCTTGGTATAGTTATGAAGGAGAAAATATTGGACAAGGAAGAGATAATACAATAATTTGGCTTGATCAAAACTTAGAAATCAGGAATAAAGTAGAATGTATGGTTAAAGAGAAATTAACAGAAGGAACTGAAGTCAGTTCTAATTCAATGAAAGCATTAAATAGCAATCCTGCTAATACAATCGCTGTTAATGATATAAAAACAGTAGCTTAGATTTATAAAGAATCAGCTAAAGTCCACCACCCAGCAGCAGGGCCTATAAATCTCACTACAATCCATAAGATTACTAACCCTCCGATTCCGAACCAACTAGCCTTAATACTTAATTTTATTAGGTTATCTCTTTGATTGATTGTAAAGGGAAGCCATTCAAATAATCTTGGAGACTCATCAATTTTAGTTTTAGTATTATTTTTTTTTGGAGGTAAACCAAGTGTTTTACGTCTTTTTGCTTCTCCCATATTTTTTTAGTTATTTTCAAAATCATAACCTAATCAAAAGGTAGCATATAGTTAATTTGTTTTGAGGGTTGAATGTTTTGCAAAAGTAATCTTCCCCAGTTTCTTTTATTTGCTCTTCCATCTAGGATTATTAACTTACCTGAATTTCTTCTTAAAGGAGAAATAGATCTTTCAAGTTTAATTCTAGCTTGAGGAAGAAAGAAGTCTCTAAACCAATCTTGAGAAAGCTTCTTTTTATGTGAGACAGTAATTGCATTAATGGGTTCAGACATATTCGGAATCGGGAGTAAAGGAATGATAATTTGTTCTGGAATTTGAATTAAATAAGAATTCATAATCCACCAGTCAAAACTAGAGCAAAGAATTTCATTTCTACCTGAGGGAATTGTCTCTAGCAATACTCTCTTCCCGTAAGTAGAAGCTAATTCTGTAGCAAGATTAGTTTTTAAATCAATATCATCAGACAACACTAAAGTTAAACCCTTTCTAAAAAGTATTAACTTTTTGCATTTGTCCAAGATTGAATTGGTAAAAAAAGGATTATTAGGAAGCAACTGTTTAGAGGGTATATACAAAGAAATCTTTTTCTCTTCAAAATTACTCTTAAAATTAATAACCAAGTCAATATCTAAACTATGCTTTTTAAAATACATTTGGAAAAAATTATCTTTTCTCAATGCTGATAAAAAAACAAATTTATTATTTGAAAAAAAATCCTTAATTTGAAAAAGTTCATCTATTGGCTGTAAATACAAATTCCAATCTAAATTTGCATCGTTTAACTTTACCCAGCATGCCCAACCTTGAGATAATGCTTTGTTGATGCTTAAAAATTTATCAGAAAAAAAAGAATTTTCTTGAAAAAAGTTTGACAAGAAACTAATTTCTTTTTCATCTAAATTGATATAACTATTTCCTAAGACCTTTCTCAAGAAAAACTTTTTCTTCAACGAATCATATACTTTTATAAATTTTTGATTGATTAATTCAAATTCTTTAAAATTTTTTGTCCAATCCTTTTTAAGTAAAGAAATCCTAAAATGATTTTTTAAATCCTGTTTTATATCCTCAATTCCTGAATAAACTATTCGATGATTTTTAAGATTACGAGAACTGGGATCATTAAGAAAATTTTGGATAGTTATCAAGTGAACATTATGATTTGCAAAAATAAATTGATCATTTTTTAAAATAAAATTAAAACCTAGATTTTTCAATGAATCAATCTGAAATTGTCTTATAAATTGAATTTTTTCTTTAGATAAAATAAACGTTGAATCCTCTTCCTTTAAAAATAAAGAAATCAAAATTGGAGGTAACCAATCATAGCTAGAGAAGATTTCTGAATTAATTAGATATGTAGAATCATTTTCAATACATTTGGAAATTATTCTCCCAAAAGAATATATATGTTCCCAGCTAATACTTTGGTCTCTCAAAAAATTTTTTAAATATTGATGACTTAAAATTTCAAGCATTTATAATTAATTTAATTTCAAACATATACAAAATTTATGAACCTAATATACAAAAAATTGGTATCAATATAGGAAGGTCTTGAATTAATTAAACTATGAAAATTGGAATAGTAGGATTAGGTTTAATTGGCGGTTCTTTAGGATTAAAACTCCAAAGTCTAAATCATACAATTTATGGAATAGCAAATAATGAATTTAATGAAAAAAAAGCTAAGGATAAAAAACTTGCAAATTTTGTTAGCTGTGATCTGAGCTTATTAAAAAAATGTGAGCTAATAATTCTAGCATTGCCTATCAAAGATTTGATCAGTCCGTCTCAACAATTAGTAGCATCAATACCTCAGGAAACAATACTAACTGATGTAGGCTCTGTAAAAGAACCAATTGTAAATACATGGGAAAATTTACATCCTCTATTTATTGGATCTCATCCAATGGCAGGAACAGAAAAAAAAGGAGTTGATTCAGGGTTTGAAGGTCTTTTTAAAAATGCAAAATGGATTATTACCCCAACACAAAATAGTGATTTAAATTCAGTCCGAACTATTTCCGAGCTCATAAAATCAATGGATTGTGAAATTTGCCAAGCTACGCCAAAAGAGCATGATGAAGCAGTATCTCTAATTTCACATTTGCCTATATTTTTAGCTTCTGCCCTCATAGAAACTGCACAAACAAAAAATAATCAATCTTTATTAGATCTCACGCAAAAATTAGCTGCTACAGGTTTTGCTGACACTTCGAGAGTTGGCGGAGGCAATGAACAACTAGGCTTAGATTTAGCTATTAATAATCAGATTAATGTTTTAAATTCCATAAATAATTTTAAAAATAAGCTAAATATACTGGAATCTCTTATTAAAGAAAAAAATTGGGATTTACTTTCCAAAAAACTTGCTGAAGCAAAAGAAAACAGACAAAATTTTATAAACTAAAATTTTCTATACCTTTGGAAGCTAAAATTTGCCTTGAAACCATTAATGCAGACTGACTCACACCTGCAGTCCCCTCTCCTGGATAAATCGAATCTCCACATAACCATAAACCTTCAAAAGGTGTCCTACTTGATAATCCAAATAAACCAAAAATATCTGGATTTTGACCAAGACCGCCCACTATTCCATTTGGTCTTTTTGTCCATTTTTCAAAGCCCAATGGTGTTGCTAATTCCCTATGTAGCCATTTTTCAGGATCAATATCAAATTGACTTTCCAATTCAAGGGATATTTTTTTCATAAAAGCATTTTTCTTCTTTAAGTAAGTTTGTTTATCTAGATCAAACCAATCTTTAGTTTTGGTAAAGATACTGGCAATTAAAGTAACCTCACCTTTTGGTGCTCTTCCATCACCATCATCACTAATTGATACAAATAACGAACCAAATTCTTTCGAAACAAATTGATAATGATTGGAGAATGTTTTTTTAATATATTCCTTTTTTAATGCTGAATAAAAAACTACAGCTCCACTTGGATCAGGCAAATTATTAAGTCGATTTTTATAATTTCTTTTTCTTTCTAAAGGATCTTTCAGATGCTTAAGCAAAGATTGTGGAGGCGCAGTATAAACTATATCTTTTGCTTGGTAAATAAATGATTTTTTTTTCGAATTAGCGGATACTTGCCAACACATATTTACGTCGTCAAAAGTTATGGAATTAACTTCTTGTCCAAAAATTAAATTAACTCCAGTTTTAATCAATGAACTTTCTAATGATTCACTTAAAGACTGCATAGATTTTTTAAGATGCCACAGCCCATGTGGCTGTTGACACATCTGAAGAACAGTAGATCCATATAATGCTGCAGTATTATAAACATCCTCTTGAGAATAAAGTTTTAGTTGAAGATTTAAGAATTTAATCAAGCGCTCATTCTTGGATAATCCACATATCCGCAATAGATCAAACATAGTAGATTTAAGTAAGATGCCTGTGAAAAGGTTTGAAGGTACTAGTGCTTTAAGAAGTTGAGAAAAATCCCAAAAATTACTTATTGGTAATACAGGATTATTATTAGCAAATATCCAATTACTTTCATGGATGAAGGTACAAAGTTTCCAAAATCTTTGACTCCCTGGAAACTGCATTTCTCGTTCAGCAATCCATTTACTTTTTTCGTACCAAATAGATATAGGATTACCACCATCACTTAAATCAACAATGCAAGCAGGGTCTAAAATTGTGGCTTCTGGGGATGGAATATCTAAAAAATCAAAAATTCTAGAATGTATTCCGCCCTCCTCTAAACCAGCAACCTGAGTTGCGCCAACATCAAAAATATAATTCTTTCTTTTGAAAGTACCAGCACATCCTCCTGCTTTAGTATGAGATTCGATTAAAGTTACTGATAAGCCTTGTTTTGATAAAATCGCTGCAGAAGTTAGTCCTGCTATACCGGCGCCTACAACAATAACTTCAGACTTTCTCATTAAAATGCAAAAATTATCTCCTATTGAAATTAACGAAATTTGTGAAGAATTAGGTGAAACCTATCCAAAAAGTATTGAACAAGTACATGGTGGTGATATTCATAGTTCCTGGCGAATAGAATTCTCAAACAAAAAGTTATTCCTTAAAAGAAACATTAGAAGCAAAAAATTTCTTGAATTTGAAAAATATTGTCTCCAAAACTTGAGGAAATATATTAATAAAGAGAATTTAGTTGTTCCTGAAGTTATTGCATATAAAAATATAAAAAATATAGAGATTCTTTTAATTGAATGGATAGATATGAATAACTTTGACCAAAAAAAGCTTGGAAAAGGTTTAGGAGAATTGCATTTAAAATCAGCTGAGTCTAATCCTAAAATGTTTGGTTTTCCAGTTAAGGGTTTTATCGGAACAACAGATCAGAAGAAAGGCTTTGAAGATAATTGGATAGATTGTTTTTTAAAATTAAGGATAATACCTCAACTATCAATTCTTAAATCAACGACTTTAGATAAAGAAATCATAAATAAAGTTAAAGCAAAAATAAAATTAGAATTAGTGAATCACAAACCAATAAATGCTCTAGTTCACGGTGATTTGTGGTCAGGCAATGCAGGAATAGACAAAAGTGGAAAGGGGGTTATTTTTGACCCGGCATCTTGGTGGGCAGATAATGAAGTAGATATAGCTATGACAAAATTATTTGGAGGATTTACAAAAGAATTTTATGAAGAATATCATAAAATTTTCCCTATAAAAGAGGGGTTTGAAAAAAGAATTATTATTTATAATTTTTATCACATATTGAATCATGCCAATATGTTTGGGGGAGGGTACTTAAAACAAGTTGAAGATTACTTAAATGCAATATTCAATATGTAATTTTAACTAGCCTAAATATGTCTTCTTAAGATTTTGTACCTTATCTAAAACAGCTTCACGATTTTCACTAGTACGAAGATTTTGCCAGCTCCATTGACCGACAACAATTACTCCTAGTAGTTCAAGTAAACCAGGGAGAATTGGAAAAAAGTTTATCGTGTCAATAACAACTTTAATTATTATCTGAGCTATTACGACAACAGCAATAATACCTGCTGCCTTGCCATACTTACCCATTTGAGTCCAATCAACGTTACCGAGGGTTTCGTTGACTTTTCCCATAACATCAGAGTACTTCTCTGAAAAACTTTTGGTTTCTGAGCTTGTATCGGAGCCGGAGTCTTGGTTTGACTCTGGAGTGTTATCACTCATGAATTCAGTAAACTTAATATATGAACCAGACACTATCGGAAAAAACGTCTGTTGACTACCTTTTTGTTGTGCAAAATTCCGAACCGAAACATTTTGTATTTTTTTAGAAGCGTTTGTATGCAGGGTTTCTGAAGATATTTAAACTTAAAATTGATTTATAAAAACTTCACATTATCATCTTGTTCTAACAAAAACATTAATAAATCAGACCAATAAGAAAAATTTAAAAGTCTAAAATTTTTATTTTAATTATTATATTTTCATAGTTTAGCTCGCAAAAATTAAAGGATCTCAATGTCCAAAGATATAAAAATTAATTTCTTAAACTCTGATGAAGAAGAAAGATATCAAAAACATCTCTCCCTCAAAGAGATTGGTTATGAGGGCCAACTAAATCTTAAAAACAGCTCAGTATTATGCATTGGAGCAGGTGGGCTTGGGTCTTCCGTTTTGCTTTATCTAGCTGCAGCAGGAATTGGGAGAATTGGAATAGTTGATAACGATCGAGTTGAAAAATCTAATCTCCAGAGACAGATAATTCATGAAACAAATACTATTGGCAATCTTAAAATTGATTCAGCTAGGGAAAGAATTAAAAAATTAAATCCTAATTCTGAAATACTAACCTTTTCAGAGAGAATTAATCCTAAAAATGCTCTTGAATTAATAAAGGAGTTTGATGTTATTTGTGATTGCTCAGATAACTTTGGCACAAGATATTTAATAAATGATTCATGCCTGTTATTAAATAAACCCCTAGTCTTTGGAAGTGTACAAGGCTTTGAAGGGCAAGTGAGTGTTTTCAATTTATATAAAAATAGTCCTAATTTAAGAGACTTACTTCCAGAATCACCTTCAAAAAATGCTGCCCCCAGTTGTGCAGAATACGGGGTTATGGGTATTTCAACAGGTTTGATAGGAATTCTTCAGGTTAATGAAATTATCAAAATCATTTTAAAAAAAGGTGAAATTTTAGATGGGAAAATTTTAATTTTTGATCTATTGAATATGAATATGAAAAAATTACATCTAAAAAGTGATCAGTTAAATAAACGAATAAAAAATCTATCTCAGTTTGAGGGCTTTTATAATAACGATGAATATTGCGAAAAAAATAATGAAATTAACAGTATTAATGCTAATGAATTTAATAGTTTATACAAAGCAAAACCCAATAAAATTCTTTTAATTGATGTTAGAGAAAATGAAGAATTTTCTAGATCTGCAATAGAGGGATCAATATCAATTCCTTTAAGTCATTTAAATCAAGAATCTGATTTAAAATTTATTCAAAAAGAAAGTTTAAATAAAGAGGTTTTCACTATATGTAAATCTGGGAAACGTTCTGAAAAAGCTTCAAAAATATTGTCTAAATTCAAAATTCAGTCAAGATCTATTAAAGGCGGCATAGAAAAGGTAAAAAAAATATTGTGCAATTAATTTTTTAAGAATTATTAGTAATCTACACCTCTTTTCAAATCAACTCCCACATTTGCATAATGCTTATGACAAACCATTTCAGAGTAAATATCAGCTAGTTCAAAGTATGAAGGTTCATTTTTACACCTCCCAGTAATGATAACTTCTGTATCTGCTGGTTTTTTCAAGAGTGTTTGATGTATTGATTCCACAGGTAGCAACTCTAAATCAACAGTTGGATTCAATTCATCTAAAATTATTGTTTTATACAAACCAGACAAAATAGCAGCTTTAGCAATTTCCCATGCTCTTTCAGCCTCAACATAATCAATTGGTTGTTGCTGACCTCTCCATACGATGGCATCTCTGCCTGAACGTAAATGATCTACTAAATGAGGGTAACTCTCTCTCAAAGCTTCTATGGCAGCATCTTCGGTGTAACCATTTCCACCCTTTAACCACTGTAATATTAAAACTCTATGACTTTTATCTTGAGATATTCCTTTACCGATAGCTTGAAGAGCCTTACCGAGTGCACTTGTAGATTTACCCTTTCCTTCACCTGTATAAATCTCAATACCACCACTAGAACGATTTTGTCTGGTTGGTTCTGCTAAGTCTCCTATCAAACGTGGTCTCATTTCTGAATGGAGTTGAGATATTCTTACCAAAGAGGGCGGAGCTGCTCTTCCAGTGATAATTATTTCTAATCCATCTGGACGATTTTGAAGAGCATCTACTACTTCATTGATATCAAGCATTCCTAAATCAAGAACTGGATTCAACTCATCTAGTACAACGACAGAATAAAGAGAACTAGCAATTGCTCCTTTAGCAATATTCCAACCTCTTTCGGCCTCACCAACATCAAACTTTGTCACTTGGTCAGCAGTAAAGAATTCAGATCTTCCTGTCCTTACATGGTCAATTAAATGTGGAAAGCCTCTTTGTAAAGCCTCTATAGCTGAATCCTCGTCATATGGCCTCTCAGGGCCTTTTAAAAATCTTAGAAGTAAGACTCTTGACTGTCTTTTTTCGCATATTCCTAATCCTATTGTCCTGAGAACTACTCCCAATGCGGCTTGGCTTTTCCCCTTACCCTCTCCATCATAAATATGTAATTGACCTTTTGATCTCTCTTGACTGTCACTTGCTGTGACAATACCAATTCCTCTATTTCTTCTCGTATTCGTCAATTGAACAAAATTAGTAAATTTAATCTAAGATATAGATAAGAATATTATTAAAGATTTAATAATAAATTCAACCTATTCATAGGTAATTTGAATTTTAAAGTAATTAGCATGTTCAATCAACTAGAAATTCTCTCTGATGAACAAAGTGAAAAGCTTTATACAATTAGAAGATATATTAAGAATCTTGATAGTGTTTGTATCGCTTATTCCGGAGGGGTTGACAGTACATTAGTAGCATCATTAGCATTCGAGCAATTAGGTAGCAAAGCAATCGCTATAACTGGTATTTCTCCTGCATTAGCCAATACTCTTCGTGAAGAAGCAAGAAGGCAAGCAAAATGGATTGGAGTAAAGCATTTAGAAATTAAAACCTCAGAATTAGATCAATCAAGTTACAGTGAAAATCCTAAGGATAGGTGCTTTGCATGCAAAAAAGAGCTCCACAAACATACAACCTACCTCTCTAAAAAACTTAATTACAAGATTGTTTTAGATGGAGTCAATCTGGATGATCTTAATGATTACAGACCAGGTATACAAGCCTCAAAACAAGCAGGAGTTATCTCTCCTCTCGCAAAATTTAAAGTCTCAAAACAAGATATTAGGGATATATCAAGAGCATTGGGTTTTCCTTGGTGGGACAAGCCCGCTCAACCTTGCTTATCATCAAGATTTCCTTATGGTCATGAAATAACTAGTGAAAGGCTAAAAATGGTTGAGAAAGCAGAAGAATATCTTAAAGAATGTGGATTATCGGAGGTTAGAGTTAGATGCCAAGGCTTAACTGCAAGAATAGAAATTCCCAAAGATGAATTTAATCATTTTTTTAACAAATATAATTTTAGTGAGTTAGTTCAATATTTTTCTAATTTAGGATTTAATTGCACAAGTCTAGATCTTGAGGGACTAATAAGTGGAAAATTAAATAGGTAAAAATTTTCAAACAATCGTTCTGATCTGCTTAGAAACTGCTGAAGGTGGATTTCGCTCAATGACACGCATAGAATGTTCTTTAGCCATCAAAGATTCAATTAAATATTGACTAGCTAGTTCAGGTATCATATTTTGACCACATGTAAAAATATCGACTGCCGAATAATTAGATTCAGGCCAAGTATGTATTGAAATGTGAGATTCTGCCAACAATGCAATTGCCGTAACCCCCTGAGGCTCAAATTTATTACTTATCAAATTCAAAACTGTTGCATTTGCCAATTTAGCGGCTCTATTTAAAATACAGCGCAAAAAGGATTCGTCATTTAATTTTTCACGATCGCATCTATAAAGTTCTAACAAAAGGTGTTTACTTTGATGACCTAATTTTTCCTCATCACTTAACGCACTTAAAATTTGACTTTTTTTGTAGATTTCCATTTAAGAAATTTATATGAAATTAAGATTAGCTAAAATCATGCCTTTTTTTAAAATTATAAGTGAATCATTTGTGATGAGCCTAAGAAAGACTTATTAAATTTATCTAAATGTGTCGCACTTATAAAACATTGACTATTTTTACCAACAGAATTTAATAACAAATTTTGCCTAGTTAAATCTAATTCCGCCAAGACATCATCCAATATAAGTATTGGCGGAACATTTAGTGTTTTAGTTAATAAATCGAGTTCAGCCATCTTTAAAGCCAAGATAAAAGTCCTTTGCTGTCCTGAGGAACCATATTTTCTAACTGAAACATTATTGATTAGAAACTCAATATCATCGCGATGAGGTCCAAAATTACATTTACCAGTCAATGCTTCTATTGAGCGCTGATTTAAAAGTTGTTCTGCTATTTTTTTACTAATAACTTCTTCTTCTTCTTCTTCTGGACTTATATTTTGTATCCCCGAAAGATAATTAATATCTATTTGCTCTTGAGATTTACTTAAATGATTATGCCAATATTCAACATATGGTTTTATTTTTAATAAAGCTCTTCTTCTACGCCTAAAAATTCTTGTACTTATTATTGACATTTGAATATCAAAGCTTTCAACAATATCTTTGGATTGGGTTTTTAAGAAACTTTCTGAACGCCAAAAATGACTTCTTTGTTTTAAAAGCCTATTAAATCTACTTATAAGGTCTAGATATACTGGTTCAAGCTGAGATACGACTTTATCAATCCATGTTCTTCGATAACTGGGTTCACTTCTAACAATATCTATATCATTAGAACAGAAACATACACTTCGAATATAATTCTTTATTTCACTCTGTTTTTTTAAGATTGATTCATTTACATAAATTTTTTTAGGGCCTTTTCGGAATAAATTTAACTTTAAATCGTCTTTAAAATTTATCTGTCCTATAACTACAGCCATATCACTGTCGTACTCTATTAAATCTTTATCGCTTAGTGCTCTATTAGATTTTAATTGACTTAAAAATTCAACGGATTCAAGTAAATTTGACTTGCCAATGCCATTGCAGCCAAGAACAATTGCTCTTTGCTCTTTTAGATCAATTTCAAAACTATTGTGGTTCCGAAAATTTTTAATTTTTAATTTATTTAAAAAAATTTTTTTTGTGCATTCATTAATTAAATTAGCTAAGTTTAAAATATTTAGATTTTCTTTAAAGAAATTGAAAAATTAAAGGGCATGTAGCTCAGTTGGATAGAGCATCAGATTCCGGTTCTGAGAGTCGGGGGTTCGAATCCCTCCATGCTCGTAAAATGTTTTTTAAAGTTTATATCCCATTACTCTTATTCCATTTGGATCTAGGATGAATCCATTTTCCTCTAAACTTACAAACGAAGATACTGGAGCCTGGACGGAAATACTGCATCCAGGCATTTCTCTATTTATTTTCTCAAGAGTTACTTGAAGCAATATCGAATAATAAAGTTGCTGATTATTACCTGGCAATGCACTTAAATTCCACAAGTTAGCATTCAATCCCCTGTCAGACGTAACCCTTACGAAGCCATATAATTTATTTTTTAATTCACTTTGTATGGTAAAAAAGAAATTACTTTTCTGAATTGCCTCAGAAAGAGGCTTTATTGGAAATGTCTCACAACCACAATTCGCTAAAAGTTTATTAACTTCTTTAGCTAATGGGATTTGAGAAGAGTTAACAAAATAACCTTCTGGAAGAACAAGTTTTTTTTTAGAAAAATATTGCAATTATCAACCTGTATTTCTCATGCCAGCTGCTATCCCATTAATAGTTAAAAGTGCCCCCCTCAATAGTTCACTTCTGCTATAAGCTCTTCTAGATTCATCTTTATCTATAATAAATTCGCTTATAGGAGGTTGTCTTGTCTGGTCTCTTAATCTTCTTAGAAGTGAAACCTGCAAAAACCCTAAGGGAATAATTGTCTTATTTCTCAAGCTTACTGATGATTTCAAGTCTCTATCAGATTCTAGGAGCTTATTTTTACCAGTAATTTCAAGTATTAAAGATTTTGTAAGATTATATTCTTTAGAAATTACTTCAAAAATATCATCAAAAGAATCTTTATTTTCTTGACTGCCAAGAGTATCAACATAATATCTAGCGACTTCTAGATCCACCTTAGATAATGTCATTTCCACCTTAGATATAAGCATCCTAAAAAATGGCCATCTTTGATGCAGAACTCTTAATAACTCAATTTGTTGTGGATCTGAATTTAATTCAGATGACAATGCAGTGCCTACTCCAAACCAACTTGGCAAAAGAAATCTACTTTGTGTCCAACCAAATACCCATGGGATAGCTCTTAAACTTGACAAATCTTTTGCACCTTTTTTTCTTCTAGCAGGTCTACTAGATATCTGCAATTTACTTATTTCTTCTATTGGAGTGACCTCTTGAAAGAAATTTAACAAATCAGGATTCTCATATACCAATTTTCTGTAATGAGACCTTGATGTTTCTGCCAGCCTAGACATTAATTGATTCCATTCTGGAGTAGCGTCAAGTCTATTATTTACTAAACTATTTTGAATTACCGCTGTAGTTACAGTCTCAAGATTGTACAAAGCCAGTTCGGGAAGACTATATTTAGAAGCTAAAACTTCACCTTGTTCTGTTATTTTTATTCGGCCTTTTAAAGTTCCGCTTGGTTGAGCCAATATTGCCTGATAGGCTGGTCCTCCTCCTCTACCTACAGAACCCCCTCTTCCATGAAAAAGCCTTAGCAATATGTTATTTCTACTTGAAAGATTTTGAAGAGCTATTTGGGCTTTATGAATTTCCCAATTACTAGAAACAAAACCCGAATCTTTATTGCTATCAGAGTATCCAAGCATTAATTCTTGAAGAGGTTTAAAAGATTCTCCTACTTTTGGCAATAATGATCTGTAGAAATCTAATTTAAACAACTTTTCCATTACTTCTGGTGCTCTTTTAAGGTCTTCTACAGTTTCAAAAAGAGGAACAACTAATAATTTTGACTTTTGTGAATTTTGATCAAGAAGTCCCATTTCTTTTGCCAGTAAAAGAACTTCAAGCAAATCAGATGCACTATGACTCATTGAAATTACATAAGAATGACAAATGCGACTTCCAAATTCTTGCTGCAATCTCTTAACCATTTTAAAAACTGAAAAGGTTTCTTCTGTAGTTTTTGTCCAGTTAACGTCAGTTGGAATTAAAGGCCTTTTTGTATTTAATTCGTCTATAAGCCATTTAATTTTCTCTTCCTCAGACATTTGGTCATATTGCACAGATAAATCAAGATAATTTGTAAGCTCTTGTATAGCGTCACTGTGCCTTGTGCTCTCTTGACGAATATCTAAACTTGCTAAAGAAAATCCAAAAATATGAACCTGAGTAAGTAAGGTATTTACAGACTCACAAGTTAAATCTGTACTAATTAAGCTATTTTTAATTAGTTCTAGATCATAAGTAAATTCGTTTACTGACTTGTAATATAAGTTTTCAACTTTATCTAGATTTTTGTTATCAATTTCTCCCTCCAAATCAAATTTCCACCCACTATCAGCTAATAAATTATTTCTTTCTTGCGTTAACCTTAATTTCTCTAAAATATAACTTAATTTTAATCTGTAGGGTTCTGATCTATACCTTGTAGCTCTAGCTTCATATATTTCAGGGAACTTAACCCTGTCAGTCTCGAGTGACTCTAATAAGGAGGAACTGACTTGACTCCATTGCATTGACACACTTAATTGATCTCTAAGATTAGACGTCGCAATAATATATCTTTCCAACATCAACTGCCTTTGGTAGCATGCAGTTCTCCATGTTATCTCTGGAGTGACCGATGGATTACCGTCCCTATCAGAGCCTACCCAAGAACCAAAGTTACAAAAAGATTCTGAGGGCAACTGAACATCTGGATAATTTTCGGTAAGTGCTTCAGCGATCCTACCCCTCAATTGAGGCATCGCATTAAATAAGACTTGCTGAAAATAGTGCAAGGCATAATCAACTTCATCTAAAACTGAAGGTTTAAATTGATGTAATTCATCTGTTCTCCACCAAAGTCTTACTTCCTCTTTTAATTGAGTTTTTAAAGAAATTTTTTCTTCTTTTGTTAGAAATTTCTCAATCTGTATTTTTTTTAACAAATTTGCTACTCTTGTTTGCTTATGTCTAATCGTATGCCTTACTATCTCCGTCGGATGTGCAGTAAAAACTAAACGAATATCCATTTCCTGTAATAACTCCTCTAATTTTCCTGGGGGTACATTTAATTTTCTCAGCCTGTAAAATAATTCTCTAAAAGTTACCGGAGCATTTTGCCTAGCCAATGCTGGGGCAAAAGGATCAAGATTGTCGGGCGATTTTTGAACATCCTTATTGGTAAAGCTTTGAATATATCTATCTTCCTCAACTCTTTGTTCCAAAATATTAACGAGTTGAAAATATAATGAAAACGCCCTTGCTGCAGCTATGGATTCTGCTAAATCCATAGAATTTACAATATCAACTATTTCATTTTTGAAAGTTTTTGAACTATCACCATCAATTTGTTTTGAATAACTTAATTCTTTAAGCTGTATCAATCTCTCTGCTTGATCATCTGGACATTCTTCTCTGAGAACAGATTCCCAGAGATCTTCAATTAAAAGACGATTTTTATCGAGTGGATCATTGTTACTTATCAGATCCACGTTATTATTTTTTATCTGTCGAAAAGATTCCATATAATTATTATGTCACAATTGAAAATGTTCAGATCAAATGTTTATTTAAATAATCAAACATTCTAGGCCTCACTCCTAATCATATCTTCTATAGAAATTTTCATTATCTGCTCAACAGAAAGACCTTTTTCATATTGATTTATCCATTTCATAGATTGATTGCCTTCTTCAAGCACTTTATAGATAGGATCTAAAAGATGTTTCATACCAAAATTTTCAGCTGTGGATGATAAATCTGATAATAAGTTTTGAATCCATTCTCTACAAATAACTCTTTTGCCATCTTGCCAGTGAATTAACTCTGAATTCAAACTATCTTTAGCAGCATTAATTTCATTTTGATCACATATTTCTGACAACTCATCCATAGAAAAAGTACTAGCATTCATAGGATCTAAGGCATTTATATTTTCAAAAAGATTTAAAATCCTTAGTTCTATCATGGCCGTTATCCCTAAAAGCAGATGAATATCGTGAACAAAATCACAAATTCTTAATTCCAAACGATCAAGAATTAAAGGTCTTTGGGGGCCATTTGGTCGGATTGACGACCAAAAATGCCTAATATTTTGCATGTTTTTATTAGATATATTTTCCTCTATCCAGTCGATATAAGAACTATGATTTACAAAAAAAGGCACCCTACTTGGTGTTTTAGGGAACTGGATCCATCTCTGAGAGTGATTATTAGTAATTTTATTATTTAAAAAAGGTGAACTAGCACTTAATGATAGATATAGAGCAGCCTCAGATCTTATAAGTCTTATAGCTGTAAAAAGTTTATCTAAATCATCAATTCCTATGTTTATATGAACACTTGAAGTTGCAATAGATATTCCATAATTTTCTTGAATAAATTGATGATAGCCGTTGTCAATATCAGATCTTTGAAATTGAATATCGTGTTTAAAACAAAGAGTGGAAGAAGGAATGATTGTTAAATTTTTAGTATTTAGCCACTTCCTTAACTTTTTTCTTGGAGTTATTAATTTCTCATATAAAGAACAATAGTCTTTTTCAGGTGTAGTTATGTATTCAACGTTTCTACTATCTGGCTCTTTTACAAAATCAGGAAATTTTTTTTCAATTTCAGCCGAAACACCAATATGAGAATTTAAAGTACCTGTGAAAAGTTCCACCTCAAAACCCTTATTAAGATTATTTTGACTCATTTATTTATCCAAACAGGCTAATGCTTTAAGTATCCCCTTTGCTTTATTTATCGTCTCTTGATATTCATTTTCAGGAAAAGAATCAGCAACTATTCCAGCTCCTGCTTGCACTGATACATCATATTTCCCATCTTTGGAGGGTTTAACTATCATAGTTCTTATCGTAATTGCTGTATTTAATGCACCATTAATATCAACAGATCCGTATACACCAGCATAAGGTCCTCTAGCATCTTTTTCAAAGTGCTTAATCAATTGCATAGCTCTTATTTTTGGGGCGCCAGTTACTGTTCCAGCAGGAAAGGATGCTTTGAGCAAATCCCATACATCAGCATTGTTTTTTAAGATTCCCTCAACTTGACTGACTATATGCATAACATGTGAATACTTCTCAATAACCATTAAATCCTTAACCTTGACAGTACCAATTTCACAAACTCTTCCAAGATCATTTCTCCCAAGATCAATTAGCATTACATGCTCAGCTATCTCTTTTGGATCTTTTAATAATTCCTTTTCTAATTCCAAGTCTTGTTGATTATCAATACCTCTAGGTCTTGTGCCAGCTATTGGTCTTAAGCTTGCAACAATCTGATTGTTTTTATTTTTTTCTGCTTTAACCATTACTTCAGGACTTGAACCTATCAGATACCATGAGCCAAAATCAAAAAATGACATGTATGGAGATGGATTGACCATCCTCAAACTTCTATATAAATTAAAAGGATCATTATTGACTTGAGTTTGGAATCTCTGACTTATAACTATTTGGAAGATATCTCCCTTTCTTATGTATTCTTTTGCAGAGAGAACTGCTTCCTCAAAATCTTTTTTCTCCCAATTACTTTCTAGATCTAAATTCAAATTCTCATTTTCATTCCAATCTAAAAATTCATTTTCTTTTAGAGGAACTCTCATCAAATTTCTAGTTTTCTGAATTTTAGAAATTGATTTTAGATACAACTCTTCAATTGAGCACTCTTTTGAAGAAGTTGTATCTGCATAAACCACTGCAGTAATACATCTTTTTATTTGATCAAAAACAACTAACTGATCAAAAAACATCCAGGAACCATAGGGAATATTGTTTTTTGGTATTGCATTTATTGGAACGCTTGGTTCTATTCGATTTATTAATTCATAACCCCAAGAGCCATATAACTGACCAATTGATGGCAAGTCATCAAGCATGGTTGACTTGTATTCCTTTGTCCAACTTCTTAAAATATCGAAAGGATCACCTTCATTTATTTCAGTTTTGCCATTATTCCAAGTTTTAACTATTTCTTCGCCATAACAAACTGCTTCCCAAAGAGGTTTAGTAGCGACAATACTCCACCTACCCAAATTCTCCCCACCTTCAACAGATTCAAGAAAAACACCATGGGAATCTTTTGAAGATAATTTTAACCAAGTTGACAATGGAGTCTCTAAATCTGCCGGCCAAGTTTCAACTATAGGTATGAAATTTTTACCTTCTTTGTAAGCCTTTAAAAAACTATCTTTCTGTGAACTGATCATATTAATAATGTCAGCCCAAATTATAATTATTTTCTTCTTTTATATCAACTTTAAGGAAGTTAATCAAAAGTATTCTTAGTTGTAAATTTCAAACCAGCTGGATTAGGATTCTCACCAATTCTTCTAGGATTATGACCTACTTTCTCTCTACCTTCATTTACTTTTTCAGGGAAAACACCATCCTTTGGGTGTAAAAATTCAATATCTCCACCTGGGAAAATTCGGTAGATTTTAAAATCTTCAATTCTTGGCTTGAAGGCTCTTAATTGTGTCCCTAATGCAAGGCATTGTTCTTTTCTTGCAAAGTACATTAAATTATCACCTTCATTCATAATAGCCGCTCCACC
This sequence comes from Prochlorococcus sp. AG-347-M18, assembly GCA_003281165.1. Classification (GTDB taxonomy): domain Bacteria; phylum Cyanobacteriota; class Cyanobacteriia; order PCC-6307; family Cyanobiaceae; genus Prochlorococcus_A. Next base: position 17,934 of record QCCT01000005.1, read on the forward strand.
GGTCGGCAATTCAAATGCTTGTTCCTTTGAGCTTTTCCATACAATTGCATATTTTTCTTCGGTTTCTGCTGAGTTTAATAAACCCCCAGTACTTCCTATATGCTTTGGAAATTGACCAACTAAAGTTTCAGTCATCCTAAATTTTAAGTTATTTTCTTTTAAGAAATTAGCATCCATATTTTGCAAAATTAACAATTAATAGGAAATTTTCTACATTATTTAATATATCTATAATTTAATTCTCATTTCATTTTGCATCTGAAATCGGAAAAAACACTGTTAAACCTGTATCTCGTCTTTGGGTGACATGCCCTCCTAAACTAGCTAACAACTTTTGAGTGGCATTTTGACTAAGTTGTAAACTTCCAGTTTGAGGGTTCCAATTTAAAACAGGACCAATATCAGAACCGTTATCTTTTTTTAAAATTTCTTTTTGATTGTTATCTAATTTTTGTACTTTGAGTTGAAGTTTGAGTTTTTGACCAGCTGGTCTTAATTCTAAAATCAATGTACTACCTTCTTTTAATCCTCTCGTATTTTTATCAATTAATCCCCTTAACATTAATTCTAATTTTTCAGAATCACTCAAAATTTGTGGAAGTTGTTTGGGGATATCTATCTTCAAAGAAATACCACGTCGATTTAATTGTTTATTCCACAAAGGTGCAAGCTTTTTGAAAATTTCGGCTAAATTAATTTTCGCCAAGTTATTCAATGATGGCACTTCATTACTAACTAATTCTGCTGCATTAAAAATTAAACCAAACCTATCGATTTGTTCATTACATTCATTATCTATTTGAATTAAACGATTTCTCATTGATTCATCCATTTTATATTTTTTTAAAGTAGAACTTATTAGAGTTCTTATTGTTGCCAATGGAGTTCTTACTTCATGAGAAATTGCACGTAATAATTTTGCTTCAGTTATTTGCACATGTTTTTCATCATTTTTCACAGAACTCTGTATATTATGATTTGGTGTAATATTTGCTAATTTTGCCGATAATATTGGCCAAAATAATTTTTCAAATTGATTGTAGATATTAAGGTTACCTAAATTATTGATTGCATTACGAAATTTTACTCCTTCCTCATAATTTTCTTGATTTAATTTTGCATGCATTAATTCAATTGAAAGTTTTAGACTTTCTTCATCACACTTCATTAAAAGAATTTTCTTATTTTTTTCTCCTACAATTGATAATACGCATTGAAAATTTGGGGTGATTATCATCAAAAAAGGTTCATACCCATCTTCTTGACAAAGATTTAATACTTTATAATCACTAACTGAATCAAAATCTTTTTTTATCTTTTCTGAATTATTGACTGGTAAAAAACCTGCATTCTCATTTTGATAGTATGGAAAGCCCTCCGGGGACCACAACCAACCATGAAGTTTATTAAAAAATTTCTTGTCGTTAAGAGCAGGTAAAGGTGAAGCAACCCAAATACCTCCCTGTTGGTAATTCTGAGAAAGGAACTCTTTTTGAATAACTTCTAAAGATGCCCACCACATTCTTCTGGATGTATCATCATCCACATATATAGTTTGAACTCCTTTTATCAAAAGGTCTTGAATTTTTTTTATAGTTATTTGTGATTTCATCAACCTCTTAGTGATCTAGAACGTTTCAATATAGATAAAACAAATCCAATAGATATAAAATTAGTCACCAATGACGTTCGACCATAGCTCATAAAAGGAAGGGGAATCCCAGTAACTGGTCCTAATCCAATAGTCATAAATAAATTAATAATTATTTGAAATAAAAATGTTGAGGCTATTCCAATAACAATTAGAGATTCAAAGTTAGTCCTTGCAATTGTTGCAGTATTAATAAGTTTATTAATCAAAAAAAAGAACAAAAATAAAACTATAACGCACCCCACAAAACCTAATTCTTCCCCTAAAGCACTGAATATAAAATCAGTATGTTGTTCAGGTATAAATTGCAAATTAGTCAGCTTACCTTGTAGCAAACCAGTCCCAAATAATCCTCCAGAACCAATTGCAATTTTACTCTGTATCAAATGATATCCGCCACCAAGTGGATCTCTATTTGGATCTAAAAATAAAACTAATCTATCTTTTTGATATTCTTTTAAGCCATATTGCCACAAAATTGGTGTAAATTTTGCCACTAATAAATGAAACGAAATAGCGAGAGCAGAAAAAATAATCTTCTTTTTTGAAGATCTATAGGCAAGATATCCTATAACCGGAATCCAGAAAATAAGAAGATTTGGTAAGGTTAAATATAATATTGATGTGATAATACAAAAAACTAATATCAAAATCCACTCTATGGGCATTTTAGACCAATAGAGCATCACACCTGTCAAAACAATTAAAACTAAAGAGGTACCTAAATCCGGTTGAAAGAAAATTAATAACCAAGGAATAACCACTACTAATAAGGGCAATACTAAATCTCTTATTGTAAGGATTATTTTTTTGTCGAGTGCTAAAGCAAGAGTTAATACACTACTAAGTTTAGCTACCTCTGAAGGCTGAAAAGAAAAAATGCCCAAGTTTAGCCATCTTTGAGCTCCAGAAACTGAAATTCCAAAAAAATAAATGAGTAATAACGATATTAGAGTACAAAAATAAAATGGAACCACATACTTTCTAATTCTCTCTAACGGTATATAAGAAATAAAAAATGCTAAGAAATAACCAAAAAAACCAGTTACGATATGACCTAAATAGTTCGATACTAAAAAATCACCCTGAATACTTTTTATCAAAAAACCCGAAATAATAACTAAAAACAGGGGAATAATTAGTAGCGGAGAAAATAAAAAACCTCTATTAAAGTTGTCTTTTTTTTGTAAAAATCCTCTGTTATTTAATAAAGAAATTCTCTTAAACATCAATAAGTCTTAACAAATTGGTTCTTAATTAATTGAGCTAAATTACCAAATAAGACAGAGCTTTCTTTATTGGGCTGGCTTATTGAGATTGGCACACCTTTATTGCTATCATCAACGAGAGGGATTTCAATAGGAATTTGAGCTAATAATGGTAAGTCATTTTCGTTAGCTAATGTTTGTCCACCACCTTTACCAAAGATTTCATATTTTTTACCTGGCATATCTGGCGGAATAAATACTGACATATTTTCTACAATTCCCAGTAACGGTACTCCCAGTTGTTTAAACATTGCTAATCCCCTCCTTGCATCTTGCAATGATACTTGTTGAGGAGTAGTGACGACTATAGCTCCAGAAATAGGCACAGATTGAGAAAGGGATATTTGAGCGTCTCCTGTTCCAGGAGGCAAATCAATAACCAAAAAATCAAGATTATTCCATTCAACTTGGTACAAAAATTGTCTGATAATACTATTAAGCATTGGTCCTCTCCATATAACTGGCTGACCTTCTTCTATGAGGAAACCCATTGATACCAATGAAATTCCATATTTATTTATTGGTATTAACCTTTGATCATTGCCACTTCCTTCTGTAACCTTTGGATTCTGTTCGGCAACTCCCATCATTGAGGGAGTATTAGGTCCATATATATCCGCATCGAGCAAACCAGTTTTCAAGCCTAATTTAGCTAGAGAACAAGCGAGATTAACTGCAATGGTACTTTTTCCAACTCCACCTTTACCACTGCTAACAGCTATGATATGTCGAATACCATCAATCTTCTGCAACTCAGGAACATTACTTTGATTTTGAGATTCTGTTTTGGAAGGATTATTATCTACTTCTATTTGAACGTCATCAATATCTTCAAAAGCCAGTAAAACGCCTCTAACCTCTTGTACAATTCTATCTCTCTGAGAATTTGCAAACGATGGTAATGATAATGTTACGATTACTCTCGGTATAGTTACTCTTACATTTTTAATCCAAGCTAATTCAATTACATTTTTCTGTGATCCAGCATCTAGAACTTTTTGTAAAGCAAAATTCGCATCTTCTATTGTGGTCATTAAATTTTTAAATATTTTGACAAGGTAGTCGACTGTTTAAAAGATTAAGAACTATGTCGAACTATCAAATAATAGGCAATAAGGACCCCCTAAGAGAAATTATAAAGAGAAACTTATAATTAACCAAAAAAATTTTTTTCTTCAAGATTTACTAAATACATGTTGAAAGAACCTCCTAAAAACTCGAGAGAAAAAACTAAAAATCTCTTATTAACTCTACAAGACAAAATTTGTTCAGGACTTGAAAATGTAGACGGCAAAGGGAAATTTACAGAGGAATCCTGGCTAAGAGACGAAGGCGGCGGTGGAAGATCAAGAGTATTGAAAAATGGTTCTATTTTTGAGCAAGCAGGCGTTAATTTCTCGGAAGTACAGGGAAAAGAATTACCTCAATCTATAATCTCTCAAAGGCCCGAAGCAAAAGGTCATGAATGGTTTGCTACGGGAACTTCTATGGTTTTGCATCCGAAGAATCCCTATATCCCTACAGTTCATCTGAATTATCGATATTTCGAAGCTGGTCCTGTTTGGTGGTTTGGGGGAGGTGCAGATTTAACCCCTTTTTATCCTTATCTTTCTGACGTAAGGAATTTTCATAATGAACATAAAAAAGCTTGTGAGAAAGTTGATCAAGATTTGCATAAAGTTTTCAAACCATGGTGTGATGAATATTTCTTCTTGAAGCATAGAAATGAATCTAGAGGCATAGGAGGTATTTTTTATGATTATCAAGATGGTTCAGGCAATATTTATAGAGGAAATAATCAAAATGGAGAAGCATCAAAAGCTTCACAAAATATTGGCAGATCTAATTTAAATTGGGATAATTTATTTTCTTTAGCGGAAAACTGTGGGCAGGCATTTCTGCCTTCATATTTGCCCATTGTTCAAAAAAGAGCTTCTCAAACATATTCATCGAATGAAAGAGAATTCCAGCTATATCGAAGAGGTAGATATGTCGAATTCAATTTAGTTTGGGATAGAGGGACAATTTTTGGACTACAAACAAATGGAAGAACTGAATCAATATTAATGTCCCTACCGCCTTTAGCTAGATGGGAATATGGATATAAAGCTAGAAAGAATTCTCGAGAGGAATTTCTCACATCAATTTTTACAAAGCCCCAAGATTGGTTAAACGATAAAGAGTTAGAGAAATTCTGTATAGAGAATAATATTTTTGATTAAAAATTATCTAATAAACTTTTAAAGTATCTTAAATAGGTGTTTTAAATAGAGAACCGTCACTTTTCAATTGAAGTTTTTCTCCGAGTTCATTTTCTAAAGAGATTAATTCATCCCTATGAGCTCTAAGTCTCATTAAAGTTGAATCATTTTCATTTTCGTTGATCAACCTTAATTCAAATTTCTCCTCTCTTGCTGATTTTTTAGAATAAACAATTCCAGACAAAGGTCCACCAATTAATCCCAAAAGAATAGGCCACCAACCTAGTTCCGGATATATTTGAATAATTACTAATCCCAAAGCACACGAACCAAAACCGCCCAGAAAACCTAAAAATATTGCTAAAAATTTACTAGAAATAACTTGACCCTTGAATATTAAACTTCTTTGTTCAAAATCTCCTCCTGTTTGCTTCCATCCCCTCAAATTAAGCCATTCACATAAACCATTTAAAACCTTAATTGGCTCCTGAGAAGATGAAATCTCAACGATGGTTGTTCTATCTTTACTAGAAGCCCTAAGAAAAAAAAATAATCCTATGGCCAAGAGAATTGTCAGCAATAATGTTGAATTTAAGGAATATGACATTAAATAATTTTTTCTAGTAACTCGAGAATAAAAATTAAAGTTACATCATATTATAATTTTTCAGAATTATTCTGTAAAATGTTCCTATTAGATAAAAATTCTTAATTAAATAAAATCTTAAGTAATATTCTAAACCTTAAATTTCTTTAAATACTAATTAAAAATGACTATTGATAATAAAAATCTTGATCTTCTTTATAGCGATTTAACATTAGATTTATACAATCTTTATAAAAAATCATCTTACTTAGCTATTGACACTGAAGCAATGGGTTTAATTCATGGAAGAGATAGGCTCTGTTTAGTACAAATATGCAATGAATTTAAAAGAACATCATGTATAAAAATCGAACTTAATACATCTTCTTCTCCTCATTTAAAAAAACTTCTTGAAGATGAAAAAATTACTAAAGTATTTCACTATGCGAGATTTGATGTAGCAGCTCTAAAATGCAATCTTGAAATTAATACAAAAAATATTTTTTGTACAAAAATTGCCAGTAAATTGGCAAGAACTTATACAAATAAACACGGTTTAAAGGATTTAATTAATGAATTGTTAGGTATAGAACTGGACAAAAGCTCGCAAAGTAGTGATTGGGGTAGCAACGAAGATTTAACAAAAGATCAATTAGATTATGCAGCAAATGATGTTAGATATTTAATTGAAGCTATGCATAAATTAAAAGTTATTTTAGAAAGAGAAAATAGATATGAATTAGCTCAAAAATGTTTCGAAACAGTTTCTGTACATGCTGATTTAGACATACTAAAATTTTCAAATATATTTGAACATTAAGAATCAATCTTCAGTTAAAAAATTATCTTCACCGTCAAGAGTTTTCATAAGCTTATCAAGTATTCTTGAAGAACTTAATTTATCTCCATCGTTTTTTTCACAAATGTTTAAAACATTTTGCGCAACTTTTATTTTTTCTTGAATAGTTTTCGAGCCTTCTTTTGCAATTTGAATTTCTACTTTCTTTTTAGCAGAAGATAAGCTTATACTCATAAGTTTTGCAATCTCTGCACAAATTTTTAGATATTGCCGATCATTTATTGGATACATAAAAGAATTAATAATTAATAAGCTAGTGCCATTTACTAAGATAACAAATCAAGGTTTATTGCATCTACGATTTTCTTACTTGCTCCGGATTCCCCCATTCTTTTTTTTCCAATTTTTGCTTGTTCTAATCTATTAACTTTTGTTTTCAAAAGTATACTCAACTGTTTTAAAAGAAATTTTTTGTTCTTACAAACTAAAACACTACCTCCCAATAATCTTGATTGCCTTTTTGCAAATGATTTTGTAAATTGTGGTCCACGCCCCGGTAGAGAAAGAGAAGGAATTCCAAGGCCAGTAATTTGCTCTGTAGCAGTTCCTGCATTAGACAAACCAACTTCTGCCATATTGGCCCATGAATTGAATTTACCTTTTCCAATCACTACATATTGATCTTTATTTTTCCATACTGAATCTTCATCAATTAGAAATTTAACTTTACTCTGTTTTATAAAACCATATTTATTTAAATAACCGTGAATTTGAATAACATTCGCATTAATGCTCAAAGGCAAAAGTATTAACAAATCCCTCGATAAATTAAAATCTTTCAAACAAGCAAGAAAATTATCAAGATTTTTAAGAGCTTCAGGGTATCTACTTCCAACTAATAAAATAATCCTTTTAAAAGAAATAATATTTGATATATTCTGGTTTGTTGCATTTACAAAATCCATCATTGGATTACCAAAGTATTTTGCATCGATATTTTTTCTATTCAAATTATTAGCTGTAATTTTATCTCTCACAATTAAATTTTTACATCTTGGAGATTGCATTAAAAACAGTTCCCATGGATCCCATTCAGAACCTTTCAACTTATGATAAAAATCACTTAAATCCCAACCTGGCTCACTACTCCAAGTATGATCACTTTTGGGAGTTCCAATGAAACTAAATTCGCATTCAGAACTCCAAGCGTAAAGTAAAGGCAAAAAATCTCCCACTGCGATAATTTTGCAGTTATGTTTTGACTTTTGTTTTATAAGTAAAAAATTTCTTAAATTATCAATTAAAAATCCTGCAAACAAATCAAGCAAAAATCCCTTTAGACTTTGATTACTAAAGCCTCCACTAGGCAGCTCTCTTAAATATCCTATTTTTCGAAAATTCTTGGATTTTATGGAATTAAATACATCTCCATTTCCTACTAAAGGTAAAACTTCAATATTTTTATTTTTTATTTTTTTTAGTAATCTTTTTATTATTTCTGATGCAATTACGTCTTCTCCATGGCCATTGCATATAAATAATAGAGAATGAGTCACCTTACTGTTAAGATCATTAAAAGACTCGGTTGAATCTTTTTCGGCGGCATGGCCAAGTGGTAAGGCAGAGGATTGCAAATCCTTTATCCCCAGTTCGAATCTGGGTGCCGCCTTCATTATATTTACGGTACATTTCCCTATAAACCGTTCCAGTATCTTAAGTTTTGAATATCTATTATTCATTTATTGCTTAAAAAGTGGGATGGTAAGTGGATGGTTAGTAAGGTTTGTTTCTGCTAGACGACTTCTGTCTTCTCTACATTATCGCAGTTACCATCCCGTCTTTCAAAAATTATCATTAACTTCCGCATCTTTTATGCGGTTTAAAATGCAAAGGTACCATCTAACCTACAAAAGCATCCAAATGGCATGTAATTATCATTGCCATATATAAAATTTCGCCAAGTAAAAATTGACCAAAAGGTCGATTAATACTAAGAAGTCATACTATATATATACGAACAGGAAACATTTATAAATGTCCAAATAAATGTAGTTGCGTTTTTTATATCTTCAAAAGAATTAGTCAGGAAATGGGTCTAAGGTTGCTTCCTATAGAGAAATATCACTGAACGTTAACAGAAGAGTACTTAAAAAGAATCAAATTCATATATAGATCAGACGAATAGGAATATTCGCATTGTATAAACCACTAAGAATAAAAAAGTATGCCTAATGCTGTATTGAAGTTCAAGTGCAAAACTTGGACTGATGAGTCATTGAAAGACCTCAATTTCAAGAAGAAACTCATAAATCCAAAGGGGAAGGTGCGTCCTGAATTAAAAGTTATCAAATTTGATAAGGAAAGAAAGATACCCAATAAGAAACACAATAGGCGGAGCACGGAATCTTGGTTAGAGGAAATGACTAAAGAGTTTGATATTAAATTCAAAGATTTTATATCCATCAGTTTCCATAGACCAAACAAAGACATAGTTGATCAATCATTACTTGGAAAACACATCAAGAAAGTAATACTAGATTTCTTCTACAAGAAAAACAAACCAAAAAACATGATCAATATATGGATCTTTATTGAACGAGAAGGAATGTTCTTTAGACAAGGTAAGAACCTAGAAAAAGAACCAATCTTTAATGGACAATTACACCTTCATATTCTTTTAGAGAGGGTGGATCTTGATTGGTGGTTTTCAACAAAGAATAGAGATATAACCATCAAGAAAAGTCATCTTCATAACTTCTTTAAGGATAACTTTCCTACAAAATCAGAACTCATGAGAGAATCTCTTATGAATCATCTGAAGAGATACGTCAATACTATTGGATCAAGTAAGCAATCAGTAGATATAAAAGATTCTGGAGAAACAAAGAAAAGAATCCACTATGTGAATAAGTCCTTATCATCAGTTGAGTTTGATAAGTGGGAACATATTGATTTCCTTAATAGTGATCTACCTTGTTGTCCTGTAAAAAGACCAATTGGAAAGACAAATCGTATAGATAGTAAGGGAATACGAAGTACATATATATAGGACTAAAACAAACAATTTCCGAATAACCAATGCCACAAACAATTTCAAAACCAAGACCCAACAAACAAGTACCAATAACTTTTGGTGCAGGTGAAGAGAAACTTCTCGAATTACTAGATAATGGATTAAAGAATAGTGTCTTCTCGTCTAGATCTGGATGGGTAAAGCAAAAGATTAGAGAGGAGTTCTTATTTTAATTATGAAATCAAGAATATTAATTACATCTGACATCTACAGACGACTATCTAATAAAGCAAGACAAAGTGGTCTTACAGTAGATGAGCTTGCTGAAGCATTAATTAATAAGCAATTAAATTTGAAGTGATTTATAGCCGGCAGAGGCAATTCTTATTCAATAGATGAATAAGTTAAGACAAGGTTTGGAGAGTAATCATCATGCAGTAACCATACTTACTATTGCCTTTTAACTCTCCTTTTAAACTGCATGAACAATACATGAACAACTATTCCATACTCCTTATTTTCTTCCATCTGGAATACATATAACCAAGATAGATTCCTTGCATATAGTTCTTTGCTCCGTTCTTTAATATCCTCCTTGAGAATTGATCGTTGAACTTCTTACTTGCAAGGATTTCTTTTTGCCAATTTATCTCTTCTTTCATTATTTTTGTTTTACTAAAGGATAAACGTCTTTACATTTTGATTTTTCGTTTTCATAATCTTTGATAGCAGTATCCCATTTTGATAAATCTGCTTCTTTCCCAGAAATATATAATTCCATTTGTGCCGAATAGGTTGCTGCTTCAATCCGACTATTGAATGAAGAATTACAAAAAAGAATACTTCCAAATTTTTCATAGTCAGTAAAATCCCGATTTGCTGCATATTCAGCATTTGCCCTTTTCTTATCTAATGCTTTATATTCCAAATCCTCGATACTAGGTTTTGGGCGAAGCAAGAATGCCTTATAGTCAAAATCCTCAATACTAGGTCGGAGTAAGGATTGGTTCGCTTGTGCATTTAGATATGCAAAAAGTGAAAAACAAATAAGAACAACAGCAAATACTCCAATTAACCAAGTGTTAGTTTTATCCATTATTCATACTTCCACTTTTTCATTATCAGCAATAATTCTTCTAATAGTTGCAAGTCCTAATCCAGTTTGCTCTCTGATTTCTCTATAACTATCTCCATCCTCTCTTAATCTGATTACCAATTTTTCTTTTTTATTACTTGTTTTTGGTCTTCCACCTAAATCTCCACCAGTATTTCTTCTATGTTCTACAGAAGCATTAACTCTTTCTTGAATTAAATCTCTCTCCACCTCATTTAATCCTGTTAATAAACCAATCAAGATAGGTGCAAACTTACCAAGTGCTTCAGTATTAACTAAACCATCAAGCGTAACCAAGTTAATACCCTCTGCTTGTAAGTCATTTAATCTGTTAATCACTTCTCTCTGGGTACGCCCTAATCTTGAGAGAGTTGAAATTTTTAATGTATCACCCTTCCTTAATGAAGAAAGGCATTTCATAAGTTCTGGTCTTTCCTTTTCTGTCTTTCTTGTGCTTACTGTTTCAGAAAATACAAGGTCGCATCCACTCTCTTTTAGTTTCTCTACTTGAGCATCTACTGTCTGACTACCTGTACCAGAACTAACACGAGCATACCCAATCACTTTGTTCATTTGTTTCAGTTACCAATACTGTTACTGAAATTATAGCATAAGAGCAACCGAACACTCTTATTGAAACATTAAATTAAACGAAAATTGCTAATATTAGTAAACTTCTTGGGTACTAAAATATGTTTCCTATTCTCTAAAGTTATTGAAACATGATATCCCAATTGTTTTTTCTTTCTGCCTTAAATTCCTCGCTTGGTTCAAAGTGTCTTAAGCTTCCCCCTTTTCTTTGTGTTCCATCTTTTTTGGGTTTGGCTAAATAATCTATATGTCTTTGTTTAATTGTGTCACTTACTTCTTTGCTACTAAAGATAAAAAAGTTAGGTAATACATCATCTTCTCCAACTTCAACAACAACATACCATAGTTTCTCAAAAGCTTGTTCATTTTTTAATCCCATTAACCAAGAACTTTTCTTTCCATCAATAGTTCTTGTTTTAACTTGAATATTGACCGTGTTTAAGCTATTTGGTTCAGTTGCAATAACATCTATTAATGTTTGTCCGTCATCTGTTTTACCTGCGATATACCCCCTCTGAGCTAACTGAGCTAATACATAAAACTCACCTGCATTTCCTAGGTTCTTATTCTTATTTGCTTCCATAAAAAAAGGAGCTAATTGCCCCTTATTTTAGATCGACTGTCAATTTTTAAAAATATCAACTTTCCGTTGCCATATCAATTACACCTATCTTTGCACAATAATCAAAAACAGCTATACCTTCTAAACCAGAATATTCTTCTAATTTTTTTACTTTTTCTACATTTAATTGGTCATTTTTTAGAGAGAGACAAAGTTGTTTCCCTTTGAAATTTTTATAAACAGGTGTTAAAGCAATTAAGACAACTAGGCACAACGAAGCAAATAAGCGTTTCATTTAACCCATCCATTCCCAAAATCTAAAATTAAATAGATTTTTCTTTGGCTTGTTTTTCTTTCGTTCTAATTGCTCTTGTTTTTTTTGTTTAACTTTTTCTGGGTCTTTTTTGTAATTGTCTACAAAATCTTTAAAATCGTCTTTCATAATTTCTCTCTTTTGAAATTGTAGTAGTGCATAGTAGTTCCGTTTTGAGCTAGATCCTGATTAACTACGTGCGAAATCATCTCCCATCCATCATCTCCAAGTTTGTTTAAAATCTCAGGTAATGTTGGAACATCTTTAGAAGAGAAATTATCTGACCAACCCCTAACTCTCTCGCCGTCAATATCTAGAAGATTTATTTCTTGAGTTATACCTCTACCCTTGTAATCAAGTCGTATATGTTTGTAATCCCATCTTTTTATTCCTCTTTCTTTGAATGTATTTAATAGTGCTTCTCGTTCAGCTTTCGCCTTTTCAATTTGTTCCTGTCGCTCTTCTTTTCTTTTATTTTCTTCTGCCTCTAATTCCTCTTTAGAAACTTGGACTTTTGGTTGTGCTGCTGCTATCGCTTTTGCAAGTGCTTCTGGATCTTTTAATTGTTCCACTCTTTCCATAGATATTCTGCTCACAACTTTTCCATTTGAATTTTTTAATTCAAAATTATTCCCTCTTTGTCCAGATCTATTTTCATCTGCTATTTCTCTGCTTGAAATTTCTTTTCTAATAAGTGCTGCTTCAACAGCAGCGTCAAAATTACTCAACATTTTTTGTCTTTAAAGTTAATTAATTTTTAGCATTAAAAAATTTAGAATAAATGTTTTATTAAATTCTTTATCAGTCATTTAAATGTCTCTAGTCCATTGATTTTGCATATAGTTTCATAAGTCATCTTATAAAGTAAATAATTCCACCAACAAAAGTGCTTCCTACAAGTAGCAAGACCATAAGAAGTGCAATTAATTTTGGTAAGCTACCAATCATTTTTTTCTATTTTTTATATTGAAAAATAAGTTTGTGTAATTCGCAATCACTAATAACAGCAAAAGAAATGTATTAATGGACATTAAAAAAAGAGGGTAGTTATACCCCCTAATGTAGATCGACTGTCAATAAATTTCCTTTTGCTCAATAGTGTGGTGGTTCTGATTCTTCTGGAGGGAAATAGGTATCCTCATCATTATCTTTTTTCTTCTTTCTGAAATATTCTTCGGATGGATCTAATCCATCATTATCGTAATTGCGTTCCTTCTCCATTTATTTAATGCAGCAATGCAAGTAGTAAGTGTTTCATTTAATTCCACCCATAACAAAACTTTCTTCTTGTATTAAGGTCGCTTCCACGACAAGTGTCTAGAGCCATTTTTCTATAATCTTCCCTTTCTTTTCTTGTAAGTTTTCTATAGCTACATTTTGTACCTGCTGTACTTGGGAAATAAGAATATTGTTTATTAGTTTGCTCTGGATATAAATATACCTCTGGAAATTTATATTTATCATCTCCATAATCTGCAAACTTCATAACCCTGCCTGCTTTGAATGAAATTAAATGTTTTGGCTCATTATCTAAACAGCGAACTTCTATTCCTTTATTAAAAAAAGGATAAATATATATCCCTGCATTAGCTGTAGGAATTAAACCTAATAAAAAAGATGCAAGTATTAAACGTTTCATTCCTTTTTTGCTACCTCAGCCAAAACAGTCCACGCTATATAAGAAAATATTATGCTTCCGACTAATTGAGTATCGCTTAACTCATTGCTATATCTAATGAAATGTTTCTCGCATTGATAACCACTTTTCAATCCTTCTTTTTTTAAATATTCAGTATCACTGCATGCTTCATAAATTAGATTTTCTCTTTGATCGCTCAGAAGCATTACAAAAAAGATTCCTGTTAAGGAAGCTAAAATAATTCTCTGCCACCACTTTCTATAGTATTTATCCAAGTATTGATTTTTTAAATAACCTTATTTAATACTAATCTTTAATTCTTTGCCACCCGTCTTTACTACATTTTCCATATCCATAATCTATGGAAGAGTATCGAAGTGGTGAAGGTTTAGGGTTGGCTTTATTTACCGATTGTATATGCTCTTCTGAACAGTAATAACTATTAGCAACTTTGATAACGTCTTTACTAATTATTGCTGCTTTAATATTTGTTTTCATAAAACAACCTCTTGCTTCTATGTCGCACTTAGGTTCAGGAGCATTAGTGAAATAATAAAAAGTTTTATTAGCATCAATTATTCCTGAAATAGAAAATGGAGGTCTTTCTCTTGTATAGATCGTATATTTCTCTGCTAGTACAGGACTAGAAAATAATAAAAGTGCAAGTAGTAAGCGTTTCATTTATCTAATTTAGATATATTGTCCCAACTTGGCTTCTTACCTACTTTTTTAATTAATTCCTTCCTTTCCTCAGGAGTTAAAGGTTTATCATCAATTACCTTTTTAAAATTACTAGAACCTTCTGGATCAATTGCATTTTGCTTCTCACCAATCTGTCTAATATATTTTCTTAGCTTTTTATCTGGCAAACCAGCAACTGCTATTAAGGCAGCAAAACTAAATAAGAAACCGCCTACAAACCACAAAAATCCGTTATAACCTTTTTCTTCAGCAACATTTAAACAATATAAACCAGTTATAAAAAATACAACTAGTGAAATGATAAAAACCATAAAAAAAGGAGCTAATTGCCCCTAATTTTAGATCGACTGTCAATTAAAAGTAGCTTGATATAACAGTCGAATCATAAATATGACCTGCACTCTCAATTAATGGTTTGACTTCTGGATCTTTAAACATAGCTATTGCTTTACCTTCTTCACCCTGCTCAATGACAATTACACTGGTTGGATCATCTTTATTTACACCTTTGTATAAGCATGTCATTCCAGTTTCTTTCATCATTTTTATATTTTCTTCGCTGTCATAAACAGCAGCCCATTCTTCATAAGGGACACTAATTTTGAATGTAAAAACAGTAGTTTCAAGAGACATAAAAAAAGGAGCTAATTGCTCCTCATTTTAGATTGACTGTCAATAATATATTTTTGTTGCAGGCATTTTTAACCATGCTATATTTTTATAAAGTTGTCCCCGAGAACTTGTAACTAGGTTAGAAGCCGGCACCCCAAGCTGCGTTACAAGCTATTTAAAGTCAGCGATGACACAGTGGTAAGAAATTTATTTTCTGAGAGTTCGGGTTAAATGGAAACCTTTAAGGTAGGCGTGGTGAACTTGGGATTTTAACCACCAAAGTCATGAACTTTGATGAGCAACTGAAATATACAAATTAACTTTAAAAATATTATGAGAAAGAGTACTTCTTTCCCCTTGTTTACACGAGGTAAGTTGGTTGACGTTGCAAAATATGTTGAACCAACTGTTAGACACAATCGTCCAACACATGGATATGCAGTTGGTATAGTCGAACGGAATAGTGAACGACATACTGTTCTTATTCCATATGAAGAGTTTCCAAAAGATAAAATTCCTAAATTTTTAAATAAGGAATTTAACGTGAAACCAACTAATTACGGACTAAGGACATCTTTATCAATTCAAGACGTTGAGGATCTCAAAGAAGCCGATGAGTTGATTGCTGTTAATTTGCAGAACTTTGAAAATCGAGTTAATGAGAAATTCGAGGAGCTCAAAGAATGGCTTATTAGAGTTGATCTAGATTTAAACAAATTTAGAGAGGTTTTTAAAATTTGGAATGGTTACGATAACCACTCCATACCAAAGGACTAAGATACTTGACTAACGATCTCGAAAAGATAGTGAAAGAACTTTTAAAAACTTCTAAAGCTATTAAGTCCAAAAAGTGGAACTCTTTTCAAGAGCTTAGAAAACTTCTTATTCAAGAATCCCAGCTCATGATTAAGTTAGTCATGGTCATGGGTTTTGACTTAAGCATCAGAAATCCATTTTTTGTAAATAGGAACGACTCCTAATCGTTCTTAAAGCAAATAAACTAGAGCTGTTTTGAAAAAGCAGCTCTTTTTTTGTAAATAGGAAGCGTTTCATTTTTTGGGTTATCTGCTAACCCTTTTCACTAACGAATAATTACTTGAACGCATATTCTTCTTTGATTCTCTTAAAGTACGTTCTCTTGAGATGTAGTTGATATATGTTTTTTGAAGCATATCAGGACTGGTTAAACCATTACTAGCAAAATCAACAATGTTCGGATAAGTTCCAAGAGTCATATCATCTTCAAGATGATGACGGAAAGATGTATGCCTGATAGTTTTCATATTGACATCAAGTAAATCCCAGTTTGGCAAACACTTATCTACTGCTTTTTTGAGTAAGAAGTTTAATGTTCTGAGGACATATTTCTCTGCTCCACCATCTATTGGTCTTTTTATAAAAGGAGAATTTACCCATCCTTCATCAGGTCTTCTTTTAAGCAATCTTCTGAAGAAAGGATATGCATCAGGTCTCATATTTCTTGTTTTTTCAATTCTTCTATCACCCTTAGGTTCTTTATTTCTAATAACAAATTCACCATGTTCAGGAACTTCTGTGAACCATTTTATTTGTAATCTTGGAACATCCTGAGGTCTCAAGAAGAAGAAATAATTTACCAAAATTGCATCATATAAATCGACCCAATTCCTTTGATTTTGTCTATTAAATTCGTTGTACTCTAAATGATTATATTCTTCAAAACTCATTTCCCTTTTTGCTGCTCCACCAGATAATTGAATAATGGTATTCATTAGAGTTTCAAATTCATCAGATTCAAAATGTTTTACTTGCTCTTCTTGTACTCCATCAATCTTTGGAAATGAAGGAAAAGAATGACCAATAAAATCAGGTTCAGCAATATCGAACAATGACTTTAAAACAGTTTTCTGTTGTGACTTCATCCCTGAAGAAAGAGTTCTAAAATAATCATCTATATCTTTCTTTGAAATCTGATCAACTCTTATTTTTGAAAACTGTTCTTTTCCAATGCCATAAGTAGGGGAAAACCACTTATTTCTCTCGTCTCTAATTTGTTGTTTTGCACTACTATTTTTAGAACGAGCAGAAGTATATTTTTCGAAATGTTCGTCCCAATAATATTCCAAACATTTGGATTTAGTTTCTACAATTTCATTAATTTTATATACACAATCTTTCTGCTTTTCCTTTACCCAAGTAATTGCATTTAATGATGCTTGTCTTGCATCTGCAGTACCTGTAGAGGACTCTAAAGGTCTTCTTTTCTTAGTTGCAACTCTATAATCCTCTTCTAGATCTGGCATCCATGTTGCATAAAAATAAGGAGAATTTACTCTCTTTTTTAGGTATAAATTAGTTGGAAAACTTACTCTATTTCCTAGTCCTAATTCACTACGAGAATCAGAAATATTGATCCATGTTCTTTCATTTAAATTACCATCCATAACGCTTGAAGATGCCATAATCTATTCTTTTATAATTGATATTTTTATATAAATCTTGGATGGTAAGTGGATGGTAAGATACCATCTTTACCTCTAAGAACCCTAATTATAACACAGTTTTTCTAATTTGTCACCCCTTTCGAATCTGGGTGCCGCCTTCTTTGATTTTTTTATGACTTGAATTATAAATTGTTCGAGAAACCTTAATTTCATGTAACCGTTATTAGTTTGAATTAGTTTTTGATATATAAAAAAATCTTTTCTTTATTATTGATAAATATTACCTTATATCTTCATATATCAATAATATTACTTGTATTTATTAATTATTTTCGATTTGCATTTGGTCCGTTTTAATAATCATTATCTGCGACACACATTCCTAAACATCTCACACCATTTGATGAAGTCCTTTTGCAATGATTACATAAAATGGGATCCTTCTTTGAAGTAAGATTAATTTCCGAATTATTTTGATCCTTAATACTTATAAACTGTTGTCTTGAATCAAATAGAGCCATTCTTTGAATCATCATTTGAATCGATACTAACAACAAGTGAAGCATTAGTGTTGGAAGAGGGTATATCCATGATTTTTACATTTTCTTTAGGCTCCTCAATAATTTGATCTTCTTCTATACTCTCATCAACTGCACATGCTTCAAGAGCCTCTCGCAGTAGTGAATCAAAAGTTGCTCCTGGCAATCTATGTCTAGCAACTTCAAGAAAAGTTCTCGGTAACGATTCAGATGCAGCATCTCTTAAAGCAGGATTATTCTTTCTATGTTCTTGTTCTTCTTCTATTGATTTAATAAACCTAAGTGTGACATCTCTTTTTGTAGAGGCTTTTATCAGTGTGTCGTTTTCAGGATTACTATTACTAGGCTCATTTTCAAGATCACTAAGCCTTTTTTCCAAACTATTTAAAACTTCATTAGCTTCTTTACTAATATGGGCTAATTGACCATCTGACAAATTAGGTAAATCAGCGACAAAAACTTTCCCATGATCTCTTAGTGTCAAGAAAGTAGGCCTTGGACCTTGACCCTGTTTACCACTAAATTCAGAATTATTACCTATTGGTCTTTTTGGAGGTGTAGGACCAGCTGAACTACGTCTACGTGTAATTCTTTGATTATTTGCAAAAGGCATTGAATAAAAGGTTAAATCTTAAATACTTAAACTTCCGATATAATTCGGCGGTAATTTTATTATATTACACCTTACTTTTTCATTTGGGTATAAAAAATAATTTTTTAAAACTCATTTAGAAGACGAAACAAATTTAAGTTAAAATTTCTGGCAAAAATTTACTAGTTGTTGAATCATTTTTTCGAACTATCTTTCCAATCTCCCAACTATCTATATCATGATCTTTACAGATATTTAATATCGCATCCTTAAATTGTTTATCAATAATTAAACAAAACCCTACTCCAAGATTAAAAGTATTCCAAAAATCTTTTTCAGGAATCGATCCTTTCTCTTTGAGGAATTTAAATAAAATAGGTATTTCCCAAGAATTAGTATTGATATAAGGGATAAAATCAGAAGGGATACATCTTGGTAGATTCTCTGGAATTCCACCACCAGTAATATGAGACATTGCTTTAATTTCTATATTTTCAGATAAAATTTGGTTAATAACATTGTTGTAGATTTTTGTAGGTTTTAATAACTCATCATAAAAATTTAAGCGAGAAACTTTTTCAAATTCTTTATCTATTTGAATATTCTTTTGAATGATTTTTCTCACTAAACTAAAACCATTACTATGCACTCCATTGCTTTTTAGAGCAATTATTAAGTCATTTTCAGATACTTTTTTACCATTAATAAGCTTATCCTCATCAACTATTCCAACACAAAATCCTGCAAGATCATATTTATTTTTTGAATAAAATCCAGGCATTTCAGCAGTTTCTCCGCCGAGTAATGAACAGTTATTTTCTCCGCAACCATGTGAAATTCCCTGAACAACCCTCAATAATTGTTTCTTATCAAGTTTACCAGTAGCAATATAATCCAGAAAAAATAAAGGTTTTGCACCACTAGTAATGATATCGTTCATGCACATAGCAACTAAATCAATACCAACCTCAAAGTGAAAGTTTTTACTTTGGGCTAATTCTAATTTTGTTCCAACACCATCAGTTCCTGAAACAAGAACTGGTTTTTTAAAACTATCGATAGGAACTCTAAATAATCCTCCAAACCCACCAATACCCTCAATCACATTAGATGTATGAGTTCCTTCAACTGCCTGTTTAATTTCGGAAACAAATTCTCGCCCAGCTTCTATATCAACACCTGATGTTTTGTAATCCATGAAATAAAAATGATAGACTTTCCCTATATAGATATTCCTCCTAAGATTGCTTTTGTCCAGTAATTATTTATCAAATAAATTAATTTTTTAAAAACAAAGTGAAGAAAGTAATCATAAGGAAAGCTGAAGAAATAGAAAATTGGAGGAGAAATATAAATACTGAAATTAACTTTATTCCAACAATGGGTAATCTTCACAATGGACATATAAAACTAATATCGACAGCAAAAAATGATAATTCTAATGTTAATTTAGTAAGTATTTTCATTAATCCACTTCAATTTGATAACAAGTTAGATTTAGAGAATTACCCTAAAACAATTGAAAATGATATAAAAATCTCCTTTTCAAATGGCGCAGATGTCATCTTCATCCCAAGTAACGAAGAAATATATCCATCGAATAATAAAAATATTAAATTCCTAAAAGCTCCAATAGATTTGTCTTCTGCATTATGTGGGTTAAATCGAATTGGACATTTTGATGGCGTTTGTACAGTAGTTTATAGATTACTTAATCTCATCAAGCCACAAAATCTTTACTTAGGAGAAAAAGATTGGCAACAACTTTTAATTTTAAAAAATCTTGTCCTAACAAATAAATTAAGTGTTGCTATTAAATCTATTCCTACACAAAGAGATTTTGATGGAATTCCTTTAAGTTCACGTAATGTACATTTATCAAAAAACGAAAGAAAATTGATTAGATTTTTTTCGAGTGAGTTATTAGAAGCAAAAAATAATTTTCAAAAAGAAAAAAAGATCAATTTAAACGAAATAATTAAAAAGCTATCAGCAAAAAAAATATCAATTGAATATTTAGAACATTTACATCCTTATACCCTCCAAAAAGCAAGACTTGAGGATAATATTTCGTTACTTGCTGGTGCGATAAGATGTGGAGAGACAAGATTAATTGATCACGTTTTTCTAATGAAAAGAAGGCCGATTATTGCAATTGATGGTCCTGCAGGGTCAGGTAAAAGTACAGTAACAAAGTTAATAGCAAAAAAACTTAAACTTTTATATTTAGATACTGGCGCAATGTACAGGGCATTGAGTTGGCTGATTATACAAGAAAGTATTGATTATAAAAAAGAAAAAAAATTACAGAATATGCTTAAAGATATATCTATTGTTTTCAAGTCGAATACAAATTCACATCAAGATGTTTATGTTAATAACTACTGTGTTACTGAAGAAATTAGGTCGCAAAAGATAAGTTCCATCGTTTCTAAAATTTCCTCAATAAAAGAAGTAAGAAAATTCTTAGTAGAAGAACAAAGAAAAATTGGAGAATCAGGCGGACTTGTAGCTGAGGGAAGAGATATAGGAACTACTGTTTTTCCTCATGCAGAACTAAAAATATTTTTAACTGCTAGCATCGATGAAAGAGCAAAAAGAAGAAAATCTGATAAAAATAGTAAAGAATCACAAGAAATAGACCTACATACATTAAAAAAACTTATAAAGAAAAGAGATTTTGAAGACTCCAATAGAGAAATTTCACCTCTAATAAAAGCGAATGACGCAATAGAAATTGTCACGGATGGATATTCAATTAATGAGGTAGTGGATAAAATTATTGATCTTTATAATGACAAGATTCCTAAAGAGAGTGAGACCAAATAAATTCAAGAAATACTTTCCAAAAAACCGTTTACAGAGTCTTCTAAAATATCAAGGACATAATCGAAGCCATCATCACCTCCAAAATATGGGTCAGGAACTTCTTGCTCATTAAAAACTGATTTAAAATCTTGTATTTTTTTAATTGATGCAAAATTAGTTGAAGCTGTTCTATTTTTAAGATCTTGAATATTTCTAAAATTTGAGTCGTCCATCGCAAGAATATAATTAAATTCGTCAAAATCTTTGCTAGTGATTTGACGAGCCCTGCTTAAGATATTTAGATCTCTTCTTTCTGCCGCAACTCTCATCCTAGAGTCAGCTTTTTTTCCAATATGCCAACTCCCAGTTCCAGCAGAATCTACAACAAAGGCATCTGTTAATCCTTTCTTTTCAAGTAGACTTATAAAGATAGCTTCTGCTGCAGGAGACCTACAAATATTTCCCAAACATACAAAAAGAACAGAAATTTTTTTCATATGATTTCAAATTTCAATAAATTATAAGACTTTTAAGTAGTAAATAAAACTTCTTTAATTAAAGATTCAGTAAATTCTTTACCAAACAAACTAGACAACATTGGCCTTGCTGGATCGTTATCTCTTCTATATTTCAAATAATTATTTTGACCATTTATTAATTTTTTTTGCATTTCTATATTTACTTCTTTGCTTTCGAAAAGAATTTCCAAATACAAATCAAGATATTCCTTAAATGAGTTGTAAAGCTGATTAGCAATTAAAAAATCACTTCTTTTTTCTTTTGGTAATTTTGACCAGATTACTCCTGGAGAAAAAAATCTAGCTACATCTGCAGACATTTTTTCAGCTATTGGGAGTGATGAATGGCAATTATTTTTGAGTTTTATAAGTTTTTCTAATAACTCGTTATTGTATTGATTTTGTATTTTTAATGAAGGCTGAAAATCTAATACCAATAAATGACTATTAGGAAGAGAAACAAAGTCTACTCCAAAAAATGGGACGTTATAAATAGTATTAGGAATAATTAAAAAATTTAAAACAGAATAATTTGGACTATTTATACAAACTACTCTTGCGAATTGAATTCTTTTTTTATGCGTTACACCCCAAGTAAAAAGATTCACATTTTTTTTTGATTTTCTTGAACCATAAGTTGAATCTTTATAAGAATATTCCGAAGGTATTATTTTTTCTAAACAGTTATATTTACTTAAATTATTAGTTAAATATTTTAGAAAATTATGCCATCTCCAATCTGGCCTATTAAAAATAGTATCTTGTATTAACATTCAATTAATAATCTCATTATTTAATGAGAAAAGAAATTTATTAATAAATTTTTTTGTCCATTTTTCCCCAAAAAAGGATTTAAACAATTTATCTGCAGGATCTTTTTCAAAACTGTACTTATCATATTTAATTTGATTAATCTTTATTTCTTCTGCATTTAAGAATTGATTTATAGGATTCGATTTATAAATGTTCAAATAATTATTTACAAAAGAATGGAATATATTATTTAAATCTCTATCAAGATTTAATTTATTTCCTCTACATATAATCACCCAGGGGGAAAAATACTTTTTTGAATCATATATATTCTTCATTTTATTATTATCAAATGCAGAATATTTTTTCTTAACACTACCTAAACTTGAACAATATTTTTCAAGATACTTGCCTTCTTGAATTAAAGGTTGATAATCAAGTATTGCTAATAACTTTTGAGAAGTTCCAAACCATAAAATATCAGCTCCTAAAATAGGAATTTCACTATCAAAATTTGGATATGCGACCGTATTAAACACTTGCAGTTTTTTGCCACCATCTAATCTTGTTATTCGCCACTTTCTATATTCGGGAGATGAAAAAAGCCAATTTTTAATAATATATTTTGAGTCTTCATTGTGATGTTCTTTGAATTCGCTAGATATTTGTACTTCATGACCATTTAATTCATCGATATTGGATTTAAGGAAATCAACTAATGAATCAAACATAAATTACTAGGTCTCAGTGCTTCCTTTCCTTACTTTTTTTGTAATGTAATTAAATACAATCTTGCCTAAAACAGCAATTAAGTTGCCTTCAAGCTCCTTAAACATTTTCATATTGTAAGTAAAAGCTTGATTAGCTTCATCAATTATTTGATCAGCAATCTTTTGATTTATTGGAAGTTGATTCAAAGCAAGGGAATATTCTTCCTTGAATTTCTTTTCATCAGCAATTAATTCAAACTCATAAAAATTTAAACCATCATTTCCCTTCAAATTTAATGCTTTTTTAGCGATCCTTTTCAAAATTTGCCCCCCAGATAAATCTCCTATATAGCGGGTGTAGTGGTGACCAACCAATAGCTCTGGTGAATTTTTTGCAACCTCTCGGATTCTTTCAACGTATTCTCTTGCTGAGTGAGAAATATTAATTTCATTCTTCCAGTTATCACCAAAATAAAATTTAAGATCATTTACAAGAGTTTCTTTCCTGAATAATGATTTAAAACCTATAGGTTTTATTACAGGATGTTCCTCATTGACTAGTCTTTCAATTTCTTCTTCCATAGCTTCATAAACAAAATATAAATCACTAATTAATTTTCTATAAGATTTTTTTTCAACAACTCCTTTTAAAAAACAAGCCACAAAACCAGTATTTTCTGCCATAGTATGGGATTTTTTTGTCCCTTCTCTTAATTGTCCTGCAAGAGCAACTGCCATATTTTTTGAAATATTTTTGTAAGTGTATTTAATCTACAAGGAAAATACATAAAACAGCTAATTTTTGTTACCAGCGGATGTTGTAGAGAATAGCTTATAAAGTTCTTTACAAACCAAAAAAAGATTATCTTTTTGTTTCTTTTGCGGTAGATGAGTGCCAGTCATTTCCCAATCTCCGATAGTAGCCACTCTCCATCTCTCAGAGGGAACAATCATACCTCGCATTATTATTCCCAACAATTTCGGAACTCTACCATTATTATTATCGTTTTGAATTCTTAATTGTAAAAGTATTGCTCTACATTCAATTAGAGGACTCCAACCAGGGAAATGAAATGCAAAATCAATAGTATCTTTCATGGATTCATTATTTGAATTGTCCCAAGGACTAAAGTTTACGCTTGCATCTGGAAAATATTTCCTAAACAAAGCTGCAGTAGAAGCAATTTTATTAGCTATTTCAACATTACTTACATTTGAACTAGCATTCATAAGTAGCTTAGTATTTTTTTTGAAAATGACATAATTTGCTTTAACTTGCTTATTAACTACTTTTTCTTTTAATAAAGATGTTGAAATGCTGATCAATAAACTATTCTCTATTCACATTTGAATAATAAATTTCTAGGTTTTAAAGAAAATAACTCTTCGCAAATTACAATACGAGGAACTTCAAAAAGTTATCTTTTATTAATTCGATGCTATGCCAAAATTTGAAAAATTAACTTTACCTAATGAAGGAGAGATAATAACTTTTAATCAAGGCAAACCTAATGTCCCTAATAATCCAATTGTCCCTTTTATTAGGGGAGATGGCACTGGAGTTGATATTTGGCCTGCAACTCAAATCGTTCTTGATTCAGCTATTAAAAAAAGCTATGGAGATGCAAGAAAAATTAATTGGTTTAAAGTCTATGCAGGCGATGAAGCTTGTGAACTTTATGGAACATATAACTACCTCCCTCAAGATACTATTGAGGCAATCAAACACTTTGGTGTAGCCATCAAAGGTCCTCTAACGACTCCCATCGGTGGAGGTATTAGATCTCTTAATGTTGCACTAAGGCAGATATTTGATTTATATAGCTGTGTTAGACCATGCAAATATTATTCAGGAACTCCAAGCCCCCACAAAAATCCCCAAAATTTAGATGTTATTGTTTATAGAGAAAATACTGAAGATATATACATGGGGATTGAATGGGAAGCGGAGGATAATAATTGTCTTGAATTAATTAATCATTTAAATAACGTTGTCATACCAAAAAGTAAAAATTTAAAAAATAGATCTATACCAGACGGATCAGGTATTGGAATAAAACCTGTGAGTAAAATTGGTAGCCAAAGGCATATTAGAAAAGCTATTGAACATGCCAAAAGATTATCTGGAGATAAAAGGCATGTGACTCTTGTACATAAAGGGAATATTATGAAATATACAGAAGGCGCATTTAGAGATTGGGGATATGAATTAGCAGTAAATGAATTTAGAGAAGATTGCATTACAGAAAGAGAAAGCTGGATTTTAGATAATATTCAGAAAAATCCAGAAATTACAATTGAAAATAATGCTCGAAAAATTGAACCAGGTTTTGACAAGCTTACAAATAACAAAAAAGCATTCATTTGCGAAGAAATTAAAGAAGTTATTGCATCAATATCAAATTCTCACGGAGATGGGAAATGGAGAGAACTTATTCTTGTTGATGATCGGATAGCTGATAGTATTTTTCAACAAATTCAAACTAGACCTCAAGAATATTCAATTCTTGCAACCTTAAATCTAAATGGAGATTACGTTTCTGATGCAGCTGCAGCAATTGTTGGTGGCCTAGGTATGGCTCCCGGTGCAAATATTGGAGATAATGCAGCAATTTTCGAAGCTACTCACGGTACTGCGCCAAAACATGCAGGTTTAAATAAGATTAATCCAGGCTCAGTAATTCTTAGTGGTGTAATGATGCTGGAATATTTTGGTTGGGATGAGGCAGCTAACTTAATTACTAATGGTTTAAGTAAGGCAATAGAGCAAAAAAAAGTAACCTATGATCTAGCGCGTTTAATGGAACCAAAAGTAGAACCCTTATCCTGCAGCAGTTTTGCTGAAGAAATTATTTCAAATTTCTAATTTTAAAATTATTTTTATTTTCAAAAACTTTCCAAATATTAACTAGTGAATCTTTAGTGCCAATGTTTCCAGGATGAGTAACAATGGGAAGTTTTTCGCCATTTTTTAGGTCGTAAGTCACCACTGAAATGCCAGTTAAAATCTGTCCTTCAAGATAAACATAATCTGCATTAAGTCCTTTACTAAGAATCCAATTTGTTGTTATTCCACCTTTTGAAATCAAATATCCTATTTCATACTTCAAATCTGCAACTAATTCAGCAATAAAACAAGCAAGTAAATTGTAAAAATTAAATAGTTCAGAAGAATCTAAAGACATAAATTTTCTTGAAGTAAACAAAACAGGAGTTTTTCCTTTCTCGAAAGAAAATCTAATTTCTTTTAATAATTTATTTTTAAACAAATTCCTTAGCTTCTGATTATTATCTTTTGAAATAATTTTAAAGAATTCAAGAACATCTAATTCAACTGGATTACAATTACTTATCTCTAATAAATTATTCAATTGGATTGTTGAAAGTTCTACATAAGATCCAACAATTATCAGTCCTGGAAGAAAACTCTTTTCTTTATTTCTTATTCTTAAATTAGAGAAAAATATTTCACTCTGAGAGACACTTTTTTTCTCAGAAATTGAACTTATAAAACTTGCTGCAGTTCGAAAAAGGAATTTTTTTTGTTTAATTAATTTTTTAATTACTAAAGAAAATTTTTTTAGTTGAGAATAATTTTCTACATCTACAACTACATGTTTATTATTCTTCAAGTTATTTAGTGTTTTAAAAACAATATTATTTTCTTCTTCATTTAAAATCTCGATATCTGACAATAAAAGATTTTGAATATCTTCAAAATTTATTTGCGATTTACTCTGCTGAAATAAAAGATTTTTGACATTACTTGTCTCATATCCAAAAATTTTATCTGTTGCAAAAATTGTTTGACTAATAGGAGTTTTATCAACAAAATGAGATCCATTAATTGTTAATCTTTTACCCTCAATGAAAGCTGGAATATGAAAAGTAGCATCAAATGGACCTAGGCAACTATTTAGAGTAATTGGCTCTAAAAAGTTATGTCCTCGAAGAGTAGAGTCTCCTCTACTTATAAAAATAATTTCTTCTTCACAAGCTTGAGAAGTAATTACAGTCTTAAGATTTTTGCAAATTTCCTCTATTGTTAATTTCGCATCATTTTCCGATAGTGACCTTGTATTAGCCAAAATAAAAAATAAATTTGATTTAGATTCAAAACCTTTAGCTAAAGTTGCGCAGTCCCACTTAAGCATTAATAAGCAATCGTGAACAGTTTGAGAGCCTGTGGGATCATCATCTATAACTACAAATTTCATAAGTATTGCAAAATTACTTAAGAGATTTTATTTGTATTGAGGCATTTAACCTTTTACTATCATTTGAAGGAATCATAATATTTCTAAATCCATCAACAAAAGAATTTCGGGGACTAGTCCAAGGTTCGAGACATATCATTCTTCGTGGAGGATCACTCCAAATAATGCCTAAATCAAATGGATATGGATGATTTAAAGTTACCGCTCTTTTAAAAATTTTATCTCGAAAAGAGCTTCTACCAGAAGTATACATAAGAAGATCAACTCCTGAATTAATTTTGTTTAATTCATCCAAAGTATTACTTATAGTATTTCTTTCTTGATCCTGACAATTAAGTGGATTATCAACAAACTCTAAATTTTTGAAATCTGAAATATTAAAATAAGGATGCAAACCAAAATTAACAGGCATAGCAAAGTCTGTTTTGTTGTGGATTGTAATTTGAAATTCTAAAGAGTTGATTTTTAAGTTAACTTCTATTTTTAGCTCGAAATCGAAAGGATAATATTTTTTGGTTTTTTTAGATGCATTTAGGAATAAGCATAAAAATTTTTCATTTTCATTGAAGGAGTATTGCCATTGCGAATCCCTAGCGAAACCATGTTGTGGTAATTGCAAATAACCATCTCCAAATACTGAACTAGAGGTATTGAGATTTCCACAAATTGGAAACAAGATTGGAATGCCTCCCCTAATACTTTTTGTTTTGTCCATAAATCTTGTTTCATCAAAATAAAGTATTTCATTACCATCCGAAACCCAATTTGTAATAACGCCTCCTCTTTTAGGGCAAAATTTAATGTAATTATTTTTATCTAATTGAAAGACAAAAATTCCTTGGTCCTTATTATATAATTCAAGTTTCACTATTATTACTTAAAGAGAATCAACCCAATCCAAAATATGCTGATTAACTAATTCAGGCATCTCATCATGAGGACAATGTCCTGCATCAAGAATAATTTCTTTTGTATTCTTTGGTGTAAATTTTTTATATAGATTTCTTTTTTTTGGAGTGTTCATCCATGGATCTTTCCCTCCCCAGAGAAGTAATAATGGTGCATTTAGTCTTTCGAATAGCTTATCCAACGGCAATCCCTGAGGACCTGATGGGTTAAATACACTTCTAAAAACATTAAAAGCTCCGAAATCTAGAGAAGGCTTCCTTATTGACTCAACTAAAAAATCATCAACATTTTTTTTATCTACATAAACTTGATTCAAAGTTTTTTTAATATTTTTTGGATTTCTCATATTCTCAAAAATCAAACGTTGAAGAACAATATTTTTCAAAAATATGCCAGCAACTGTTTCAATTGAAGTTTGAAACATATTCTTTTTGATAGTTTTTTCTTCACTAAAATATCCAGCAGCATTAAGTAAGATCACTCCGGCGTTTAGCTCATTTAATTCTGCACCAGCTGCTAATGCGGCGTAACCACCTAATGAATTTCCAACAACAATTGTAGGTTTTTTTATTTTCTCTTTTACATAAGCGACAACCTGATCTTTCCATAAAGATCCTGAGTATTCGACGTCTTGAGGCTTAGGACTTTTTCCAAAACCTAGTAAATCCATAGCATGAACTTCGTATTTTGTACTCAAAACAGGGATATTAAATCTCCAATGATCCGTAGAAGCACCGAAACCATGAATTAATAAAATTGCACATTCTTTTAATGTTTGCTCGGGCTTAGCGGAAACTGTATGAATTGGGTAATTTAAAAAATTCCAGTTATAATTTACATCACTATTTATCAGAGCTGACTTTTCCATTCATTGAAAATTTTATCTTAATTGATTCTAATAAACTTATTCCCTAAAGAAGACCCACAGGATCAGCTGCAACATCATCTGAAATTTTATTTCCATCATTTGGGGGCTTATCTTTTAGAACAATTCTTAAGAGTACAGGTGCAAGAAATGTAGTTCCGATAACCATTAATAAAATAGCTGCTTCAAGAGAAGGAGTTAATAACTTAGCGCTTGTTCCTAGCCCAAGAAAAATTAAACCAACCTCTCCTCTAGGCATCATACCCAAACCAACAACTAATCTATTTGTAGGTTTATCACTTGAAAATACCCATCCGGCTGCAATTTTCCCAATAATCGCAACAACTAATAAAAATCCTGCAACTACAAGAGCTGATCTGCTTGTTGGATCAAGTGGATTAATAACAGATAAATCCATTCCAGCTCCAACTAATACAAAGAAAATAGTTGCGAATAAAGAAACCAAAGGTAAAACAGATTGTTGTATTGCATGATTATTTTTAGAACTACTAAGAATCAATCCAGCTGCAAAAGCCCCTAAAGCTGCTTCCAATCCAATTGCTGTTGCCACGAAACAACACAATACAAGTATCACAAAAGAAGCCACCACCACGGCTCCAGGAGCCTTTAATCTATCTAATAACCAATCAAAACCTGGAGCAGCTGTTCTACTCAATGCAATAGCAGCAATAACAAACACTACAGCTGCTGCAACTAATTTAATAATAGGAGCAATTTCTAAAGTACCACCGGCAGCAAGGGCGACTACAACTGCCAGAATAACAATTCCCAAAATATCGTCTAACACTGCTGCACCAATAACAATCTGTCCTTCTCTAGTTTTCAAATATCCCAATTCTCCGAAAACACTTGCAGTAATTCCTATACTTGTGGCTGTCATAGATGCTCCCGCAAAAACTGCTGGAATTAGATCTACTTGGAAAATAAACATTAATCCAAGAGTTCCAAACGCAAACGGTAAAATTACGCCAGCCATAGCAACAGTAAAAGCCTGAGCACCGACAGCAACCAATTCCTCTAACTCACTTTCTAAGCCTGTTAAAAATAAAAGTGCATATAAACCAAGTGTTGCTACTGCCTGAAGCGATGGAAAACTTTCGAAATAAACATCAGGGACAGCTTCTGGGGGAATTGAAGCTAGTGAACTAATAACATTTACAAGTCCCTCATTTAGTTCCGTTCCAGCTGAAGGCGGTATCAATAAATGGAATCCAGATGCCCCTATTACAACCCCTGCGAGAAGCTCGCCTACTATGGTTGGCAAACTAAGTCTTACTAATACTTCTGCTAATGCTCTTGCAGCTAAAAATATCAATAGAAACCTTATAACTCCTATTAACGTTTCAGCAACTTCTAAATCATGTGCACTTAATTCAGCAAGTAAAGAGTACATTTAAGTGTAAAAAAATAAACTACCTAATTGGAAGATAGTTTATTGAGGGCCCACTTTAAGAAATATGTAAGAAAAAAGCAAAAATACTCAACAAGTGTGGATCTGAAGTTACAACAAAGAAATTTTCTAAAAAATAGCTATTGTCTGTTATATGTCCAATCCAATGAATTCCAACGAACCCTTCGATCTACGTTTGCCTACCCCTGGCTGCTACTTAGATCCTGAGAAAGCTGGCATGGATTCTGATGCTGTTTTCCAAGGAATGACGGCCCATCTCTTTTATACTCTTGGAAAGTTAGCTACTTCTGCAAGTCCTCATGACTTGTATATGGCTTTAAGTTACGCAGTCAAAGATAGGCTAATGACAAGATATTTAGCCAGTCAGGAAGTTATAAGGAAGAAACCACAAAAAACTGTAGCCTACTTATCAGCAGAATTTTTAATAGGTCCTCAATTAAGTAATAATCTTCTCAATCTCGGAATAACTCAAGAGGCAGAAGATGCCTTAAAGAGATTTGGGATTGAATCATTGTCAACAATTCTTGAGGTTGAAGAAGAGCCTGGATTAGGTAATGGTGGGCTTGGAAGACTAGCAGCTTGTTATATGGAATCATTAGCTTCTCTACAAGTTCCAGCCGTTGGTTATGGTATTCGATATGAATTTGGTATATTCAATCAGTTAATTAGAGATGGTTGGCAAGTTGAAGTAACAGATAAATGGTTAAAAGGTGGATGGCCATGGGAACTTCCCCAACCCGACGAATCATGTTTCGTTGGTTTTGGAGGCAGAACTGAAAGTTATAGAGATGATAAAGGTAACTACAGATCAAGATGGATCCCTTCAGAACATGCAATTGGAGTTCCTCATGATGTTCCAGTTTTAGGATACAGAGTCAATACATGCGACAGATTAAGATTATGGAGAGCTGATGCAACAGAAAGTTTTGACTTTTATGCGTTTAATATCGGCGATTATTATGGTGCAGTTGAAGAAAAAGTTGCTTCTGAAACTCTTTCAAAAGTTTTATATCCAAATGATGGGACTGACGAAGGCAGAAGATTAAGACTGAAACAACAACACTTTTTTGTAAGTTGTTCTCTTCAGGATATGTTAAGAAGCCTTGAAAAAAGATCAATACCAATAACGGAATTCCCTAAGCATTGGACAGTCCAATTGAATGATACCCATCCTGCTATTGCAGTTGCAGAATTAATGAGACTTCTTATTGACCAATATCAAATAGGTTGGGATAAAGCTTGGAATATAACCACCTCCTCAGTTGCTTATACCAATCACACATTACTTCCAGAAGCTTTAGAGAAATGGGATTTAGGTTTATTTAATGATCTTCTTCCTCGTCATTTAGAAATTATTTATGAAATTAATTGGAGATTTCTACAACAATTAAGACTACGTTATCCTGGTGATGACAAAATCCTTCAAAAACTCTCAATAATTGATGAAGAAGGCTCCAAATCAGTTCGGATGGCTCACTTGGCTACAATTGGTGCTCATCATATAAATGGTGTGGCAGCTCTTCACTCAGATCTAATAAAAAGACAACTTCTTCCTGAATTCGCAGAACTATGGCCTGAAAAATTTACAAATGTAACTAATGGGGTTACTCCAAGAAGATGGGTTGCTCTATCTAACCCATCATTATCTAACCTTCTAGAAGAAGAAGTTGGTCCCAATTGGATAACAAATATGGATCTTCTTCAGAAGTTAGAAGAAAAAAAAGATGACAACAACTTTTTACAAAAATTCGAAGAAAGTAAATTAAATGGCAAAAGAAAATTAGCTAGTTTTATCCACTCAAAAACTGGCATACTTGTAGATCCCTCAAGTTTATTTGATGTTCAAGTAAAAAGAATTCATCAATATAAAAGGCAACATTTAAACGCCCTACAAATCATTGCTCAGTATTTAAGAATCAAAAATGGTACAAACAAGTATGAAGTTCCAAGAACAATAATATTTGGAGGTAAGGCTGCACCAGGATACTTTATGGCAAAGTTAATGATTCGATTCATTAATGGTATTGCTGATGTAGTTAATTCTGATCCAGATATGGATGGTTTATTAAGGGTTGTTTTTCTACCAGACTATAACGTTAAACTTGGTGAAATAGTTTATCCAGCGACGGATCTTTCAGAACAAATTTCAACTGCTGGAAAAGAAGCATCTGGAACTGGAAATATGAAGTTTGCCATGAATGGAGCGTTAACTATTGGAACCTTAGATGGAGCCAATGTGGAATTAAGAGATCTTGTAAAAAAAGAGAATTTCTTTCTTTTTGGTAAAACTGAAAGCGAAATTATGGATTTAAAAAATAATAATTACTCCCCCAAAACTTTTATTGAGCAATGCCCAGAACTTAAAGAGGTAATACGACTAATTGAAATTGGGCACTTTAGCAATGGTGATAAAGAATTATTTAAACCTTTATTAAATAGCTTGACTGGACATGATCCATTTTTTGTTATGGCTGACTTTGAAGACTACTTAAATAAACAAGATGTAGTAAGTAAATACTGGAATAATAAAAAATCTTGGAATAAAATGGCACTACTAAATACTGCTAGATCAGGATATTTTTCTTCAGATAGATCTATTAGAGAATACTGTAAATCTATTTGGAAAGTTTCACCAATGCCAGTTGAAATTACTTGCGATGTCGAAGAATTAACTAATTAATATTTTTCTTATCTGTTGAATCTGGAGTTTGATGAAATAATCTATTTAAAATTAATCTATCCATATTTAATGGGTCGGGAGCTAATTCATTAGCAATTTCTTTAAATTTTGATTCAATATTGTTTGAAATTTTTGTTTCAAAGATTCTTTCCATTAATGCTTCAATTGAATATAAATAGGCATTAACATTTTCAAGCTCATCTAAAGCTTCAGTAATTTCTGTATCAGAAATATGTTTTTCTTTACTATTATCTTCATTTGATTCTCTTTCAGATAATTCTTTCTGAAGCTCATAAGTAACCTTAGTACAAAGAGTTCTAAAAGATTGAATAGATGCCCAGTTTAATTCTTGTTGATGCTTAAAAGTAGGAAATTCTCTAATAAGACGATCATGCTCTTTATAAAATCTCTGACAATCAGAGCATTGACAAGGTTCTTCAGCCAAAAGAAAATTTAATTCTTTTTATATCATCTCACTATTTGGGCAAAATTGTAGGACCATCCAATAATTCGTCATTTTCATCAAGTGAATCTGGACTATCTGGTAAAGGTATCTCAATACTAGTAACCAAATTAATGACATCTCTTAGTCTCATAGAATCAGCAAACCATCCCATTGCTTGCTCGGCATCTCCTCTTTTTTCAGCATCATTTGCTTGATCTTCGTGAGCTTCCGCCAATAAAGCAAGCCAGCAAAGGCATCTTGCTTGAACTATTGAAAGATCTAAATCATTAGGTTGAGATTTAGAAATGCGATCATGCTCTTGTTGAATTAAGAGTTTTAAACGCATATCATGTAACTTAGCCATAAAAGATTTATTACTAACTATACGCTAGCTAGAGAGTAGCAAGTTTGCACACATACTACATATAGTTTTTTATTTTTACGGGACTGGCGGGAGTCGAACCCACGACCTACGGTTTAGGAAACCGTTGCTCTATCCTGCTGAGCTACAGCCCCAATAGGTGATTTTTAGAGTATTAAGTACTATGCTAAATGAAAGCAGGAGAGGCAATCGCAAGAAAGTTTTATTTTGTTTCCAAAATAAAACTTTCTTGAGGAAAGTCCGGGCTCCCACATGGTCAGGCTTGCTGGGTAATTCCCAGTGCGGGTAACCGTGAGGATAGTGCCACAGAAACATACCGCCTAATACTTTATTGTATGGCAAGGGTGCAATGGTGCGGTAAGAGCGCACCAGCAACATTGAGAAGTGTTGGCTAGGTAAACCCCGGCTGGGAGCAAGGCTAGGTAGATTTACGACCATTGCATAATCTACTTTTAAGCGCCGCTTGAGACTGTGAAGTAATTCCAGTCCTAGATAGATGATTGCCCATCTTAATTAAGATGAACAGAACCCGGCTTATGACCTGCTTTCTAATTGTTGTGTTTATTCAAATCAGATGACAAATATAATTAACTCAAAGAGAATTAATCAAATAACTACTTTTTTAAAGTCTTTAAATATTAAATCAAAAAGATTCTCTGAAATAATTAGCTCACAAAACATTTCAGTCATTCAAGATTTTCATCAATCATTAATCCATTCCTCAGAGGACAAAATAATTAATTACGAAAAACTAGAATTTTTCGGAGATGCAGTACTCAGATTAGCTGCTTCAAATTTTATTGAAAAAAAATATCCTCAAATGAGTGTGGGAGAACGATCAGAGCTAAGAGCACAAATTGTAAGTGATGAATGGTTAACTAAATTAGGGGAAAAAATTGAAATAGATAAATTAATAATTAAAGGGCCAAAAGCTCTTGCGGATGAAAATTCAAAAAATACTATTATTGGCGAAGCCACAGAAGCTTTAATAGGTGCCGTTTACAAGTGCTTTAATTCAATTAAGGAAGTAAATATTTGGTTAGATGATATTTGGGAAGAAGATTCAGAAATATTTTTAAAAGCTCCATATAAATTCAAGTCCAAGACAGTACTCCAAGAGTGGTGTCAAAGTAAAGGTTTTGATTTACCAGTCTATAAAATAATTGAAGTCTCAAAAAAAAATGGGGACCCTAAAAGATTTTCTTGCAATATATTTATCGAAGGATTAAAAGAATCATCTGCATTTGGTAAATCCCACAAACAAGCAGAAACAAATGCCGCTAGAGTTTTAATAGAAAAATTTATAACTTTAGGTAAAATCTAATTTTTATACTAATTCTAAATTCGTTAGCTGAAAAGTTATGAGTTTGTCCCAGTTACCACCTTCAAAAAGAACAGCTGCTCTTTTTTTTGTAACTCTCTGTACAAATCCTTTATATCCTCTATATATAGAGTCAGCATCTTTTACAATAACAAAAGATCCAGGGAGTATGGGTTTAGTAGATAATTCCATAAATTACTCTTTCTAATACAATATATGATAAATAAAAATGAATGGTTGATTGTTGGATTGATAACATCATGTCATGGAATTAATGGACAGGTAAAGGTCAAATCTCTAAGTGATTTTGAAGAAAGATTTTTACAACCTGGAATGAGATGGTTACAAAAAGAAAATGAACCGCCTTCATTAATAGAACTTATATCTGGTTACAAACAACCTGGTAAAGAAACCTTTATAGTTAAGCTGAAAGGAGTAAATTCGAGAAATCAGGCAGAGCAACTTAAGAAATCTAAAATTCTTGTAAAAACAGATAAACTGCCTAAATTAAAAAAAGAAGAATTCCACTTATTGGAACTTATAAATCTAGATGTCAAGACTCTAGAAAATAATGAATTAAAAATAATTGGGAAGGTTATCAATTTAGAAAACGAAAAAAATAATTTACTCGTAATTGAACTATTGAAGAATCAAAAAGAAGTCCTAATACCATTTGTTAAAGAAATAGTTCCATTAATAGATATTAAAAATAATTTTCTGATCATCAATCCCCCAAATGGACTTTTAGAGCTATAAATTTAGAAATTTAAAAATTTTTGAGAAACAAATCATTCCACAGTTACACTTTTAGCTAAATTTCTAGGCTGATCTACATCAAGTCCTCTATGAGCAGCGATATGATAACTCAATAATTGTAAAGGCACTATGTTTAGTAAAGGGGAAACCCATTCATTAGAGGTAGGAACTTTCATTAAATAATCAAAAATTTCAGTTCCATTACATTCAGGTGCAATTCCAATCAAATATGAATCTCTAGCTTTTGCTTCTTGAGCATTACTAATAACTTTATCAAAAACTTCGCCAGGAGAAGCAATAGAAATTACAGGTACTTTTTTATCTAACAAAGCTATTGGACCATGCTTCATTTCGCCAGCTGGATATCCAGCCGCATGAATATAACTAATTTCTTTGAGTTTTAACGCTCCTTCAAGAGCAATAGGATAATTTATACCTCTTCCTAAAAAGATAACATCTTTAATATTAAAAAAATCATGCGCTAGCTTTTCTGAAGATTTATTATGTTTCTCTAAAAGATCTTCTATTAATGGTGGTAATTTTATAAGTTCTTTTATTAAATTAACTATTTCATCTGGACTTTGACTTCCTTTAATTTGGGCAAATTTTATAGCTAATCCATAAAAAGAAAGTAATTGAGCAAAAAAAGTTTTTGTTGCTGCAACTCCCACTTCAATTCCTGCGCAGATGTCAATTATATTTGGAACCATTCTTCCTATTGAGCTCTCTTTCCTATTTGTTATGGCAATAAGATTAGGTTTAAATTTTTTATCTTCAATCGAGGATCGTCTTTTAATTTCCATATCAATAGCTGCAATTGTGTCAGCAGTTTCTCCAGATTGTGTGACTCCAATAGTTAATGTATTTGGCAGAAGTGGAGGTGGTGAATATCTAAACTCACTTGCGTAAAAAACATTTGTAGGAATACCTGAAAATTGTTCTAATAAAAAACTACCCACCATTGCGGCATGTTTACTTGTACCACAAGCAATAATTTCAATTTTTTCAATTGATTGAAAAAACTTGGTATCAAATGGATAATTAATATGATACTGGCCTTCCTCTGAATTTTGAATTAAGTAATTTTCTAACCAGTTTTTTGCAGTAGCCGGCTGATCATATATCTCTTTTAACATAAAGTGTTTAAAATTCATCTTATCCATTATTTGCTCTGAGACTTTTAGAGAAACTGGATTTCGATATTGTCTCTCGTTGTTTGTGTCATATATTTCTATTCCAAGAGGAGTTAACAAAGCTATTTCTTCATCCTCCATAGGCAAAATAATGTTTGTAAAATTTGCAATAGCTGGAGTATCACTTGCACAAATAAATTCTCCCTCTCCCAACCCAATAATCAAAGGTGCTTGTTTTCTTGCAACTACAAGAGAAGTCGGTGCACCAGCCCATAAAACGGCCAAGGCATAAGATCCTTCCAAATCAGATATTACATTTCTTACAGCCACTAATAATGTGGAACCATTATTATCAAGATTAAGTTTACCTAATATATTTAATTCTCTCTCAATTAGATGGGGAATTACCTCAGTATCTGTATCGGAATTGAAAATAATACCTTCTTTCTGTAATTTATTTTTTAAATCTTGGAAATTTTCAATAATGCCATTTTGAACAACCGCTACTGTTCCTGAACTATCTGTATGAGGATGGGCATTTTTAACCTCAGGTTTGCCATGAGTTGCCCATCGAGTATGTCCTATACCTACTGTTCCTGGAATATTTTCATGATCAAGATTATTTTTTAAGTTTTTAAGTTTACCCTCAGCTTTATTACAAGTAATAGAGTTTGTTTCAGAATTTATAATAGCAATACCTGCAGAATCATATCCGCGGTATTCAAGTTTTTCTAAACCATTAATTAATAACGGTAAAGCTTTTTTATAGCCAGTTACAGCAACTATTCCACACATACGGTAACTTTTTTTCGATTATATTGGAAAAAAAGACGTATTTATTGAAAAATGGACTGTCTTAAAACTGCACTATAAAATTAATAAGCCAAGCCCATACTTCTAGAAGTTTCATCTCCCAAATAAACACGAATACTTAAAAAATCTGTTGGACATGCTGTTTCACATCGTTTGCAACCTACGCAATCTTCAGTTCTTGGAGATGAAGCGATTTGACCAGCTTTGCAGCCATCCCAAGGAACCATCTCTAAAACATCGAGGGGACAAGCCCTTACACATTGGGTGCATCCAATGCAAGTATCGTAAATTTTGACTGCGTGTGACATGTAAAATTGTCTGTTTGAACCTCGTTATATAATACTATTGTCTTACAAAGAAATTAAAAAAATTAAGATATGCTTCACTCTTGTTAACTCTAGGACATAAAATCTTATAGATAACTAGTAAATTTCATAAACTATGTCACAAGAAATCCTTGAAAAAGTCTGTTCTATTGTTTCAGAGCAATTAAGCGTTGAAGCAGGAGAAGTAAAAACAGATTCAAATTTCCAAAATGATTTAGGTGCAGATTCTCTTGATACCGTTGAATTAGTAATGGCTCTAGAAGAAGCATTTGATATCGAAATCCCTGATGAAGCCGCTGAAGGAATCGCTACAGTTGGTGATGCTGTAAAATTCATCGAAGAAAAAAAAGGTTAATAGCAGGATGCCAAATTTCCATCGAGTAGTTATTACTGGTATCGGAGCAGTAACTCCAATTGGTAATAACATTGATGAATATTTAGTCGGTCTTCAGACAGGAACTAATGGAGTCTCAGATATTACTCTCTTTGATCCTGAACAACATCCCTGTAAATTTGCTGCAGAAGTTAAAAATCTTCAATCTGAAGATTTTATTGAAGCTAAAGAGTCCAAGAGATGGGATCGTTTTTCACAATTTGGAGTTATTGCAGCTAAGCAAGCTTTTAATGATTCTGGACTTGAAATTAATGAAGCTAATGAATCAAGAATTGGGGTGATTATTGGTTCTGGTGTTGGAGGCTTACTAACTATGGAAAGTCAAGCTCAAATATTGAGTCATAAAGGACCAAGAAGAGTAAGTCCATTTACAGTCCCAATGATGATTCCAAACATGGCGACTGGATTAGCTGCCATTGCTTTAGGTGCAAAAGGACCAAGTTCCTCTGTTTCAACTGCCTGCGCTGCCGGTTCAAATGCAATTGGTGATTCTTTTAGATTACTCCAACTTGGAAAGGCAGATGCAATGATCTGTGGAGGAGCAGAAGCAAGTATTACGCCTCTTGGAGTCGCTGGTTTTGCCAGTGCTAAGGCTCTTTCTTGCAGAAATGAAAGTCCACAAACCGCAAGTAGACCTTTTGATGCGGAGAGAGATGGATTTGTTATTGGAGAAGGATCTGGAATTCTCGTTTTAGAAACATTAGAAAATGCACAAAAAAGAGATGCAAGGATCTATGCGGAAATCATCGGCTATGGAACGACATGTGATGCTCACCACATTACTGCTCCATCTCCAGGCGGGGTTGGAGGAGCAGAAGCTATCAAACTGGCAATTGAAGATAGTTCTATCAACCTTGAAGAAATTGATTATATCAATGCTCATGGAACAAGCACATCAGCTAATGACAAAAATGAAACTTCTGCAATTAAATCTATTTTTAAAGACAGATCTTACCTCATTCCTGTAAGCTCTACTAAGTCGATGACTGGTCATCTATTAGGAGGCTCTGGAGGTATAGAAGCTGTTGCTTGTATACTTTCTTTGACACATAATTTTATCCCTCCTACAATAAACTACGTCAATCCTGATCCTGATTGTGATCTTGATTATGTACCAAATAATGCAAGAGAAGCTCATATAGGAGTCGCTCTTTCTAATTCTTTCGGATTTGGTGGTCACAACGTTTGCCTTGCTTTCAGCAAAATGAATTAAAGACTCCCAATCCTGTATTTCCAACTTATCTTATTTTAAAACAATGGTCGCTGCATCTGTTTCATTAGAATCACTCTGTGTAAATAGTATAAGAATGCTTGCTGTAGATGCAGTAAATAAATCTAATAGTGGACATCCTGGGTTGCCGATGGGGTGTGCTCCTATGGGTTATGCATTATGGCAAAACATACTTAATCACAATCCCAATAATCCAAAATGGTTCAATAGAGATCGTTTTGTATTATCAGCCGGTCATGGCTGTATGTTGTTGTATTCTCTTCTTCATCTGACGGGATATAAGTCAGTTTCAATAGAGGATATTAAAGAATTTAGACAATGGGGCTCCAAAACTCCAGGACATCCAGAAACATTTGAAACTGAAGGAGTTGAAGTTACAGCTGGGCCTTTAGGGGCGGGAATTTCTAATGCTGTTGGTTTAGCAATAGCTGAAACTCACTTAGCAGCTAAATTCAATAAGCCTGATTGTAATATCGTTGATCACTATACTTACGTCATTATGGGCGACGGCTGCAACCAAGAAGGTATAGCATCAGAGGCTTGCTCATTAGCTGGCCATCTTAAGCTTGGAAAATTAATTGCACTTTATGACGATAATCAAATTACAATTGATGGACGTACCGATGTTTCTTTCACCGAAGATGTTTTAAAAAGATATGAAGCTTATGGTTGGCATGTCCAACATGTTGAAGACGGCAATCATGATGTTAAAGGGATAACTGCAGCTATCGAAAAAGCAAAATTAGTTACAGACAAACCTTCCATTATAAAAATTTCTACAACTATAGGATATGGATCACCTAATAAATCAGATACTGCGGGAATTCATGGGGCTGCAGTGGGAGAAGAAGAAGCCTCATTAACAAGAGAGTTTTTAAATTGGGAATATCCTCCATTTGAAATACCAGATGAAGTATATAAGCAATTTAGAAAATCAATAGAAAAGGGCGAAAACTTAGAAAAAGAATGGGATTCTAGATTTGCAGAATATCAGAAAAAATATCCCTCTGAAGGAGCTGAGTTAGACAGAATGTTAAAAGGCGAATTACCTAACAATTGGGACTCAGATCTCCCCTCCTATACTCCTAATGATAAAGGTTTAGCCACTAGAAAGCATTCACAAATATGTTTAGGTGCCCTTGGTCCTAACCTACCTGAATTAATTGGTGGATCAGCAGATTTAACTCACTCTAATTACACAGATATCAAAGGAGAAACTGGATCATTCCAGTCACATAGCCCTGAAAAAAGATATTTACATTTTGGAGTCCGAGAGCATGCAATGGCAGCCATACTTAATGGTATTGCATATCACAATAGTGGCCTTATACCTTATGGTGGAACCTTTCTTGTTTTCGCCGATTATATGAGAGGTTCAATGAGGCTTTCAGCACTTAGCGAATTAGGTGTTATCTATGTATTAACCCATGATTCCATTGGAGTTGGCGAAGATGGTCCAACACATCAACCTATTGAAACTATCCCTTCTCTTCGAGCTATGCCTAACATGCTAGTTTTTAGACCAGGAGATGGAAATGAAACGAGTGGAGCTTATAAGCTTGCTATTCAAAATCGAAAAAGACCTTCTGCTCTTTGTTTAAGTAGACAAGGTATGCCTAATCAAGAAAACACTTCAATTGAAAAAGTAGCATTAGGGGGATATATAGTTTCTGATTGTGAAGGA
Organism: Prochlorococcus sp. AG-347-M18; assembly: GCA_003281165.1. Taxonomy (GTDB): domain Bacteria; phylum Cyanobacteriota; class Cyanobacteriia; order PCC-6307; family Cyanobiaceae; genus Prochlorococcus_A. The sequence goes on from QCCT01000005.1 coordinate 59,916, forward strand.
ACACCTGATTTGATATTTATTGGCACTGGAAGTGAACTTAACCTTTGTATTGAAGCAAGTAAAGAAATTGCAAACTTAGGTAAAAAAATTAGAGTTGTCTCTATGCCTTGCGTAGAACTTTTCGAAGAGCAAGAAGAATCTTATAAAGAAAGTGTTTTACCTAGTAGTGTGAAAAAAAGAGTTGTAGTAGAAGCTGCCCATTCATTTGGTTGGCATAAATATACAGGTTTTGATGGAATTTGTATTACTATGGATAGATTTGGTGCATCAGCACCAGGTGGAGAATGTATGAAAAATTTTGGATTTACAGTCGAAAACGTAGTTAATAAGACGAAAGAAATTCTATAACTACTAATTGATAACTACACTGAAGTATTGCATTCTTCAAGCTTATCTTTTAACTGATTTAGAGATTCATCAGAAATCTTTGAATTCATTGGACAATGTTTAGGTCCACACATTGAACAAAACTCTGCCTTTTTAAAGATTTCTTCAGGCAGCGTTTCATCATGGTACTGCTTTGCCCTTTCCGGATCTAATGAAAGTTCGAATTGTTTATTCCAATCAAAGTTATACCTTGCATGACTAAGTTCATCATCTCGATCACGAGCTCCAGCTCTATGTCTTGCTATATCAGCAGCGTGAGCAGCTATTTTATAAGCAATTAAGCCTTCTCTCACATCTTCTGCATTTGGTAGACCTAGATGTTCTTTTGGCGTTACATAACATAACATAGAAGTCCCATACCATCCTGCCATTGCCGCCCCAATAGCACTTGATATATGGTCATAACCAGGTGATATATCTGTCACTAATGGACCAAGCACATAAAATGGGGCTTCTGAACATTCTTCCATTTGCTTTCTTACATTAAACTCAATTTGATCCATAGGTACATGACCAGGACCTTCAACCATTACTTGAACATTATGTTCCCATGCTCTTCTAGTAAGCTCTCCTAAGGTCTTCAATTCAGCTAGCTGAGCATCATCAGAAGCATCATGCAAACATCCAGGCCTTAGTGAATCTCCTAGAGAAAAAGTACAATCATATTTCTTGAAAATCTCACAGATATCATCAAATCTTGTATAGAGAGGATTTTGTTTAAAATGATGTAACATCCATTGGGCTAAAATACCTCCCCCTCTACTGACAATTCCAGTAATTCTTCCTTTAACTTTTGGCAAATGCTCTATTAATAGACCAGCATGAATAGTTTGATAATCTACACCCTGCTGACAATGTTTTTCAATAATATGAAGAAAATCGTCTTCTGTTAGTCTATCTATTGAACCATGAACACTTTCTAAAGCTTGATAAACAGGAACAGTTCCTATGGGGACAGGAGATTCTTGAATAATTGCTTGTCGGACTTCATCTAAATTTACTCCTCCAGTAGAAAGATCCATAACCGTATCAGCACCATATTTAACAGCAAGTTTGAGCTTTTCTACTTCTTCATTGATATCACTTGCGTTAGGGGAAGCACCAATATTGGCATTAACTTTGCATCTAGAAGCAATACCTATAGACATTGGCTCAAGATTCAAATGATTAATATTAGCTGGAATAATTAATCTTCCTCTTGCCACTTCTTCCATTATTAAAGAAGAAGGAAGATTCTCTTTTTTAGCAACAAAATCCATTTCTTCAGTGATATGTCCATTTCTCGCAAAGTTCATCTGAGTTACATTGTCTTTCCCAAGGCGAGGCTTAATCCAAGAACTTCTCATAATTTCTTAATTTTTAAAAGTGCTATTACTAAAGTTTGATCAAATCTCAACTTCCCTGCATCGAAATTAATGATTCAGGTTCAAAGGGTATGATCTCAGCTAAGTTAAATTTCTTAGCACCCCTAGTATTTATCTTATTAATAGCTCTTTTCTAAAAATAAGTCATCTCATATTGCGTGAAAATAAATAAAATTGTTTTATTTATTTTTTTGATAAGACTTTATCTTTTTTAAAATATTTTTTCTATCCAATTGTCTGCTCATACCCCTCTCCAAAATAATTACAATCCCCATTAAGCCAATAGGTAAATAAAAAATCTTCTTGGAATTATCCCGAAATATTAATCCAATGGCAGATATAAAAATCATGAAAGGAGCTACAAAAGATAAAAAATATCTTTTATTCATTTTCATTTGCCAATAATATTAATTTTTTCATTATTTAATTTTACTATGGATTCTGTTATCACTTTAATTCCAACAGCAATAGCTCTTTCATCCGGATCAAATTTAGAACTATGAAGAGGAGCACATCCATTGGAACTAGAAACCCCAAGCCTAAACATAGCTCCAGGAATTTCATTTAAGAATTCAGCGAAATCCTCAGCTCCTAATGATGGTTTTTGTAATTCGATTACATTTTTTTGACCCAAAACCTTAATTCCCGAATCTCTGAGGACTCTATTCATTTCAGGATTATTATTAACTGCTGGAGTGATTTCTCTAAATATTACTTTTGCTTCAGCTCCGCAACTATTAGCTAAAGAAGTGATATTTTCATTGAGCCAATTACCAATATTCGTAAATACTTTGCGATTAGTGCATCTAACAGTACCAACTAAATTAACCTTTTCTGCGAGAACATTGAATGCATTGCCACCATTTATTTTCCCAAAAGTTATTACTACTGGATCTAGAGGATCTAACTTCCGTGTTATTGATTCTTGAATTCCCGAGATAACTTTTGAGGCCGCCCAAATAGCATCAACTCCTTCATGAGGTCGAGCACCATGGCCTGATTTTCCTTTAATCTCAACATTAAGTTCTCCAGCAGCTGCAGTTAAACTTCCCTCTTTAATGCCAATAGTCCCTACGGATAAATCGGGGTAGACATGAACTCCAAAAATATGGGTTAAACCATTAGTTGCACCATCCTTAATCATCCATCTAGCTCCACTTGCAATTTCTTCAGCAGGCTGAAAAATTATCCGAGTCCCAAAATTTAGTTTTAAATCCTTAATAATTTTTGCGACACCCAATCCAATCGAGATATGTAAATCGTGACCACAGGCATGCATAACACCATCTACTTTTGAAGAAAAACTTAATTTAGTTTCCTCAAATATTGGCAAAGCATCCATATCCACTCTTAAACCTATAATACCTTTATCTAGAGGGCCAAAATCAGCTATAACTCCAGTCCTACCTATAGATTCTCTAACATTCCAACCAATATCTTTTAAAAAACCACTGATCAAGATCGCTGTTTGATTTTCAAGTCCACTTAATTCCGGATGTTCATGGATATGTCTTCTTAAATTAATTAATTCATCATAAAACGAATCAATTTTTTTATATAACTGATCTCTATTCATTACTTATTTTAAATCGATAAAATTCATTAAATCTTTAATTGGTTGAGGAGGCCATCTTCTTATTTTTTTTAACCATTCTTCATCACTATATCTAGGATCTAATTCAGTTACCGCTATCCAATTACTCTCTGCTTTACCAGCTTCACCATTAGACCAACTCAAAGCTGTTAAAGCTGCCCTAGCATCTGCAAAAGTTGGATAACGTCTAATTAACTTTATTAATTCTTTTTCAGCTTCATCAATATTGCCCAACTGGAAATCTGCTAACGCCATACTCGATCTAGCCATGGCAAATCCTGGATTATATAAAGCAGCTTTTGAGAATAAATCTCTTGCTTTATCCCAATGGGATGTAGATCCTTCGACGTTAGCTAAATTATATAATGCAGAAAAATTTTTACTATCTAGGGAAATAACGAACATATAATCCTTTTTCGCTTGCGACCATAAACCCAATGCTTCCTCAGCAATCCCCCTGTTAATGTAAGGATCTATTTCGCTAGGATTCAAACTTATTGCCTTATTTTGGTCATCTATTGATCCCTTAACATCTCCTACAACAAGTCTTACATTTCCTCTATTGCTAAAACCTGCAGCATCATCAGGATAAGAATCGAGATATTGATTCCATTCTTGTAAAGCGAGATTAAATTTTCCGCCTGAACTAAGATCTAACGCATTTTTAAACAAATCCTCTCTCGAAGATAATGAATAGCACGGTGCAATATAAAAAATATTGAAAAAAATAAAAATTAATAAAAAACAAACCTTAACTTTTTTAAAAGTTATCATCTTTTGAATCAATGTACTTTTTTCCTAAAGCAGTAAGCAATCTTCCTCGAGGAGTTCTCTTGAGAAAACCAATTTTAATAAGATATGGCTCAACAACAAATTCTAACATTGAAGAATCATCGCCCAACCCCGATGCAATTGAATCAAGGCCAGTTGGAATATTATTGTTTTGGTTAAGAAAAGATAAATAGTGTCTATCTAAAGAATCCAATCCTTTTTCGTCTATTTGGTAAGAATTTAAAGCTTTTTTTATTAAATTTACTGAGATAGTATTAGTTTTCATAACAACTTGAGCATAATCTCTAACTCGTCTTAATAATCTTAAAGCAATTCTTGGAGTCCCTCGAGATATCTTTGCCAAATCATAAGATGCTTCATCTTCTAAATTGAGGTTTATTAATCGGGAGAAATTAACAATGATTTGTTTTAATTCATCAGATGTATAGAATTCAATTTTCTGAGATATCCCAAATCTGTCTCTTAGAGGTGCACTTATTGAGGCTAATTTAGTTGTCGCACCAATCAGAGTAAACCTAGGAAGATTAATTGTTCTGCAACGGGCTCCTCTATTAGCTCCCATAGTTAAGTCAAGTCTAAAATCCTCCATTGCAGAATATAACAACTCTTCAGTTAACCTATTTAAGCGATGTATCTCATCGATAAATAAAACTTCACCTTCTTTTAATCCAAGAAGTAAACCTACAATATCTCTTGGTCTTTCAATTGCTGGTGCAGTCGCAATCCTACATTTTGTATTCAATTCGTGGGCTATCAAAAAAGCAAGAGTAGTCTTACCTAGACCAGGTTGTCCATATAAAAGAGTATGCTCCAAAGGTTCTTTTCTAATAATTGAAGCATCTATAGCTATTCTTAAAGAAGATTTAAGTTGTTCTTGGCCAATAAATTCTTTTAAATTAAGAGGCCGGGCTAAGTTCAAATTATTGTTTCTCTTTTCTTCTGGAATGTTTTTTGAATCAACTAGCCTAAGTTCTTTTTTACGAAAAGAAAATTCATTATCGCCTATATTGGAAGAAATTATTGCCATAATGAAAGGTTAATAGCAATTGTTCTGAGTAGAAAGATTTTTTACAACTAAAATGGCAAAAAATTCAAACAAAGTTAAAAAAAATACTAATAAAGCAAATAATTTTAAACTTCTAGCTGATAATAGATATGCAAAATTTCAATATGCAATATCTGAAACAATCGAAGCTGGAATTGAGCTTTTAGGGACTGAAGTAAAGTCTATTAGAAACGGAAAAGCAAATTTAAGAGACGGATACTGTTCATTCAGAGATGGTGAGATCTTATTATTAAATGTTCACATTTCACCACATACAAATGTGGGGTCTTTCTTTAATCATGATCCACTAAGAAATAGAAAGTTGCTACTACATAAAAAAGAAATAATAAAAATGAAATCTAATACTGAAAAAAAAGGGATGGCTATTGTTCCATTATCTCTTTATTTAAAAGGCTCATGGATAAAACTAACTATTGGAGTTGGTAAAGGGAAAAAATTACATGACAAACGACAAGATGAAAAACAAAAAAGCATAAAAAAAGAAATCAACTCTGCACTAAAAAGATAATAGATTAGTCAGGATTATTGAAAGTATCAATCTAAACTTACTGAAGTTGGAGGTGGGGAAGGATCTGGATCTGCAATAAGCATATGCTGCAATACAGTTTCTGGCCTCTCACTATCTCTCCAGCGAATTTTGTATGCAGGCATTTTTGTACCTCTACTTGTAGTTTGCTCTACTGGCTCAATAACCCATCCTCTTCTTGATCGGCCTTGAGGATTTCTTTTTACTACTGCATCCGCGTGTTTGAAACGGAAACCAACACGTTCACCACTCATTTAAAAAATTTCGTATTGGATTAATTTTTCTATTTTACTTCATTCGAGGGTAATTTTTAACTTTTTTTGGAAGTTATTTCTGGTTTTAACAATGGGAAAGGGATTACATCTCTAATCGATGCACTATTAGTAATTAACATAATTAGCCTATCAATGCCTATACCTAATCCTCCCGTAGGCGGCATGCCAATCTCTAAAGCATTTAAAAAATCTTCATCTATACAGTGAGCCTCAAGATCTCCTTCATCTCTAAGAGATTGCTGTAATTGCATTCTTTCTCTTTGATCTACTGGATCTATCAACTCACTAAACGCATTTGCCAGTTCACGACCAACAATGAATAATTCAAATCTCTGAACTATTTCTTTATTATCATGATGAGGCCTAGCTAAAGGAGAGATTTCAACAGGATAATCAATAACAAAAGTGGGTTCTATAAGTTTTGATTCTACTTTTTGCTCGAAGACCTCATTTAAAAGTCTTCCCATAGTATTTACCTTATTAGAACAATCAACATTGATATTTTTAACGGCTTGTTTTGCTGCTAGAAAGTCTCCACTGAAAGAATCAAAATCAATCCCTGTATATTTTTTGACAATAGCTTTCATGGATATTCTTGACCAAGGCTTAGAAAAATCAATTTCTTTATTTTGATAATTTATAATTAAAGACCCACATGCATCAGCTACGATGTCTTTAACCAATTCTTCAGTTAAATTCATCATATCTACATAATCAGAATAAGCTTCATAAATTTCCACTGAGGTGAATTCTGGATTATGCCTTGTACTTATCCCCTCATTACGGAAGATTCTTCCCAATTCATAGACTTTCTCAAAACCTCCAACAACCATTCTCTTTAAATGTAATTCTGTAGCTATTCTTAAATACAATGGAATATCTAATGTATTGTGATGGGTTATAAATGGTCTTGCTTCAGCACCACCAGCTTCAGATTGCAGAATTGGAGTCTCTATCTCTAAAAAATTTCTATTATCTAGCCATTTTCTTATAAAACTTATACATTTCGCTCTGGTTTTAAATACATTTTTAGAGTGAGGATTAACTATTAAATCTAAATAACGTTGTCTGTATCTTTTTTCAATATCAGTCAATCCATGCCATTTATCTGGGAGAGGTTGTAATGATTTTGATAACATTTCCCATTTTTCTACTTTAATTGAAAGCTCACCTTTATTAGTTTTTTTAATAGTTCCATAGACTCCTATCCAATCACCAATATCTACTATTTCCTTGAGATCTTCAAAAGAAAGTAATTTTTGTTTTTCTAAATTGAAATTAATAATCCTTTTATCTAGATAAAGCTGAATCTGACCTTCTTGATCGCTTATTGTGAAAAAGGCAATTTTGCCCATTACCCTTTTTGCCAGAACTCTACCAGCAATAGAAACACTGAAGTCTTCCTCTTGACCATTTTCTAGATGATCAAATTTTTGAATAAGAAAACTGGTAGTATGTGATACCTTAAAGCTCTGTGCGTAAGAAGCAAATCCTTTATTCAAGAGTGAACTAGCTTTTTGTAAGCGCGCTTCTTTAATTTCAGACAAAATTTATTTAAATATATTTGTTTTATTTAATAAAATTATCAGACTATTGCTCAACTTGCCAAAGATGTTGCTGTTTCGCCAACTCTCTGAGATGCGTAACCAATTCCTCTAACAGTTAGTATTAATTCTGGATTTCTTGGATCTGGTTCCAATTTACCTCTTAGTCTTGCAACATATACATCTACAACTCTTAAATCTGCCGCTCTACGAGGAGGATAGCCCCACAGCTGTTCCAAAATTTCTGCTCGAGGAACCACCTTACCAGGTTCGTCAAATAATAATTCTAGAAGGCTGAATTCAGTGTAAGTTAGGCTAATTCTTTCTCCTGCTCTAGAAACTTGTCTACGATTTGTATCAACGATTAAACTTCCAAACTTCATAACTCCTTTGCCAGATGGAACTTCTTTAGTCTCAGTAACAGAGACAGTAGGTCCCATTCTTCTCAAAATTGTAGCTATTCTGGCCTCTAACTCTTTTGGGCTAAATGGTTTAGATAAGTAATCATCGGCTCCTAAATCCAAACCAGCAACTCTCTCTGAAATAGCCTCTAGAGCGGTTAAAAATATTATTGGTACTACTGACTCAGCTCTAATTCTTCTACAAACAGCAAATCCATCCATTTTTGGAAGCATAACATCAAGAACTATCAAATCTGGGGAATCCCTGTGAAAAGACTCAAGAGCCTCTTCGCCGTTAGTAGCTGAATATACCTGATATCCTGCTAGTTGAAGCCTCGTAACTAATACCTTCAAAACTGCTGGTTCATCATCAACAACTAAAATTCTTGCTTTTGACATAGTTAAAAAAAGATTTCTCGATATTTCAAAGCAAAGAACTATTGCATTGAACATTTATTCTAACAATTAAAAATATAACATTACGAACCCTCAAAGAGATATTCCTAAGGTTTACAAACATTTTAAATTAATTGAAAATATATAAATTTTTTCAAGCATTTTTTCCTCTTGGCAAAATTTATTATCACAATTTTCTTCTTGAAAATTTAAACATCCTTATAAGTTGGGAGCAAATAAAGGGAGCAAACAAACCTGTCAGAAAAACTTCAGCTAAGATATTCTTAACACTAGGGATAAATAGTAAAAAAGTACTATCTGAAAAATTTTTAAACAAAATTTGTAAAAAATATAGAGTCCCGCACAAAAAACTTCCAAAAGAACAAATTAAACCATACCTCAAATGCCCCACCAAAATATCGCTATGTAATTTAATTCTCCCAAACAAAATTCCACATAAAATTAAGCCTGGTATTTGAGTAAAATTATTATCCAAAGTTAAAGAATCTAAAATTAAACCTAAAAACAAACCAAAAATTAGTCCATTAATTGATCCATGAATCATTGACCAAGGCAATAACCAAAATAACGGCCAATATGGCTGAATCCCTAAAAATCCAAGCCAATTAGGATGCCACAAAAAAATAATTGGGATAAAAATAAAGCATAGTATGGATGAATTTTTTTTGAAAAATTTATTCATTAAATATTTAATTTCAAAATTTGCACCCAATCAATTACTTGAGGTTTTGCTAAAAGTGATATTTTTACCGTTTTTTTTGATTTCAATGGCTCATCTATAGATTGGACAATCCCAATAGGAATATTTGGAGGAAGTATGGTACTAGCAGGTGAAGATGATACAAAATCTCCGACCTTAATATCAGCATCTTTTGAATAAAGTATTAAGCTAGGATAATCATCTCCTAAACCAACCAGTAATCCGTTAGTTTTAATCCTATCAACCCAAACGCCTAACTTACTTTCTGGAGAGGTTATTAAAGTCACCGAAGAAGTAAATAAAGATGTATTGCTTACTCTTCCTAATAAACCACCTGGGCCGATAACAATACTACCAATTTCCACTCCATCTTTTGAACCCTTGTTTAATATTATTTGTCTCCACCAACTACCCGTTTTTCTGGAAATCACTGCAGCTGAAATATTTTCATCATTAGGAGATTCTTGAAGAGATAAAATTTTCCGCAATCTTATATTATCCTTTTGAAGAAGATTTAATTGCATTAGAAATTCTTGGTTTGTGCTCTCAAGAATAACTTCTTTTTGAAATTGACCAGGCCAAAAAGGCTTTGAAATAAAATAATAAAAATCCTTAAAAAAAGATCCCTTTGATATCCTTACAAAAACTAAAAATAAAAAAATTCCAAAGAAAGCCCAACTTTTCTTTTTATGCCACCAACGACTAGTAGAAATTCGTCGGACATCAAACATGATATTAATCTCTTATGGCGTTCCTTATAAAGTCTGGAGTATCAACAACTCGTTTCAGTTTTTTAAAATCATCCAAAACCTCTCCACAACCATTAACTACGCAAAGAAGTGGGTTTTCTGCTATGTGAGTAAAAATTCCCGTCTCATCGCTCAATAAATCATTAATGCCTCTTACTAAAGCTCCACCTCCTGCGAGCATAATCCCCCTGTCAACAATGTCTGCAGCAAGTTCAGGGGGAGTTCGCTCTAAAGTTCTTTTTACCGCTTCCACTATTTTACTAAGTGTTTCAGCCATAGCTTCTCTTATTTCTCCTGATGTCAAAGTAACTGACCTAGGTAAACCAGATAGAAGATGTAAACCTCTTACCTCTAAAGTAGTTTTATCAAAATCATCGTCTGGAAATGCAGAGCCAATTTTGATTTTTATATCTTCTGCAGTTCTTTCTCCAACAACTAAATTGTGAACTTTTTTAAGATAAAGAGCAATTGATTCATTTATTTCGTCACCAGCTATTCGAACAGATTCACTCAATACAGTTCCACCCAAACTTAATACTGCAACCTCAGTAGTACCTCCCCCAATATCAACAATCATAGTTCCAATTGGCTCAGTTACTGGTAATGATGCTCCTATTGCAGCTGCAACAGGTTCATCAATCAAGTGAACTTCTCTAGCTCCGGCTAATCCAGCTTCTCTTACTGCTCTACGCTCAACACTGGTAACTCCACTTGGAATACCAATCACAATTCTTGGAGCTACTATACCTTTTCCTTCGTTACATTTTTGAATAAATGTTTTTATCATTTGCTCTGCCGCATCAAAATCTGCGATAACTCCATCTCTTAATGGTCTTACAGCTCTAATATTTCCAGGGGTCCTTCCAAGCATTAACTTTGCTTCTTTGCCAACAGCTAATGGAATTCCTTCTTCTAAATCCATAGCTACCACAGAGGGCTCTTGTAAAACAACTCCCTTACCTGATACATGTATAAGAGTATTAGCCGTTCCCAAATCAATGCCAATATCTCGAGAAAATTTAAATTTGTTAAAAATCACGTTAATAAATTCTTTTTTAAATAATATATCTATTTTCTATTAAGCTCTATTAATTCTGTCATTTAGTTATGAATAGCACGCAAAACTTTAAGCAAAACCTAGAAATATGAGTAGTATTAAAAAAAAAAAAATTATGGAAATTAACACTATTAATCTGGTTGGAAGAGCTGGAAGAGAACCAGATGTTAGATATTTTGAATCTGGCAGCATCGTAGCGAATTTTACTCTTGCAGTGAGTAGAAGAAGCAGGGATGAAGAGCCAGACTGGTTTAATCTAGAAATATGGGGCAAGCAAGCACAAATAGCAGCAGATTACGTTAAAAAAGGATCTTTAATAGGAATTACAGGAAGCTTCAAAATTGATAGTTGGAAAGATAAAAATACTGGTGAAGATAGATTCAAACCAGTTGTTAGGGTAGATAGATTAAACTTACTAAGTTCCAGAAAAGAGTCCGATAATAACCAATATTCTAATAGTAGTAACTCTAGTGAAATCCCTTTTTAAGCTCTATTATTTTTAAAAATTCTAATAATTATTCTTATAAAGAAATATAAGAAAATTAAAATTAAAATTGGCTTTACAACATATTTGATTTGATCTAAGTATGTTTCAATGATTGGATAATTTTCACCAAATAAATAACCTGCATAAGTGAGAAGTACTACCCATATAAGGCTCCCAAATGTAGTCCAAAGCAAAAATTTTCTTAATGGCATCAGTTCTACCCCAGCGGGAACAGAAATTAAAGTTCTTATACCTGGTACTAATCTGCCCCAAAAAACTAAAGAAACCCCATATTTATCAAACCACCTTTTACTTTTACTTAAATCATTAGAAGAAATACCCAGATATTTTCCTTTTTTATCTAGAAAATTTGAAAGTCTTTTTTCATTCACTAATCTACCTAAATAGTACCAAGGCAATGATCCTAGAATAGTTCCCAGTAATCCCGAAAAAACTAAAATATAGAAATTTAATTTTTGTTGATAAACAAAGAAACCTCCCAATGGCATTATTATTTCCGAAGGAATCGGAGGTATTATGTTTTCTAAAAACATAGCCAAACAAATAGTGAGGTATGCAATTATTGAATTCTTTTCAACAGCCAAACTTATGTAGTCTGGAATTGAAGTAAGAAAATTTACAAAAATTAAACTCAAACTTAGTATCTATAGAGTTCTGGTTTATATGGTCCTTCAACAGAAACGTTAATATAGTCAGCTTGTTCCTTAGTTAATTTTGTTAATTTTGCGCCAATTTTATCAAGATGTAATCTAGCTACCATCTCATCTAAATGTTTTGGTAAAACATAAACCTCTTTAGCATATTTTTCTGGATTATTGAAAAGTTCAATTTGAGCTAGTACTTGGTTAGTAAAAGAATTACTCATAACAAAACTTGGATGTCCAGTGGCGCAACCTAGGTTAACTAATCTACCTTCGGCTAAAAGGATTATTTTATTGCCACTCGGTAAGGTTATATGATCAACTTGCGGCTTAATATTTTCCCATGGGTAATCTTTCAATGAAGCCACATCAATTTCATTATCGAAATGTCCGATATTACAAACTATCGCCTCATCTTTCATCTTGACTAGATTTTCGTTTGTAATTACCTGATAATTCCCAGTTGCTGTAACAAATATATCTATATCTTCCACAACATCATCTAAGGTAACAACACTAAAACCTTCCATTGCCGCTTGAAGAGCACAAATTGGATCAACTTCAGCAACTTTTACTATTGCACCGAGTCCTCTTAGAGACTGGGCTGAACCTTTACCTACATCTCCAAAACCCATTACTAAAGCGACTTTCCCAGCAATCATCACATCAGTAGCACGCTTTATGCTGTCAACTAGGGATTCTCGGCAGCCATATAAATTATCAAATTTGCTCTTAGTTACTGAATCATTAACATTGATAGCAGGGAAAGGTAAAGCATTTTGCTTTTGAAGTTGATAAAGTCTTGCAACTCCAGTTGTAGTTTCTTCTGTAACACCAATGATATTACGTTTAATTCTGGAATAGAAGTCACTATCTTTTTCCAACTTAGACTTAATAGAATTGAATAAAGCAATTTCTTCTTCATTACCTGGATTATCTAAAACAGATAAATCTTTTTCTGCTTTACTACCGAGTATCAATAAACCAGTTGCATCTCCTCCATCATCAAGAATCATGTTTGGAGAATCTAAACCCCAATCAAGAATATAGTGAGTATATTGCCAATATTCATCAAGAGTCTCACCTTTTTTTGCATATACAGAAATTCCTTGATTTGCGATAGCTGCAGCCGCATGATCTTGAGTTGAAAAAATATTGCAGGAAGCCCATTTCACTTCTGCACCAAGATCAACGAGGGTTTCTATTAAGACTGCCGTCTGAATAGTCATATGCAAACTTCCAGCTATTTTTGCACCTTTGAGTGGCTTTTCTGATTGATATTTATTTCTAAGTGCCATTAATCCAGGCATTTCCGTTTCGGCAATTTTAATTTCTTTACGACCGAAATCTGATAAAGAAATATCGGCAATTACATAATTTGGTGTAGAGGTTTTAACTGAATTTGCGATAACCATTTCTAGTAAATACTTTTTCTATTAAACTATAAATGATTTTTGTTTAATTTTGTGTTTGTTCAGAATTTAAAAGAAACTTTAAATTTAGGGAAAAAACTCTCACACAAATTAAATCCCCAATCAATTGTTTTATTGCAGGGTCCAATTGGGGCTGGGAAAACTTCATTTGTGCAAGGGATTGCTAAAGGCTTATTAATCTCTGAGAATATTACAAGCCCTACATTTGCTTTATCGCATCACTATAACTCGGGAAAAATTCCACTAATTCACCTTGATTTATACAGGTTAGAAAATGTTTCTTCAGCAACAGAAGTTTTTTTTTCAGAAGAAGAAGAGGCAATACAAAGAAAAGCTATTTTAGTTATTGAATGGCCAGAATTAATAGAACCAGTTATTGATAATTTCTGGAAAATAGAAATTAGTTACGCAAAAAATTATGGAAGAAACTACGAAATAAGAGATCCTAAAAATTTATTAACCTTCTCATAATATGGCTGTTGCTCTATGGCACCTTCACCAAGACAAGTTAATAATCCACAAACACCTGCAAACTTAATGCAATCTTCTATCTCTAGTTGATTTGATGGATAGCCAGAAGCAATTAATTTTGAAATTAAGCCCGCTAGAAAGGCATCCCCTGCGCCAGTTGTATCAACAATTTTTTGTGAAGTAGGAGTTTTGGTAATTCCCTGCAATCCATTGATATACCATGCAACGGGATTTTTTCCATCAGTTATAATTACATCTGGTCTATTAGACAATTGTTGAGATATTAGAAAGGGATTTTCATCCTCAAAAAACAAATCTGCTTCCTCTTTAGCAAGTTTTAAAACATTTGAATGATTTACAAATTTCTTGATTAAATTAACTCTCTCGGCTTTACTAATTTCTGATGAAAAACTTGAGTGATCCCAAAAGACTTCTCTCCAATTCAAATCAATAACTATTTTGACTTCAAATTTTTTAGCCAGTTCAAGAAGAAAAAAAATAGACTCTGACGATATTGGAGATGATAATAAGATCGTTCCCATAACCAAATATTTCGTTTCTAGAAAAGATTTCTCCAAATTTAAAATTTCTTTTTCGATTAATTTCTTACTAAGAACTTCGTCTGCAAAGCGTGAATGAGAACTTTCCTGGAAGCCTGAAAAAAAACGATCTCCAAATTGATCTCTATCTACATTAACCACACGAGTAGATGAATCATTATCTAATTGCAAGAAATCTAAATTAACGTCCAATTCATTAAATTGCTTAATGAATTTTTTTCCATAATCATCACTACCCAAACTTCCTATAAAGGTTGAATCTATTTTTAATTTTCTTAATGCACAAGCAACATTAGCAGGCGCACCACCCAAAAAATCTGTAAATCCTTGATTTGACTTATTTCTGATTCTGTCTATTAAAGCCTCTCCAATACATATCACCTTTTTCTTTTTCATAAAAAGAACACTAATTCTTAATAAAGAATAATTTATTAAAAACGAATAATTTTTTTTTGAATTAAAGTTTAATTTAATTAAAAACATATTCATAGTGTCCTTAAACAAATCTGAAACTTGGAAGTGGAAAAATTGGGAAATTTCTTGGTCTTTATCAAAAAAATCTACTTCTGAAAAAAATATTAAAATTTTATTAGTTCATGGATTTGGGGCGTCAAAAAACCACTGGAGACATAATCAAGATTTTCTTGGTAAATTTTCTAACTGCTACGCAATTGACTTATTAGGATTTGGAAAAAGCAGTCAGCCTAGTGCTCTATTAAATTACGAACCTGATAAAAAAAACTCAACTAAATATTCTTTTAACTTATGGGGTAATCAAATATCAACATTTTGTGCAGAGGTAATAAAATCTCCTGTTTACTTGGTAGGAAATTCAATTGGTGGTGTTATAGCATTGAAAGCTGCTGAAATCCTCAAAGATAATTGTAAAGGTGTCATTTTGATTGATTGTGCACAAAGAACTATGGATGATAAACGTTTAAAAAAAAGTGATATTTTAATGAATCTACTGAGACCCGTTCTTAAAACGATAGTCAGACAAAGAGTAATCAGTAATTCACTGTTTACTAGAGCTGCTAATCCAAAAGTAATAAAGAAAATACTTGATCAAGCTTACCCTTCAGGAAAAAATGTCGATGAAGAATTGATTGAAATACTCTATAAACCTTCACAAAGGAAAAACTCTAAAGAAGCATTTCGTGGTTTTATAAATTTATTTGATGACTATCTTGCTACTGAACTTTTTGATAAGGTTAATGCTCCAATCCAATTGATTTGGGGAGAAAAAGATCCTTGGGAATCTTTAAATGAAGCAAGAGATTGGGAAAAAAAATTCAAAAATATTAAAAGATTGGATATTATTTATGGGGCTGGTCATTGTCCTCATGATGAAGAACCTGAGAAAACAAATAATTTTATATATGAATTTATTCAAGAAACAAAATAAGCTTCTACATTGTCACTGAGTCTCCTCAAACCTCTTAATCCATCTCGTTCTAGGTTTCTTACACGATCCCTACTTATTCCTAAAACCCTTCCTATCCCTGTAAGAGACATAGGCTCATCACCATCCATTCCGTATCTCATTCTTAAAACTCTGCATTGAAGATCAGGTAATTGATGCAAAAGAGAGTGAAGATCCCCTCTCATACAATCCATTTCAATTTGTTCATCTGGCAAATCCTCACCACCTGCTAGTAAATCTAACAAAACAGTGTCCTCACCATCACCAACTTTTGTTTCAAGACTAACTGGTTGTCCAGCTTTGCACATCAGGTCTTTTACATCCTCTTCAGGAAGCTCTACGTATTTAGCAAGTTCACTTACTGTTGGAGTTCTAGACATTTCTTGACTCAACTCTCTTTGACCTTTTTTCAACTTATTCAACATTTCTGTTATGTGAATTGGTAACCTTATTGCTCTACTTTTTTCAGCTATCGCTCTCGTTATACCTTGTCTAATCCACCAGTATGCATAGGTTGAAAATTTATAGCCTCTAGCTGGATCAAATTTTTCTACTCCTCTTACCAGTCCAATCGTACCTTCTTGAATTAAATCTAATAATTCCATATTCCTTTTTGTATATTTTTTTGCAACACTTACTACTAGTCTTAAATTAGCTGCAACCATTCTCTCTTTAGCTCTCTGTCCTGCCCTCAATCTTTTTTTGATTATGGAAGTGGATAAATTTAATTTATTTGACAACTCCTCAACACTTGGCTTATCACCTGTTAATTCAATTATTTCTAATTCTGCCCTTTCAACTTGCATATATTCTTGTACTTGCCTACCAAGAGTAATTTCTTGTTCGTGGGATAAAAGTGGCACTCTACCAATATCTCTTAAATAAGATCTAACAAGGTCGACATCGTTACTAGCTTTTAAACTTGATATTGTCGTCAATTTATTCTCAACTAATGTTTCAGAAGACATGAAAAATAAATGATGTTTTGTAAACAATACCATTAAGAAATGTAAAGTTAAACAAAAAAATCCACAATTTTACAAAAATGAGAATAAATACCTAGTTCAAACTACTTGAAAGCTCAAAAGCCATTGTGCAGTACTTAGATAAATAAAGACACCTGCGATATCAGTGATAGTTGTTATAAAAGGTGAAGACATTAAGGCCGGATCCAATTTCATTCTGTCAAACAGCAAAGGGAGAATCGCGCCTGTCGTAGCAGCTAGAGTGGTAATAGATATTAAACTTATTCCTACAGCAGAGGCTATTAAGGGTCCTTTTCCTTGCCACCAAGCGAAGGGAAATACCACCAACATCATCAACACTCCTAAAAGAGCACCTGTTATTGCCTCTTTAACTACTGCCTTGACTGCACCAAGAGACTTCAATTTTTGGGTACTTAAACCTCTAATTACAACAGTTGAACTTTGAGCACCAACATTACCCCCAGTTCCGATAAGAAGCGGAATAAATGCAGCTAGCAAAACTATTTCTTCTAGTATTTGATTATTTATTGCAATAACTTTTGTTGTCAAGCCATTTGCCAATACCAAAATTAACAACCATAAAATTCGTCGTCGAGCTATCGTAAGTAAACTACTTTGAAAATAATCATCTTCATCTCCTGGTTGAACTGCCCCGGCTGCATAAATATCTCTTGTTGCCTCTTGTTCTATGACATCAATTAAATCATCGACAGTTACTATCCCAACAAGTCTGTTTTCTTTGTCAACTACTGGGAGCGCTAAAAAATCATATCTTTGAATTGCTCTTGCGACCTCTTCTTGATTTGTATTAGTAGAGATATTAACAACATCTTTTGTCATAACATCTCCAATAGGCTTAGATGGATCAGCAGTTACGAGGTCTCTCAACGAAAGAATACCTGTTAAATGTCTTTCTTTATCAGTAACGTACAAACTATAAATTGTTTCTGTAAATGGTGCTCTTTTTCTGACCAAAGAAAGAGCCTCAGCTGCTGTTTGCATCTCTTTTAGATCTATGAATTCGGTTGTCATTAATCTTCCAGCGGTTTCGGGCTCATATCCAAGTAATTCCGCTGTTACTTTCCTTTCACCAGGGCTAAGAGCAGACAAAAATTTTCGTACAACTTTTGCAGGTAATTCGTCAAAGAGTTGTACCCTATCATCGGGGGACATTCTCTCAACTATTTCTAGAACTTCTCCTGAACGCAGTCTGTCCAATAAGGTTTGCTGAACAACTGGGTCTAAATATTCATAAACCTCAATTGCCTCATTTTTCTTTAATAATCGAAATGCTAATGCCTGCAAGATTAATGGGAGGCTTCCAATAGCATCTGCAATATCAACAGGTTGAGAAGGTTCTAAAAGTAACTTTGCCTCGTCATAATTTCCTGCGACAAGTAATTCTTCAAGTTGAGTAGTAATATTTTCTCGAGTACTTAGGTCTGAAGATAGGGATGTAATCGTTTCAAGATTATTTTCATTCATAGATATAATTCCTTGTCATAGTAACAACACTATTATAAGAAATTTAAGTAATTTTTCTACTTATCCAAAACCCAAAATACATCGTAAATAGATTTAAAATAATAATAGAATTTAAAAAAATTATAAATTTTATCCAATCACCTTGACTCAAAGTTTTGTGTAAAAAATATATAAATCCGCTAAAGGATGTAAAGCAAGAAAAAAACCCGCTTAATATAACTTTTTCTTTAAAGGAATTTAATCTTTTTGCGATAACAAATCCAACTAACAATGATCCAATTAAGGAAACAATAAGATTATTATTTAAATATACTCTTAAAAAGGTAGCTGAATAACATGCAGTAAGAATATAAAAGTAACTTTTTATTTTCATCAAATAATTTGTATCAAATAATAACCTAAATAAAAGCACAGAAAGGAAATTATCATAACCTCTATATAGTGAAAAAATAAACTCATAAATTTCCTCTTTTCAAATAAAACAAATAGTTGATATATAAAAAAAGAGAATGTACTAAAAGATCCTAAAAAACCGGTATAAAATAACAAAAATATTTTATGATCTGTCAATTTTAATGCTACTAAAATTCCCAAAAAAAATGACGCAATAAAATTGACTATTGAAGTGCTTTGAATATTAAAACCTATATTAATTTTTAAATTATTTTGTATAAACATCCTTATTATTACTCCAAAAGTACTACCTAATAAAACAATACTTATTGAAGTAATTTCCAAAATTTACATCTTTATCCAGCCTTTTGTAATTTTATTAGGATCATCTAATAATTTATTGGAAGGTAATTCCACCCTAAGCCATATTTCACTTTCGCTGACTATCCAATTACGTAAAATTGATAAACTTGTACCCTTATCAAGAACTATTAACTCTTTAGAATTAGTCTCTGGAAAAGAATACAGAGATGTATTAGAAATTAGAATAATTTCTTTTGTATTATTGTCAAAATTATAATGATTTGTTTTTTTTTGAATGCCACCTGCAGGCAAAGTAATTGGAGCAATTAATGCAAAAGTAATTAAGCAAAAATTCTTAAGAAGAGAATTAATCATATATCTAAAGTTGCCATATCTAAGTTACTACTATGCGTTTCAATAAATTCTCTTCTTGGTGCAACTTTATCCCCCATTAATATATTAAATATTCTGTCAGCTTCAAGAGCATCTTCAATTTCAACCCTTTTCATCATTCTCGTCTGAGGATTCATAGTTGTATCCCATAATTGTTTTGGCATCATCTCACCTAATCCCTTAAATCTTTGAATATTGTAATTTGCATTTTCTCCAAAACCTGAAATTGTATCCTTTAATTCATTCTCGTTATAACAGTATTTATGATTCTTACCCCTTTCAACCTTGTAGAGAGGAGGACAAGCAATATAAATATGACCTCTTTCAACAAGTTCTCTTTGGTATCTATAAAAAAATGTTAATAATAAAGTTCTTATATGTGCACCATCAACATCAGCATCCGTCATAATTACAACTCTGTGATATCTCAAAGAGCTCACGTCGAACTCTTCTCCTTTTATTCCTAATCCAAGAGCTGTTATTAATGATTGAATTTCTGTATTTTTGTATATTTTTGTATCGTCAGTTTTTTCAATATTAAGAATTTTACCCCTAAGAGGCAAAATAGCTTGAAAATTTCTATCTCTGCCTTGTTTTGCAGAGCCTCCCGCAGAATCTCCCTCAACGATATAAATTTCAGATTCTGAGGGATCTCTAGAACTACAATCTGCTAATTTACCTGGCAAAGTTGAGCTTTCAAGTACACTTTTTCTCCTCACTAATTCTCTAGCCCTTCTTGCAGCTTCTGCTGCATTGAATGATTGAATTGCTTTCTCAAGAATCAAGTCTAAAATTCCAGGATTAAATTCCATAAATTTTGTAAGCGCATCACCAATTAGAGAGTCAACAATTCCTCTTACTTCGGTATTACCTAATTTTGTTTTTGTTTGTCCCTCGAATTCGGGATCTGGAACTTTTACAGATAAAACCACAGTTAAGCCCTCTCTGATATTTTCGCCAGCTAAATTTTTTTCTATATCTTTTCTTTTTCCTCTCTTTTTTGCAAGATTATTGAAAGTTCTTGTCAAAACTGTCTTTAAGCCCTCAATATGAGTACCTCCATCAATAGTTCTGATATTATTTGCAAAACCTAAAATATTATCTGAATATATATCTGAACACCATTGCAAAGCTGCTT
Source organism: Prochlorococcus sp. AG-347-M18 (assembly GCA_003281165.1). Lineage (GTDB taxonomy): Bacteria > Cyanobacteriota > Cyanobacteriia > PCC-6307 > Cyanobiaceae > Prochlorococcus_A. The sequence continues at coordinate 80,522 of QCCT01000005.1, forward strand.
CTACGGTAACGTTTTCTTTTTGTGAATCAACATAAATTATTTCAGGATGAATAGATTCCTTTTCTGCATTCATGTATTGCACATATTCTTTAATACCTCCTTCATATAAGTAAATTTCTTCTTTGAAAGAACCATCTGACAATTCATTTCTCTCATCTCTAAAAACGATTTTTACACCGCCGTTAAGATAGGCTAGTTCTCTTAATCTAGATGAGAGAAGAGCATATTCGAATTCTATACCTCCAGAAAAAATCGTTTTATCAGGCTTAAAACAAATAGTCGTTCCTTTTTTAAAAGGTTTTAATGACTGCCTTTTACTTTGCAATACACTCTGCGATACACCTTTCTCAAATCTTTGATTAAACTCACTGCCATCTCTAAAAACTGTCACATTCACCCATTCGCTTAGAGCATTAACTACAGATATTCCTACTCCATGCAATCCGCCTGAAACTTTATAGCCACCGCTACCGAATTTACCTCCAGCATGAAGAACAGTTAATACAGTTTCTAAAGCACTTTTACCTGTTCTTGGATGAATATCTGTTGGAATACCTCTCCCATTATCAGAAATTAAAGCTGATCCATCAGCTTGAAGAACTA